>NZ_CP025781.1:3172507-3807009 GCF_004194535.1 Iodobacter fluviatilis | reverse complement strand
CATACGGCATCTATTATCAAGTCAACACGCCCAACAAATTTTGTTTCGCGGAGCTGCAACAATCATGATTGCGGCTGCGGCATCAATGTTGATCCGCTGAGGAATAAAGAAGAGTTATAGTGGATCCAACAAAATAGTCGCCTCTGTCTTGGAAAAAGGCGTGGTTGAAAAGAATATCCAAGATAGTCGGCGGCTAATCTGCTTGGAGGCGCAAAGTATCAAGTTCAGCAGCTTTGACGCGTTGAATGCGTGGCTGGCCGAGCGTTTTCGCGCCTTATGGGGGGCGCTCAGGCATCCCGAATTCAAAAGCCTGAGCATTGCCGAGATGTTGGAGCAAGAGTGTTTAGAAATGATGCTAATGCCAACCCAGTTTGATGGTTACGTTGAGCATCTGGCTCGGGTTTCCAGTACCTGT
This sequence comes from Iodobacter fluviatilis, assembly GCF_004194535.1. Taxonomy (NCBI): domain Bacteria; kingdom Pseudomonadati; phylum Pseudomonadota; class Betaproteobacteria; order Neisseriales; family Chitinibacteraceae; genus Iodobacter; species Iodobacter fluviatilis. The sequence goes on along the minus strand of NZ_CP025781.1, from coordinate 3,806,594 downwards.
TTAATCACCGTCTCACTTAATCGTTACTTGGTACTTTGTGAATGCGTGTGAGTGTGCACTTGTATCCCACGCAAGTCGTGGTGGTGGCTAATGATGAAATCATGGCCCGACATCAGCGGCTGACGGGGTTACCTACCATTGCTCAATCAAAAAGCAACGCCCAGCTCTGGGTCAAATTTCAATCAACATGAACACATAGCAAACCCACACGATTTTTTGCAAGTGGATTCCTCCCTATACAAATCTCGCCAAAAACTGGTATATTAAATGCACATTTAAAAATAGATCGAGAGATACACCAATGCTTAACGTCAAGAGCCGCGATTTAGTTCACGCCACAGCGCCCATTCTCAAACAACACGGCGTTGCCTTAACCACTCATTTTTATGCACGGATGTTTCAGTACAACCCCGAACTAAAACAAATTTTTAACGAAGGTCATCAGCAATCCGGGGCACAGCAGCAAGCGTTAGCGATGGCAGTAGCGGCCTACGCCGAGCATATTGATAATCCAAGCGTGCTGGCACCGGTACTCACCCACATTGCCAATAAACACATCAGTCTTGGGATTCGCCCAGAGCACTACCCTATTGTGGGCCACCACTTACTTGCCTCTATTCGTGAAGTACTAGGTGAAGCCGCAAGCGATGAATTAATTACCGCTTGGGCGGCCGCCTACGGCCAGCTAGCGGACGTCCTCATCGCCGAAGAAGCGCAGCTATACGCCGCAGCGGCGTTTAAACAAGGCGGCTGGACCGGCTGGCGAGGCTTTGTGGTGGCAAAAAAAGAAGTAGAAAGCAGCGAGATCACTTCATTTTATTTACGCCCAGCCGATGGCGGCAGCGTGCCGGACTACGCGCCGGGGCAATATATTTCGGTCAGAATGTTTGTGCCAGAATGGAATCTAATGCAGCCGCGCCAATATAGTTTGTCTGATGCGCCAGGCAACGATTACCTGCGAATTTCAGTAAAACGTGAGCAAATCGGCAATATCATTGGCCAAGTATCTAATCTACTGCACAACACGGTGAATGTTGGCGATGTGATTGATTTAGCACCGCCAGCGGGTGATTTTGTACTGCATCAAGACCGCAAAACCCCCGTAGTCTTGATTAGCGGTGGTGTGGGCATTACCCCAATGCTATCCATGCTAAAACATATCGTTAAAACTAGCAGCGATCGAGCCGTGCGCTTTGTCCACGGCTGCCGTAATGCCGAAGTGCATGCTTTTAAAAACGCAGTAAATCAACTGGCAACTCAACAATCTAACCTAGAAAAAGTGTTTTTTTATGGTGAGGCCTGCCCAGATCTAAGCCACGACCATCTTGGCTATGTAGATTTGGTTAAAATTGCCGACTCAGCGATTTTACCGGACGCCGATTACTACATCTGTGGGCCGCTAGCGTTTATGCAAGCCCAGATCAAATCATTGCAAACCATGGGGGTGAGTGCGGAGCGGATTCATGCTGAGGCATTTGGAACCGGGGGCGTGGCAGCATAGTTGTATAGCAGCGTAGGGCGACTGCAACCCCATATGTGCTAGCCACTTTGTTTTTTCATCCGCAAACAACGAAAAAACACAACAACTACGCTCTGCACACGGGGCTTTTACCCTCCCCTGAAAACACGCCGAGCGAGGAACAAGCGCGGTGGAGCCGTCGTTAATTCGTGTTTGAGCGTAGCGAGTTGAATTGACGCCACCCCGATTGTCCGCAGCGAGGGGCTTTCGTGTTTTAGAGGTCGCCTTCTTTGGCTTCGTTTCTTGGCGACGCAAGAAAGGAAGGTCCAGCCGGACGCCCGCACCTAAATCAACATGCCGAAGGCACTAAAAAGGTCTTTTTGGCTTTAGTGCCACAAGGGCTGGCATCTCTGCCAGCCCTGCTCACCTTTTACTCAAGATCACTCGACCAGCCATCTGGACGGACCAGCGCGTTTTCAAAGCGCGAATGCTGGCCAACAAATACCAGTGGAATCTTGCCCACAGGGCCATTACGGTGCTTACCGATAATACATTCGGCAAGGCCTTTAAATTGGGTATCTGGGTTGTAATATTCATCGCGGTACATAAACAAGATCAAATCAGCATCCTGCTCAATCGCACCGGATTCACGCAAATCTGACATCATTGGGCGCTTATCGGTGCGCTGTTCTACCGAGCGGGAAAGCTGTGAGAGTGCAATAATCGGCACTTTCAGCTCTTTAGCCAATGATTTCAAACCACGGGAAATTTCGCCCAGCTCAGTCGCGCGGTTTTGATCCTTTGCCCCTGCCCGCCCAGCCATCAGTTGCAAATAATCGATCACAATTAGCCCAAGCTGGCCACCACATTGCCGCGCTAAACGTCGCGCCTTGGTGCGGATATCCAAGGCAGTTAGTGAGCCGGTTTCTTCAATAAAAATCGGCGCTTCATTCATGCGGCCCACGGCGTGGGTGAGGCGCACCCAATCCTCATCTTCAAAACGGCCGGTTTTAAGCTTGTGCAGATCAATCCGCCCGATCGAGCCAACCATACGCATCCCCAGCTGGGTTGCGCCCATTTCCATAGAAAAAATCGCCACTGGCAGCTTAAGTTCAATCCCCACGTGCTCGGCAATATTCACTGAAAACGCCGTTTTACCCATGGAAGGGCGGCCCGCCACAATAATTAAATCACCCGCCTGCATGCCAGAAGTCATGCGATCAAGATCTAAAAATCCTGTTGCCACGCCGGTGACTTCGGATGGATTATCCTGCTGAAACAGATGATCAATCCGCTCAACAATTTCTTTTAAAATCGGCGGCATGCCGATAAAACCCTTTTGCCCGCGTGAAGACTGCTCGGCAATCTGAAACACGGCTGATTCAGCTTGATCTAAAAGCTCCGACGCTTCACGCCCGCTAGGGCTATAAGCCGCATCAGCGATATCGGTAGCCACAGATGCAAGCTGACGCATCACCGATTTTTCGCGGACAATCTCGCCATAACGACGGATATTGGCTGCAGATGGGGTGTTTTGTACCAAGGAGCCCAAATAAGCCAAACCGCCTACGTAGGATAATTCCTCGTGGGTATCCAGCGCTTCGGCCACGGTAATCACATCGGCCGGGCGGCCCAGTTCAACCAGCTTAGCGATCACGGCAAAGATGCGCCGGTGATCATCGCGGTAAAAATCCGCCTCAAACAGGGTATCGGCAATTTTATCGAAAGAGCTGTTATCCAGCATCAAACCACCCAATACGGATTGCTCAGCCTCAACCGAATGCGGCGGCATGCGGATGTTTTCAAGTTGCGTCATGGCGTGGTCAAGGTTACGATGCTCAGTCATTTTATCTATCTAATGTGGCGTGCTGGAAGCTCGGCATTTTACGCTATTCGCACTCTCAATGGCGAAATGACACGCCACCTCGTAAAGCGCAGAAAATGTTATGCCGTCTATTCATAAAACAGTTTTAGTCACCCACTCCGCTGATCGCATGTTTGACTTGGTTGATCGCGTAGAGGATTACCCAAAATTTTTACCTTGGTGCGGCGGCGTTGTAGTGCATGAGCGCAGCGATAGTATTTTAGATGTCACGGTAAAAATTGAGTTTTTAAAGGTAACCTCGTTTTTCCGCACCCGCGACGTTAAATCCAAGCATCATATTGATATGCAATTTGTGGATGGGCCATTTAAAGCCCTGCACGGTGTATGGCGCTTTACCCCACTAATGGAAGACGCTTGCAAGGTGGAATTCGAGCTGGATTATGAATTCTCTAGCCGCAGCTTAGAAATGATTATTGGCCCAGTTTTTAATAAAATTACCAGCACCTTTGTTGATGCATTTATCAAACAGGCAGATAAGCAAGCATGAGTGCGTTAATCAAAGTTGAAGTGGTCTACGCCACCCCCGCCGTGCAAAAACTAATGACAGTGCAAGTACCTGCAGGTAGCAATGCCGAAGCAGCTATTCGTGCTTCAGGGATTTTAGATTTCTTCCATGAAATCGACCTTGGCGTGAACAAAATTGGTATTTTTTCTAAAGCTTGCAAGCTTGATACTGTATTAAGAGCGCAAGATAGAGTTGAAATTTACCGCGCATTATTAGCCGATCCTAAGGAAATCCGCCGTCAACGTGCACTAGAAGGAAAAGTCACTAAAAAAGGAGGCACAACGATATAAGGGAGAAAAGATCTTTAGCGGATTTTAGATATTTGTGGCGCGCAAGTATGTCAAACAACCCTATAAGTATTATTAAATAATAAATAGCACCGATGCAGACTCATCATACCGCTAAACTTTTTTGCATTTTTTGAAGAATAGGCAAAGCATCACTAAAATTAAACTTCTCTAAAGCAATTCTAAATGCAGCAAATTCAGATGGATCAAATGCATCTGCCATTGAATCCCCGTATTTCCCCATGACCGTTAAAGCTTCTGCATCCATATCTTGCAGCAAACGCTCTAACCAATTTAATAAATTCTGCAACTCTTGCTTTGGCATTCCTTTTGAAGATGGCGCTGGCGCGTTAGCAAAAGGATCTTCGCCATCGATATAGTTTTTAACCTCATCCATTAATACAATGATGTGTTGATCTAAAATCAGTAAATCTTCTTTTACCTCGCCCAATCCACCACCATGGGAAATGACTTTTTCAATTCGCCCAGCGATATCAGAAACAGCGGTTCCACCTAGAGTCGCACTCAGGCCCTTTAAGGTGTGAGAAAAGCGCAATGCAGGCTCTAGCTCATTAGCCGTTAAAGCCTGATGAATTCTTTTCACGCAATCTGTTTCACTACTACAAAATTGCTTAAGCATCCTTAAATATAAGGACGGATTATTGAGTACATAGCCTAAGCCTACTTTTACATCTAGCTCTTTGCGCTCTATTGGCGCAGGCCTAGATTCTGAAGCCGGCGCGGCAAGGGGGGCAATAGAAGCCGCAGTTGGCACGGCACGCTCTTCTACCACCACGTCTGCAAGCACAGGAATGGGCGCCTCTATGCTGTTAGCACCATTAGGCTTGGTGGCACGCCAATGTTTCAAGCATTCAAAAAACTGCATAGGATCAATTGGCTTAGAAACGTGGTCATTCATTCCTAAATCCAAACAACGCGCCCGTTCTTCCACCATGGCGTGGGCCGTCATAGCAATGAGTGGAATATGGTTATAACGCACATCGGCACGGATATGTTTTGATGCTTCATAACCATCCATAACCGGCATCTGCATATCCATCAAAATGGCATCAAAATAGTGGGCACCATGTAGCCCCAGTTTATCTAAAGCCTCTTTACCGTGATTCGCCACCACCACATCCACCCCCACCGTGGCGAGCAATTCCGTGGCAATTTGTTGGTTAATCGGGTTATCTTCAGTGAGCAATACACGCATACCATTTAAGCCTAACTCGACTTCATCTTTAGGCGCAGAGCGGGTATCTGCCACATCATCATGGGCATAAATAGAAACCAAACAATCCGTCAAAGCCGAGGCATTGACGGGCTTCGTTAAAATGGCACTGATATTCAGCGCTTGCGCCTGAATATAAATCTCTTCACGATCAAACGCCGTCACAATCACTAAATTAGGAGCACGTTCATGTAGCGCTTCTTGAATTTTTTGCGCCGCTTGTGCGCCATCCATCATCGGCATTTGCCAATCAAGCAAAACCAAACCAAATGGATCCTCCCTTTGATTGGCCGCCACACACAGCTCCACAGCGCCCTGCCCAGAGCCCACATGCTCAATTCTTACAGAAAAACGTTTTAATACTTCAATAATAGCTAAACGTGCGTGTTCATGATCATCGACGACCAACACACGCATATTATTAATTTCAGCGGGAATCGCACGTTTTCTAATTTCTTTATGCTCAACACCAAACCAAGCCGTAAAAACAAACTGGCTACCTACACCACTTTCGCTTTCAGCCCAAATCCGCCCGCCCATTAACTCAACCAGCCTTTTGCTAATTGAAAGGCCCAGACCTGTACCACCAAATTTGCGCGTAGTGCTGCTATCTGCTTGAGTAAACGGCATAAACAATTTACCCAATTGCTCTTGAGTCATCCCAATACCGGTATCTCTGACTCTAAATTCTAATTGCGTGTGTTCTTGGTTTTTTTCAATACATTGAATGGTAATTTCTACCTCACCAGATTCAGTAAATTTAACTGCATTATTAACCAAATTAATCATAATTTGGCTCAGCCTCAGCGAGTCCCCCAATAAAAAAGGCGGAATATCCACTGGGTGATGAATCACAAACTCTAGACCTTTTTCAAATACTTTTTGCGTGGTTACGGTACATACATTATTTAATACTGTTTCCAAATCAAAGGGCGCGAGCTCAATATTAAGTTTGCCTGCTTCAATTTTAGAGAAATCCAAAATATCATTAATAATCCCCAGTAGTGATGTTCCTGCATGGTGGATTTTAGATAGATAATCACGCTGCTTAGCCGACATTTCAGCTTTTAATGCCAAATGAGATAAACCAATTACCGCATTCATAGGCGTACGAATCTCGTGACTCATATTGGCCAAAAAATTTGATTTAACCAATGCGGCTTCTTCTGCTTTAGATTTAGCTAATTGTAATTCTTGCTCTACTATTTTACGCTGACTAATGTCGCGGGCAAATAAAGTACCACTATACTGCCCATCCATATTTAATACCGTCATGCCGACTTCAATGGGCAATAAACTGCCTGAGCGATTTCTGGCCAGTAATTCCCAAAAACGTGCAGTGGTAATGCGTGACGTGGCTTCGCTCAAACCACGTTCTAATACCAAAGGTAAATCACCATCGCCTTCAATATGAATCAAACTTTGTAACTTTAAACCGATGACTTCTGAAGGAGAAAACCCAAAAGTTAACTCGGCAGCACGATTCCAATCCGTCACACAGCAATCTTTATCTAATAAGATAACCGCAATCGGCGCGCCCTCAATAACCGCTTTTGATTGCATTTCACTTTGTTGCAAGGCCATTGAACGGCGATCCACTTCTTGCTCTAGCCCCTGTTTATGCGAGGCCAACTCGGCATTGCTTATCGTCAACACTGACATCAGCTCATCACGCGTTTGCTCACTAATGATGTTTTTAACCTGCAAAATAGCATCAAGATCTTGATGACCAATTTTAAACACCAACAATACCTTACCAGCCGATATATTTTGCTGCACATCAAAAAACGCAGCAAGCGAATGTGTGACCAAGCCCCTTTCTGACTGCACTATAAAGCACAGCGACTCGCTTTCCATGCTTAACGACAAGAAATGGGTGACGGTTGATTGACGCACCAGTTGGCACAGGGAGTAAAACCCCGTTAAAAGGAAATCACTGCGCATTCGATTAAGATTAAGGCAGGCTAAAGCGCGGCGCAGTTTATCGCGGGCAATATAAACACTTTCTTCGGATCGCAGATCCAATACGCCAAGTTCAGTCATAATGTGCACTTTATCGCCAGACAAGTGGCATCGTCATAAAGCTTACCGAAACGGCTTAGCAAATTTGCAACCATCTGGTTCAAGGTATTTCTGCGCTCTAGCAAAATATCATCCGCAGCAATATGTTCCTGTATACCATCCGTCGCCAAAACAAACACATCGTCACTTCTAAAGCTAAACGTCTCGATGCGCATACTGCGTAAAATAATGCCTAAAGTGCCCGCCTGCGCAGGAAAGGTATAGCAATCCTTGCCTAATTTACGCATCACCGTATTGCCTATAGTTACGCATTTAGCATTACCATCATTACCTAAAAAAGCCATCGTAATGGCCGTTCCGCGTGATCCACGAATATGCTCATGCAAGGATTTAAGCATCAGCTCAATATCTTCACTGCTGTTTTCTTCTAGCCACTGCTCACACAATCTAGCCAGCTCGTGCGCCTCTGGCCCATGGCCCAGCACATCCAAAATACCGACCAGCACGCCATGTTCCATTTGCTTGATAAAAGTGCCATCACCACACACCACTTCGCCAAAACAAGGCCGCAAACAACGTGCATATTCAAAGTGCATGGCTTAGTTTTTCCATTTACGAAACAAGACACGAGTTCCCATTTCTGACTCTGAGCTAATCTCAAATTCATCCGCCAAACGACGCGTCCCAGGCAAACCCAACCCCAATGTTCCTTTGGTACTGTAATGCTCAGACATAGCAAGTTCTATGTTTTTTATCCCTGGGCCCCTATCCTCAGCCATTACCTCAAGGCCTTCATGATTTTTAATCACCACCCAAGAAAAAGACATCACGCCTTCTCCTGCGTATTTCACAATATTGGTGGCCAACTCTGAAGTGCCCGTCGTAATTTCAGTGACGGCAACGGGTGAAAATCCGCACCGCTTGGCCAAAGTAAAAGTGTAGGCCACCAGCATGGCCACATCTGCGTCGTTGCGAATGTTTCGCCAAACCGTGGCCATTTCCATGCTAGGTTTCATGTAGTAAATCCAATGCTTGTCGAATAGTCTGACAGCCACGCAGCGCAGATAAATCACTATCTAACGCCGCTAAACCGGCAACCACGCCTGGCCTAAAGCCGATAAAAACAGTTTTTGCCCCCATAATTTTTAGCATCTGCGTTAAATCGACTAAGGCTGTAAACCCATCCACATCCAATGCGTCTACTTCGGACAAATCAACCATCACCCCTTTCGCAGCTACTTTAATGACCTGTTGCAATAATTTGCTTTGCAGCGCGATCATCGTAGAGGGCCGCAAATCACTCTGCACGCAGGCAAGTAAAGCATCTTCCACCACAGAAATAGCGACGCCTCCCCCCGATTCACGCTCATCCATTATCGCCCCCTAAGCCTCATCAATTCGCTTCATCCTGATCCCTACACTCTTAAAAGCTTGCTCTAGGGCATCACGCAGCGTGGCGTGTGTGGTCATCCCTTCAATATCAATTCCCAAATGCACAATCGTTTGCGCAATAGAAGGAGATACCCCTGATATCAGGCTAGTACAGCCCATCAAGCGCGTGGCTTTGGTGATTTTAATTAAGTGATTTGCCACTCCAGAATCCACAATCGCCACTCCCGATATATCCATAATAAAAACACGGGCACGGGTTTCAGAAATTTTCAACAAGATCGCCGCCATAATGTCTTGTGCCCGTTTGGAATCAATAATCCCCACCACTGGCAGCATTAAAATATCCTGCCAAATCATCGTGACCGGCGTGGACATCTCCATTAATGCGCGGCTTTGATCATTAATGCGCTCATTAATTAATCTGCTATACGTTTCCACTACAATGGTGGTATCTAAATGCAATAACTTTGTAATGGCAGCCACGGCCTTGCCGTACTCTTCACTAAATAAACCACCGTCATACAATTTCTTAGTAAACAATACAAAGGAATAATTCATTCCTGCAAAATAGCTAGGCAGTGATAAGCCAATCCGCGCATGGGTTTCACCGAGGCGACGGCGATCTTCAAGATAGGCTTCATCTAAGTGTGCAGAAAAAAAAGTTTTCCAGTAGTTAAGCTGGGCACTTTGTGCGCGTTTTTTAACCTCATCGTTAGCCATCAGTGCTTGGTACTCTGGCAGCTCACGCATCCATTCATAAAAATGAGTAATGTACTCGGACATCCTTGGCATCACCAAGGCCCCATATTTACGCACCACTTCAAGATCTACTTCGTCAATATCATGCAAGCGCATCACATCTTTGATCGATGTTTGGCTGGTATTTTCATGCATATTCATTCTCCTTTGCATTACTTAAAACTGACAAAAACCATGCTTTTGCAAAAAAACAGCCGCAAACGGTCAAAAGAAAATTCATGAAAGCTGAGCAACAAAAGACTACTGTCTTTCTAGATAGCTAGACGAAAGGATTTTTGCAATATATAACCTAAAACTTTCTAGATTCACACAAAATAAAAATAATATAGAAAGAATAAAGAAAGAATAAGGCATAAAATTGTAATTTTAGACACGAGTGACAAAAAAAACCGCCTCAAATGGGCGGTTTTAAAATAATGAATACTGAGCTTACTATCTAGCAGCCTGTCGGACTTAAGACTTGATCTACTACGGAAAAGCCGGATTTGGCTATATTTCACGCATTTTCTCGTTCAATAGCCAGCTATTCGCCTCAAAAACCCACGAAATCTGTCTCAAACCGGTCTTTCCCTCGCTACGATCGCTTAAGTCCGACAGGCTGCTAGGGGCAAAAACGCTTAATACTGGCCTCAACACTACTGGTTTCAGATTTCCTTTGTGCCGACTCCATAAATTCAAGCTTGCCCTTTTCATTCACACTCGAAAACTTTTTTGTTCCTTGTAAATAACCTAATCGCGCCATGGCTTCTTTACAAGCTTTTTCATCTTTTTCACCCTTGGCGACCACCGGCACGCTTGCAGCTGCGGGGCTGCTCGCTTTAATCGCCACACCACTGGCGGCAGATGCCTCTTTACGTGCCCCAGCGATGGAATTCACAGGTAAATCTTTGGTCTTTACGATATCGGCTTTATTGTCCTTAGGGGGCTGATCAGAATAATGCATGACACCCGCATCATCTTTCCATTTGTAAATTTCTGCATTTACTGCACCCGTTAACAACAAAGTAATTAAAAATACAGTTTTCATTCGTTTTCCTTTGATATTTTTTAAATCACTACCAATATATACGCCATTGAAATTAAAACATATTAGGCCTACTCATCAATTCTCTCTGGATGCATAAAAAGCACAGGATTTCCCATGCAAACTCCCCAACGGCCCTGCCAACAGCCCCTAGGGCTGGCTGATTACGTAAAACTATCTGACGAAGACCTCCTCCACCTTATGCCCGATACCCCCGTTGAAATTGCACTTAATCAAGTATGTATATGGGCGGGCCATGCCAGCATTCTGTATACACAAGGCGCAGAGGGGTTACAACTGATAGAAAAGGGTAGAAAGCAATTTGCCCCCGCAAACAAGGTAAATGTAATCGATACTGTGGGGGCTGGAGATGCCAGTATGGGTGAGTGGCTGACTAGTTTACTCACACAGCCGCAAGCCAGCTCAAAAGAGCATGCCCGCTTTGCTGCGGCCAGTGCGGTAGCCGCTTGCCAATACTCAGGTGCATTTGCCCCATCCCCTGCCAAAGTACAAAACCTGCTGAAGGAAAACGCATGAGTGCCATTTTTTTTTACGATGAAAAACGAGCCTACCACGGCGAGCGTCCTCAACAAGAAGACCTGGCTCTTTGGCAAGAATACGGCACGCTAGCAGACAGCAATACCTTGATTAATGCGCTAAGCAGCGCATCGCACGGCAGCTGCTTCGTTAACACCCACGGCCCTTTTTTTCCCAGTAATGCTTGGCCTGCATTGCTGTATTTTTTACAAAATGGCGGTAATTTAGTCAGCTTGGGCAATATGCCCTTCTCCCAGCCCTGCCCCTTGTTTAAAGATTTAAACATCCATGAAATGCTTGCTATTGATAATAGCGATGCACAAAGCATTGAAGCCGGCACTGAATACCCGCTCCTTGCCGATAAAACCCATCTTTTCCAAGCCCAAGCCAGCACCTGCGGCTTTGTATTAATGCCGACCAAGCATAAAGACTGCCCTAAAGAATCTAGCTCTAGCGGGCCGATGGATGCCCGTATTTATCCATTAATTACCGCCAATGATACTGCTGGGCGCGCTATTGCTGCCCCAGTGGTCTTAATCGAAAATCATCGCGGCATATTTGCAGGCAGCCGCTGGCTATTTGCCAATATCGACAGCAGCGCCTTATTTTGGGAGCAAGGCGGTGGTGAAGCGCTGCTCGATTGGGCCAAATCTTGTGCCAAAGGCACAACCGAGATCTGGATCAAGCCAGACTTTGCCTGCTACTACCCTAGCGAAGTGCCTACATACAGCTTGCAGCTTGAAGCGCTGCGCCCCAATGCCTGCTGTCAATGGCAAATAGAGATTACTACGCGCTACGCAGGCAAAGTCATACTGCAAGAAACACTGGCGCTAACGACTCATATCAACGGGCCGGTCTTTCACCGCAGTACCCTGCCGACGGTGATTTTGCATGGCTATTACGCCATCCATTGCAAGGCGATTTCAGCGTTTGGTGAAGTACGCGAAATGCGCCAAGGCTTTTGGGGGCGCGATCACCGCCTGCTTGAAGAAGGCCAGCCACTTTCTGCTGGACGCGATTACTTTACCCGTGGCGGCAAACCCGTACCGATTGTCGGCATGACTTACATGGCCAGCGATGTGCATCGCAAGTTTTTGCAGCTACCCAACCCCGCAGCTTGGGATGAGGACATGGCCGAATTTGCCCGCATGGGCATTAACTATATTCGCACGGGCATCTGGACGGCTTGGCGGCAGATTATGTTTGCTGACGGGCACGCCCAAGAAGCCGCCTTACGTGCCATTGATGCATTCTTGCATTGCGCCAAGCGCCACAATCTAGAAACCTGCTTTACCTTTTTTACTTTTACCCCAGAGACATGGGAAGGCCATAACCCCTATCTGGACCCACGCGCCATTGCCGCGCAAAAACGCTTTATCAGCGCCATTGTTAGCCGCCATAAAAACACCAGCTATGTGCATTGGGATTTAATCAACGAACCTTCGATGTTTAACCCAGAGCAGATTTTTCTTGGGCCGCGCAGCGTGCAAGATCCCGTTGAAATTGCCGCCTTTAGGAACTGGTTGCAACAACAACATAGCGACATCAACATCTGGCAACAGCGCTGGGGGCAAAGCCCTACTTCGCTACCCGACTGGCATACTGTACTCCCGCCAAACGCGCAGGAAGTGGCATTTAATCCCACCGAGATTTCACCCAAGCAACACGGCATCTGGCTGGATTACACCTTATTTACTCAGGCCATGCACAAACGTTGGGTAAACGATTTACGCAGCACGCTCAGCGCTATTGCACCACAGCGGCTGGTTACCGTGGGGCAAGACGAGGCACTGGGCATGCAGCGTCCTTCCCCTATGTTTTTTGCTGACGAAGTGGATTACACCAATGTGCATAGCTGGTGGCTAAACGACGATTTAGCATGGGATAGTATTTTCAGCAAAACGCCCAACAAACCAAGCCTGGTGCAAGAAACCGGCATCATGCATATCGAAAGCCCCAATGGGCGCAGTAAGCGCAGCGAAACCGAACTGGCCTATATGCTAGAGCGCAAATATGCTTACGCCTTTATCAATGGCGGAGCAGGGGCGGTGCAGTGGCTGTGGAATATCAACTACCACATGGATAACATCAACGAATCGCATATCGGCGCATGCCGCGCCGATGGCACGCGTAAACCAGAAGCCATGATCAGTGAAGATTACGGCAGCTTCTTTAAAACCCTTGCTCCGCTTATGAAAAATCGTCAGCTTGAAGACATCGCGGTAATTTACCCCTTTAGCAACGATTACGGCAACCGCCGCTTTGCGCTAGAAGCCACGCAACGCTTGGTGCGGGTGATGCAATACGAGCTAAAAATGCCGGTACGCGCCATCAGCGAATATAAACTCAGCGATCTAGACCACGCCCCCGCCAAGCTCATCATCATCCCCAGCCCACACGCCCTATCACAAGCCGCACGAGACTGGATACAGCAATGCAAAACGCCCATCCTACTCACCGGCCCCTGCGATTTAGACGCCTACTGGCAGCGCTGCTCACCGCTATTAAGCGAATCCGCGACCTGCAATTTGCAGCGCGAAGAAGTGCTTCATATCGGTAGCCAAAAATACCGCGCCAGTTTTGGTGGTAACAAAATAGCCAAACTTTGCAAAGGCAACGCCAGCACACAATTGCAAACCAGCGGCAATCTGCTCTGGTGCCCGCTACCCTTAGAAATGAACGAGCGCACCGAGCCCTTACTAGCACTTTATCAAGCCGCGATGGACTGGGCCGGTATCAGCGCACCGTTTCACTGGCTATCTGGCGAGCAACCAGGCGTGTTTGCACAAAAGCTCAGCTTTGAGCAAGGCGCTTTGTGGATTTTGGTGAATGAATCAGGGCAGGAAGAGGCCATCAGCTTTAGTGATAAAGCCAACAATATGGTGTATTCGCTAACGTTGGCCAGCCAGCGAGCTGTCTTATTTGCCACAGATGCAGAAGGGAAAGTCACAGCACGCTTACGTAAACACAAAGTCAGCCATCATCTAGCGGGTACGCATTAAGCCACGTCTTAATATCTTAGGGGCGCGGCTCGCTGCGCCCTGCTATTTTATTCCTCGATTTAAGTTTATTACTCCGCCTTAACTCCGCCTCTTTACCCGAGGCTTACCTTGCTAGCACAAAAATTCAATAGCCCCGCCGTTGCCGTCCATATTCAGAAAAGCAGCAGCCAGATCAGCGATCTTGATTTACAAAAACTATTTAGCCAGTGTTACCCCAATACACTCGATACCACGGTGGTGTTTAAAACTGTAAACAATCTACCTGATAGCCCCTACTCTTTTACCCGCAGCGGCAGTTAGCAGGCCAATACCCTACCTTGTGATGGCTGGGGCAATTCAACCAAACCAGTGGGGCTGATTGCATCGATGTTTAGGCCATCAGACGACGCCACCGTTTTTCCTTTTCTGGTGCCATCTAATTTTTTGCTGTTGTTAGCCTACGCCAGCTCTCTGATATGCTCAGCGCGCTATTTGGCGATAGCGCCTTTGCCAGCCAATGAAGCGCTCGCCGATGAAGTGGCCGTGGCCCTGCAACAATGTGCCATTGTTCAGCACCCTAAACATGGCGTAGTCTATGCCTTTGAGGTAGACGGCTATGGCAGTGTACTGCTGATGGACGACGCCAATATCCCCAGCCTGTTATCACTCCCCTATCTAGCAGCCTGTCGGACTTAACATCAATCAGCTGCAAAATCACCTGATCGGCCTATATTTCACCAGATTTTTGACCAATAGCTCGTTATTGGCGCTGCAAATCCGGCAAAATCTGGTCTCGATCATGCGATTTTTCGCTTCGACCGTCTAAGTCCGACAGGCTGCTAGCGATCAGACGATGAAATCCACCACTGCCTGCAGATGCTAAAAACCAGCCACGCCAACACATGGCTAATGCACGAATTTTTTGCGGCAGACCAGCCCGCCCGCTTTACCCGCAGCTGGTTTGCATGGGCCAACACCCTATTGGGTGAGCTGATCAGCAAGCTGGCAGAAAACCGCCCCCATTTATTACTAAAGAAGGATTGAGTCATGTTCCGTACACGAGAATTCTTACTAAAGCACATCCGCCATACCATGGCCTTTTATGACCCAATCTCGGTCGATACTAATGGGGGCTTTTATCATTTTTATAGGGATGACGGCACGGTTTACGATAGTGAAACGCGCCATCTGGTTTCATCCACTCGCTTTGTTTTTAATAATGCAATGGCGTGGCTGCAGTTCGGTGACGCCCAATATCAAGCACGCGTCAGGCACGGCATAGATTTCATCCGCAAAGCGCACCTCAACCCAGTAACTGGCGGCTACGCATGGGAAGTTAAAAACGGCGAAATTCTGGACGCCACCAACCATTGTTATGGCCTAGCTTTTGTAATGCTGGCTTACAGCTGCGCCATTCAATGTGGCATGGATGAAGCAAACGCATGGCTTAGCGAGACTTTCGCCACCATGGAGCAGCATTTCTGGCTACCCGAATACGGCGTTTATGCCAGCGAAGCCAGTAGTGATTGGGTGCTGGATGATTATCGCGGCCAAAACGACAATATGCACGGCTGCGAAGCCATGCTGGCCGCCTTTGAAGCCACCGGCGAAGCGCGCTACTTAGAGCGGGCCAAACTACTGGCCGCCAACTTTACCCAGCGCCAAGCGGCCTTAACCGACGGGGCAATCTGGGAGCATTTCCGCACTGATTGGACGCCCAATTTGCAATACAACAAGGGCAACAAGACCAACATTTTCCGCCCTTGGGGCATCCAAACCGGCCACCAAACCGAGTGGGCCAAACTGCTACTCATTTTAGACCGCCACGCCCCACAGCCTTGGCACCTAGAGCGCGCCCGAGCGTTGTTTGAGACCGCCATGTCATCCGGCTGGGACGAAGCACACGGTGGGCTGATCTACGGCTACGACTTGGACGGCGAGCCATACGATGAGGATAAATACTTCTGGGTGCAAGCCGAATCCCTCGCAGCCGCCGCCCTGCTGGCAGACCGCACAGGGGATGAAAAATACTGGCAAGCCTACGACAAAATCTGGGCCTACAGCTGGGCGCACTTCGTAGACCACCAACACGGCGCGTGGTACCGCGTGCTCAGCCCCGATAATAAAAAAATAGACGCCCATAAATCACCAGCCGGTAAAACCGACTACCACACCATGGGCGCGTGTTATGAGGTTTTGAAGGTGGCTGATTAATCGGTGGAATAAACTTAGGGCGCAATCGCCGCAGGCATTGCGCCGTTGAGTCACAAGCGGCTTATCATTCGAGCATTCGGCTTGCGTATTTACGACATCCATCGATCCACTTAGCTTGCCGTTCCGTATCCAATCGAATACACCCAATCAATGAAACATTCCAACAGCTCTGATGAATTCAATACTTGGCTGGCCTCTGTAAAAGACAAATTGGGCAAAGCCAAAATATTGCAACGCATACGCCGCGCCACGAATGGCACAATGGCGACGGTGAGTCAGTTGGTGGCGGGGTATCCGAAATGAAGATCGATGATGGCCCGGGCTTCCGTGTTTACTTTACCCGGCGTGGTGCAGTGATTTATTTATTGCTACTAGGTGGTGATAAATCTGCACAATCACGCGACATTGAGCGTGCTAAGTTTATGGCCGCAAGCCTTGAGGAATAAATCATGACTACCTTTACCCCCTTTGATGTGGCAGATCATCTTGACGATGAAAAAACCATCAGTGCTTATTTATCTGAAGCACTTGCAGCCCCTGATCCAGCGATGTTTTTTTACTTGCCATCAAAGACGTGGCTCGCGCCCGTGGCATGACGCAACTCGCTAAAGATTCTGGATTAGGTAGAGAAAGCTTATACAAAGCACTTGCACCGGACAGCAAGCCTCGTTACGAAACAATTATGAAACTCTTGCATGGGCTAGGCATTAAATTAAACGCCATACCTGCGGCATAAAACAATGGCGGCTAGATGGCCGCCATATGTTGTTTCTCCCCTCTCTATTCGCCATTCGCGACCCCCCATTTTCAATGGCATTTGAAGGTAGAGATCAGGCATTTAATACTGGTTTTTTGGGAAAAACCATGGTCTGTCCCTAGTTATTTTAATCCTCAACGGAAACCCAGATCTTGAACCACGAAGGACACAGAGTTACACGAGGAAAAACAAGGCTTGAATTAAAGGGACTAGGGGTGGGCAGACTTCAACAAGTTCAGAGAGGTCACCCACCTCAATGACGCGATGAGCAACGTGACCCTTTGGTAGGCGTCCAAAGGCGAACCGATATTCGCGTTGATAGGCATAACGAACCCGCTTTCCAAACATTCCACGCCTCGTCCAATCCTCGGTGTATTGAACAAAATTACTAATGAAACCTTCTGAGCAATGACTCTCAACTTGTTGGCGATACGCTTCGATGTTGCGACTAGGCAAGAAGACGTACAGCCCGCCCGATTCTTGTTGAAGCCGGGAAAGGTCTCTACTTAGTAAGTTGAGGTTCTCAGGTGTTGGCGCACATTTCTCCAACGCGCACCAACATTGCAGATGCGCGTCATGCATATCGTCCTCTGTGAAGACCATCAGCGACTCGACTTCAGAGAGATCCAACAGCTTGCCGTCAATTTGGGCTATTGGAGGAAGATGACTTCGTTTATTAGGATTGAAGTAGGCAACACAGGCGTCGAAATCGTCAGAGACTCCATCGCTGTAAGAGTCACGGTAATGCTGTGGAGTATTGCAGTACAGCTTCCCACGAAGGAAGTCTTCAAGATATTCCTGCTTGGCGAAGAACTTTAGGAGGCCGGCGACTTCTCGCGACTCTTGGGGCTGTATCATTTGTGATCGCGACTCCTGATGTAAAACAAACACCTATCCAGGTGCATATTTGGTTTACCTGTGTTTATAAGCAGCCCCTCCGACACCTTTCCTACTTATATCCAAGCACATGGCGACTTCATACTGATTTGGGCATCATCTGGCGGGCAGCGCACCACTTTATTTTCCAAGCACAGTGCACCAAAACTTTTACGAAAGAAAATTGTAACTTAATTAAAAACAATCAACATAAAAACTTACACATCTACATCTATTGCCTACCCCAAATACCCCGCCACCACATAAATAATCAAGCCCACTAATCCGCCCACCAAAGTCCCGCTCACGCGAATAAATTGCAGATCAGTGCCGATATTTAATTCGATGCGCTCCACCATATATTGCTCGTCCCATGTTTTAACTTGGTCGGAGATAAAGATACCGATTGTTTCGCAGTATTTTTCAATAATGAGTGGGGTGCGCGTTCGCACTGGGGTTTGATCCATTATTGCATTTCGGTATTTTCATTAAGATTTTACACATATCAGCCTCTTTTAAATTCGCATAATCGCCAAGCCTGCGGGCCAAGATTTGAGATGAGCAGCACGCTTTACATCCACTTGATTAACGGCCTAGTTTTTTCAATCGAGCAGATGTGCAGCCAGCTGTTGGGGTATTCAAACTCCTCGGCACCAAGTGACTACAACTCAACGAATAGCACATTTGTGGTTTTCATTGGAAATACCTAGCAAAGAAACGTAAGAAAGACGGGGCATACCACAGTTAGAAACAAATAATAAATCAAAATAAAAACGAAATTAATCGTGGTCTGAACTCGGTTTTATCACTATGATACGCTTGTTCTTTTCTTACCAAAAATCACAGCGATTGGTTACAAAAAGCCATCAAAAAAGGACACGCAAATGATTGCCGTTAGCAACATCAGTAACCAAGACCTTATGACCCAAGCACGGGATATTTTACGTGGCAAATGGACCACGCCGGTTTTAGTCAGCCTTGTGTACATCATTGTCTTTGCAATACTCAATCAGCCTGGAGTCATCCCCGCCGCTTTAAGCCTTCTGGTTTCAGGCCCTGTTGCCCTAGGCTTTACTTATTTTTATTTAGCGATTATTCGTGAGCAAAAAGTCGATACCAATTTATTGGCCAAAGGTTTTACAGAGTTTATTCCATCACTCCTCACCTACCTGCTTACCCTATTGCTGATTATCCTTTGGATGATATTGTTGATTATTCCTGGAATAATGGCCGCTTATTCCTATGCTCTGGTGTTTTATGTGCGCCGTGATCAGCCAGAATTAGACATTATGGCAACGCTTAATCGTAGTAAAGCGTTGATGTATGGCAACCGCTGGAAGCTATGCTATCTTCACTTTCGATTTTTAGGTTGGTTTTTACTTTCAATCATAACTTGCGGCATTGGGTTTTTATGGTTTCTGCCTTATATCCAAACCACTATTTCCCTTTTCTATGAAGACTTAATTCAAAACGAACAAAGTCCTCAGTAATACAACTACAATTAAACAATAAGGCGCAGGCTATTCCGCCTTATTGTTTATGCCTAGCCTATTAAACCAAATACCCCGCCGCCACATAAATAATCAGCCCCACCAAGCCCCCCACCAAAGTCCCGCTCACGCGAATAAATTGCAGATCGGTACCGATATTTAATTCGATGCGCTCCACCATATATTGCTCGTCCCAAGTTTTCACTTGATCACTAATAAATACGCCGATTGTTTCGCGGTATTCTTCAATCACCGGCGGTGCGGCGTTTTCTATCTGGGCGTTAATCCACTGTTGTATTTCCACATTTTCCTGCAGTTTTTTACCCAGTGTTGCGGCCAAAGTAACGATATTGGCACGAATAGTGGAATCCACTCGGTGCAAATCGCTATGCAGCCAAGTGAGTAATTGCCTCCACAGCGTTTCAATATATTCACCTAGCGCAGGATGAGAAAGTAATTCATTTTTAATCACGTCTCCCCTTTGCTTAAACTCTGCATCGTGTTTTAGCCTTTCAATAAACTGCGCTATATAGCCATCAAATTGCAAGCGCAAATGATGCTGCGGGTTTTCCTGCATGGCGCGCAATTCTTTTTGCACCGCCGCCAGCATTTTTTCAGAGAGGTATTTGCTAGCAACTTTATCCAGCGCCATATATTTTAAAAATGAAATTTCATGCGCAGCCACTTCTGCTAGTGTCTCCTGCGTTTCAATTCGGCCTAGGATTTTATCCAGCTCATGCAACACCTCATTTAATACATGATGATGGCGGCCATTCTGGGTTAAAGATTCTAAAACATGACCGCTGAATTTGCTGATATCAATACGCTGTAATTCTGCGAGCATATTGCTTTTTAAAAATACCAATAAGCGCCCGTCATGGAGCGTATTTAGGCTATAGGAAAGCATTCTCACTAATAGATTAGCCGCGTGGCGCACGTTTTCTTTTTGATTTAACCAAGCGGCTATTTTTAAGGCAGGATTAAATTCGCGGAGTTTGCCAACGATGCGCTCGGGCGATAAAAAATTACTCTGAATAAAACTACCAAGGCTATCGGCAATACGCATTTTATTTCTGGGTACAATAGCCGTATGCGGAATCGGCAAGCCAAGCGGCCTACGAAACAATGCCACCACCGCAAACCAATCCGCCAGCGCGCCCACCATCGCGGCCTCAGCAAATGCGCAAAGATAAGCCAGCGACGGATAGCGCGATTTGTATATCGTGGCAATCACAAATACCACAGCAAAAAACAGCAATAAAGCCAGTGGCAGTAATTTGGCCTGTTTTAATTTTTGGCGTTTAAGCGCAATTTCTGCGCTTTCTATCGCCTGATAGAGATCGTTATTAGAGGTCATTTACACAGTAAAAAAAGATGAGGAAGGTTTTAAACGCACCAGCAGGTGAGCAGCAACTATTTTGCCTGCCAGCATACGCGCTATAATCTGCAAAAAACATCCGCTACAAAATACACCAAAATGATGCGAACAATTCAATTGAAATACCAAGCGCATCGTAAATTGCTTTCAACGGCTTCTTTGATGTTTTTTGTGGGTAAACACCATTTTTTTTAACATCAGTAATAGGTTTATATCATGCAAATCTGGGTCGATGCCGATGCCTGCCCCAAGGTGATTAAAGAGATTTTATTTCGCGCTGCGGTGCGCTGCGAAGTGATCTGCACTTTTGTTGCCAACCAGTATATTCAAACACCCGCCTCACCTTTTTTAAAATCACTGGTGGTGGAACAAGGCTTTGATGTGGCGGATCGCCGCATTGTGGAGCGATGCACAGCGGGTGATTTGATTATCACCTCGGATATTCCTTTAGCCTCTGATGTGATTGCCAAAGGGGGCTTAGTGTTGGATTCACGCGGTGAGCGTTTAAGTAAAGAGAATATCGGCGAGCGCCTGAATATGCGTGACTTTATGGATACCTTACGCGCCAGCGGCATCGATACCGGCGGCCCAAGCGCCATGAGCACTGCAGACAGGCAAAATTTTGCGCGGGTACTGGATAGTTTGCTCAATAAAGCAAAACGCCAGTCCTAGCTCAAAACAGAGAGGGGCAAGCTCCCCCGGTTTTAACTTAAGTACCTTTACTCACCACATTTTTAACCCGGGCAAGCGCCAAAGCCGTCATAAACTGCGTTAAGAAATCATCCCCCACCACCCACTTATCCCCCACCTGTTTCAAATCGATGGTTGCTTTAAACTGCATCTCAGCCGAGACGCCCAAAGCAGCCAGATACGAATCGGTGTAATCAATCAAAATAGGACACCTTAGCTGCTCTTTTGCAGATGAGGTACATTTTCCATCCGGCAAAACGCCCCATAAGTCATCAAGCCGCGATTTTTTATTTTTCAAGCCCATAGCCCATTTATCATTCATTACAGCATCAATAGACTTCAAGCCATCCCGCACCGCCTGATCTAAGACGTCACTACTCAAAGGCCCGCTCAGCGCTGGGTCAAGCGCATTCGGCCCAAAACGAACATTCAGATAATCAAGGGGCTTGAACTTAAGGCTAAATAATTCGGCGTTATCTTTGTCTGGCTCTATCAAATAAGCAATGACTATTTTTTCCCCTTTACTCTTAAAAACAACACGACAGGCACGAGATTTGCTCAAACTATCGTATCCAATCTCTTTGGCGGGATGAATATCAGACCTTTGCTGCTCCTTATCTACAGAGGGGCGGTAAATATTATTCTTGGCCTCCATTTGATACAGTGTCATAGAGACATTGGTGCCCACGTTTTTCGAATTACACAGTGGTGTCGTTGCAAGCAGCGGCTCAGTGGCAGGTAGCTGCATAAATCCAATCACACTCGCGATACAAAGAACCAATACGGCGCAGCACCACCAAACAAATTTTTTATTCAACGCCTTATTTTGCTCCTGACACAGCAGAAACATCGAGGTCGTGCGATCAAAATCCAGCGCTTGTAGCGCATAAATAAAAGATTCTGTTAACAGACTTGTTTCAACTTGCCCACTAAACAAATAGGTTTTTCTTTGCTCCGCCTCTTGCTGCGGAATGTAATGGCTGGCGATGAGGCAATCTAGCAGGCCATTGATGGATGCATCGTCATACTCTGGTAATGCGCCGGTATCAACACGGGCTTGCAGATTTTGATACTGTATATGGGCTAAGAAACCCAGCACTTGCAGCTGCTGAAGATATTGCCGAGTGAGCAATGGGTGCAAAGACGGATTAATGCGCTCAGGGCTAATTGGGCGCATTCGCAATAATGTATCTTTATCAAAAGCATGCTCTGCCAGCAAGGTATCAATCGCATTTTGCACTTGGGAGGCGCTGGAATATCCCTCGGCGACTAGCCAATCCAGCACTTCTCGCAGCAAATAATGCTCATGCAAAAGCGCACCTACCTGCGCTAAATGTGGCTTAGCCAGCGCCGCGTTTTCATCATTCAAAAATTGATGCTTTATCAAAAGATCTAACATTAATTGCTGAATTTTTTTGCCGATCAGTGCCGGATTAAGGCTTAAGAACTTCTCAAGATAGAGGGCATTTTCTGGCGTAGTTTCATCCAGTAGTACCTCAAGCGCGAGCTTAATTTGGGCTTCATCCGTAGCGCCTTGCCGAACCAGCCAATCCAAGGCATCTCTCAGTGAGCTATTTTCAAACTGAACAATAAAATCACCCTGCGCGCTGCCAAGACGCTCCCAGACAAAATCAATACGGTTATCAAACAAGAACATTTCGTATTCAAGCAAAACAAACATCGGAGCACAGGCAGAACACTTGCCACGTAAGGAAGAGCTAAACACAATTTAATCCAAAATAATTGAAAGTAATTTTCTTGCAGATTTCGCAGGCAGTAATTATTGCACTTAACAGCTTTAGCCACACTGCCTATAACTACCTACAAAAACCTTTCTAACTCATCAAGCGATAGCCCACACCAGTTTCAGTGATGATATGTTGTGGCAAGGCGGGGTCTACTTCTAATTTTTGCCGCAAATGCCCCATATAAACACGTAAATATTGACTGCTTTCTGAGTGCGATGGCCCCCATACGGCTTTGAGCAATTCACGGTGTGTGAGCACTTTGCCTTGAAATCTAAGCAAGGTGGTTAACAGCCTATACTCGATAGGTGTCAAGTGAACAGGGGCATCGCTTCTATAAACCTGACGATTAACCAGATCAATTCTGACCTGACCAAATTCCTGCACCTGCTGCACATTCTGCCCACGGGCATGGCGGCGCAGCAGCACGCGGATACGCGCTAGACATTCAGGCACGCCAAAGGGCTTGGTCAAGAAATCATCCGCGCCCGCATCTAGCGCACGCACTTTTTCCGCCTCTTGCGTTCTGGCCGACAGCACCAGTATCGGCAACTCGCACCATTCCCGCAGCTGGGTAATCACCACCACACCATCCATATCGGGCAGGCCCAAATCTAAAATAACTAGATCCGGCTTACGGGTGGCCACTTCGATCAGACCTTTTTTACCCGTTTCTGCATCAAATACCTGCATGCCTGCATCGATCAGCGACGCCGACAAAAAATGCCGAATCGGTTTTTCATCTTCAATAATAACAACGGTAATAGGAATATCTGACATAGGCGCCCCTACTGGTGATGCTTATTGTTGTTTTTTAATTTTGCTGGTTATGAGTACATCGGGTAGCAAAAAAACCTTGCCCACCGAGCATGATCCATATGCAAAACAACCGCTACTCCAGCAAAGCCGGAGGTGTGCCCATCGGTAGAGTGAATTCAAACGCTGCGCCGTGAGGGTCTAGATTTCTAGCGCTAATCTGGCCACCATGCGCCAACACAATGCTGCGGCAAATAGCGAGGCCAAGGCCCACCCCAGGCGCGCCGGACTCCACAGTGCCACGGGTAAATTTATCAAACAAACGTTCGGCTGCGCCTTCCGGTAAGCCTGGGCCATTATCACTGACGCAAATCCGCAGCATCGTGCCGTCTTTTTTTACAGAGATCGTCATGATACTGCCAGCGGGCGTATATTTGGCTGCGTTTTCCAGTAAATTGACCAACACACGCTCCATCAGCACAGCATCGTATTCCAGCATGGGTAAATTGCGTGGCAATTCTACTTTAACCTGATGCGCTGCAAGGCTAGCCCCAGCCACTCTCACCGCCCCGCCAACGGATTCTTCGAGCAGCTGCCATTCTTTATTTGGCTTTACACCGGACTGCAGCTTAGCCATATCCAAGAGATTGCTGACCATATGATTCATCCGCATCGCTTCTTTTTGCAAACTTTGCGAAATCTGCCGCCATTGCAGTGGTAATTCGTCTTTATCTAAGAGGCTAGCAAGGCCAACTAACGTGGTCAGCGGGGTGCGTAAATCGTGTGAGACGGCCGACAACACACCGTTACGCAAGCGCTCTGATTCCATCACCACAATAGCGTCCTGCGCCACTTCAACGTAATGCACCCGCTCCAGCGCTAGCGCAATTTGGCTGGCGGCGGTTTCTAGTAGTCTTTGCTGCTCGGGTAAAAACACATGTTTGCTATCCCCAGGCAAAAGCGCCAGTACGCCACGGGTGCGCATTGGCGCTTTCAGCGGAATATAAAGTAATGGCGCAGCAGGCAGGGTGTGGGTTCCCAGCCCTGCTGGCTGTTGATAGTCGTATACCCACTGGGCGATGCCCAAATCGGCATTGGCATGCTCGTGCGACACGCGTACTTTTTCTTCACTATCAGGAATAAACAGCAGCGTTTTCGATTGAAATAAGCCATCAAGATGACGCACGCTGGTTTCTACAATTTGCGTAGCGGTCAGTGCGCCAGATAGCTCTCTACCCAACTCGTATAAAGCCCGGGTACGCCGCTCGCGATAAGTGGCCACTGTCGCTTCAAAACGCAAGCGGGATGTCAGGTGGCTAATGATTAATGCCACGGCCAGCATCACGGCAAATGTCAGTAGATACTGGGTGTCTGACACGGTAAACGACATGCGGGGTGCAACAAAAAAGAAATCAAACGAAGCCACCGACAATAGCGAAGCCATTACCCCCGCTCCTCGTCCATAACGCACCGAGACCAGCACCACGGCCAGCAAATACAGCATCACCACATTAGCCAGATCAAAAAACTGCAGCAGGCCCGCCGCTAGCAGCGTAGTGATCGCCGATGCGCCCAACGCGGCAAAATAACCATGGCGCTGTAGCTTAGGTGTCACTTCATCAAACAACAGGCTATTGGGGGATGAATCTGCCGTAGCTGGCTCGCTGATATCGTGAGCCACCACATAGACATCCACATCACTGGCTTTTTCCACCAGCCGCTCAAATAAGGGGCGACGTAATAAACGCGATAGATTTTTGCGCTGCGATTTACCCACCACAATTTTGGACACATTGCGGCTGTGGGCAAAGGCCAGCAGGGTATCCACCAGATCTACTCCTGCCAGCACGCTGGTTTCTGCGCCTAATTCCTGGGCCAGCTTGAGGGCTTTTAGCACCTGCGTACGCGCAGCCTCGCCTTGGCGCTGCAGCTCTGGCGTTTCTACATACACCACCAAGCAATCAGCGTGCAAGCTAGCAGCAAGGCGGCAGGCATTACGGATCAGCTTCTCACCCCCTGAGTAAGGCCCTATGCTAATGAGTAAACGTTCATGCGCCTGCCAAACCGGCTGAATAGATTGATCGGCTCGATACGCACGCATCTGGGCATCCACCCGATCGGCCGTACGGCGCAAAGCAAGCTCGCGCAGCGCCAGTAAATTACCTTTGCGGAAGAAATTTTGGCTGGCACGGGTAGCTTGCTCGGGGCGATAAACCTTGCCTTCCGCCAAGCGCTGCAACAGCTCGTCTGGCGGCAAATCAACCAGCGTGACTTCATTGGCCGCGTCAAACACATGGTCTGGCAGCGTTTCGCGCACCACAATGCCCGTAATCTGCCCAACTACATCGTTTAAGCGCTCCAGATGTTGCACATTCAGCGAGGTGTAAACATCAATCCCCGCCGCCAATAGCTCTTCTACATCTTGCCAACGCTTGGGGTGACGAGAGCCCGCCACATTAGAGTGCGCCAGCTCATCAATCAAAATCAGCTTAGGTTTTAAGGCTAGCGCAGAGTCTAAATCAAACTCAGATAGCCATTGGCTACGATATTCAATTTTTGCAGCAGACAATACTTTCAGCCCCTGTAGCTGGGCGGCGGTTTCGCTGCGGCCATGCGTTTCAACCACCCCCACCAATACATTTACGCCAAGGCGCTGCTGCATATGGCCTGCCGCCAACATGGAAAAAGTTTTACCCACACCGGCGCAAGCGCCAAAGAAAATCTTCAAACGCCCGCGTACCGCCTGCTGGTCTTCACGTTTAATTTTATCGAGCAGGGAATCGGGATCGGGGCGGGTATCGGTCATGGCTTCAATAAAGGTAAATATGTAAGGTGGGCGAGCCTTGCCCACACGGGCGATCCATCAAAGTTCGCTAAGGGGGTTATATCTATGTATGTGTTTTTCTGAGTGCTTACTTAGCCAGTGGATATTGTTGATCCAGCGCTAAATTTAGTTTCAACACATTCACTCTTGGCTCACCAAACACCGCAAACTGACGGCCTTCGGTGCTTTCTTCCAGCAGTTTACCTACTTTCTCTGCTGATAGCTTACGCGCAACCGACACGCGCTCCAACTGATAGCTAGCTGCTGCGATGCTGATATGTGGATCAAGACCACTTCCCGATGCCGTTACCAGATCAACGGGGATACTACCCGCCTGATCAGGATGGGCTTTTTTAAGCCCTTCAGCACGTGCTTTTACAGTACCCAGCAGTGCTGGGTTGGTCGGGCCTAAATTAGCGCCACCAGAGCCATTGCCGTTATAAGCCATCGGGCTGGTTGCAGATGGGCGGCCCCAGAAGTACTGCGGCTCACTAAAATTCTGGCCAATCAAGCTAGAGCCAACCGTCTTACCTTGATCTGTAATCAAACTGCCATTGGCCTGATCGGGCATGATGGTTTGGGCAATACCGGTCACCATAAGTGGGTAAGCCAAGCCGGTTATAGCAGAAAGTAGAGCAAAAATGACAAGAGCGGGTCTTAATTGGGCATTCATTATTATTCCTTATGATCATCTTACTGATCAATTCAAAATTAAATTACGTAGCGGCCATGGCTCACCACTTCAGAAATCACTACGCCACAGCACTGTTTTGCAACAGCGGCACAGCGTTTTACAACGCACAGCAGACAAATCTTCAGCCGCTATAGGATGGAAAGCACCACAGCGGTAACATCCCACCTCTCCCTCCCCCTTGCATGCAGCATGTTTGGCTAAATATTCACGGAGGGTGGGAGAGCGCCGCCAGCAGCAGCGGGCGCAACGCCACAC
The DNA here is from genome assembly GCF_004194535.1 of Iodobacter fluviatilis. Taxonomy (NCBI): domain Bacteria; kingdom Pseudomonadati; phylum Pseudomonadota; class Betaproteobacteria; order Neisseriales; family Chitinibacteraceae; genus Iodobacter; species Iodobacter fluviatilis. The sequence goes on along the minus strand of NZ_CP025781.1, from coordinate 3,778,830 downwards.
CCCGTAGGGCAAGAGCAGCATGACAACAATGAGTAGTGCATTCCCAATCATGTCCATACGCCAGTCCTATCGCTTTAAATGCCGTTTTTTTAAACTAGGCCCATTGCACCTAATGCCATATCAATGAGTTTAATTCCGGCAAAAGGCACTAATAAACCACCCAATCCGTAAATCAATAAATTATTGCGTAGTAATTGCGCGGCAGCCTGAGCACGATATTTCACGCCCTTTAATGCTAAAGGAATCAAAAACATAATAATAAGCGCATTAAAAATCACCGCCGACATCACGGCTGAATGAGGGCTATTTAATCCCATTACATTTAAAGCGCCCAATTGCGGATAAGTCGATACAAACGCCGCGGGGATAATGGCAAAGTATTTGGCCACATCGTTAGCAATACTAAAGGTGGTTAATGAGCCGCGTGTCATCAGCATTTGCTTGCCGATTTCTACAATCTCAATCAATTTAGTTGGATTAGAATCCAAATCCACCATATTGCCGGCTTCTTTAGCCGCTTGCGTACCGGTATTCATGGCCACCGCCACATCGGCTTGCGCCAGTGCAGGCGCATCATTGGTACCATCACCCGTCATCGCCACCAATTTACCTTCGGCTTGATATTGGCGAATCATGGCAAGTTTCGCTTCTGGCGTGGCTTCTGCCAAAAAGTCATCCACACCCGCTTCGGCGGCTATCGCCGCAGCGGTCAGCGGGTTATCACCCGTGATCATGATGGTTTTAATGCCCATCTGCCGCAGCTCGGCAAAGCGCTCTTTAATGCCACCTTTTACGATGTCTTTTAGCTCGATCACGCCCATCACCTTAGCGCCATCGCTCACGAGTAAAGGCGTTGATCCACGGCGAGCAATTTCATCTGCGATCTTGCCAACCGCTTCTGGGAATGCACCGCCCATGGTGGCAACGTGTTTTTTAATGGCGTCGATCGCACCCTTGCGGATTAAACGTTCATCGTAATTCACGCCACTCATACGGGTTTGCGCGGTGAAGGGCACAAATTCTACAGCGTGGCTTAATAGTTGACGCTCACGCAGGTTAAATTTCTGCTTAGCCAGCACCACAATACTGCGCCCTTCTGGGGTTTCATCAGCCAGCGAAGCTAATTGCGCGGCATCGGCTAGCTCTTCCATTGTCACGCCTGGGGCGGGCACAAAAGCGGAGGCTTGACGATTACCCAGTGTGATCGTGCCGGTTTTATCCAGCATCAGTACATCCACATCCCCTGCCGCTTCTACTGCACGGCCCGATGTAGCGATCACATTGGCCTGCATCATGCGGCTCATCCCTGCCACACCAATGGCCGACAACAAAGCACCAATCGTGGTTGGAATCAAACACACCAACAATGCAATCAGCGCCGTAATCGTAATTGGTGAGCCGCTATGCCCCGCCGCTACGCTAAATAACGAGAATGGCAGCAGCGTGATGGTCACCACCATAAACACAATGGTCAGCGCCACCAATAAAATCGTTAGCGCAATTTCATTGGGTGTTTTCTGACGCTTAGCGCCCTCTACCATGGCAATCATGCGGTCCAGAAAAGCCTCACCTGGATTCACGCTAACCCGCACCACCACCCAATCAGAAAGCACGCGTGTGCCACCAGTTACCGCAGTAAAGTCACCGCCCGATTCGCGAATCACCGGCGCAGATTCACCCGTAATGGCTGACTCATCCACCGATGCCACGCCTTCAATCACTTCACCGTCTGCAGGCACCACATCACCGGCTTCAACCAAGATGTAATCCCCTTTACGCAGGCTGGCACTATCGGCTATCGATTTGCCATATTTACGACCAGGGCCGGACAGTTTCTTAGCAATGACATTTTTCTTGGTGTTTCTTAAAGAAGCGGCCTGTGCCTTGCTACGCCCCTCTGCCAAGCTTTCAGCAAAGTTTGCAAACAACACGGTAAACCACAGCCAGGCCGACACCCCAGCAATAAAGCCTGTAGCCGCTTCACCTTGGCCAGCCAGCGCCTGAATCAGCAGCAGCGTGCTTAAAATACTGCCTACATAAACCACAAACATCACGGGGTTTTTTAGCTGCGTTCTAGGCGCTAGTTTTTTGAACGAATCAACAATCGCCGGCTGAATCAACTGTGGGTCGAGTAAAGAAAGTTTTTTATTAGCGACAGGCATTTGCTGCGAAGCGGCCACCGCTACAGGCACAAACGCTGCGGCGGGCTTAGTACGATTTACTTCTTGAGTATTCATCGCTTTTTACCAAAAAGAGTTGCAATGGTTTGAATACAAATTTGCAGATTAGCCCGCTCTGAACGGCTACTTAGCAGGTGCAATCATTTGTAGATGTTCAGCCACAGGGCCCAGTGCCAAGGCGGGCACATAGTTAAGTGCCCCTACCAGCAAGACCGTACCCACCAACAGCACCACAAATAAGGGCCCGTGCGTTGGCAGGGTACCGCCTGTAACAGCAAGGCGTTTTTTAGCGGCTAAGGAGCCAGCTATCGCCAGCACTGGCACAATAATCAAGAAGCGACCAAACCACATCGCAACACCCAACATCACGTTATAAAACGGGGTATTCGCCGACAAGCCAGCAAACGCACTGCCGTTGTTATTGGCGGCCGAAGTAAATGCGTACAGCACTTCACTTAAACCATGCGCGCCTGGGTTTAAAATCCCCGCCCTGCCATCTGTCACCATCAGCGCAATCGCTGTACCCGTTAGCACCAAAATTGGCGTAACTAGAATCGTCAGCGCGCTCATCTTCATCTCAAAGATTTCAATTTTTTTGCCTAAGTATTCAGGCGTGCGGCCCACCATCAAGCCGGCAATAAACACCGCTAAGATGGCGAATACCAACATGCCATACAGGCCCGAGCCCACGCCACCAAACACCACTTCTCCCAGCTGCATCAATGCCGTGGGCACCATTCCACCCAGAGGAGTCAGTGAATCATGCATGGCATTGACCGCCCCGCAAGAAGCCGAGGTGGTCACAGCAATAAAGAGCGACGTTGCCGTAATTCCAAAACGAGCTTCTTTGCCTTCCATATTGCCGCCGGCTTGCGTCAGACTGGCCATCTGATCAACACCTAGATCAGCCAAACCGGTCGTGCCTTTTTGCTCGGCATACACCAACACGGCGTACATGGCGACAAAAATCAGCGCCATCGAAGCGATAATGGCCCAGCCTTGGCGACGATCCCCCACCATGCGTCCAAACACAAAACACAGCGCCGCAGGGATAATGAAAATGGCCAACATTTGTAAGAAATTAGTAAACGGCGTTGGGTTCTCAAAAGGATGCGCCGAGTTCGCATTAAAGAAACCACCCCCGTTGGTGCCGAGTAATTTAATCGCTTCTTGCGATGCTACGGGGCCCATCGCCAAGGTCTGGGTATGGCTTACCACGTCTTCTAAAACTGGTGCGCCCTTAACGTCTTTAATGATTTCACCTTGAGCGTCGTGCTTAGGCTGCTGGAAAATGCTGGCCTGTAAGGTTTGCACTTCTTTATATGCAGATAAATTCTGAATCATGCCCTGCCCCACAAACACCAGTGACAGCACCAAAGAAAGCGGCAACAAAATATATAAAGTGGCGCGGGTCATATCCACCCAGAAATGACCCACCGTACTGGCGCTATGCCGTGCAAAACCACGAATTAGCGCAATGACCACCGCAATACCAGTTGCAGCAGATAAGAAGTTCTGTACCGTCAAACCCAGCATTTGTGTCAGGTAAGACATGGTGGTCTCACCACCGTAACCTTGCCAGTTCGTGTTTGTAACAAAGGAAATTGCTGTATTTAAGGCTGAATCTGGACTAATCGGCCCCAAAGCCTGTGGGTTAAATGGCAAACCACCTTGCACGCGTTGCAGCGTATACAAGGCCGCACCGCCAACAAAATTAAACAGCAGCAGGCTAAAAGCGTAGGACTTCCAAGTTGTTTCTTGGCTGGGCTGAATCCCAGCCAAGCGATAAATACCGTGTTCAATCGGCTTTAAAATACGCAAAGGGCCATTGATTTCCCCACACATTACTTTGGTAATCACAGCCGCAAGTGGCCAAGAGAGCAGCAACAAAACAAGTAAAAACAGCCCCAACTGGAACATTGCATCGCTAGTCATTTAAAAACGCTCCGGCTTAAACAAGGCATAAAAAAGGTAAACAAGCAGTGCCGCAGCAACGCCCAAGATAAGCAGCATCATGCTTCACCACCTAAGCGGCTACATACCACCGCCAGCAAGGCAGGGCACGCTGCAAATACACATAAAGCGCCAAAATAGATCAGATCCATTGGGTAGCCATAAAAGAAGTTGACCCATGCACTGTATGGAAAGCGGCGTAAAGACTTTGGTAAAAACGAGCGGATGGGTATAAAGAAAGTATAAAAATTGAGCACAGCCCGCTTAATGTTTACGACTATATCGGCGCATCTAGCAGCCTGTCGGACTTAGTCACTACTTAAAAGCAGCTTGAATCAGCCCGCCAATCAAGCAAAACGAACGTAGGCTTTATGATGTTGTAAAATATCTATTACATTTAATTTGAGCATATTTCGCTTACAATCAACAATTGATTATTTTGTAATTCATTTGCACAACAGTTGGGCGTATAATATTTGACCAAAAAAAAACATTCCTTATAGGCCGACTTTTTTCCCTTTTATATCAATCAATTATATGCAATTTGCGCATAAGCAATAATCAACTCCGCAATTTAAAAAAATGCAAGCGCTCTAACACCTTATTCATTTAATATTTTATTGCGGACTATAATCTACCATTCCATCAATAAAAAAGGATTAAGATGAAAACTAAACTACTTGTACTCTGTCTGCTTGCTATCGGGGCTGCACACGCAAAAGATATCAATAATAACTACACGCAAACCAAGCAATACTATTCGCAATTAATCAGCGCCCCCACACCCAATACAGCAGAGCTGGGGCTTTTGATGAATATGCTGCCTAAAGGCGCTGATTTACATCACCATTATTCTGGTGCCATTTATGCCGAGACCTATCTGGAATGGGTAGGCAGACAAAAATTTTGCATTTATAGCGAAGACAATGCCGCACTCAACGCTCAAAAATTTCATATCAACACCAGCCCTAGTGATGCAAGTAGCAAAATTTGTTTAAGCGCCGATGCCACTCGCCAAAACAATGCTTTTTATCGCGAGCTACTACAAAAATGGTCTGATAAAGATTTCAGCAATCATAGCCATGAACAACCCGCCCCCGATCAAAACTTCTTTAATACCTTTTTCTATTTTATGCCGGTTGCTAGCTATGCCATGCATGAAGGTTTTCAATCTTTAAAAGAGCGTGCACAGGCAGAAAACGTACAATACTTAGAAACGATGGTCGATTTAGCCCCAAGCATCAGCAATAAAGAATTAGACCAAGAAATAAATCAGCTAGTGCAAAACTCAAAAAATGCTGAAGCTATTTTCACCCGCTACGCCGATTTTATGGCGCAAGACACCACCAGCCAGCAACAAATTAGCGCCTATATAAAGATCATGGAAGACGCCGCCAAAGGCATTGATAGCAGCGATTTTAAATTACGCGTACAAGCCTATGTATTGCGCAATCTATCGCCATCATTGGTCTTTAGCCAAATGTATTCCGCTTTTGCCGCAGATAAAGCCAGTGATCTCATTGTGGCAGTGAATATTGTAGGGCCAGAAAATGAACACGTTGCGATGCGTGATTATGATTTGCATATGCAAATGTTTAAATTCTTTAAAAAACGCTATCCAGATAGTAAGCTAGCCCTGCACGCGGGTGAATTAGCGCTTGGCATGGTACCACCAGAAGGATTAAAAAATCATATTAATGACGCAGTACAGATCGCTGGCGCAAATCGTATTGGCCACGGCATTGACATTACCCACGAAAAAAATGCTGATCTACTTTTAAAGAAACTAAAAGAAAAAGACATTGCGGTAGAAGTTAACCTAACAAGTAATGAGTTTATTCTTGGCGTAAAAAACGAAGCGCACCCCATTCAAGTTTACCGCCGCCACGGTGTACCATTTGTCATCTCTAGTGATGATCCTGGCGTATCGCGCAATAATCTCAGCGGCGAATACCTGCTCTACGCCAGCCGCTACAAACCATCTTACGACGAGCTAAAAAATACGGCCATGAATAGCATCCGCTATTCATTTTTAGGCCAGGCAGAAAAAAAATCTGAAATGCAGGCGCTTAAACAACGCTTTGATGAATTTGAAGCAAAAATTGCAAAGATGATTAAGTAATAAACAATCAGCGCTACTGCAATAAAATGCAGTAGCGCTTTTTTTCAAAATTGGACTAACTGGTAATATTTAAGCCTGCTCTAACCTGCTAGCAATAGGTAAGCCCCCACAACTCAACCAAAGGCCAACATGCAAACAACATTTAAATACAATCAGTTTGCTTACCAATCAAAGACTGCGAGAAAATTCCACTTAGAATGAGTTGGTTTTGTGGAGGGATGACTGGGGCCTACCAAGTATCTAAACAGAGGGTTGAATCATTTAACGCGTAGTTGAGATCCACTTTAATAACTCTGCCTGCAAGACTTCAATACTAATTGGTTTGGATAAAAAATCATTCATACCCGAATCAAGGCAGCGCTGTATATCTTCTTTAAATGCATTTGCTGTGAGCGCTAAAATAATCACATTACATTTATCACTACTAAGGGCTCTAATTGTGCGAGTGGCATCAAAGCCATCCATATTAGGCATTTGGCAATCCATCAGTACCAAATCATATGTATTTTTCTCAACCGCTTGTACTGCTGCTTTACCGTCGTCCACCACATCAACACGGCAACCAATTCTTTCTAACATCAACAAGGCAATTTTCTGATTTAATAAATTATCTTCCGCCAATAAAACATAAGGCTTTTCAACAAAATACTGCATACCAATAGCCGGCAGTGATGGTATTTCCTCTTTTTTGACCTGCAAAGAAAAAGCCACTTGCAAACATTCAAATAATTGCGCAGTACGAATAGGCTTATTCAGCAGCGCATTAAACCCCCTATCACGCGCCTGCTCTGCCCGCCCAAGCAAACCTATACCACCACTGAGCAAGATCAAGGGCAACTCGGCATACAGAGGAGTTGAACGTACGACAGTCAGTAATTGAAAATCGTCTTGTTCAACCAATTGAGCATCTAAAAATACTAAACAAATATCTTGCCGCTGTTGCAGTACTTGCAAAAACGCATCGCCACTGGTGAATGCCTTAACAACAAAACCCAAGGCTTGCAATTGCACCGATAATAGCTCGCAATTTTCGGGCAACTCGGCAAGCAGCAAGACCGATTGCCCTATTAACTCGGCAGGCAGCACAAAAGGGGGGTGGATTTGATTTGCTTTACTCAAAATAATTTCAAACCAAAAAATAGAGCCCTCGCCCTCCTTACTACTCACATCAATCTGCCCGCCCATCGCCTCAGCCAAGCGCCGACAAATCGACAGCCCCAACCCCGTGCCACCAAAACGGCGAGTGGTTGAAGCATCTGCTTGCGCAAAAGGCTTAAACAACTGAGCTTGAACTGCGGGCGAAATTCCAATACCCTTATCCACGACATCAATATGCAAACGATACTGATTGCTACTAATCAGCATCGTGTTGACCCGAATTAAAATAGGGCCTTTACTGCTAAACTTAATTGCATTATTCAGCAAATTTAATAGAATTTGCCTTAAGCGACTAGAGTCTCCATTCATGCGCCACGGCACATTTGGATCAATTAACAAAACCATTTCTAGCTTTTTCTCTACCGCCTTGCTCATCACTAAATCTAATGATTCTTCAATTGTTCTGCGTAAATCAAAATCAAGCAATTCAAGTTCTAATTTACCGGCTTCAATTTTAGAAAAATCAAGCAGATCATTAATCTGCGAAAGCAAAGCATCACCACCGGTATTAATAGCCGCTACAAAGTCTTTTTGCTGTGCATCAAGCGTAGTGTCCCGCAACAGAGCAGAGAACCCTAAAATCGCATTCAATGGCGTTCTAATTTCATGACTCATATTGGCCAAAAAATCACTTTTTGTTTGATTGGCACGATCGGCAGCTATTTTGGCATTTTGTAATGATAAGGCTATTTTTTTTGCCGACTCCTCGCTTCTTTTACGATCAGAAACATCACCCAGCAAGCCCTGCAGCATGACTTCATCAATCGGGTTAAGTACCAAGCTTAGCCACTTGCTATCTTTTTCATCCAAGAATGAAACAAACAAATCTTCATTTACCCCTCTATTTTCTTTTAGTGATAAATCAATCAGCTCGCAGCAGCGTGATGCCGCTCCACCTAAATAATACTGCAGCATTTCCACTCGATAAGGAGTTAAAGGCTCTACCCCCAATAAACGCATAAAGGATAAATTATAGGAATGTAAACGGCCAAATTTATCTACTACAAAAATGCCCGTTTCCGCATTTTCAAAGATGGCTCTATATTTTTTTTCATCTATTTCACGTTGAATACGTAAATTTCGCTCATTATCTAAAATCAACACCAAGCGATTTAACAATGCATTAACGTCGTCAACCAATCGGCCAATTTCATCACTGCCATGCCCGCTTGGCAATTGCAGCTTAGCGCCGAGCTCTGCTGAAAGATGATGTAAGTGATCAGAAATGTCTTTAATAGGCCGCGTAATCAGGTGCAACACAATCAATACTACAGCTAAGGCCACCAGCATGGCTTGCATAAGCAGTATATAAACAATAAATTTAGAACGCTCAGCAGCGTTACTCTGAATCACTTGCGGATCTAAATCTAAGGCTATTTGGCAGACAATTTCTTGGGAATTAAAAGGCGAACTAATTTGGCGAACAATACTACCTTGCACCAACTCATCGATCCCAATTTTTTCGCCGCCAGCTTGGGCAAGAATAGCGTGTTCGTTTTTAATAATAACGCGATTAATAAAATGACTTTTAAGCAAGCCACGAACAACTTCAGCAGCCAAATTTTTATCATTTAAAAAACAAGCAATTTTCACGGTATCTTCAACCGTGCTCAGTAATTCATTAGTGTGAAGACGATGTTCTGTTCGCTCTTTTTCTACCAATACAAAATAAGTTATCCCAGAAAAAATTGCGCCTGTAAGCAAAGCAATGCAGAGTACCAGCGTGGCACTGCGAAAAACTAGACTAGTATTTAAAAGTTTAAGCATCACTATCACATTGTAAAATCAATACACACCAGCGTCTCATTTAGACAGAATAACCTGATTATGCCACTTGTTCATTTTTTGTCGTGTATCTGAAAAAATCGACATTAAGGGATAGAGGTGCATCAAGCAGCATATGGCTTTTTTTGCGCAAAAATAAACAATAAACAATAAAAATTGCATCAAAGACTTAAATCCAAAACCACTTTAACTTTAGAGTTAATTTTCTTTTTATCGCAATAGGCAATATAGCCAACATGATTAGCAACCATATTTAAAACAATATCCGTATCATCCACGGGGGTAGGCGGCGCAACTTGCCCTGAAAATTTCAACCTTGCCCAGTAAGCATCCACATCGGCTAATTCTTTATTTAGCAGAAATTTATAAAACTGCTCACGGTCAGTCGGAGGGGAAATAATATCAAGTGGCACCGCATTTTGCCCAGAAGGAAACTTACGATAGCGCCCCATAAAAATATTAACCACTTCATTTTTACTCAGCTTTTCTACACCGCTATTGGGGTGGACAATCACCACCCAGTCCGCAGCAAAAACAGCGTGACTTAATAGAAAATAAAAGAAAAAGGCATAGATTCGCATTACATTGCCTTAAAAGATACAATCTAACGTTAAGCTATAAATTGTGCCATTCCCATCCCAACCAGGCTGTTTATTTGCCCACAGAAATGAATTTCTGCTGCGCACATTATCAATTTGAAATTTTAAATCCATATTACGCATAACGTCATAGCGAACACCCATCGAATAAGTGCGCTGGCCATCCAAAGAAATACTCTGTACATTTTTAATAAATGTATTCAATACTGAAAAAATCGGTGCATCAGGCAGGCCTGCATTTTTATTCATTCCTGAGGTGACAATTTCAGAATAAGCCATAAAAGGAGTAAATTTCCCTATGCGATAGCCAAAAATAATATAACCTGCATCATTATCCGGATAAGTAATCATATTATTTAATAAACTGCGAAACATCAGCTGAATTTGTAATGGCCCATTGTCATAGGCAAGGCCTGCAGATAAAAATTCAACCTGCTTTCCTTTTACCACCGCCGCATCGGCAAAGGCCGCCAAACTAGGATTAATGGCATTAATTCGAGGTGAGCGTAAAACAGCCACTGGCGTATCAAAACCCGGCAACTCATTTTCTAAAGTAACTTGAGCATAACCACTCCTAAATTGCCAATTTTGCCATTGGTAATCTAAATAGGCACCCCATACTAATGAGCCTGCCAAATTAAGATTATCGTCAATGCCAGCAATGGGAAGTTTTTCTTTTGCCTCCCCAATAAATACTTTTGCGGTGGCAATGCCTTCTCCCAAGGGGTGCCGAATGACTAAATCTGCACCATCAATAAAACTAATGGTCAACCCACTGTAATAATCAACGGGTGGACGAACAGGCAAATAGGAATAGCCCACATGCTGTGAATCGGCCTGCATATACACATCAAAACCAAGCCGCCCAACTCGAGCTTGCACCGACTCATTCGGCGAGTATTTAACAAAAGCCCAATTAATATCAGGGGTAAATGTATTGTTATAACGGCGCAAACTGATCACTTGTGCAGTCGCTGAAAGTGTTTCATTTACTTTAAGATCAAATTGAAGGCCTAGCCTTGAATCCACGCCAAGATCGAAACGCTGGGTGTAGCCCGCCCCTTTGCGTTGAGACAAATCACGTAAAAAATCGCCTTGATCGCTACTGTTATACACGCCACCCAGCGTTGCAAAACCACTCCACGACAGCACGGGCTCTTCTGCAAGCGCAGGCAGCGCTATAGCCAATTGCAAGCATCCGTACACAATCCATTGTGAAATAATTTTTTGACTCATCTACTTGTAGCCTATTGAACTTACAACCCGCTCTAAAAACCGCACTTTGCAACAATATAAAGTGCTCTGAGCATGCATAGCCCATTGTTTCATTGGAATATTCTTTAAATTAGTTTTTATATCATTAACGCTTAAATACGGCACAAGTTAAACTTTCAATGACATATCCGCAAATCATAAACCTAGCTGCTATCGCAACTCCAAAGCCCCTTCTTCAGGCTGAAGCCTACTTGAAGATAACCAAGAAGCTAGGAACATCAAGACATTCCTTTGAAACGAGCATTAATAGTGCTTGGCTTTTAGTCGCCTTATGCCACTGTAAGCAGTGTTGGGCGGATTGATGTGAAAACAAACGACTCTAAGAGTCGTTTGTTTAATCCACCGCAATCCTGCCGCGATGAAAAAGCTTATACAGTAAATGCCACTACGGCACGCTCGAATCTTTGCATCGCCTCTTGAATATCCCCATCAGTAATCACTAAAGAGGGCGCAAACCGAATCACATTTGGGCCAGCCATTAAAATCATCAGACTTTCTTTTACCGCTAAATTAAGCAGATCTTTCGCACGACCAGCAAATGCAGGGCTAAGCTCTGCACCTATCAATAAACCCATACCGCGAACATCCGCGAATACCGCATATTTTTCATTAATCTGATTCAAAGCCGCCACAAACAATGCACGTTTAGCTTTTACCCCAGCCAATACCACAGGCGTATTCACCACATCCAGCAGGGCATTGCCCACTGCGCAAGCCAAAGGATTGCCACCGTAAGTGGTGCCGTGCGTGCCTACCGCCAAATGTTTGGCAATGTCGTGAGTAGTGAGCATGCAGCCTAGGGGGAAGCCCCCACCAATGCCTTTAGCGCTGGTAAGGATATCGGGTGTCACGCCGAACTCTTGATAGGCGTATAGGCTACCGGTACGGCCTGCGCCACTTTGTACTTCATCAAAAATCAGAAATGCATGGTGCCTATCACACAAGGCACGCACGCCAGCGATAAACGCCGCCGTGGCGGGCACAACACCGCCTTCACCTTGAATTGGCTCGATAATCACACAGGCTGTATCATCATCGATCAGGGCTTCTAACGCAGCTAAATTATTGTATTCAAAGTATTCAATACCCGCTGGTTTTGGGCCAAAGCCATCGGAATACTTCGGTTGTCCACCCACGCATACCGTAAAAAAAGTGCGTCCATGGAATGAATTTAACGCGGAAAGTACTTTATGTTTTTTATCCCCAAAGCGCTCAATAGCAGCGCGGCGGGCTAATTTTAGTGCTGCTTCATTGGCTTCTGCGCCAGAGTTACAAAAGAACACCCGCTCTGCAAAAGTAGCATCCACCAATTTTTGCGCTAAATCGAGCGCGGGCTCATTAGTAAACGCATTTGATAAATGCCACAGCTTGCTACCCTGCTCATTTAAGGCAAATACCAGCGCGGGATGGCAATGGCCTAGTGCATTAACGGCAATCCCGCCGGTTAAATCCACATATTCTCGGCCATCTTGATCCCAAACTCGGCTCCCTGCTCCGCGCACAGGTACAAAGGCGGCTGGGGCATAATTAGGGACCATATATTGGTCAAAATCAGCACGGGTATGGGACATACAAGAATTCCTTTTTTTAAATAAAAAGCGGCGAGCTACAATCGTAACCCGCCGCTTCTGTTTTGTTCAAGATTAATGCCGCAAATACGGCATTAAATCAGCACAAAGTATTTCAATACGACTATTTAGCCTTTGCACCTGCCAAATAAAGCCAAGTTTCAATCACGGTATCAGGATTCAGCGAAATAGTTTCAATGCCCTCTTCTACCAACCACTGCGCAAAATCTGGATGATCTGAGGGCCTTGGCCACAAATACCCACGTACTTGTTGGCTTTGCGGCAGGCTTTAATCGCCATTGACAACATCGCTTTCACGGCATCATCACGCTCATCAAACGATACAGAAACAGGCCCGCCAGAATCACGGTCAATCCCAAGCGTCAGCTGCGTCATATCGTTTGAGCCAATCGAGAACCCATCAAAGAACTGTAAGAATCGATCAGCCAACACGGCATTGGCAGGAATTTCACACATCATAATCACGCGCAAATCATTAACACCGCGCTTCAGGCCATTGCGCTCGAGCAAATCGATCACGCACTCTGCTTCTTTTAAGGTGCGCACAAAGGGAATCATGACTTCTACATTGGTCAGGCCCATTACATCGCGTACTTTCTTAACCGCACGGCATTCAAGCTCAAAGCAATCACGGAAGCTTTTATCCACATAACGCGCTGCACCACGAAAACCGATCATTGGGTTTTCTTCGTGCGGCTCATACTCGCTGCCACCAATCAAGTTTGCGTATTCATTTGACTTAAAGTCAGACAAACGCACAATCACTTTTTTCGGCCAGTAAGCTGCGGCCAGCGTTGAAATCCCTTCGGCGATTTTATCCACATAAAAATCAACCGCACTGCGGTAGCCAGCAATACGTTCTTCAACCTGCGCTTTTAGCTCAGGCTGCAAATGTGGGTAGGCCAACAGGGCTTTGGGATGCACACCAATCATGCGGTTAATAATGAATTCTAAGCGGGCCAAACCTACGCCTTCATTTGGCAATTGGCAAAATTCAAATGCCAACTCTGGATTGCCCACGTTCATCATTATTTTAACTGGCGATTCAGGCATATGCCCGAGCGAGGTATCCATGCGCTCAAACTTTAAAATACCTTCGTAAACATTACCCGTATCACCTTCAGCGCAAGATACCGTGACCAAGTCACCGTCTTTTAAGACGCGTGTTGCATCGCCGCACCCCACTACCGCAGGAATACCTAATTCACGCGCGATAATCGCTGCGTGACAAGTACGGCCGCCACGGTTGGTCACGATAGCAGAAGCGCGCTTCATTACCGGCTCCCAATCTGGATCGGTCATATCAGACACCAGCACATCGCCAGCTTCAACTTTATCCATTTCGGATACATCACGAATCACGCGCACACGGCCTTGGCCAATTTTTTGCCCAACAGAGCGGCCTTCAGCCAGCACCTTACCGGTTTCTAACATGCGGAATTTGGTGAGCTTCTCGGCATTGCTTTCTTGCGATTTCACCGTTTCTGGGCGCGCTTGCAAGATATACAATTTGCCATCAATCCCATCACGGCCCCACTCTACATCCATCGCGCGGCCATAATGCTCTTCAATAATTAAAGCGTAGCGTGCTAGCTCTTCTACTTCGGCATCGCTAATCGAAAACTTACTGCGCTCCGTTAGCGCAACATCAACGGTTTTAACGGATTTACCTGCTACCGCTTCCAGATCGAATTCCATCTTGATGGCTTTGCCACCTAAGTGGCGGCGCACAATCGCTGGGCGGCCTGCACGCAGCGTTGGTTTATGCACATAAAACTCATCAGGATTTACCGCGCCTTGCACCACGGTTTCACCCAGGCCATAAGACGCCGTTACAAACACCACTTGATCGAAACCGGTTTCGGTGTCGATCGTAAACAACACCCCTGCCGCGCCAAGATCCGAGCGCACCATGCGCTGAATACCCGCTGATAGCGCTACTAGCTTATGATCAAAACCTTTATGCACGCGGTAGGAAATAGCGCGGTCATTATAAAGCGATGCAAACACTTCTTTCATCGCAACTAAGACATTTTCAAAGCCACGAATATTCAGAAATGTTTCTTGCTGACCAGCAAAAGACGCATCCGGCAAATCTTCGGCTGTAGCAGAAGAGCGCACAGCAACGGTTACATCGTCGCCAAGCAGTTTATAATGTTCTTTAATCTCTGCTTCCAGCTGCGCTGGGAATGGTGTTTCTAAAATCCAAGTGCGGATTTGCTTACCCACGATGGCGAGCTGGCGCACATCATCCACATCTAAGCTGCTCATGGCTGCATCGATACGATCGGCTAAGCCTTGATGGGCTAAAAATTGTCGATATGCCGCTGCGGTAGTTGCGAAACCACCGGGAACAGACACACCTTTTTCTGTAAGCTGAGAGATCATCTCACCGAGCGAGGCGTTTTTACCGCCTACCTGTTCTACATCGTGCATACGCAGATGGGCGAAATCGATCACATAGCGTTCGGACATGGTGCGGGCCTCTTAAATGTTGCGTTGCGATAAACTGAGTGCATTTTAGGCTGAGAGCGCTAAGAGACAACTCAGGATAATCCATTACATGAAAATCCATTACTAGCGGCGCAGCCCTTGCTAGAACAGGGGCTAGCCAAAACAGAGCAGAATAAGGTAGTGACAGATTTTTTGTATTTTCGAGTAAAAAGCTTACTATTGATGGAAAAAAAGTGCAAAACCAAACTCAAACTGGCTTTTTTGTGCTTAGAACACCCTTTCATAGACTGGCTAGCCGCAAATATACGGCATGCCCACACACACACAATTTTTGGAGATTTACGATGCGTCGCACGGCTTTCTTTGTCTCCGACAGAACTGGTATTACTGCCGAAATGCTTGGCCACTCGCTGCTTACCCAATTTGAAGACGTCACATTTCACCGAGTGACCATTCCATACGTAGACACCCCTGAAAAAGCCATCGAAGTGGCTTTGGAGATCCGTAAGCATTCCGTCATCGACGGATGCAGGCCACTGGTTTTTAGCACGGTAGTAGACCCAGTCATACGTAAGCTAACCCATGTACCTGAAGCTTTAGTCATCGATTTCTTTGAGATGTTTATTGGGCCACTTGAAGCCGAGCTTGGCCAAGACTCTTCGCATACAGTGGGTAAATCGCACGCAATTGTGAATTTTGAAGAGTATAAAAATCGAATTGATGCGGTAAATTTCACGCTTAACCACGATGATGGCGTGATGCCGCGCGATCTTTCTGAGGCCGATTTAATCCTAGTGGGCGTCTCAAGATCAGGAAAAACACCTACCTGTCTCTATTTAGCCCTGCAATTTGGAATAAAAGCCGCCAATTATCCGCTGACCCCAGAAGACTTTGGCAACCATACCATGCCCAAATTACTCCTCCCCTATCGTAATAAATTGTTTGGTTTAACGATTGAATCTGAGCGATTAACAGAAATTCGCGAAGAAAGAAAACCCGATAGCAAATACTCATCCATTGAAAATTGCCGCTTTGAAATCGCCGAAGCCGAAGCGCTGATGCGCCATGTGGGGGTGCCCTACCTCAACACCACCCGCATGTCGATTGAGGAATTGGCCACCACCATCATGCACCGCACAGGCTTGGTACGCCGTACCTACTAAAAAATATGAATGGTTAATCCACTAAAAACACGAAATGAAACGGATAATCTCAACAAGACGGCTAGTTATTGCAGGCAGTGATCGCCTATATCCAAACCAGTCATGCTGTCGCTTCTTTTTGTGTATTTCGTGGTTTATGTAGCTAGCGTATTGATTTGCTTTAGCGAAGCAAAACAATCAAGGGAGGTTTATAAATTTGCTTGCGACATCCCCTCGATCATTCATTCATTTGTGCTTACGCCATAACACAGCTTCCTTGCCGTTGCGCTACACGGTAAACTCGAGCCCTCAACGATCAACGCACTTAATCGGCTTACTCGCATGACACATTCGGCCTCTGATTTAGACAGTATTTTTGAGTTTAAAAGCAGCAGCATCAAACTCCTGTCTTTTGTCCCCGCCACACTAGACCCCAGCCGATTAGAAGCAGCACTGCTTGAAAAGCTCGGTGGGCGTGAGCATTTCCTGGCCGGCGAGCAACTTATTGTTGATTTTAGTAGCTTACCCGAACTGCCGTCTGCACTGGAAGTTGGCACTTTAGTTAGACTTTTACAACAATTTTGCCTCTTGCCAATCGCCGTACATGGCGGCAACAGCGATCAAAAACTCGCAGCCGCATCAGCAGGTTTGGTTATTTTGCAAGATGATTCTCTCTCCACCCCCATCCCCAATAAAGCCGCACCCCCGCAGCCCGCGCTGGTGATTACGCGGCCAGTGCGCACTGGGCAGCAGGTTTATGCCAAAGGCGGCGATTTAATCGTGTTGGCGCTGGTATCTGCAGGCGCTGAAGTGATTGCCGATGGCAACATTCACGTCTACGCGCCTTTGCGTGGTCGTGCGCTAGCGGGTGCAAAGGGTGATAATCAGGCCAGAATTTTTACTACCTGCATGGAGGCCGAACTCGTGTCTATTGCAGGCATATACCGCTCTTTACAAGAAGATCTACCCGATTCGATACGCACCAAACCAGCACAAATCTACTTAGATCAAGAAAAGATCGTGATCGAAGCCTTAAACGAAACTAATTAAATATAAAGAAATCAGGGGATTTATAGTGGCAAAAATCATTGTTATCACATCAGGCAAGGGCGGCGTTGGCAAAACCACCACTAGCGCCAGCTTTGCCTCTGGCCTTGCTCTGCGCGGCTTCAAAACGGCCGTGATTGATTTTGATGTGGGCCTGCGCAACCTTGATCTAATCATGGGTTGCGAGCGCCGTGTGGTTTACGATTTCGTCAATGTTATCAAGGGTGAAGCCACGCTTAACCAAGCATTGATTAAAGATAAAAACTGCGACAACCTTTATATCTTGCCTGCATCACAAACCCGTGACAAAGACGAGCTATCTAAAGAAGGCGTGGAAAAAGTTCTAAAAGAGTTGGAACAAAGCAACTTTGATTACATTATTTGCGATAGCCCAGCAGGCATTGAAACGGGTGCGTTTATGGCACTTTATTTTGCCGAAGAAGCTATCGTCGTGACCAACCCTGAAGTTTCATCCGTTAGAGATTCAGACCGCATCATCGGCATTTTAGATGCTAAATCTAAACGCGCCGAAGACGGTGGCACAGTAAAAACGCACCTACTGATTACCCGCTATAGTCCTAAGCGGGTTGATTCAGGCGAGATGTTATCGCTTGATGATGTTCAGCACTTATTGCGCATTAAATTGATCGGCGTAATTCCAGAATCCGAAAGCGTGTTACAAGCGTCAAACTCGGGCAGTCCAGCAATTCACCTAGCGGGCAGCGATGTTTCTGAGGCTTACAAAGATGTGGTCGCCCGTTTCTTGGGTGAAGAGCGTCCATTACGTTTTATTGAAACACCCAAGGCACCGTTCTGGAAACGGCTATTCGGGGGTTAAGCATGTCTATTCTGAGCTATTTCTTCGGTGAAAAGAAAAAAACAGCGTCGGTTGCAAGAGAGCGTTTGCAAATTATTTTGGCGCACGAAAGAAACGGTAGAAATACCCCTGATTACCTGCCCCAATTGCAAAAAGAGCTGATTGCCGTCATCTCTAAATATGTAGCGATTAATCCAGAAGACATCATTGTTCAACTGGATCGCAAAGATGATTTTGAAGTTTTAGAAGTTAACATCGTACTGCCTGAAAGTAAAAACACTAAGGCAGCAGAATTACGCTAAAGCAAGAGCTGTCAATAACTATCCGAGCGCTGAATATCCTTAACAGGACAAACACCCGCAAAGGGTACAATTATTGAAAGACACTGCCTAATGTAAAGAACACTAAGAAGAGAGGCCACACCCTCTCTTCCTTATTTTGAGGCCCACACATGTCTATCGTTATTAAAAATGCCGATGATATCGCCAAAATGCGCGTTGCTGGCAAGCTTGCCAGTGAAGTACTCGATTACATCACCCCATTTGTAACCGTTGGCGTTACTACCGCTGAGATCGATCGTCTTTGCCATGAATATATGCGTGACGTACAAGGCACTATCCCTGCACCGCTGAATTACTGCCCACCAGGTTACACGCCTTACCCTAAAGCCATTTGCACCTCAGTGAATCAAGTGGTGTGCCACGGCATTCCTGCAGATAAGCCACTTAAAAGCGGCGACTGCGTAAACCTAGACATCACCGTTATTAAAGATGGTTACCACGGCGACAACAGCCGCATGTACTTGGTTGGCGATGTTAGCGCTCCTGCACGCCGCTTGGCTAAAGTCACTTACAACGCAATGTGGATTGGGATTGATCAGGTAAAACCAGGCGCACGCTTTGGTGATATCGGCGCAGCCATTCAAAAATACGCCGAAGGTGCTGGCTATTCTGTGGTGCGTGAATTCTGTGGCCACGGCATCGGCACTAAATTCCACGAAGAGCCACAAGTGCTGCACTATGGCAAAGCAGGAACTGGCCCAGAAATCAAAGTCGGCATGATTTTCACCATTGAGCCAATGATTAACGCCGGTAAGCGCGACATTAAAGGCATGAGCGATGGCTGGACCATCGTCACCAAAGATCGCAGTTTATCCGCCCAGTGGGAACACACCATTTTGGTGACGGAAACAGGCTATGAGATTCTGACTCAATCAACCGGCACGCCCGCTCGCCCAGATAGCTACGCCATCTAAAACAAATTGAGGGTGGGCAAGTTATGATGCCCACGCACTCATTCCCTCACCGCGCAGACGGTCTAGGGCTGCGCCCACCCGGCATACGATCAATACTCAGGGAAAAACCGTGCTTCTTCTTACCTCACCTTGGCTAATCGGCCTCTTAGTGATTGTTTTTTCTATTGGCATTGCACTGTGTTTTGTTGGGCTGATGGTGTCTTTAATGACGGCACTGGGCAATAAAAACTGGTTTTGGGCGGCTGGAATGCTGGCCGTTTTTCCTGTCGCTGCAGTGTATTGCCTACGCCGCTGGCAGATTGCTGCATGGCCAGGCAAAATGCTGCTCTCCGGCATGGGGCTACTTATTCCACCCCTTGCTTACTTTTTACTCATGATTAAATAAACACTTGCCCGTGCCGCACCACGGGATAAGCGACTTTACTGAGGAAACACGCCATGCTGCGGCAAAGGCACGCCACTCACCTGTGGTGCGCAATGATTATTGAACAACTGATTATGCTTTGACCTAGCATGTACCTCTTTATCGAATTCGCGCAGCACAGGAACACACTCGTATAGCTGTCTCTGTTGCCAATCTGACTCGCGTTTTCTTGCCGCCCGATCGGCACGAGCATCTCCTTCAAGCTTTGCCTTTTCTAAAGCCTCTGCAAACGCACTTTTTGCAAGTTTCGAGCGTAACGCTTCGCTCTCTTGTAATTCCTTTTCCCCTAGCAAAACATTAGCATTCTTTTCCACACGCAGATGCTTAAACATGCGGCGGTCAATCACGAGATCTCCTTGCCGATCATTGCCTCGCTGCGGGCCTAATGCCAGCGGAGTAACCAGCTCAAGCTCTGGCTGCGCGGCAAGCTCAGAGCCAAGCACATCGTGGGTTTGTGCCTTCACACCAGTGATTACCTGTTGATCTAATGCATACTTTGCAGAGGGCTCAGCCACATCATTCGCATAGCTTGGCTGACTAAAACTCAAAGCAAGCAAACTCGCCAAGCAAGCACCGTAAGTCTTCTTTTCAAACGAAATAAACAAACCCTAGTCCCTATATTAAATACGTTGAATCACGCCATATTAGATAAGCCAGCCGCCTCACCAAACTGCATACCTAGCAGCCTGTCGGACTTAGCATCAATCAGCTGCAAAATCACCTGATCGACCTATATTTCACCAGATTTTTGACCAATAACTCGTTATTGGCGCTGCAAATCCGGCAAAATCTGGTCTCGACCATGCGATTTTTCGCTTCGACCGTCTAAGTACGACAGGCTGCTAGGGTCTGTTGACGTTTCATTCACAATTGCGCTGAGCCGGAAAACGGCCAAGCACAAGGCGTGTGACGAAGACAATAACGGGTTATTGTCGAGGAGCATAACGCAGTGAATGGCCATTTTCCGGCTCAGCCCTTCGGGTTTAGCCCATTTTTGGGGCGGAACGAAAGTTAAAAATCGCTCATGGTACTCGTACCATGTCGCCATTTTCTCCTTGTTCAGCCCCAAAACTGGGCCAAACGCAGCCGTGAATGAAACGTCAACAGACCCTAGGTAAAACAAACGATGGCCGTGCACATTACTGCTTTTTATTATGACACTCACTCCTCCCATCTCAAACGAGAACAATTACCAATAAAGTGACATTATTGTGACGTTATCAAACAAAAAAGCAACAAAACAGCGAATAACGACCCCTAGCAGCCAGTCGGACTTAAGCGATCGTAGCGAGGGAAAGACCGGTTTGAGACAGATTTCGCGAGTTTTTGAGGCGAATAGCTGGCTATGCAAGGAGAAAATGCGTGAAATATAGCCAAATCCGGCAGGCTGCTAGCCACCTTACACTTTAGCCCTTGTTCGCCACGAATAAATACTGACAGTATTCATTCCGATTGATACACTAGCCTTACAAACATATAGTAAAAGAGGTGGCCACATGTACAGCATCAGGCATAGTGAAAAACAAGATATAGAACAAATTCGCCAGCTGTACGCAGAGCCTAGTAATTATTCCGCCACCCTACAAGCGCCATTCCCATCCCAAGAAAAATGGGAAGCAAGGCTCACCCCCACCAATAACACCTATAGTCTGGTTGCCGTGCAAGGCACTGAGGTACTAGGGCAGCTGGGTTTGCACCTTGAGAGCAATCTGCGCCGCAAGCATGTGGCCAGCATCGGCATGGCGGTAAAAAGCAGCACCCGCAGGCAGGGTGTGGGTGATGCTTTATTACTGGCGGCAATTGATTTAGCCGAGCAATGGCAGGCAATCTGCCGTATTGAATTATCGGTCTACACCGATAATCTGCCCGCCCTCGCCCTCTATGAAAAACATGGGTTTATCAAAGAAGGCCTGTGCAAGAACTACGCCTTCAGAAACGGCCAGTTTTCTGACGTATACATGATGGCAAGATGTAAGCAAATACAGCCATAACCACGCCAACAAGGATGCCACGATGAGCCAAACACCTTTTGTACTTTATGCGGATTCTCTTTTTACCAGCCCTTACGCAATGTCGGTCTTTGTTGCGCTATTAGAGAAATGCCTGCCTTTTGAAATTAAAACTCTGAATCTAGACGCGGGCGATCAACAGCAAAATACCTATAGCCAGCGATCTCTGACTAGCCGTGTGCCTACCCTTGTGGAGGGTGATTTCGCTTTATCTGAATCTTCTGCGATTACGGAATACCTAGAAGAGCAATTCCCTGCACCGCAATATACCGCGCTCTACCCCAAAGACGCCAAACAGCGCGCTAGAGCACGACAAATCCAAGCATGGCTGCGCAGTGATTTGCTACCACTGCGCCAAGAGCGCTCCACCCATGTGGTGTTTTTTGCACCTAACGACGAGCCACTTTCGGCAGAGGCTCAAGCGGCAGCCGATAAACTCATCAAAATGGCTGATTTACTCATTTCTGACAATCAAACGTCACTCTTTACCGAATGGTGTATCGCCGACACCGATCTCGCCCTGATGCTGCAACGCCTGATCAAAAATGGCGAGCCAGTGCCAGAGAAACTAAAGCGCTTCGCCAACACCCAATGGGCAAGGACATCTGTGCAACGGTGGCTACAACAAGTCCGTTAGGCTTTATTTGCATACACTTTACGGCCCTGCCTACAGGGCTTCAGATCGCCGAGGTAAGGCCGGCCAAGTGCACAAGCCACGGCATACCGAATCGCCATCAGAGACTAAGTAGTGTAAGGACTGATGCCGCCACAAGGTGAAACACCAGCACCTGTTACTTCTTGATCAACATAGATCTCATCCATTATGCATTCCAAGCGTTTTTATTTTCGCGCGCCGCAAAGGCCCCGCCTGTTGTATTTAAGGCTACCTCTTTCGAGATAGACCCAAATACCCGCCAGTAAAAACAGCTAAATCCCTATACTAGGGTTATGCTTTCTGTCTCCGGCCTTTCCGCTCTGCGCGTCGACCGCACGCTATTTAGCAAGCTGTCATTTACCCTAAATTCAGGGCAATGCTTGCACCTGCGCGGCGCAAATGGAGCGGGCAAAACCACGCTACTCAAGCTGCTTACAGGATTAAACCGCCCGCAAAGCGGCGAAATCTATTGGCAACAACAAGCACTGCCAAGCCTTGGTGAGCAGTACGCTGCTGCACTGCACTATTTAGGGCATAAAGACGGTTTAAAAGAGCTGCTCAGCCCTTACGCCAATTTACGCATGGCCGCAGAGCTGGCAGGCCAGCCTTTAAGCGATGAGGCAGCGCTACAAGCCCTCGCCAAAGTGGGCCTGAGCCACCAGTGTGATCTGGCCGTGCGTTCTTTATCCCAAGGGCAAAAAAAGCGGGCGGCACTCGCTAAACTACTGGCTCTGCCCCGCCCACTCTGGCTGCTTGACGAGCCTTTTGTGGCGTTAGACACGCAAGCTCAAGATCAATTAGGCGGCTGGATCAGCCAGCAGCTCAGCAGCGGTGGGCTAGTGATTCTGACTTCGCACCAAACACTCCCCACGGCTATTTCACAAGTCATCGAGCTGGATCTTGCCCTTAGCCAAGGCAGCAAGAATGAATAGCGGGCACTTTTTCTTAGCCATCATCAAACGAGACTTACTACTGGCTTGGCAGCAGCGCGGCGACCTATTGGTTGGCGTTGTGTTCTTTATTTTAGTAGCCTGTTTATTCCCACTGGCCATCGGCCCCGAGCCAAAGCTGCTCGCCCGCATCGGCCCCGGCGTGTTATGGGTGGCGGTTATTTTAGCCAACCTACTCGCCCTACCCAGATTATTCGCCAGCGATTGGCAAGATGGTAGCCTTGAACAGCTGCTCTTGACTGCGGCACCTACCAGCGTCATGGTAGCAGGAAAAATTATTGCCCACTGGCTCACCACCGGCATTCCGCTCACCCTCATTGCGCCACTACTGGGTATTCAGTACGGCTTAGAAAGCGACACCCTCCTGATGCTGATGGCCAGCCTACTGCTTGGCACACCCACACTGAGCGCATTAGGCAGCATCGGTGCAGCGCTCACTATTGGTGTACGTCAGGGCGAAATGCTGCTAGCGCTACTCATCTTGCCACTCTATGCTCCCGTGCTTATTTTTGGCAGCGGCGCAGTGGCCGCAGTGGCTGGCGGTTTATCTGGCATGGCCGAATTATCCTTACTAGCAGCCATTCTTTGCGGAACGTTGTTTTTAGCACCGTGGCTGGCGGCAATAGCAGTGCGATTGGCGGTTGAATAGCTTTTGCTTAAGGGCGGAAAAGAAAAATGAGCAGATTACGTACAACGCTCTTTATGTGGATCGGACACATGGCTGCCCGCACAAGAAATATTCAGGAAAACAATGAAACCAAGCCATAACGGCCCACGCTGGCTGAATTTATTTTCTTTCGCCTCCCCCATGCAGTTTTACCCGTTGGCAGGAAGGCTGATCCCGCTATTCATGACTACAGCCCTGCTGTTCTGTGCTGTGGGGCTGTGGCTGGGCTTTGCCATTGCGCCGGGTGAAGCACAGCAGGGTGAAGGCTATCGGATTATTTTTCTGCATGTACCCACCAGCTGGATGGCGATGTTTATTTACATCGTCATGGCATTTTGGTCGGTCATGCATCTGGCTCTGCGTACCCGCTTATCCGCCATGATGGCGCAAGCCTTGGCTCCGACGGGTGCTTTGATGGCATTTTTATCGCTACTCACAGGCGCACTGTGGGGCAAGCCGATGTGGGGCACTTGGTGGGTGTGGGATGCACGGCTCACCTCCATGCTGCTGCTGTTTTTCCTGTATTTAGGCTTTATCGCCCTCACCCGCAGCATTGATGAGCCGGATCGCGCCGACAAGGCCGGATCAGTATTAGCCATCGTCGGCGTATTTAATGTGCCGGTGATTTATTTCTCAGTGAAATGGTGGAACACCCTGCACCAAGGCGCGTCGATCTCGATGGAGAACGGCAGCAGCATGGCCAGCACCATGCTGATTGCCATGCTGGTGATGTCGCTGGCGGCATGGATGCACAGCATCGCAGCATGCCTATCCCGCGTTCGCACACTGATTTTGCAGCGTGAAGGCCACACCCGCTGGGTAAAAGAGCGCATCGCCCAAGGAGAAAAATAATGTTCGCAACCCTCTACTGGGCCAGCTTCAGCGATTTTATTCATATGGGTGGATACGGCTTATATGTGTGGGGCTCTTTCTTAGCCTGTGTTTTGGGGCTGGGCATGGAGTGGCTATTGATCAGGCAACAACGCAAGCAAGTAATTCAGCACTTACGGCGAATGGCTTTGGCGGAGGAGATGGAGGATGAGGGATATGAGCATTCATCGCTATTGTAGGGCGGGTTAAAACCCGCGAGCGGTGCTAAAAAATACGCGGGTTGTTTTTTAGTAGCAAACAACGGAAAGAACATAATAACCACACGCTCGGCACGGGGCTTTTTAAAGTCCCCTTGAAGCACGCCGAAGCGAGGAATAAGCGGATCGGGGTTTCGGAAAAGGGGTAGCGAGGCAGCGAGCGAGCAGCCTTTTGCGCCGAGCCGATTATCCGCAGTGAGGGGCCTTCGTGCTGGTCGGGGCGGCCTTCTTTGCTTACTTTCTTGGCCGTTCAAGAAAGTGAGTCCCCCCGAGGGACTCCCGCACCAAAATCACCGTACCGAAGGCACTAAAAAGACCTCTTTTGCGTTGCGGCTTAGTACACAGACAGCAACACGCTAAGAATCATCAACAAATAGGAGAAACCCATGTCCCCCAGACGTAAACGTATATTTTGGATTGTGGGTGCTTTAATCACACTGGCTTTGGTTACTTTTTTTGTAGTGAATGCTTTTCGCCAAAACCTAGTGTTTTTTTACTCGCCAACGCAAATTATCAATGGTGAAGCGCCGCATGGTAGAGCTTTTAGGTTGGGCGGGATGGTGGTGGATAAAAGCCTGATCCGCGCAAGCGATGGCGTGAGCATTCGCTTTACAGTGACCGACACCGATAAAAACATCCCCGTGCAATTTCGTGGTTTGCTGCCGGATTTATTTAAAGAAGGCAAAGGCGTAGTGGCCGAAGGGAGTTGGGAAAACGGCATCTTCACCGCCACCGAAGTGCTCGCCAAACACGACGAAAACTACATGCCCCCCGAAGCGCAAGATGCAGTAAACAAAGCACATCAGAAAGCGGCAGATAAAAAGATTTAAAAGGTCTGTAGACACCGAGCTAATAACAGAACACAGAGCACACGGATAAAACCAAAACATAGAGGGTAGGCACAATTCATGCCCACGCGCCACCCTCTGCTCTCTTTTTGCGATGCGTTTAAGCCATACAACGCCCTTATTATCGGAGCTAAACCTTGAACCACAGAGTAAAACGAGATCACAGAGCACCACAGAGAAAACCAAAAAGCATCAGGTTTTCTCTGTGTCCTCTGTGCTCTCTGTGGTTCAAGACTTAGCTTCGCATCAAACCAAGCTGAAGCCTTTTTACTACAGGAAAAACAATGATTGGTGAACTAGGTACTTTCACGCTGATTCTGGCGCTACTGGTGGCGCTGGTGCAGGGCACGCTGGGGATTTGGGGCGGGGTTAAGCAGTGGCTGCCCGCCATGCGCATCGCCAGACCAGCGGCGCTGTTGCAATTAGCCCTTACCGCCACGGCCTTTGCGCTGCTGGCCACGGCTTTTTTGCAAGACGATTTTTCGATTCGCTATGTCGCGCGGCAATCCAACAGCCTGCTGCCGGTCTGGTTTAAGTTTGCCGCTGTTTGGGGTGGGCATGAAGGCTCGCTCCTGCTTTGGGTGTTGATGCTCTCTGGCTGGGGTGCAGCGGTGGCGGTGTTTGCACGCAATCTACCTCTCTCGGTGCAATCGTTGGTGAGCGGCGTGTTAGCGTGGGTAGGCAGTGGCCTGTACCTGTTTATATTGCTCACTTCCAGCCCATTTATTCGCCAGCTTCCCGCACCGAGTAATGGCGCAGATTTAAACCCGCTACTGCAAGACTTGGGGCTGATTTTTCACCCGCCCCTTCTTTATATGGGTTATGTGGGCTTTTCTGTGGCCTTCGCCTTTGCCGTGGCAGCACTGATTTCTGGCCGGCTGGATGCCAGCTGGGCACGCTGGAGCCGCCCTTGGACAGCCGCCGCGTGGGTTTCGCTTACGCTGGGCATTATGCTGGGCAGTGCATGGGCTTATTACGAATTGGGCTGGGGCGGCTGGTGGTTTTGGGATCCAGTTGAAAACGCTTCCTTTATGCCTTGGCTGGCCGGAACGGCGCTAATTCATTCCTTAGCCGTGGCCGAAAAACGCAATGCCTTTAAGCACTGGACGGTATTGCTAGCGATTGGCACCTTCTCGCTCTCGCTCTTAGGCACGTTTTTAGTGCGATCTGGCGTACTGACTTCGGTACACGCCTTTGCCACCGATCCGGCGCGCGGCTTATTTATTTTGATTTTCCTCTGCGTGGTGATCGGCGCATCGCTAGCGCTTTATGCATGGCGCGCGCCCTTACTAGAAGGTGGCGGCGCGTTTAACTGGTGCTCTCGTGAAGCACTGCTGCTCACCAACAATGTGATTCTAATGGTCGCCTGTGCCACGGTTTTTCTTGGCACGCTTTACCCGCTGCTGATTGACGCACTTGGCCAAGGCAAGCTCTCCGTCGGCCCACCTTATTTCAACAGCGTGTTTATTCCACTGATGATGCCCGCCATGCTGCTCATGGGTTTAAGCGGCAGCGTGCGCTGGAAAAACCAAGATGGCCACGGCCTATGGCTTGCTTATTACGTTCCGATGATTCTGGCGATTGTGGGTGGCATCTTGCTGCCACTTTGCTGGGGGCAATGGAAATGGGGCGTGGCCGCCGCACTTGCCGTGGCACTTTGGGTGGCGATCACCTCAGTGCGTGACTGGAGCCGCCGCTTAATCAGCAACCGCCGTAATGGCAACACATGGTGGCGAGCATTATGCAATGTGCCTGCGGCTTTTTCTGGCATGCATATCGCCCACTTTGGTATTGCCGTGTTTGTAGCAGGCGTGACCGTGGTGTCAAGCTATGAGCATGAAGACGATTTACGCATGGCCTTTGGCGACACGCACAATATTGCGGGCTATACCCTCAGTTTTGACTCGGTGAAATCAACCCGAGCCAGCAATTACGCCGCGCTCACCGGGCAGCTTACGCTCAGCCAAAACGGCAAGGCCATCAGCGTAATGCAACCCGAGAAACGCCAGTATTTCTCCAGCCAAATGCCGATGACCGAAGCGGCGATTCACCATACGCCGCTCAAAGATGTCTATGTATCCCTTGGCGAGCCACTAGGCAACAACCCATTCACTGGCGATTGGCTGGTGCGGGTGCATTACAAACCACTGGTTGGTTGGATCTGGTACGGCTGCATATTAATGGCCCTGGGCGGAGCCATCGCCCTATCCGACCGCCGCTATCGCCAGAAACATTTAGCTAAAAAACACACAGGCGAATAAACCCTAAAACCTGTAGACACAGAGCTAAATGAGGACACAGAGAAAGACAAAATTATCTTTGGGTTTCTCTGTGTGCTCTATGTTCTTCCCGCTCTCTGTATCTACAGACCTTTTAGCAGCTTAGGAAGTTTTAATGAAACGCTTTGCTCCTTTAATTATTTTTGCAGCACTGGCGCTGTTGCTGGCGGCGGGTTTAACGCTTAATCCGCGTGAAATCCCTTCCGTGCTGATCGGCAAGCCTGCGCCGCAATTTAAGCTTGATCGCTTAGATGCCACAGGGCAGTTCTCCCCAGCTAGCCTCAAGGGCCAAGCGTGGTTACTCAATGTATGGGCCTCATGGTGCAGCGCCTGCATTCAGGAGCATCCGGTGCTCAACAGCATTGCCTCAGAGCACAAAGTCACCATTGTTGGCTTGGCTTATAAAGATTTAGATAAGGATGCCAAAGAATGGCTGCAAAACCGTGGCAATCCTTACAACGTAGTCGTGGCGGATAGGGATGGCAGAGTGGGCATTGATTACGGCGTGTATGGCGTACCAGAGACTTTTGTAATCGATAAAAACGGTAATATTACTTACAAACACATCGGCGCAGTCACCCCCGATATCTTTAAAAACACCCTTCTGCCTGAGCTGCAAAAGGCACGATTATGAGAAATATATTTTCAAAATTTAAGGTCGAAAAGATCTTTAGACACAGAGCTAAAAGAGAATACGGAGAACACAGAGAAAAACATCCTTGGGTTGACTCGATTGTGTGCTCTGTGTTCTTCCTGTCCTCTGTGTCTACAGACCTTAGGGTCTTAGTAAAACGCACCGCACTCCTGCTCCTCATCCTGCCTGCGCTCAGCTTTGCCAAGGTGGCTGCGCCTGCCGCCAGTGATGTAGTTGCCCAAGCACGATTGGTCGAATTATCTACCGAGCTGCGCTGTCTTGTTTGCCAAAATGAAAGCCTAGCCAGCTCGCGTGCACCGCTGGCCGAAGACCTGCGCCGCGAAGTGCGGGAGCGCATTGCTGCTGGCGACAGTAACCCGCAAATCATCAGCCACCTGACCGATCGCTACGGTGACTTTGTCACTTACCGCCCGCCATTCAAAGCCAGAACGCTGCTTTTATGGCTGTTACCACCGCTACTGCTCTTAATTGGTTTGTTTCTGTTGCTGCGGCAAATTCGCCACCGAAAGGCCGCCCCCAGCGAGGTCGATCCGGCCCAGCTGGCTGCTTTGCGAGCAGAGTTTGATGGCACCAACAATGGCAAGGACACGCAATGAACACATCGCACTTTGGCTTATTTACCCTAATCTGCGCACTGATGGTGGTGATTACACTAGCTATCGCCAGGATTAGATCATTATTAATTTTCCACATTCCAAACTCCGTCATTCCCGCGTGCCTTTGGCGGGAATCCAGTAGCACGGCTGGATCCCCGACAAAACCATTCGGGGATGACGGCTTGCCATATTGGAGAATTATTTCAAACCATATCTTCATTGAGTCGACCTATCGCCGCTCGCAAGGGAGCACATCCTCATGAATCCTTTCTCCCTCTTTGCCATCATCTGCGCACTGATGGTGGTCATCACACTAGCCGCGCTGATCTGGCCGCTACTCAAAGGCCGCTCGCAAGCCGGTGATATTCGCCGCGCCCGCTATGCCTTGCACGACACCATTTTGGCCGAACTGGATGAAGACTTACGCTATGGCCGTTTAAGCGAAGCCGATCATGTCATCGCCCAACAAGAAGCAGAAAGTCGCCTGATTAACGAAGTCGGCAACGCCAGCCCAACACTAAACGAGCGCCCTGCGCGGGGGCTAGTCATCACTCTGCTACTGATCTTGCCATTAGCCGCAGGCGGGCTGTATTTCAAGCTGGGCACGCCCACCGCGCTCGACCCAAGCACGCGTCAGCTCCCCAATATCGGCCCAAATGAAATCGCCGCCATGGTTAAAAAACTTGAAGCACGGATGGTTTTAGAGCCGAACGATCAACAAGGCTGGCTGATGTTGGCACGCAGCTATCGATCGCAAGCCCGCTACGCGGAAGCAATCAGCGCTTACGAAAAAGCATGGCCTGCCATTGAAAAAGACGCAGGAGAAATCGCCCGTTTTGCAGGCGTAATCGCCATCGAGCAGAAGAGCTTTAAAGGCAAGCCAACCGATTTACTCGTCAAATCCCTATCCGTCAACGCCAGCGAGCCTGATGCCCTGATGCTGGCAGGCAGCGCCGCCGTCGAACGCGGCGACAAAGCCGCCGCCAAAGAATGGTGGAATAAACTACTGATCTTGCTGGAAGTGGGCTCTGAAGATGAGCAATGGCTAAAAGAAGAAATCCGCTTATTGGATAAGCCTAGGGATGCGGTGAAATAGCTCTGTGTTGCATTACAACCCAAACCTTGAACCACGGAGGGCGCGGAGAAAAGCAACCTAGATTTTCATCACAAATACTATCATCAGGCTTGCATCCTTAAAGCACTCCGACGCGAGCTCCGTAGTTGCCGACTCGATTATCTGCATGTGTGTTACCTATTTCTCTGATGGATACAGCCCTTCAAGGAAAGAATAGCCCTTGGTGGCTGTAGTACTTTGGATCAATTAAAAACGATCAATTACACACAGGTTGATGTATTAATTTGTTAACTGATGTTACGCAGGCCTTTAGGTGGAATGCGCTCTGCAGCTGATTGAGAAAATTCTAACCTATTGATTTTTCATAATGGGTGCGTAACATCAGTTGTTAATATAGAGGAGTAGGAAAGCAATTGAAGAATATATATCAACGCAGGGGAAGTTGTAGCTTTGGCAATCCAATAGCAAGATATGGTAAGCTGATTGATAATCAGAAGACAGCTATTTACCTGCATTTCAACACGGGGCACAGTCCGCCACATAACAACTAAAAATCCAGCACAAGCAAGTCGCTTTTAAAATAAAAACCATGGGACTACAATGAATATTATTTCAATAATTAATTACAAAGGCGGCGTTGGCAAGACAACGGTTTCTGCTAATTTAGCTGGTGAGTTAGCATGGAGAGGTAAAAAAGTACTATTAATCGACACCGATGCTCAAGCAAGTCTAACTTTTTCATTTGTAAAGCCTGACGAATGGGATTCAAACTACAAAGATAGTAAAACAATAAAATCTTGGTTCGATGCAATTAGCTTAGGCAAAGAGCCAGAGCAGCTGAAGGAATATATTATCACGCCAAACGCCGTAAATGAACAGCTTAAAAAAAGCAATGCAGGCGGTAGAATTGACTTAATTTGCTCTCACTTAGGATTAATTAATGTTGACTTAGAGCTGGCCACTCTTCTTGGCGGTGTAAATATGACACAATCCAAGAGCAACTATATTAAAGTTCATGGAAAACTAAGGGATGCCATTGCTAAATTAGCAACAACTACAGATTACGACATAGTTTTAATTGATTGCCCCCCAAATTTCAATATTGTCACTAAAAATGCGATTGTAGCTAGTGAGCAGATATTAATTCCAGCCAAACCAGATTATTTGTCAACACTAGGGATTGACTACCTTCAACGTAGCACCAAAGAATTAGTGAAAGAGTTTAATGAATATGTCAATGAAGAAGGAAGGATTGACCCTAAAATTCTTGGTGTAATCTTTACCATGATTCAAGTAAATGCTGGACAACCTATTGCTGCACAGCGTCAGTATATTCAACAAACAAAGCGTTTGGGCGTAAACACATTAAAGAACTATCTTCGGGAAAATAAAACCATCTTCTCTGATGCCCCTCAAATGCTTATTCCTGTAGCTCTAAATGCATACTCACACCCATCTCACTCCAATATTGTAGATGAAATTGAGGGTATCGTTGATGAGTTCGAGTCTCTTTTGGAGGCGTTATGAATAATAAAACATCCATTATTTTACAGCGCTTAGTTTTGGCTCTTGAAAAACTCACAGAAAATGAAATTGATAAGTTAGCTGACCCTTCATTTGATATAGATATAAAAATATCACGTCACAAGCAAAAGGAAGTAAATGGTAGTGAAGAGATTATAGAACTAAATGCTTTTGTAAATGAAATTACAAATTTCAAAAGCCGAGAAGAGGCGTTGATTTTCCTTGGGAAGCGATTTAGTTCTAAAAAGGCACTAGAGCAAATAGCTCGATTCCTTGACATACCAAATATTAAGCAAGATAAGATTGAGACCTTGCGGGAAAAAATTGTAGAAACAACAACTGGTGCACGTATTCGATCTGAAGCAATTCAAGGTCAAAACTAATCCATCAGCGGAATTGGATCTAATTTGTTAACCTACACTGATATTAGCCAACATCACGCCATATATATTTTGCAGGGCTAGCACAACCCGCGTGCAATGCTAAAAAATACGCGGGTTGCCCCCGCCCTACGATGATTCAATGTTTACAACCATGCCCCCCCCTAATAAAGGCCTAACTTGATGGGCATAGGGTTAGAAGTTTCATCGCGCAGCTCAATATTTCTTCATCTAAATATTTGCTTATGCATGCCCCATGCTCCACATATAACTCTCCTTGCAAACTACCCCTCACCCGCCCCCAATTGATATTTCTTCACTTTGTCATACAGCGTTTTACGCGGTAGGCCGAGGGATAGGCTGGCGGCGGTGATTTGGCCTCCGGCGCGCAGTAGGGCATCTTCGATGAGGTTTTTTTCGAAGCGCTCCACCAAGGAGGGTAAATCAAGCGCGGCTTCGCTGGCGGGTAGATCGTCCAGCAGCGCCAGCACAAAGCGATCGGCCATATTGCGTAACTCGCGCACATTGCCAGGCCAGCTTTGCAGCATCAGCTCCCGCATCTGGCTTGGGGCTACGATGGGTGCGGGGCGGTGGTAGCGCAGTGCCGCTTGCAGTACAAAATGCTCAAATAATAGCGGGATATCTTCGCGCCGCTCCCGCAGCGGCTGCAAATTCAGCGTCGCCACATTTAAGCGGTAGTAAAGATCCAACCGAAACTGCTGCTGATCGCTCAACAGCTTTAAATCACTTTTGCTTGCGGCAATAACACGGCAATTCACAGGGATGCTGACATTGCCGCCAAGCCGCTCCAGCTGCCGCTCTTGCAAGACCCGCAGCAATTTAACCTGCAGCGTTAGCGGCATACTTTCCAGCTCGTCCAGAAACAGCGTGCCGCCGTTAGCCTATTCAATTTTGCCGATCCGCAGCTTGCTTGCGCCGGTAAATGCGCCTGCTTCATGGCCGAAGATTTCGCTTTCAAACAATTGCTCGGGCAGCGCGCCGCAGTTGAGCGCCACAAAGGGATGCGCTGCGCGATGGCTGTGCTCGTGCAGGCAACGCGCCACCAGCTCTTTACCCGTGCCGGTTTCGCCCATAATCAGCACATCGGCGTCGGTATCGGCAATATTCATAATGCGGCGGCGCAATTGCTCTATGCCTGCACCACGCCCCAGCAAGCGCCCTTCTATGCCGGATCTGCGCTCTAATTCACGGCGCAGTTGGCGGTTTTCCAGCACCAGCTTGCGTTTTTCTTCTGCGCGCCGCACCACTTCAATCAACTGCTCGGATGAAAAAGGCTTTTCGATAAAATCATAAGCGCCATCCCTCATCGCCTGCACGGCCATCACCACATCGCCGTGGCCGGTAATCAGCACCACGGGCAGCTCAGCGTCCCGCTGCACACTTTTCGCCAGCAGCTGCAAACCATCCAGCCCCGGCAAGCACACATCACAGACCACCACGCCCGCAAAATCAGTTTGCAAAAGCGGCAAGGCCGATTCGGCGTCGGCAAAGGTTTCCACAGCAAAGCCTGCCAGCTCCAGTGTTTGGCTGCCTGCGTGGCGGATCATCGCTTCATCGTCGATCAATAGCACTTTCATTGCGGCTCCCCTACTGATAGTAACTCCAGCTCAAAACAAGCCCCGCCTTCTGGGCGATTGCTGGCCTGCAAATTGCCACCAAAATCACGCACAATCGATAGCGAAATCGCCAAACCCAAGCCCAAACCCTCAGCGTCGCCCTTGGTGGTAAAAAAGGGATCAAACACATTAGACAACTGCTCTGCAGCAATGCCGGTGCCATTATCAAGTACGCTTATTTTTACTTTGCCTTGCATCTGCTGCACCGCCAGCGTGATGCAGGCATCGGGCTGATTTTTTACCGCATCTAGGGCGTTTCTTAGCAAATTAATCAGCACTTGCTCTAGCCGTACCGCATTGCACAGCACCCAAACCTGATCGGGCTGTTCGATATTTAACGCCACCCTTTGCTGGCGCAAGCGTTGCTCCAGCAACAGCAGCGCATTGGCAATCGATTGTTTAAGTAAGACCGGCTCGGCGCGATTATCGCTTTTTCGGGCAAAAGAGCGCAGCTGGCCGGTGATCTTGCCCATGCGCTCGGTCAGCTGGCTGATATACACCAGATTGCCCGCTACCGCCTCAACATTGCCGCGCTCCAGCAGCAGCTTGGCATTGTCGGCCAAGGCGCGCATGGCCGTCAGTGGCTGATTAAGCTCATGAGTGACACCGGCGGCCATCTGGCCCAGCACGGCCATTTTGCCTGCTTGCACCAGCTCATTTTGCGCGGCACGCAGGTCCAGCTCGGTGCGTATGCGCTCGGCAATTTCGCGTTGCAGCTGGGTATTAGCCCCCAGCAAATCATCGGTACGCGCCGCTACTTTTTGTTCTAGCTGATCATGCGCCTGTTTAAGCGCTTGACTGGCGCGCAGATTATCGCGAATACGCCGCCGCCTTTGCCGCCAAAATAAATACCATGCCAGCAAAGCCAATAGACCCAAGCTGGTGCCAAGCAAAACGCGGCTCACGCCCTGCCGGATGGGGGTGAGATCCGTAAACAGCACCATTTGCCAGCCCAGATCAGGCACTTTGGCGGTTTGCACCAGCACATCGGCTTGATCACCACCTGTTTTAAAGCGTGCCAATTGGGTATTGCCATCCAAGCGCTGCTGCTTTAACAAAGCCAGCTCTGGAAAAATATTGCGGCCATATTGGCGGCTCTCTTTAATATATCGCAGCGTATAGCTGGGCAATGGGGCCAAGGTGTGCCACTTCCAAGCCGGATCGGTGGCTAAAAAAGCAATGCCGTCTTTATCGCTCACCAGCATACGCTCGCCGGTGGCTCGCCAATTATTCTCTAGCGCATCGAGGCTCACTTTGGCCACCACCACGCCCAGCACCCGCTCGCCATCTCTGATTGGATAAGATAAAAAATAACCGGGTTGTTGTGTAGTAAAGCCCACGCCATAAAAACGCCCTGCGTAGCCCAAGCGGGCTTGCTGATAATAGGGCCGAAACGCATAGTTATTGCCGATATAGCTCTGTGGGGTGTCCCAATTGCTGGATGCCAGCGCCAAGCCTTCGGCATTTAAAACATAAATCGCCGAGGCCTGCGCCGCATCGTTCACCGCTTTTAGATGGCGATTGACCCGTTCCAAGAGCACTGCATCTTGCGGAGCACGCAGTAAATCGGCTAGGTCACGCTGGCTGAATAAAACAAAGGGCAGCCATGTGTAGCGCTCTACCGCATTGCGCAAGCTGCCGGTGTAAACATCGAGGCGATGCTGACCAGCCGTGCGTAATTGCGCCAGCGCGCTGCGCTCACTCCAGCTGGCGGCCAGCCACAACAGGCTGCCCGCCAAGCAAAGTGTCGCCAATATCCAGAAATATCGCGCTGGTTTAAGCATCTTTAATCAGAGCTAGAGCCGCATAGCTCGGCCTGCTGATGGCGCTGCTGCTCCTCCATCACCAAGGCACCAAGCTCGCGTTTAAGCGCGTTGAATTCAGCCGAGCTAGGATCACGCGGTCTTGGAATATCCACCAGTACATCGCGCTTCACTGTGCCCGGGCGGTAAGTGAGCACAATGATGCGATCGGCCAGATAGATTGATTCCTCGATGCTGTGGGTGACAAACAGAATGGTTTTTTTATGCTCCTGCCAGATTTTAAGCAGCTCATCTTGCAAGCTGCGGCGGGTAAGCGCATCCAGCGCGCCAAAGGGCTCGTCCATCAGCATAATCGGCGAATTGAGCGCCAAAATACGCGCAATGGCCACACGTTGGCGCATGCCGCCAGATAAATCCTTAGGAAAACGCTTGCGAAACTCCACCAGCTTCAGTGTTTCTAACAGCTCAGCCACTTTGCTATCAATCTGTTCCTGCGGCATTTTCTGGATAGTCAGGCCAAAGGCAATATTTTGCTCAACCGTCATCCATGGGAACAGCGCGTATTCCTGAAACACCATGCCGCGATCTGGCCCAGTGTCTTTAATCAGCGCACCATCCACGGTGATGCTGCCGCTTGTTGGATGAGAAAACCCAGCCACCGCATTCAGCAAGGTTGATTTACCACAGCCCGATGGCCCAAGCAGGCAAACAAACTGCCCATTGGGGATCTCTAAATTAATATCCCACAAGGCCACTACATCGTCGCCAGGCGTTTTAAAAACTTTATTCACCTGCGCTATTTTGATTTGTGCCGTCATGATTAGTGCTCCAAGCCGCGGTGCCAGCGCAACAAGTGGTTATTGAGTTTATTCATCGCCATATCGATCGCTAGGCCCAGTAAGCCGATCGTCAACATACCCGCAATGATTTTGTCTGACCAAAAATACTCACGCGCTTCCAGTATTCTGAAACCCAGCCCGTTATTTACCGCAATCATTTCGGAAACGATCACCACAATAAACGCCGTACCCACCCCGATACGCGCACCCGCCAGAATATACGGCGTGGCTGCCGGTAAGATCACTTTCAGG
This sequence comes from Iodobacter fluviatilis, assembly GCF_004194535.1. Lineage (NCBI taxonomy): Bacteria > Pseudomonadati > Pseudomonadota > Betaproteobacteria > Neisseriales > Chitinibacteraceae > Iodobacter > Iodobacter fluviatilis. The sequence goes on along the minus strand of NZ_CP025781.1, from coordinate 3,741,813 downwards.
AACAAGGTGCTTTGGCCTGCGCCTAAATTACGCGCCGCACGCAGATAAATAGAATCCACCTGACGCACCCCGGCAATGGTATTCATCAATACAGGAAAAAACGCCCCAATCACAATCAGGAAAATCGCCGGTGCATTGCCAAGGCCAAACCATAAAATGGATAGCGGGATATAGGCAATTGGTGGAATCGGCCGTAAAACCTGAATCATGGGATTAAACCAGCTATACACCCGTGGGCTAGCCCCCATGAGCAGCCCCAGCGGCAAAGCCAGCCCTGCGCCAATCGCAAAGCCCACAATCACCCGATACAGCGTGCCAATGGCATCGTGGATCATCTCGCCCGAAAACAACCAAGCGGTATAGCTGCTTTGGCTGGCGTCATAAGCCTCCATCGGCAATAAATACGCATACCAGCGCACCACCACCTGCCATGGGGATGGCAAAATCTGCGGGTTTAACCAGCCCGCCATCGCTGCAGCCTGCCAAAGCGCAATCAAGACTACCGGCAACCAAAGCCCTGTCACGGCACGGGTGAATAATGTTTTATTCATCGGATTGCCCTTATTTCACGTTTAAAAATTTCTTGGCCTGATCAAGCAGATCCAGCTTGACCCACTCTTTGGCCACCGGCGGCTTCACCATCTTGCCCACGCCATACTTCACCATAAAATCGGTAGTGATCTGCATATGCTCAACGCTCAGGTTGTAATAAAACGGCGAATTAGCGATGGCATCTTGATAATCATCCACCGTAATTTGGCCCTTAAACATATTGCTGCGCACATAGTTTTCGGCGAGCTTAGGGTCATCCATAAAGGCTTTGGTGGCTTGCACAAAGCATTTCATAAACTTTTCAGCCAGCGGGCGATTGCTGTTGTAAAGCTTCTCGCTCATCACAAGGGTACGTATCGGCTCGCCCATCGGGCTGTCGTAAGGCTTCAGCAACTCCACGCCAAAGCCCTTGTTAATCGCTTGCGAAGCCTGCGGCTCGGATTGCGACATGGCATCAATTTGCTTTTGCATCAGCGCTTGGTTTAAATCTGCAAACGGCAGGTAAATAATTTTCACATCCTTTCCCGGCTTTTCAGACCAGCTCAGATTCGCCTTGGCCAGCTCCGCCAACAGCGCCAGCTCCTGCGCGCCGCCACGTGCCACCCCTACCGATTTACCTTTAAAATCCGCCACGCTTTTAATGGTGGAACCCGGCTGCACCACAATCCTGATCCCACCTTTGGCAAAGCCCGCCACAGCATACACCGGCACGCCGCCAGCACGCCCGGCAATGGCAGCATCTGCCGCACTGGCCGCCACATCAATCTCGCCCGCAATAATGGCTGGCATAATATCCAGCCCCTTGGCAAACATCCGCTCCTCTACCTTAATCCCGCATTTAGGCGCGATTTCCTTGATATACGATACCGCGCCGTAATGGGCGAATTTAAGATTACCAAGACGAATCACATCCTCTGCGGCATAGGCAGAAAAAGAAGTCATGGCCAGCGATGCGATCAAAGTAAGTGTCTTCATTGCAACTCCGTAGCTAAAAGGTAAAGGCAGACAGCCTGACAGGCTTCCCTTAGCTATTTAGCAATTAGCTTGCCAACAGGCTGACACAAGCCAACTACATTGCAAACCCTTGCTTACAAAGAAGAAACCACTAACGGCTGATTATTCATCTGACACCAATGATGGCGAAACTACAGAATCAAGCGATATAAAATGGCGGAAAACCGCCTGAATCCAAGCCGATTCAAGGCATCATGCTGATTTGTATAAATCAACTGACGGCGCAAAAAGCTCAAAAGATGTAACAGCGTAGAACCCACTTACACACAGCCATCCTATCCGCCGCCACTCCCCGCCCCTTTCTCCTATAAACTACAGCACCACCTTATCTTTGGCTGAGTTATGCGTCCTGTCAGTGCCATCCGAGCTTCTTATGCTGCTGATAAAGCAGCCTTACATCAACGCTTTGATACCCCAAGCGAAGCCTTGCCTATCTTGGCGGAGCTGACGCAGCTAACTGATCGCACTTTAAGCGAGCTGTGGGGCAGGCATCAGTTTATTGATGAGGTGCTGCTGGTGGCCGTTGGAGGCTATGGCCGTGGAGAGTTGTTTCCCTACTCAGATGTAGATTTACTGATTTTATTACCCGATTTGCCCTCGCCTGCCCTTTTAGAAAAGCTGGAAATCTTTGTGGGCGAGCTGTGGGATATTGGCCTTGAAGTGGGCCACTCAGTGCGCACCACGGCCGATTGTATGCACGAGGCAGAAAAAGACATTACCGTGCAAACCACCATCCTAGAGGCGCGGCTATTGGTGGGAGATGCCGAGCGCTTTAGCGAATTTTATGCCACGGTGCATCGCTATATCGACACCAAAGAATTCTTTGAAGCAAAGCTATTAGAGCAGCAAGCGCGATATGGGCGCTTTCAAAACGCCACGTATAATCTTGAGCCTAATATTAAAGAAGCGCCGGGAGGATTACGCGATTTACATTTAATTGGCTGGATAGCCGCCAGCCAAGGCTTAGGCCGTGATTGGCATGCTTTAGCTACGCTAGAGATGCTAACGCCAGAAGAAATCAGCAAATTAGAAAATGCCGAAAGAGTATTACGAGCCTATCGTATCCAATTACATTGGCTAGCCAAGCGCCGCGAAGATCGCATCCTTTTTGATTACCAACACGCACTAGCAAGTAGTTTTAAATTTGAGGATGGCGAAAAAGGCTCGATTCGCCTCAGAGCCAGTGAAGCTTTAATGGCCACCTATTATCGTGCCGCCCGGATTATCAGCCAATTAGCACCGCTCTTAATTTCGGCATTGCGCGCGCGGATATTCTCGCAAATTGGCGTAGAGATTATTCCAATTAATGCGCACTTTCAATTACGTGGCGAGGCCATTGAAATCACCTCACCCGATGTATTCGAGCGCGCTCCTTCCACTATTTTAGAATTGTTTTGGCAATTAGAAAGCATACGCGATGCCAAAGAAATTAGCCCCGCCACGCTTAGGGCGCTATGGCACGCCCGATCTCTGATTGATGATGGATTCCGTAGCAACCCCATCAATAAACAATTTTTTATTGATATCTTTAGGCAACCGCGTGGTTTAACGCGGGTATTACGCCGAATGAATCAATACGGCGTATTAGGTCGATTTATTCCTGAATTTGGGCAAATTGTGGGCCGAATGCAGCATGATTTATTTCATGTTTACACGGTGGATGAGCATACCTTAATGGTATTACGCAATGTGCGGCGCTTTGCCGTAAATGCATTTACCCACGAATACCCAATGTGTTCCAGATTATTAGCCGAATTCGATAGGCCTGAGGTTTTATATCTCGCCGCGTTATTTCATGACATTGGCAAGGGCCGTGGCGGTGATCATTCTTTACTAGGGAAAGAGATTGCAGCCAAATGGTGCCAAAGCATGCCGCTTTCCGGCGAGGATAGCCAACTCATCACTTGGCTGGTTGAGCACCACCTCACGATGTCGTCCGTCGCTCAAAAACAAGATGTATATGACCCCGAAACCATTCAAGCGTTTGGGGCGTGTGTTGGGGATCAGCGTAAGCTAACGGCTATTTATTTGCTGACTGTTGCCGATATTCGTGGCACCAGCCCCAAGGTATGGAATGCATGGAAAGCCAAACTATTAGAAGACTTATTTAAAGCCACCCAACGGCTATTAAGTAGCCAGACCGCTCCAACGCGCTCTTGGCTAGAAGAGCGCCAAGATGAAGCATTGCGACTCATTCGTTTGCATGGCTTACGCCAAGATGCGCATGAAGATTTCTGGAAAGTACTCGATACCGTGTATTTCTTACGGCATGATGCAAAAGAAATTTCATGGCACACCCGTATGTTATTTTCTCGCGTTAACACCGCCAAGCCTATTGTACGGGCTAGGCTTTCAGAATCGGGCGAAGGCCTGCAAGTGATGGTGTATAGCGTGGATAAAAATGACTTATTTGCGCAAATTTGCAGCTTTTTTGAACGCGCAGGCTATACCATTTTTGATGCGCATATCCACACAACTCAAAACGGCTATGCGCTGGACAGCTTTTATATTTATATCCCAGATAATCGCGTGGATCACTACCGCGATTTAATCAGCTATATCGAGTTTGAGCTTAGCCAACAATTAGAAAAATCATTGCCGCTGCCCTGCGTGCATAAAACTCGTATTTCACGGCAATTAAAGCATTTCCCTATTCAACCCCATGTAATGATTAGAGCGGATGAGCGTGGCAAATACCATGTGCTATCAATTGCGGCTGGAGATAGAACCGGCTTGCTCTCCACCATTGCTCGCGTACTTGCCAATAGACATATTGAAATTCAATCAGCAAAAATCATGACGCTGGGCGAGCGAGCAGAAGATAATTTTTTGATTAGTGGCGAATTACTGAAAGATCAGCACGCATCGCGTGCTTTAGAGGCGGAGTTATTGCAGGCGATTAATACTTATTAACTGATGTTACACACCCATTATGAACAATCAATGGGTTAGGATTTTCTCAATCAGCTGCCGAGCGCATTCCACCTAAAGGCCTGCGTAACATCAGTTAATTATTGTGATGGTTGATTAATCGGCCAATGCTTTTTCCAGCACTTCAATAAAGCGGGCATTTTCTGCGGGCAATCCAATCGAAACACGCAGGGTGTTGGTCAGGCCGTATGGAGCGAGTGGGCGAATGATCACGCCGCGTTGCAGCATAAATAAATTAAGCGCTGCGGCATCGCCACAATGAAAGGCAATGAAATTGGCTTGGCTAGGAATAAAGCTCACACCCAAGCGCACAAAGGCCGCTGTTAATTGCGCCATACCTTCGCTATTTACGCGCAAGGTTTCTTTTAGGAATTCTTCATCATCCAGCGCAGCCGTAGCTGCGGCTTGCGCGATGCTGTTGACATTAAACGGCTGGCGTACGCGATTGATCATATCTGCCACCTCTGGCGAAGTCATCGCCATACCCACGCGTAAACCTGCTAGGCCAAAAGCTTTAGAAAAAGTACGCACCACTATCAGATTAGGGAAGTCTTTCAACCATTTGATTGAATCTGGGCGCTTTTCTGGGGTAAAGAATTCGGTGTAAGCCTCATCCAATACCACCAGCACATTTTTTGGGCAGTTTTGTAAAAACTCAAGCAAATCACCCGGCCTTGCCATGGTGCCGGTTGGATTATTAGGGTTGGCAATCCACACTACTTTGGTGCTTGGCACAATAGCCGCCAGCATGGCACTTAAATCATGACCATAGTCTAGTGCCTTCACTTGTATGCCTTGCGCCCCTACGGCTTGAGTCGCCAATGGATAAACCGCAAATGCATATTGCGAAAACACCGCAGAATCACCGGGGGCTAAAAAGGCATGCGCGATTAATTCCAATACATCATTGGAGCCATTACCCAACACAATTTGCTCTGCTTTTACATTATATTTTTGGCAAATTTTTCTTTTTAATTCAAAACCATTGCCATCAGGATAACGGGCTAATTCAGCCAATTCTTTTTCAATTGCAGCGCGAGTCTTACTACCCATGCCCAATGGATTTTCATTTGAAGCCAGCTTTACAATTTGCTCTGGATTTAAACCCACTTCACGGGCCAATTCAGAAACAGGCTTACCCGGCTGATACGGAGCAATCGAGCGAACGTAGTCTGGGGCCAAATCTTGCAAACTCATATGAATATCCTTGTGTAGGTGTAACAACTCAAAGCGCATTGAGCCTGAGATGATGAGAGATACTAGCCGAGATAAATCAGTAACTACAAATTGTTGATATCCGCAATGTTGCATTTATTAGGCTTCTGCCTAAGTTCTTATTTTGGCAAGCATTGTAAAACCCAAATAGCATAAATCCTAAGCATTTTATTTTGTAACGTATTTAACACCTAAATGATGAAGCTTTAAAGACTCGCATTGATATCTATATCTGTCGAGTTTCGGATAATCATGTCCCTATTCGTAGCTGGCCCTTGTTGCTTGCCAAAGACATCATCCATGATCTAATTCCGTCACTTTCGCCCAAGGCCTCCAACATGAGCAAGATCCACCCGCAAGCCCGTACAACGCCACGTGTTCGTGCTGAAATGCAGGCCTCACCTCTCCCTGCTAACGCCTTGGCAAGCCTATACAACACAACCAACGGAGCAAAACGCATAACCTGTCACACTGCCCACATCACTTACAAGCCACCATCACCCACCAATTCATTCATCCAGCGGCTTCACGGGCGGGGATTTACCGCTGCTTTAAACGTCATGGCGTCAATGATCTCAAGAACTTAATCCCCAAGGATGAGAATAAGCAAAAGGTCGTCAAGACGTTTGGTAATCCCCCATTTTTAAGCTCACTTAAAAGTAGAGGCTAGGCATGTAATGCCAGTTTTTGTTTCGGGGTGATGCCGCCCAATCCCATGTGCGGACGCTCGTTATTGTAAGTCCAAAGCCATTGCGTTGCGATTTCTTGTACTTCAGCAAGACTTTCAAAGTCATCGCAGGCCAGCCATTCATAACGCACAGTCCGATTATAACGCTCAATATATGCGTTTTGCTGTGGATTGCCAGGCTGAATATAAGCCAATTCAATCGATTGTTGCTCTGCCCAATTTTTCAGCAGATGGCTGATATATTCTGGGCCATTATCGGACCTGATTCGTTTTGGCTTGCCGCGCCATTCAATAATTTGATTCAGGCTGCGTATGACGCGCTCTGCTGGCAAAGAGAAATCGACTTCAATGCCCAATCCTTCCCGATTAAAATCATCAATCACATTAAATAAGCGAATACTGCGGCCATCGGCCAATTGATCGTGCATAAAATCCATCGACCACGTTTCATTTTTTGCCTCTGGCACAGCTAATGGCGCTGGGGTTTCACGATCTAAGCGTTTTTTAGGCTTAATCCGCAGATTTAATTCTAAATCGCAGTAAATCCTGTAGACCCGTTTATGATTCCAGTACTTTTTCTTTACGTTTCGCAGATGCAAAAAACAAAGGCCAAAGCCCCAGTTGCGATGCGTTTCCGTGAGTTGAACCAATGAGTCAGCGATTTGGGCATTTTCTGCATCCAGCTTACGAACATAGCGATAGCAAGTCGTACTAATCGCAAAGCTGGCGCAAGCTGCACGAATAGAAACGGCCTTGGTTTCAACGGCCCATTGAGCCATCTCACGACGCTGAGATGGCTTCACCACTTTTTTGACATGGCCTCCTTGATGATATCCGCTTGCATCTGGGCTTCGATATACATCTTTTTAAGGCGCTTATTTTCGTCCTCCAGCTCTTTCATCCGCGTCATCATCGAGACGTCCATGCCGCCAAACTTAGCGCGCCATTTGTAGAAAGAGGCAGAACTCATGCCGAGATCACAATCTCAAACAGAATCAGCGAATTGAGAAAGAGATTATTGCGTGAAAAACAATAGAAAATCTGCCCGTAGCAGGCTTCGAGCGCCCTACTGGTGACTCACTAGCAAAGATGTAGAAAGCATCATGCGAGTAATTTATCTCCCCGCACGCCAGCCCCCCCCAATGATGCTAAACCCTAGCTAAGAAATACAGACAGAAATGGACACCAAAGTTGGAGCCACACCCTTAGAAAAAAGATACAGGGGGTGTCCACTTTGGCCGAAGTGTAGCTGTAAAAGCTCAGATCTAGCCCAAACTTCTATCACTCCTTTAAGCTAATTCTTAAACACCGTTTTTGACCAATTTCATCACGGTTGCTGAATCCAAAGTGCGCGCTTGCTGCTCGATCTGCGGCAAATATTGGGTTTGCAATTGCTTAGCTGGGCCCAGTAGCTGGCTAAAGGTATCTTTCAACACTGCAGTTTCCATCTTGCGCCCACCGGCATAATAGCGCCGCGCCAATTGGCCAAGCGCGTAAGTGCTGGCAAACGAGAACGCAATCCCAGTTGCAGCACTACCCACCTTGCCCATCGTTTTACCGATATATTTACCTAGCAAACCGCCCAGCAACTTACGGCCAAATTGTTCGACATATTGTGATGTAAGCCCCACCCCAGCTGCAGCTAAAAATTCGCGAATATGCCCTTGATCCAACTCAACACCAAACGCCTTACCTACGCTGTGCACCAATTTCAATTGCAGCGGCACGATGGCCATCGTTGCCCATGATTGCGGCAACAACTCCAGCGCACCACACACAATCGCAAAACGCAACACCGATGCATCCAGCGCTTGCTGGGCCTGAGGCGACAAAGTTTGCAAATTCGACACAGCCATACTCGGCGCGGCCTTGGCACTAGATGGTGGCAGATCGTAGCCAAACCATGAATTGGCTTCTTGCTCAATGCTATTGGCAGCACTGCCCAGCGCCAGTACCGACTTCAACTCGGCCAAAAAAGCGACCTCGGCTTCTGTTTGACGCCCATCAGCATCTACCACGCACACTGCCATTTCAAACGCCAATTGCCGTTGTGACGCATCGCCCAATGCTGCCACCGCATCAGCCAAGGTATAGCGTTTCAGCAATACATCCTGATACAAGAGTGCCAGATCAACCTCACCGTCACCCAACGAAGCGGCAATCCCCTTTATTGCATCGCGCTCACGACTATCCTTGTCATCATCACAAAAAGCGGCAAGTAAAGTAATGGCAAGAATAGCCTGCTGTTCAATCTGGGTCATCGTCTTGATTCCGGATAAAAAATTTATGACCACGCAGCTTGATAGAGGTTCCGCATCGCGCGGATAAGCATATAGATAGAGACGTTTACGGTTTGACGCAATTAGCCGTTTTCGGAAAAAACAAACTGAACCAGATAAAAAATAGAAAACAGGCCACATGCGGCTTGTTCTCTATTTTTACAACCGTAGCTGCAGCCACGTCGCCCTTTCAACAGCACTAGCAGCCTGTCGGACTTAAGACTGATCTACTACGGAAAAGCCGGATTTGGCCATATTTCACGCATTTTCTCGTTGAATAGCCAGTGCCGAGGAGCATAACGCAGTGAGTGGCCATTTTCCGGCTCAGCGCAATGGCGAATGAAACGTCAACAAACACTAGAGCAGTGCCAGGCCAGATTTAAATCACTGCAAGCAAAACATCCGCAGCTTATGCCTTCCACCACTGCCCTTCGATTGATCCTGGCAATACGCTCAAAATATCCAGCAAGGCGGCCGGCGTGGTGGCGGACTGTAATTTGCGATATTCCGCCTCGGCCAAAAAGCCCGCTGCAACGGCCTCCTCCAAGAACTTTGCCAGTGAATCATAATAATTAGCCGTATTTAGCAAGCCTACCGGCTTGGCATGCAAACCAATTTGCGACCAAGTCAAAATTTCAAATAATTCATCCAGCGTGCCAAAACCACCTGGCATGGCGATAAAGCCACTGGCTAACTCAGCCATTTTGGCTTTTCGGCTATGCATAGAGTCCACGATGATTAACTCCGAGCAGGCTTCCAAAGCCAGCTCACGCACCACCATAAACTCCGGAATCACCCCTATCACCCGACCATTGGCGGCTAAACACGCCGTAGCCACTTCGCCCATCAGTCCAACGTGGCCGCCACCATAAACAAGGGTGATTTCGCGCTCGGCCAAAGCTATGCCTAAATTCCGAGCAGCCTCAGTAAATAGCGGTGATGTACCATGTTTGGCACCACAAAACACTGCAATTGAATTCATTCTGTTATTCCCCCTTTTGCTACAGAACGGATCTTTGCTCATCCACTCAGCACAGGCATCAAAAACATACCCCTCTGCAAAAAAAAAGCCGCTCCAATTAGGAGCGACATTGAACTGAACATCTTTTAAATAACGGCCACAGGGTAGGAGCCTAATACCTTTACAAAAGCGGCCACATCACTAAGCTCAGCCAGAGCAGCTTGCAATGGTGCGCCGCTAATGTGCCCTTCTACATCCACAAAGAACACGTATTCCCACAGACCTGCTCGGCTAGGGCGCGATTCAAATTTATCCATGGATACGCCGTTTCTAGCGAGAGGCTCAACCAAGGTATGCAAGGCACCTGGGCGATTAGGCGCGGAAATCACCAAGGAAGTTTTATCTCGGCCACTCGGGCCCACTTCCTGCATGCCCAGCACGAGGAAACGCGTGGTGTTGTTTGGCTCATCTTCGATATTTTGCGCAAGGCTTAGTAGCGCGTAGTTTTCTGCTGCGGCGTCCCCAGCAATTGCGGCAGATAATTCGTCTAAGCTTGCCAACCGAGCGGCTTCTGCATTACTAGCAACCGATACCCGCTGCACTTCAGCTGGCAGGTTTTTATTTAACCACTCATGGCATTGCGACAAGCTCTGAGCATGCGAATAAACGCGCAGCAAGCCCGCCTTTCCCTCTACCTTACGCAGCAAATGATGATGAATACGCAGCACTACTTCACCGCAAATTTTAAGCGGGGTATTCACCATTAAATCCAGCGTACGACCCACGGCACCTTCGGTAGAGTTTTCTACTGGAGCCACCACATAATCCGCTGTTTTTGCTTCAACCACGCGGAATGCTTCATCAATCGAGCTACACGCCATAGTGTGAGCCGCGTGGCCAAACTGCTTAATCGCCGCAGCTTGGCTGAATGTACCTTCCGGCCCCAAATAGGCGATGGTTAGCGGGCGCTCCAGCGCAAGACAGGCCGACATAATTTCGCGGAACAGCTTGGCCATGGTTTCGCCGCTTAATGGGCCTTTGTTTAAAGATTTTACCCGCGATAAAACCTGCGCTTCGCGTTCTGGGCGATACACAATACCACTGCCTTTAATCTCACCGATGCTGCGGGCATGATTAGCACGCTGATTTAATAGCTGAATAATTTGTTCGTCGATGCCATCAATGGCATCACGATGTTGGCTTAATTGTTCTTCACTCATTGACTTCTCAAATTTAAATAGGCTGTGTTAATGGCGGCAGAACGGCTCTTCACAAGGAGTGCCATCATGATCTCCGTCCATTTTTGTGCCTGGGCAGTTATTCAAAAAAAAGGTGGCTTCTTCGCAAGATGACATCTGTGAGCAATGTGTTCTGCCGTCACAACTATAACGGTTCACAGGCACAGGGGTGTTCATTGCAGAGACTGTGTCTGGCACTACTTCGGCATGATTGGACGTTAAGGCAAGGGGCTCATCTACTTGCCTTTGGTGCTTGGCATACCAATTCCAAGCACCAAAGGCAATAAGCAATGCACACAAAAACTTTATCATTGCTTAGACAGTCCTCATTTAATAAAAAACCAATTAATGATTACAGAAAAGGAAAACCCAATGCTTCACCCACCCTGCAAATCACTAACCATGACTTTTTGCAAATGTGCGCATGTATTCGCATAAAACGCGTACGCCTTCGATTGGCATTGCGTTATAAATGGAAGCACGCATCCCGCCAACTGAACGATGGCCTTTTAATTGCAATAAGCCAGCGGCCTTAGCGCCCGCTAAGAAATCATCGTCTAATTTTTCATTACGAATATTAAACGGCACATTCATGCGTGAGCGAAAAGGCTTATCCACGGGGCAGTGATAAAAACCATTCGATGCTTCGATCGTTTCATACAGCAAAGATGCTTTTTCAATATTTTTTTGCTCAACCGCCACTAGGCCGCCTTGATTTAATAGCCATTTAAACACTAGCCCTGCCACGTAGATACCAAATGTAGGTGGCGTGTTGTACATGGATTCGGCGTCGGCATGCACACTGTAATCCATCATGGTGGGGGTATTGGCACGGGATTTACCCAATAAATCTTCGCGAATAATGGCGATACAGAGACCAGATGGCCCTATGTTTTTTTGCGCACCGGCGTAAATTAAACCAAATTTAGAAACATCCATAGGGCGGGACAATATGGTTGACGACATATCGCAAATCAGTGGTACTTCGCTTTTGGGAATATCTGCAAATTCAACACCACCAATGGTTTCATTGGCGCAGTAGTGCAACAGGCTCGCTTCTTTAGAGCGCTGCCAAGTGGATTCGGCGGGCACATAGCTAAAGTTACGATCTTCGCTACTGGCAATCACATTCACTTTGGCAAAGCGCTTCATTTCTTTAATGGCTATTTTGGACCAGTGACCGGTATTAACCACATCAATCGTGCCGTTTTCGGGCAGCAAGTTCAGCGGGATCATGGAGAAATGCAGATGCGCCCCGCCTTGCAAAAATAATACTTTATAATTTTTAGGAATCCCCAGCAGCTTTCTAAGATCAGCCTCGGCCTCATGGATAATCTGGGTAAATTCTTTGCCTCGATGGCTCATTTCCATCACGCACATGCCCGAGCCATGCCAATCTGTTAGCTCTTGTTGTACGGTAAGCAATACTTCACGGGGCAAAACAGCGGGACCAGCAGAGAAGTTATAAATCTGAGTCATGGCATTTATCCCTTAGGCAAGTAGAAAATGGGCGCGGGCAACCGCAACGGGCTTACTACAATCATCCTGCCAAGCCGTCATCAACACATTAGCGACGCGCTTACCTTGGCGAATAATTTCACACTGGCCATAGAGCACTTCAGGCCGCCCTGTGCGTAAATAATCAATAGAAAAATCAATAATCTTTGGCACGCTTTGCACTTCAGAAGCCCACATTACGTGCAAGATAGCGGCATTTTCTAAAAAGCCCCCAATCACACCACCATGCAGCGCAGGCAAAATCGTATTGCCAATATTGTGGGCCTGAAATGGCAAGAAAAACAACGGCTGGCCATTTTCTTCTCGGCTTTGAATACCCAGCAATTTGGCATAGGGCACGGCATCAACCGCGATAAAAAGCGATGCAAAATCAGTAATAGGCGGGCTCATACGGCCACCTTGTGGGCTAATCGCCCATAAACGCCGTTAAACACGTCAAGCGCGATTAAATTCATGACGGCACCTCGCGTACAGAATTGCGCATAAAGGTACCCACGCTATAGGCGACTGGATCATTAATATCATCCTGATAAGCCGTGGCCCGAGTAAAGGCGATCTGCTTAGTGAGTTTATAGCACTCGGCAGTGCAGTAAATGGGGAAATCAGGCTTGGCTGGGCGCAAATAATCGAGGCGTAAATCCAAGGTGGCGATGGCTTCCAGCTCGGTCAGCATAGTGTAAATTGCCCCAGCACTGGTTGAATCCACCAAAGAAGTGACAACGCCACCGTGAATCACCCGCGTTGCGGGGTTGCCAATCAGCTCATCTTTAAACGGCAAGCAAACTGTCATGCTGCCGTAGTGTGCGTCACCAAACTTAAAGCCCAGCACTTGGCAATGCGGCAAGGTCATAAACCAGTCAGAGATTTGCTTAAATAATGCAGGTGATGCGATCGGCTTTTTTTCGCTCATTACTCATCCCTTAGTTTTAAAAGCATTCACACACAACACTGGCCTGTCATGCAGGCCAGTGTTGTGTTGCGATAAAAACAATTACTCGCTATCTGGAGCATCGCCCTCAGCAGCAGGTGCATCGTCTGTTGCAGCGGGGGTTTCTGTATCGGCTGCATCAACAGCAGCTACCTCTCCCTCTAGCAGCTCTTCATCACCTTCAAGATCATCATCTGAATCGGTTTCGCATACTTTCTCGAGACCAGACAAATGCTCGCCTTCATCCAGATTAATTAAGCGCACGCCTTGAGCAGCGCGGCCTGTTTCACGGATTTCAGCCACTTTGGTACGAATCAACACACCTCCCGTGGTGATCAGCATCACATCATCGCTATCTTCAACCAGCGTTGCGGCAACGAGCTTACCGTTACGATCGCCAGTATCAATGGCGATCACGCCCTGTGTACCACGGCTAGTTAGGCGGTAATCGCCAACCGGTGTGCGCTTGCCATAACCGTTTTCGGTTGCAGCCAGCACCTGCTGATCGTCGCGCTCGGCCACCAGCAAGGAGATCACTTTCTGTCCCTCTTGCAGCATCATGCCGCGCACGCCAGTTGCAGTACGGCCCATGGCACGCACGTCACCTTCGTGGAAGCGAACTGATTTACCTGCGTCAGAGAACATCATGATCTGGTCCCCACCATGCGTCAGCTCAACGCCAACTAGGTAGTCATCCATATCCAGACCACAAGCAATAATGCCCTTCTTCATTGGACGAGAGAAATGCACGAGTGAGGTCTTTTTCACCGTACCCATCGCTGTTGCCATAAAGACAAACTGATCTTCGGTGAATTCTTTAACCGGCAGAATCGCGCTGATTTTCTCGCCATCTTGCAGCGGCAAGAGGTTCACAATCGGCTTGCCACGGCTATTACGGCCGCCCTGTGGCACGTTGTAAACTTTCAACCAGTACACACGGCCATGCGATGAGAAGCACAAGACGTAATCATGGGTATTCGCCACAAACAGCTTGTCGATGAAATCGTCCTCCTTGGTCGCAGCGGCTTGTTTACCACGGCCACCACGGCGTTGTGAGCGATATTCATCGGCTGGCGTGGCTTTCATATAACCACTGTGCGTCAGCGTCACGACCATATCTTGCGGCGTAATCAAGTCTTCTAAGCTGAGATCTTCGCCGTAGGCAATGATTTCAGATTTACGCACGTCACCAAACATGGTTTTTACTTCGTTCAGCTCAGTCACGATAATCTCGGTAACACGTTCTTCACGCGCCAAGATATCGAGTAAATCGAGCACTTTTTCCATCACATCGCGGTATTCAGCCACGATCTTGTCTTGCTCAAGGCCAGTCAGGCGCTGCAAACGCAGCTCCAGAATAGCTTGCGTCTGCACATCAGATAGACGATAGCCATCGGTTAAGCTAAAGCCGAATTCCGCAGCCAAACCATCTGGACGCGATGCACTGACATCGGTGCGGCTGAGCATTTCTTCAACCAGTTCAGAGCGCCAAGTGCGGCTCATCAGGCTGATTTTTGCTTCTGCGGGTGTTGGTGCGGCTTTAATCAAGGCGATGATTTCATCGACATTAGATAAAGCAACCGCCAAACCTTCCAGAATATGCCCGCGCTCGCGTGCTTTTCGCAGCTCAAACACGGTACGCCGCGTGACCACTTCGCGGCGATGCCGCAGGAAGCATTCCAGCACTTGCTTGATATTCAACAGGCGTGGCTGGCCATCGACCAACGCCACCATATTGATACCAAAGCTGTCTTGCAGCTGAGTGTGTTTGTAGAGGTTATTCAGAATAACCTCAGCCACTTCGCTGCGTTTCAGCTCAATCACCACGCGCATACCGGATTTATCCGATTCATCGCGGATTTCGGTAATACCTTCGATGGTTTTTTCGCGTACCAGCTCGGCAATGCGTTCCAAGAGGCGCGCTTTATTGACCTGATACGGCAGCTCATCAACGATGATGGCTTGCTTATCGCGGCTCACATCTTCGAAGTGAGTGCGAGCGCGCATAATCACACGGCCACGGCCGGTGCGATAACCTTCACGCACACCGTGAATACCATAAATGATACCGGCCGTCGGAAAATCAGGAGCAGGGATAATGTCAATAATTTCATCAATGGTGAGCTCTGAATTAGCCAGCAAGGCTAGGCAAGCATCAACCACTTCGGTGAGATTATGCGGCGGAATATTGGTCGCCATCCCTACTGCGATCCCCGAAGAGCCATTAATCAATAGATTAGGCACACGAGTAGGCAGAACTGTGGGTTCGAGTTCTTTTTCGTCATAGTTTGGGGTGAAATCGACGGTTTCTTTGTCGATATCCGCCAACAACTCGGATGAAATTTTTTCTAAACGACACTCTGTATAACGATATGCAGCGGCAGAATCACCATCAATCGAGCCAAAGTTACCTTGGCCATCAATGAGTGGGTAGCGCAGGGAAAAGTCCTGCGCCATCCGCACGAGCGCCTCGTAGGCGGCGCTGTCGCCGTGCGGATGATACTTACCGAGCACGTCACCAATCACGCGGGCACACTTCACATAGGAGCGATTCCAGACGTTATTGCTTTCATGCATTGCAAACAGAATGCGGCGGTGTACCGGCTTTAAGCCATCACGAACATCGGGCAATGCGCGTCCCACGATTACACTCATCGCGTAATCGAGGTAAGAGCGGCGCATTTCCTCTTCGAGACTTACCGGGATTGTTTCTTTGGCAAAGTTTTCGAGCATTAGATAGGGGCCGGGGCGTCATGTAATACGCACCACGCGTTTTTGACCACGGTGGTGCCGTTGCAATGCCACAACACATTGGTTGCAGCACGCGCGTTCGATCATCAAGTGTACCACGAGGGCGTAGATGCTCCAATTGACCCCTTGCTTGAAGTGCCTCTCCACAACAAAATAGACACATTGCGGCAAAAATTACAGCCTTACTATTTGCCGCAAGCATTGTGAAACCATTAGAATGCAGCACGTGTATGGAAAAAAAGCCTTGACGGCTCCTCTCGCGAGGCTTATCCAGAACCTACAAGCAATATAAATATCAGCTTGCTAAACGATTTTCTAGGAGATTAAAAATGCTGTCGATCAAGCAATCCCTGACACGCCTTGCCGTTGTTACTGCCTTAGGTGCTATGAGCACAGCTGCATTTGCTGGCGTAGAAGCTTACACACAGAATGCAAACACCACAGGTGGTGTTGTTAAAAATGGTATCGGCGAATGCTGGCGTACAGGCACCTGGTCTAAAGAAGCCGCAAACGTTGAAGGTTGTGATGGCTACGTTAAACCAGCTGCTGTAAGTGCTCCAGTGGTTGTTGCTCCAGCTCCAGCTCCGGCTGTTGTTGCTGCTCCAATAATCAACACTAAGCATTTCACACTGAAATCAGACGTTCTGTTTGACTTCAACAAAGCAAGCCTGAAGCCAGCTGGTAAAGATGCTTTAGACAAGCTGTACGAAGAAGTTAAAGCAATGGATCCTAAAGACGGCCAAGCCGTTGTAATTGGTTACACTGACCGCATCGGTTCAGACAAATACAACCAACCGCTGTCCGAGAAACGTGCAAAATCAGTTGCTGATTACCTCGTTTCTAAGGGTGCTCCAGCGGGTCAAATCAAGTTTGAAGGCCGTGGCAAAGCAGAGCCAGTTACTGGCAACACATGCGGCAAAATCAAAAACCGCGCTAAACTGATCGAATGTCTGTCCCCAGATCGTCGCGTTGAAATCGACATCAAAGGTACAAAAGAAGTTATAACTCCAGCTAAGTAATCCTTAGCCACGGCAAAAAGCCCCGCCAGTGCGGGGCTTTTTTCTATTTACTTCAAGCATGGAGAAGCCCAATGCGTCAATTTGCTCTCACCTTATTGCTAACACTGACGAGTCAAATCGCCTTGGCCGACGCGACAAGCAGCCTTAAAGACTATCTAAACAACACCAAATCAATGCAAGCAAGCTTTAAACAAGTTGTGAGCGACAAGCAAGGCAAAACACAAACCAGCAGTGGTATCCTAGCCATCCAACGCCCAGGTTTATTTCGCTGGATGTCACAAAAACCATTTGAACAACTGCTACTTGCTGATGGCAAACAATTCTGGATTTACGATCCAGACCTAAAACAAGCCATTGTTAAAGACATTGGCAAAGCACTAGAAAGCAGCCCTGCAGCACTATTAGCGGGAAACAATCAATTTGAGCGCCTCTACACCCTCAGCACATTGCCAACTAAAGACAATATCGAATGGCTAGAAGCCAAGCCCAAAAAAGCAGACAATTCCTTTGATGTCATCAAGCTTGGCTTTAACCAAGGCCAGCTAGCGCAAATGGAACTACACGATCATTTTGGGCAAACTACCCGCATCTATTTTAGTGATATAAACATCAACCCCAAAATTGATGCCAATCAATTTCGCTTTACCCCTTCTAAAGATACCGATGTCATTCGTGAATAAGCACCAACATTCTTTTTTACCCATGAAATGTACATAAAGCACAAAAAAAGCTTCCTACTCGCAGAATTTTTTATGTGTTTGTGGGCAGAAATATAGGCTTGATATCAGTTAACCATCGCTAGGCGTGCCATCTCTGTGAGTGATTTATTTTCCAATCTTGGCAAAGGGCATATCCCACTTGCCGAGCAATTACGTCCAAAAACCATAGACGAAGTCGTTGGTCAAAAGCACCTACTGGCCGCTGGTAAGCCGCTGGCGGCTGCTATTCTTGGCGGCAAACTGCATTCGATGATTTTATGGGGCCCACCTGGCGTTGGTAAAACCACCCTCGCCCGCTTATTATCGGGTGCTTTTGATGTGGAATTTATTGCTCTATCGGCGGTATTCTCTGGCGTAAAAGATATCCGCGCAGCAATGGAAAAAGCCGAAAATCACCGCAGTATGGGGCGGCACACTCTGCTATTTGTAGATGAAGTACACCGCTTTAACAAAGCCCAACAGGACGCTTTCTTACCCTTTGTTGAATCTGGCCTCGTCACTTTTATTGGCGCAACCACTGAAAACCCTTCATTTGAAGTCAACTCCGCCCTGCTTTCCCGTGCTCAGGTATACGTTTTAAACGCGCTATCCGAGGCCGAGCTGACCGAACTGCTACTGCGGGCCTGTCGCGAGTGCTTGCCAGAGCTGACTTTTGAGCAATCAGCCATCGATACGCTCACCGGTTTTGCCGATGGTGATGCCAGACGCTTACTCAATTTAATTGAGCAATCTGCTACCGCAGCACTGGCCGCCAAGCGCGTACAAATTGATGCAACCTTTTTAAGTGACACACTCACCCTCAACGCTCGGCGTTTTGACAAGGGCGGCGACTCATTTTACGACCAAATTTCTGCTTTACATAAATCAGTGCGCGGCTCTAATCCTGATGGTGCACTGTACTGGCTGACCCGTATGCTAGATGGAGGCTGTGACGCGC
The DNA here is from genome assembly GCF_004194535.1 of Iodobacter fluviatilis. Taxonomy (NCBI): domain Bacteria; kingdom Pseudomonadati; phylum Pseudomonadota; class Betaproteobacteria; order Neisseriales; family Chitinibacteraceae; genus Iodobacter; species Iodobacter fluviatilis. Next base: position 3,723,063 of record NZ_CP025781.1, on the reverse strand, counting down.
GTTACTTATCAAGGCGCATTGTGCGTATGGCTTGGGAAGACATCGGCCTTGCCGACCCACGCGCCATGCAAATCTGTAACGATGCCGCCACAACGTTTGAACGTCTTGGCAGCCCAGAAGGCGAGCTAGCACTCGCGCAAGCCGTGATTTATCTCGCCATCGCCCCCAAATCCAATGCGGGATATATGGCCTATAAAAATGCCAAAGCACTGATTGCAGCAGATAAGAGCCGCGAAGTCCCCATACACCTACGCAACGCGCCCACCAAGCTAATGAAGGAGCTAGACTACGGCAAGCGCTACCGCTATGCACACGACGAGCCAGAAGCCTACGCTGCGGGGGAAAATTATTTACCGGAAGGTTTAGAAGACGTGCGCTTTTATGAGCCGACGCCACGGGGGCTAGAGGCTAAAATTGCAGAAAAACTTCGCCACCTTGCCGAGCTAGACGCAGCTTGGCTCAAACTAAACCAATAGCGTTTTCTGCCCATAAAAAAACAAGACCCTAAAGCATTGTTTTTTTATGGGCGTATCGCAACGCTCATCATCTGATACACCATGAATCACTTAAGCCTAAACTGATCGCCAACTTGCGCCGTGGCGTACCAAGCCAGTAATGTAGGAACAAGTTCCTCGCCATCGGCAGGGCTCCATGCGGCAAAGTCTTGTGCTGCAATCGGCATATATGGGCCGTGCTTCATTTCAAAAATAACCCCTCCCTGATCCAAAGACAATACTGCATGCCACACACCGGCAGGCGTTTCTAATACCGCCGCTTCTGTGCCTAAAACACAGCGATCAGTCACATAGCCTGCCTCATCAAAATGCAGCACTAAAAACCGTCCAGCCAAAGGATAGAGCAGCTCCCAAGTATGCGGATGGCGGTGCGGGCGCACCAAAGTATCTGGCTCCATCGCAATCGCAAGGCGCTGAATAGGGTCGGCCAGCTCAGCATGCATATTTAGATTGGCACGGCGCCGTGGCGAGGCCTGCGCTGCATCAGCAAGCTGGGAAATCTGAATGGGGGTAATTTGTTTCATCACACTTTACTCAGCAGCCACAACAACGCGAATCAAAATGGCATCACCCACCTGCACCACTTGTCCTGCACGAATTTTGCACGCCTTGCGCAATTCTTGTTGACCATCGACTTGCACATCGCCCGACGCAACAATCATCTTGCCCTGACCACCGGAGCTGGCAACATTAGTTATTTTGAGCAGATTATGCAGCTCGATAAATTCATTACTGAGTTCTACTTCAAATTCTTGCATTCTAAAATCTCTTATTTTAACGCCCAATTAAGGACTAAAATGATACCCGTTTCTTACTAAGCATTCTAAATACTTCACCCAACATAAACCAAGCCAGCACGCAAACGCCGTACAATACCCTGCAAATCCAGTGCGTGATCAGCCTCTAATTTAGAGGCGGCAAACAATAATTTAATCCAATTTATTTTATGATTTTCATCATTACTTGCAAATACAATCACGTTATAACTATTAAATGCACGGCAATACCATATACGGCCATTAAAGACACGCTTCAAGCGCTCCAAATAAATACTCAACTTAGCATCCGTGCCCCATAAATTAACCACTAATACACCTTGCTCTGAAAGTGCCATTCGGCAATGGTCATAATAAGATTCACTTGCTAGCTCAGCAGGTAGACCATCTTTATTATAAGCATCCAACATAATCACATCGGCACTCGCAGAGCCCTTAGCAAAGTGCTCAACCGCATCTGCCTGAATAATTTTAAATCGCTCATTATCTTTTGGGATAAAAAACTCATTACGCAACGCAATGACTTCGGGATTAATTTCTAGGGTAGTCACTTTACAACCAGGCAAATACCTATAGCAATATTTAGGCAAAGATCCACCGCCTAAGCCTACAATAAGCAAATGGGCAGGCTGAGCTTGAAACAATAAAAAGCCCATCATTGTTTGCGAATACCCCAATGCCAAGACATAGGGGTCATCGACATCCATTGCGCTTTGTATTGATTGCCCATCAAAATGCAAAGACTTAAGACCATTTTTTATCGTAACATACAGGTCTTTTTCTATAGTTTCAGAAATTACGGTCATTACCTATGCCTAAAGAATTGCCCACGCCGAATAAGCCATGGTTTGTATACCTGATCGAATGTCAGGATGATTCAATTTATACTGGAATCACCATTAATGTAAAAAAACGCTATGCCGCGCATGTCAACGGTAAAGGCGCGCGCTATACACGCATCCGCCCACCGCAAAAACTATTAGCCGTTATTGAATTTAAAGACCACGCAAGTGCTGCCAGCAGTGAATACACGATCAAACAATGGACTGCGACGCAAAAACGGGCATTTGCACTAAAGCATAGTGAAAATGAATTTATTGCGGCTCATCCTGCTCAACTCGCTCCCGAATATGTGCGGAGCGAGCCAGCAACATCAATAAGCCAGCTAAAACCATTAATGCCGGAATCGCCAGCTTTAAACCCAAGCCATGATAATCTTTAAGATACACGGCAAACCCAGTTGCAATAAGCATGGGAGCAGTTACAACGCTGGATTTATTAATCCCTTCAAAAGCCAGTACCGCTCCCCCCGCAGCAATCAAACCTAAAATAATTAAAGTACCCATTTGCGGCATCAGCTGTAGTTCATTCACAAGCCATCCCCCGCCAATTGCAATTAATACAATAGGGAATGCAGCACTACGTTGTTTCATAGCTTTACCTCTACGTTAATAATTTCGTCCACGTTACAAAACTCGCAAATAAATAAAAAGTTGCAATCACTCCATTGCATAGAGGACAAACATATAGGAATCAATATACCCAAGCGGCGTCACTTATCAACAAATTACAACTTTACATCACTAAACGTTGCCACCCAAACAAACGGTAAAAATGAGCAGGAGACACAATCAAGATAAAAAATATAAAACGAATCAAGCGCCTTCGCTAGGGTCTCTGATTTTTTACCTGCTTATCATTGTAATTTAGTAAGCCTAAGCGCTTGCAAACTTAACCATAAGACAATCCCATCGCTTCGCGCACATCTCGCATCGTGTCTCTAGCCATATCGCGAGCGACTTCACACCCATCGGCCACAATACTTTTAAGCAGTGTTGGGTCTTCAACATAAGGCTGGGCGCGTTCAAACATCGGCTTTTGCTCGGCAATAATACCTTCAATAACAGGCTGCTTACACTCAATACAGCCAATCCCTGCGCTTTTACAGCCCTCTACAACCCACTGCTGTACCGTTTGATTTGAGTACACCTGATGCAGTTTCCACACAGGGCAACGCTCTGGATTTCCCACATCGGCGCGGCGTGCACGCGCTGGATCGGTCGGCATTTGTCTGATTTTTTTGCCAACAGAATCCGCATCTTCACGTAAACCTATCGTATTACCATACGATTTAGACATTTTTTGCCCATCTAAACCAGGCATACGAGGAACGCTAGACAGCAGTGGCTGAGCCTCAGGCAAGATCATTTTGCCACCTCCCTCTAAGTAACCAAACAAGCGCTCTCTGTCGCCATAGCTTAGATTCTGGGTGTCTTGTAATAAAGCTCTTGCCGCCTCTAGTGCTTCAACATCGCCATCCTGCTGGTAGCGAGTGCGTAAATCATTGTAAAGCTTGCCTTTTTTACCGCCAATTTTTTTAATTGCAGCTTCAGCTTTTTCTGCAAAACCTACTTCTTTACCAAAGACATGGTTAAAACGCCGTGCAATTTCACGTGTTAATTCAATGTGTGGCACTTGGTCATCGCCCACCGGCACTAAATTACTACGATATAACAAGATATCTGCCGCCTGCAGCAGCGGATAACCCAAAAAGCCATAGGTATCCAAATCTTTATGGCTTAGTTTCTCAAGCTGATCTTTATAACTGGGCGCCCGCTCTAGCCAAGAGAGCGGTGTAATCATAGAAAGCAACAAATGGAGCTCCGCGTGTTCTGGAACGCGGCTTTGGATAAAGAGCGTTGCCTGTGCAGGATCTATTCCCGCAGCAATCCAATCAATCACCATATCCCAAACGCTTTTTTCTATCTCATTCACGTTATCGTAATTAGTCGTCAGCGCATGCCAATCGGCCACCATAAACAAGCAAGGATGTTCACTCTGCAGCTGCACCCAGTTCTTGAGCACACCATGATAATGCCCAAGATGTAGCTTGCCAGTGGGGCGCATGCCAGAGAGAACTCGATCGGGGAACATCGCAAATCCTATAGAGAGAAAAAACAAATAATAACAAGTTGCCTATCGGGCTTAGGCAACCGTCGTGAAAAAATCGGCCCAAGACAGATTTCATGCATTTTGGAAGCGAATAGCGAGCTATTACATGAGAAAACACATGGGATATGATCGAATCCGACATTTTGCAATAAGCCAGCCCTATATCCAACAGACGGCTAAACAATAAAATGAACTACGCGATAAGCCAGAGCAATAAATGGAGCCATGATACCGCTTAGTAACCCTGTTGCTAACAAGCCTATTAAAACAAACATACCATAAGGCTCAACGAGCGCTAGTTTTGCGGCTAAATGATTAGGCAAGAGTGATAGCAATATACGCCCCCATCTAGCGGGGGGATGGGAATAAGATTAAGCACCATCAGCACCACATTAATGCTGATCCCCGCTTGGGCCATATACGCCAAAGGCAATTGAAACGAGTTGCCGTCTAAACCTTCAGCCAATTTAAACAGTAACCCCCAAATAATGGCCATTATAAAGTTAGAAGCAGGTCCCGCCGCAGCCACCCACAACATATCGCGCTTAGGGTTATTTAAGCGGCTAAAATCAACCGGCACAGGCTTGGCCCAGCCAAATAAAAAACCACCAGGCAGAATCAGAAAAATAAGCGGTAATAAAATAGTGCCAATAGGATCAATATGCTTTAAGGGATTGAATGTCACCCGCCCCAATAGATAGGCCGTTGGATCGCCCAATTTTTTAGCAACAAAAGCATGGGCTGCTTCATGTGCAGTAATCGCAAATAATACCGGCAACGCCCAAATAGCAATTTTTTGAATCAGGTTGAATTCCATGTAAATCCTTAGCAAAAAGTAGGGGGGCAAAAAAAGCTCAGTACGGCACGCTGGCAGTGCCATCTAACAGCCTGTCAAACCTCGCATAAATCACGAGTAAAAAATTGCAACAAGACTAAAACACGCCCAGCCTACAGGCCCAAAGGCGCTAGACTCCCCTTACCTTTCCGCAGCAATTCGGCACCTTCACCGGATAAATCCACCACCGTTGTCGGCTCCATGCCGCAATAACCACCTTCAATCACCAAATCAACATCATGCTCCAAGCGATCACGAATCTCCCATGCATCCGTCAGTGCCTCATCATCCCCTGGCAAAATTAGCGTAGAAGATAAAATCGGCTCGCCCAACTCTTCTAGCATTGCCAAAGCAATGGGATGATCTGGTACACGCAAGCCGATAGTGGATTTTTTAGGGTGCCATACACGGCGCGGCACTTCTTTGCTGGCTTCTAAGATAAAAGTATAGCTACCCGGCGTGGTAGCTTTCAAAATGCGGTAAACCCGATTATCGACTTTAGCATAGGTGCCAATTTGCGATAAATCGCTGCAAACCAAGGTGAAATGGTGTTTATCATCCAACTGACGAATGCGCCTAACCCGCTCTAAAGCGTCTTTTGAATCTAACTTACAGCCAATGGCATAACAGGAGTCTGTGGGATAAACCACTACTCCACCCTTGCGGATAATATCAACGGCTTGCTTGATTAAACGGGCTTGCGGGTTTTCTGCATGAATAGAAAAAAACTGAGACATTGTTTAACCTGCTGAAATTGAAGGGGACATCGTCTCTGGTGACAACCAGCGATGCCAAACCGGCATGCAATCCATGGGGAGATCTGGATTTAAACCAGGCTCACGCGCACCTTCGCCGGTGGCGTGATAATCCGTACCGCAAGAGGCCAAAAAACCAAATTCCTGAGCCAGCCGTCCAAATCGTGCAGCATCAGGAATACCATGGCAGCCAGAAACCACTTCAATGGCCTCGCCACCAAGGCGTTTATATTCGGTGAGCAACACTCGGAGTGTTTCGTTGCCCATTTCATAACGGGCAGGATGCGCCAGCACAGCAACACCGCCCGCGCCAGTAATCCATTCAATAGCCTCGTGCAAACGCGCCCATTCGTGTTCAACAAAGCCGGGCTTGCCACGCACCAGATAGCGCTTAAACACCGTGCCCATATCTTTACACACGCCGGTTTTCACTAAATGACGGGCAAAGTGAGCACGGCTCAGGATGGCTGGATTATCCGCATACTGCCGAGCACCTTCTAAGGAGCCATGAATGCCCACCTTATCCAGCTCGGCGGCCATACGCTCGGCTCGCTCACCACGGCCAGAGCGCACACTGGCAAGCCCAGCCAGTAACGCTTCATTATTGCGATCAAAACCAAGGCCAACGATATGTAAAATATGCTTGCCCCAGCTCACCGAGATTTCTACGCCATTAATGAACTTCATTCCTAATTGCTTGGCTTCGTCTTCTGCCTCGGCAAGGCCGCGCGTTTCATCATGATCGGTGAGCGCAAATAATTGGCAGCCCCGCTCAAACGCTTTGCGCACCACATCACGCGCAGGGAGCAGGCCATCGGAATGGTTTGAATGGCAATGTAGATCGACGGGAGTCATGCTTTTTCCTTGCTAATACAGCTAAATGATTACTTCAAAGGCACAAAATTATAAACGCATGCCGCAGGGCCACCCTGTCAACTTAGAAAAAACTCCTGAGGAGCAGCATTAGCCGCAAATGACTTTAACAAGCTGAGCCTTCGCGGCAAAAGCCACTCCTACAAAAATATCAAATTTCTTAGGCCTCGCTTAAATCAAACCCATCACGCAGGAAATACGCCGGTCGAAAGATAGCGGTCCCCACGATCACATACAATGGAAACAATCACTGCGTTTTCTACTTCTTGTGATAATTGCAAAACCGCCGCCAACGCGCCACCCGATGAGATGCCCGCAAAAATGCCTTCTTCACGCGCCAACCGGCGAGTTGTTTCTTCCGCAAGCGCCTGATTGACTTCCATCATGCGATCCAATTTAGAGAAATCACAAATAGCAGGCACATAATCCAGCGGCCATTTGCGAATCCCTGGTATTTGTGCGCCATCGCAAGGCTGAACACCTACAATTTGCACGGCCGGATTTTGTTTTTTTAAATAACGCCCAGTGCCCATAATGGTGCCAGTAGTGCCCATGCTAGAAACAAAATGGGTGATACGGCCCTCTGTATCTTGCCATATTTCTGGGCCGGTACTTTCATAGTGAGCAAGCGGGTTATCTGCGTTTGCAAACTGATCCAATACAATGCCTTGGCCTTTTTTTACCATTATTTGCGCCAAATCACGGGCGCTTTCCATACTTTCTTCCAAAATTACTTCCGCACCGTAAGCTTTCATGCTTTGTACGCGTTCGATACTGGCGTTTTTGGGCATGATTAAAATCATGCGATACCCCATCACCGCCGCGGCCATGGCAAGGGCAATACCGGTATTACCTGAAGTCGCTTCAATTAAAGTATCACCAGTTTGAATATCTCCACGAGCCGCTGCGTGCCGAATCATGGATAATGCGGGCCGGTCTTTAACTGATCCGGCTGGGTTATTGCCTTCAAGCTTTACTAAAATAATATTACTGGTGTCGCCGGGCATACGTTTTAAGCGTACTAAAGGTGTATGTCCGACGAAGTCTTCTAAATACTTAAACATGCAGGGCTCCATTCTTCTTATCTTGATTATACCTGCCACGCCATTCAAGCACACATGCCAATACAGAGCCGCAAGTAGGTCATTACATCACCATAATCAATAAGTTTTACCGTAAATTGTTTTTAAAACAGGAAACGCATAATGAGTAACACATCCCGCGACGGCTTCACCTCAACCTTTGGTGTTCTCGTTGCCACCTTGGGCTCTGCCGTTGGCCTTGGTAATATTTGGAAGTTTCCTTACCTAACGGGTACAAATGGCGGAGCTAGCTTTCTATTGGTGTATATCATCGCCACACTATTAGTTGGCTTGCCTGTGATGATGACTGAAATCATGTTGGGGCGAGCATCTCGTGCCAACGCGATCACCACCTTTGAAAAATTAGCCCCCAAAGGGCAAGGCTTCTGGAAGATCATTGGCGTAATGGGGATTGCAGTAGCTGTTTTGATTCTGGCCTTTTACACTGAAGTAGCAGGGTGGGTCTTTGCCTATATTTTTAAAGCCTTATCTGGAAAACTCAGCTCAGTAGATCCAAGCCATACCAAGGCCGTGTTTGGCGAACTAGTGGCGAATCCTCAGTCTGCCCTTATTTGGCAATGGATTGTGCTTGGCTTTACCGGCGCAATTATTATGTGTGGCGTATCTAAAGGCATTGAAGCCGTTAGCAAAAAGCTGATGCCAGTGCTATTTTTATTGCTCATTGCACTTTGTATCCGCAGCCTAACTTTACCTGGCGCAATGCGTGGCCTTGAATTCTTATTTACGCCTGATTTTAGCAAAATTAATTCAGCGGTTATCTTAACGGCAGTCGGGCTGGCCTTTTTTAAGCTATCCATTGGTATGGGAACCATGCTCACTTACGGCAGCTATTTCCGTGCCGAACAAAATATCCCCCTCACCGCCACACGCGTGATGTTTGCCGATTTAACCGTCTCTTTACTGGCGGGTATAGCTATTTTCCCAGCGGTATTTGCTTTTGGCTTTGAGCCAGCTGCTGGCCCATCACTGGTCTTTATTACGATTCCAGCCGTATTTCATAGCATGCCAGGCGGCAGTATTTTTATGGCTTTATTCTTTATTCTGACGGCAATTGCTGCAACAGGGGCCATTCTTTCAATTATGGAAGTGCCCGTTGCAATGTTGATTGAGCGCTGTAATTGGAGCCGTAAAAAAGCCACCGCCATCAGCATATTAACGATTGCCCTATTTGGCCTACCCGCCGCATTATCTCAATCGCTGACCGCAAACTGGACACTATTTGGCTTAAATACATTTGATTTATTTGACTATATCAGCTCAAACATTCTGATGCCTGTTGGCGGCATTTTACTTTGCATCTTTGCTGGCTGGTCTTATGGTTTGCCCAAACTAAAAGAAGCACTATCCAATGGTGGCAGCTTAAATAATCAGGCACTGATTAAAGTACTGTTTGTTTTACTGCGATATATTGCACCACTCTTAATCGGCATTATTCTTTTAAATGGCTTTGGGTTGATTTAAACCGCCACAAGCGCTGACGGGCAATCTACCCGTCGGCCTCATCTATCAAATAGTAAGTGCAACGCTGGGTAGGTTCGTCAAGTCAGTGGCTCACCCTTGTTACTTGTTTAAGGAAATCATCGTCGTTGAATTGCGTCGACTGCTCTTGCTGCCCTTGGATGACATGCTGGTCATTACCTAGGAATTCATCAATCCTCATGCTTCTCGGGCTGGCTTGTATCGCTGCTTCTCACGATATGGGGTGAACAAACTAAAGATCTGATTCCTGCCGATGAAGCGGAGGCGAAACCCACGAAGACCTTTAAGAGCGACGGTCCTGGCTATCTACATATCGACATCAAATACCTGCCGCAGATGCCAAATGAAATGCAGCGTTGCTATTTGTCGCCATTGATCGAGCCCCTCGCTGGGTTTACTTCGCCATCTACCCCAACTAAACCGAAGAAAGTGCAGCGCACTTTCTTCAAGCACTACATCGTGCTTGTCCAGTTAAAATCAAAACGATTTTGACTGACAATGACAGCCAATTTACAGATCGTTTTACTTGCAAAGAGAAGGTGACGAGTGGGCAGCATCGCTTTGATCGCGAGTGTCATCGCCTGCAGATTGAACACCGTTTGATTCCGCCACGTCACCCCAGACCAATCGGATGGTGGAGCGTTTCAACGGTCGAATCAGCGAGGTTGTTCAGCAAACGCGGTTTGCGTCAGCAGAGAAGATCAGACAAACCTTGGAAAATCATCCCAAGCTCTACAACCATCACATTCCGCAAAAAGCGCTGGGTCATACAACACCAATTTCTGCGTTAAAACATTGGTACAAAATCAAACCTGAATTGTTTACTAAACGTGTTTATGAACACTCGAAACTAGACAAACACAGCGTGCAATCTAGACATAATCGGTTTGTCGTTTTCCAGCTCCCCCGCAACACCCTGTGCATTCATGGTCACATTTAGGCAGCGATGTGCTACGCCTTCAAAAACCATAATCACTAAAGTAAAACTAAAACTTAGTGCAAAAGCCAGCGCGGGCAGTACCAAGGGCAATTGCCAGCCCGCACCTAAACAAACTTTTTTGATCCAAAACGTTGCAACACATAGGTGGTAACAGGAAAATAAAACCCCGCTCCCAAATCTGCAGCCAAGAGCAAAGAATAGCGCTGCGATAGCGTAAGTCTTTAAATTGATGGCGAAGCATGGGATGGGATTACTCGGGCTGATCATCGACTAGGGGCGGCAAATCAAAAACAGGCACAGTCACTGATTCTCCACGCTCCAAATGATAAACGAAGGCTAGTAATTCGGCGATAGCACGATAAAGTTGCGGGGGTATGTGTTGATCTAGATCCACTTGCATCAGCATCGCGACTAGCTCAGGTGATTCATGCACAAACACGCCTGCTTCTTGTGCACGTTCAATAATCCGTTCGGCCAGCAAGCCCTGCCCTTTAGCGACGACGCGAGGGGAGTTACTACCTTGTTGGTAAGCCAACGCCACAGCTTGCTGACGGCGGCCATCAGGATGCTTACGTGACATTCACTTGCTCAGCATTAACCACCACTAGGCTGGACGCCAAAGTCAAACCGGCAGCCTCAAAGCGATTTTGCAGATTTTTGGTTTCTGCACGAATCTTTTCTGCCGTTTGGGCCGACGCTTCAAAGCGCAAAGCAAATTCGCCATTACGAAGCACCGCCACAATACTCAAGCCACCCAGCTCTGGGAGCTGAAGATTTAACCGAGTTTGCCAACTACGCTGCTCTTCATCTTGCCCCCTCCGGCTTGACGCTCGTTTTCGGGCTCCACTTCCCAATGCAATGGCTGTCCAGGCCAGGCTTGCCCACTCCATACAATGGGGCGCTGCTCAAGCACGTCCAGTTGTTGCTGAACCAAATTACGTAAAAGCCCCTCCGGTGCTTGAGTTATTTTCTCTGCAAGTGAATTATCTTTAGCTGGCGCAAAATTGTTGGCTTTATCCGTATTTTCCATTTTTTCAGCGCCATTTGTGGCTGGCTTAGCCAAGCCAGCTTGTGGCTCTCTTAATAGTGACTGCAATGGCCGCTCACCATTCACCCATTCAGCCTGATGTGATTCATAAAATAAACCGCTGTCGGCCAAGCCTTGAGATAGCTTCGCGGCTAATTTTTCTGTATCAGGAGCCCCATCAAACAATGCGGCTGCGGAACTCAATTGAGCAGCCCCAGGCTTAGCCTCACCTTTGCCAAGCAAAGAAGCTAAAAAGCGAGCGCCTTGGCTTAAAACCATTTCTTGTGGCAATGCAGGCTGTGCACCAGCTCCAGTCAAAGCAAAGGTCAGCTTGGGATAGCCCGTAACCACAGTAAGATCTAGCTTCTCGCCAGGCTCGGTATTTCTTGGCAAATTAAGATCCAGTAACTGATCCTTAATAAGCACGGCATAACGACCATTGGGTAATTGACCCGTTACCGTTGCCTGCACCCGTTCACCAACGGTATAGCGCACATCGTCTGATGTGATGCGCGTCACCTCAGCGACCCCCTCCTGTGCTTTGAGGTAGTGCTGAACTAAGCTGATCGGACTAGTACCGGGAAGCATAATGGTCTTTAAAAACAAGGCGGCAGGCGCAAATAGCCTCCCTAACCGCTAGAGAGCGAATAAAATAGCAAGCCGAGTCAATACCTACAAAGTCGGAAAGCATGCTTATCTCTGCGTACTGGAGCGGTAAAGCGCAACGATTAAATCAGCTTCACCGCGTGAAATGCCACATTGGTGCGCCACGCTGTTTGAATCCGCCCCGAGTTTCGCCAATCGAATCGCATGGCTATAAGGGCTTTCTTGATCGCCCTCCATCACCAATTCCGCAGAAGAACTCGTCCACTGCGTTTGAGACGCAGCCAAGCGTAGCTTGAGAGCATCCATCTCAAATCTAAGCTGCGCAATTTCATTACGCAATTTATCCATCTCTTGAGGATTTTGACCTAAACCCCGATGCATAGATGCTTTACGCATAAACAAAAGCAATTCAGCCACATAAAATAAAATCAAAATCAGACTGATATAAAGAAGCTGTACCCAAGTAATGACGATGCCATTCATAAGACGATCTCCCCTGCCGGGGCGGGCAGGCTATTATTAGACGTCATACGCGCGTTGTAGTTTTCCAGTGTTATGCATATTTTGCAAAAGCGTAGCCAGCGCACCGCGTTGATTAACTGCCATTTGCTCTATTTCTTGCACTTCGCTGTTACATACTTGCAAAATTGCAGCCAGTTGCTGCTGCTCTAAGCTTGTTAACGCGCCCCATTCAATCATAGGCAAATTCGAGCTTAATTCTGCAAATAATTGAGCATGCACCAACATATTATCCCAGTCTTCAGCCTTGGCTGTGAGCAACATTTGAGTAATGCACGCATTCAAGTTTGCATAGGCAGTTAAATACCTAGATACGCCCATAACTTAAGTTACTCCGCTCTTGTTCATCACGTACGACAGCAGGTGTTTCATTTTCAACTTGACTAAAACCAATTGATAACCATGCGTCTTTCAATTGCCCTAACAAATTCAACATTTCATCTAAGCGTTCAGGTGTGTTATTAATATTAGCCTGCAACAATTCAAAGCTAATGTAGTCATATAAAGAATCTAAATTTTCAGCTAACTCACCGCCATTTTCTTTATCTAAAGCCAGCCGCAAACCGTCTTCTATAATTGCAATTGCCTTTGAAATCGCTGCACCTTTTTGTGCAATCAGCCCCTGCTGCATGTAAATTTTGCCCAATTGAATAGCTTTAATCGCACCCTCAAACAACAGAACAATAAGCTGATGGGGGCTGGCTGATTCTACAACCATATCGAGGCTGGTTTGCCCATAGGCAGAAATTGCTTTTTTAACCGCACTCATAAAAATAACTCTCTAAAGGAATTCGAGAAACGCCGACTCAATCTAGCAAGCCTTGTTTAATACCTAAAACAGGCCAATTTATGCGAATAATATGCAGCGTATTTTAAAAAACACTTCACTTTATATTCATCACGCTAATGTACTTACTTTGGCAAACTGGCAAGCTGTGCAGTTAAATTACTACTCGTATTTCTCATGGTTGCAATAGCGATGTCCATCGCCGTAAATTGTTTACGATAAAGTGCCTCGGTGGCATCATACTGGCGATTCATCCGAACACGTTTATCACCTAGCTGAGCAATGCTATTCGTAACGCCTTCTGTCTGCTTTGCCACCAGCCCGGTTCGATCTTTAACCATGCTATCAAGTAATTTATCTAAAGCAAAAGCCACACCACGGTTAAATGAAACAGAACCATAATCACCAGCTGTACTGGCAGTGACAATCAAACTCAAACCTTCACTGGCCCCTGTACCCGTTAATGCTTGCCCAGAGCCCTTAGCTTTTTCGCCACCAATCAAGCCTTCTACATCCGCACCTGCGGTATAGGTGTATCCGACGGTTGGGCCAGCAGGCGTATCAGAATATCCACCAACGACCAAACCTAAAGTTGCTGCAGAAGTGCTAGAGGTCGAATTACCTACGCCTGTAATTTTAATCTTTGAATCTTTACCATATAAGCCAGAAGATAGATCAAACTGGCTAGTCGCTTCATTAAAAGCCACGCCGACCGTTTTGCCGGCTTTAACTAATGAAGTATCACTATTAATTTTTGACTGCATTTCTGCCGCCAAATCAGCCATCGAGGCGTAACTCCCTTTACCAAGAGTAATAATTTGACTATTCACGCCATCAACAGAAACCAATAATGTTTTATTGTTCTCATCAATGGTAATAGGTTTAGGTGCAGATGCAACGTTTAAAGCCATTGAGTCTTTTTGAACAGTTGCAGGCGAGCCTGCCACTGTTCTTTCACGGCTAATATCAAAGTTTTTATTCAATTTATTGAATTCAACTTTAATAGTATCTGTGCCAGAGGTAAACAAAGTGGGATCGGCTTCAATTTTAGATTTGATTTGAGCCGCCAAGCTTTCCGTTGTGTAATCATTATTATCAATGGAAAGGCTTGCACTGACCCCACCTAAAGTGACATTCTGAGTATTATTCGTTGCATCAACTTTGAGAAACGAGAGCGCAGAGCCGCTGTATTTAGCCTGACTAGCTGGCGTAGTAACCTCAACAGCATACTTACCTGATTGAGTAGCCAAGGAGCCAGCCAAAAAGGTCACTTGATTACTACTTGAAATACCATTCACCGTAAATAGATTGGCAACATCGCCTGGATGACTTGCAATAGCGGCCTGCAATTTAGCTTCATTCAGTGAAAGATCACCCTTAGGCGTGGTTCCACCAATAATTGTGCCTTTGGCATCGGTTTGATAGCCGCTAAATGAAACACCAATATCGCTCAGAGATTTAAAATAACTCCCTTCGCCCTGCATTTCATTGACGACTGCACGCATTTGATTTTGAATAGAACGAATAGCAGAATCACCATTAAGCGGCGCAGCTTTAGCTGAAGTAGTTGCATTACCAGGTATATAACTTGAAACATCTTTAAGTGTTTTATTCAATTCATTATAAGATTTAATAAAACCCTTAATAGAATCTTTAAGCCCAGACAAGTCAGAACCAATCGTAATCGTGGTTGGCGCAAGTGTGGTTGCACCAGTACTGGTGGGTGAAGAAACTTTAGTTAAATTAATGGTTAAACCTTGAATAGCATCCGTTACCGAATTAGTAGGTTTGCTAACATTAATGCCATCAATTTTAAATTTAGCGTCTTTTGCTGCCTGTGTTTCAATTAAATTACGCGCCCCAGCCGGATCGTAAGCTAATACAGATAAGCCTGCTGTGTCCGTGCTATTGCCATCGGAATCAATCACCGATACTTTTATTGAATTTTCAGCACCAGAATCTTTACTGGTTAAAACTAAACGGCTACCCGTACCGTCATTCAAAATACTGGCACTTACACCCTGATTAGCAAGATTAATTGCATCTCGCACCCCTGCCAAGGTATTGTTTTTGGAGGTAATATCAATAGAGAATGAAGGTTTTTTTGCATTTGCAGTAAATGTATCATCGCTTGTAGCGTCAGTATCGTGCTTATCCACTGTGCCAAGCTGAATTGTTAACGTCCCTGTACCCAAGCCCGTATTAATACTACTAAAGGCATTTGATGTCAGTTTTTGATTTTGGGCTAATTGTGAAACTTCCAAACTATACGAGCCGGGCTGAGCAAGGCTATTGGAAGTAACGGTTGCAATTGAAGAATCAGCCAATGTCGCCGTGGTACTTCTGAACGTTTGTACACTAGAAAGGTTTTTTAGTGAAGCTTGAAAGGCAGACAAAGCGCTTTTTACAGAACCATAAGCGGATATTTTGGCTTGGTAAGATGCTTCTTTAAGCAGTAAATCTTTTAATGGCGCTTTTTCAGCTGCCATTAGCTTATCAATCAAGCCCGACAAATCCATCCCTGAACCCGAGCCTAAAGAAGAAATCCCAGCCATGATAGCCTCCCTATTTATGTATTCAATATATCGGCCAACTAGACACGATCTTTAATTAAAAGCCCCTGAAATCGATCAATTGCCTTTGCAATAGAAATAGCTTCTTCGCTGGGAAATTGTCGAATCACTTCTTTTGTTTTTGTGTCAATTAATTTAACAATAGGCAGCTTTGTTTCTTCTTCAACAGAAAACTGCAAGCTATCAGAGAAACCTTGAACCGCTTGGTTTAGCTTTTCTACTGCCTGTTTAACTTCTTTTGCATCAGCAGCGGGTTTCAGTGCCTGTACCGCATCAGGGCTCACCTTGACCGGCTCTGCACTAACTACCTTTGCCAATTCAGTAGGTGGCGCGTCATGAAAGCGCTCATTAACACCTTTAGCCGCGACAGGGGGTAAAAGCTGCGAAGTTGATTGGATATCCATGATACACCTTCCTGTAGAAACGCCCCAGCAACACGAGTTTGCCGGGGCCTTGACTCATTCAAGCCTAGCTTAAACTTAGCCGCGCAGCAAACTTAGCACTTGGTTTGGCAGGGCATTAGCCTGGCCTAACATTGCTGTACCTGCTTGTTGCAAGACCTGAGCCCGTGTGAGCGCTGCAGTTTCTGCTGCAAAATCGGCATCTCTAATCCGGCTACGCGCAGCGCTCATATTTTCTGACGTTGTGGCCAGATTATTAATCGTAGCAGTGAAGCGACTTTGCAGCGCACCAAACTTAGCACGTTGGTCATTTACTGTCGATAAAGCGTCATCAACCACACGTAAAGCTTGGTTAGAACCTTGAACAGTTGAGATATCTAGTTTTTCAACTGTTTTCAGTGTAGATGCATACGCTGCACCACTGGTTAAAGCTGTTGTAGTAGAAGTTCCACCTACCGCCAACACACCAGAAGCAAAACCTGCACCGCTCGTTGTAACGGAATATGAGTTAGTGGCGTTCAGTACAACCTGACCACCAAAAGTCACCACGCCTGAACCCGCTGCAGATGTAGAGACCGCACCGGCTTGACCACTGGACATATACTGAATAGCACCACTGGAATTAGTGACATCCATGTCCCATTTAGTGACGCCACCACCAAAACCACTGGCATTACTTGGGTCATTACTTAGCGCAATATTTGAGCCATCAGCAGCAGTTAGTTTCAATGCATATTGAGTCGTTTTAGATGAGTCTTCAAAAGTCGCCAGTTCAGCGGTAATCCCCGTTTTGGAAGACTTGGCATTAAACGCCTGAATCGCTTGCGAATACTCGTCGGCTTCAATTTTGCCGTTGTTATCCAAGTCATTCACGTTAAATGAGACAGACTCAAATGTGCTACTTTTTGACGCGGCAGTTAAACTGTATGTACCAGATGCCAAGCCTAAGTTAACTTCAGTACGTGCAGTGGCGGTTACGCCTGTTCCGGCAGCATTAATTTTATTGGCAATATCTTTCGCCATATCTGTACCAGAAACCGAAATATTGGTTCCATTAATACTGAATGAGCCAGAAGAAGTTACCGCAGCGCCATCCACATTAACCGTCCCTGTTGCGCCAGCAGTTACCGCTGTAGAACCAGAAACAGAATTAGTCGTTGCTAAGTTGCCCGTACCATTACCCACACCCACCTGGTAAGTACCATATTGGTTGGTGCGTAAGTTTGCAGTATTTGCAGTAATAGTCTGGTTAGTATTGGCACCAACCTGATACGTAGCTGCGGTGAAGCTACCGTCAAACAACTTCTGACCGTTGAACTCGGTTGATGTTGCAAAACGATCGAGTTCTGAAACTAATTGTGTCACTTCAGAGTTGATCGCTAAGCGGTCATTTGAAGTATTGGTGGCATTGGCAGACTGAACAGCCAGCTCACGTACACGTTGTAAAATATCGCCCATCTGACCTAAAGCGCCTTCACCGGTTTGCGCAAGTGAAACACCATCGTTGGCATTACGCTTGGCCTGATCCATACCGCGGATCTGAGAAGTGAAACGCTCTGAAATCGCCAGACCCGCTGCATCGTCCTTGGCACTATTAATACGCAGACCCGAGGACAAGCGTTGTAGTGAGTTTGATAAGCTCATAGATGACGAAGCTAAATTACGCTGCGCATTGAGTGATGGTACATTGGTGTTAATGACTTGAGACATGATACTACCCCTTGCTTGTCCTGGAATCGGTGCTTAGTGTTTCAGGCATATAAGTAAGCCCTTGTATGCTTTATCGGAAGAGCACCGATAAACTTGAGGACTATTTCTAATCTTTTTTCAATGACCAAAAACAAGCCAAGCGATTGAGGTTTGTTTCCGCCAAGCCAAAACAAACCTCACACCATTTAATTAGGCAACCAAGCCTCGCGCCATTTATCTAAATTAGCCCCATCAAGCATCCAGTCTTTTAATACTACTGCTTTTAATTCGCGCCCCATGCGAGCGCTGGCATCTATATCCGCCAAATGACTTCTAATCGCCTCCACCCAGTCTTTGTGCTTATTTTTCACCCGTGTAACGGGCAAACTACCTCGATACGGGGCAATATCTGTGCAGATCACTGGAAAGCCACAAACGCCGTACTCTAAAAGGCGCAGATTACTTTTGCACTGATTAAAAATATTCTGCTCTAAAGGCGCTAGAGCTAAATCAAGATTCAAACTAGCTAGCTTTGCCGGATAAAGACCAATCGGCACACCCGCATGAAACTCATGCACAAAGGGGCGCAGCTTATCTGGGCACATCCCAAAGAACACCCATTCAACTTCACTAGCAAGCGCCTTCACCACACTTTCAATCAATTCTAAATCGCCAGTATGGCTCGCGCCCCCTGCCCAGCCCACACGTGGCTTTTTGCCCTGATTTCTTTCTGAATGCAAATCGCCCCAGAGCGGCACGGGCAGATAGTTGTTTACCACATGCATCACCGAATGCATGCCCTGATAAGCGCTGGCCAGCTCATCAGTTGATACCGTAAAGCGGTCAACAAAGGTTAAAGCCTTGCGCAAAGACTTCACCACGTCCTTAGGCATATGCGAGCGATGTGCACTTTTAATGGGGATATTGGGCAAGTAATCGTCCAATTCATACACCTTAAATGAAGGCGTGCAGGCTTTGGATAGGCGCAAAAAATCAATTTGTTGCGCCGAAATCTGCCGCTGAAAAACCATAACATCAGGTGCTAACTTTGCCAGCTCAAACGCCGGGAACAGCTCAAAAGCAATGGCCCCAGAGATTTTTTGCTCCTCTTGCATTGCAGCAAAAGGCTGCAAAATACGATACTGCCCGCAGCCAGTCTGATCAGCCGGATGGCAAAGCACCACAGGCAAAGGCTTCCAGCTTAATGGCCGCCAAGATAACAGCGAGCGATGCTCTAATTCAAAACCATTGCCGCTGAGGGTTAAGTTCTTATTATAAGCAGGGTCATTGCCTATCTCTGGCCGCCATTTGCGGTACATCGCCAGTTGCTCACCCTCAAAGCGTAATTGCTTAGCAGCTGCCTTATCTGGGTTAATTTGCGTTTGACTCACGCTCCCCTCATGCATCACCACTGAATATGGCGTCCAGACCGTTGAATAGCCCAGCGCCTTTACCTTTAGGCATAAATCAACGTCGTTATAAGAAACTTTGAAGTCCTGCTCATCCATTCCCCTTGCCTGCACATACACGGATTTACGGATCATCATGCAGGCCGCCGTCACCACCGAATACTGCTGATCTAGCTGCAGGCGGTGCATATAGCCCGATTCCTCCAGCGAAGCGCCAATAAACGGGTGATCAGCCGGCCCACGCAAGCCAAGCACAACGCCCGCATGCTGCACTAGGCCATTTGGATACAGCAGCTTAGCGCCCACAATCCCTACTTCTGGCCGCATGGCATGATGCAGTAACTCATCCAGCCATGAATCCTGAATCATGGCCGTATCATTATTAAGCAAGACCAAATACTCGCCATTGGCCTGCCCCACTGCCGCATTATTAATCGCAGAAAAATTAAAAGCATGCGGGTAAGAAAACACCCGTAACCGATCGCTAAGTAATAACTCGAGCTGCTCCAAATAAGACTGTACCTGCGGATCATCACTATTATTATCAATAATAATAATTTCATAATTCGAGTAGCTGGTTTTCTCCAAAATAGATTCAATACAGCGCTGCAGCATAGGCAGCTGATTTTTAGTCGGAATAATAATGCTCACAAGTGGGCGCTCTGGCAGTGCATATTTCACCCGCACTGCGCCCTCTACTCGGCCATTAGGCAATACTTCAGCGTCAACTCCTGCTCGCTGTAAATGCATTTCGATTAATTGTGAGAAATCTTTATAACGACGGGGATCGGATAAAATTCTGGAATCATTAATCTGCAGATGCGTAACAAGCTCTGGGATATGGCCAATCGATTTCGCCCCATACTGCTCATAGCAGTGCAATAAAAGCGTGAGCTGCTCCCCCCCCAGCCTTCAAGCTGCTGATAAATACCGGCCAAAGCCACATCAGTTCTGAGTAATAAAAAGCCATCGGCATAGGGAATGCTGCGTAATAAATTAATATCAAAATCAGGTTTAAAACGCGGGCACGCAGGGCGGCCATCGGCATTCATCACATCATCATCAAAATAAACTGCTTTCCATTCTGGATGCTCAGCCAGCTGGTGCATCGCCAGCAATAAACCACTCATGGTGAGCTGATCTCCTGCCTCCATCAGCCCCAGCCATGCGCACTCCTGCTGGACTAAGGTATCCAGCACCGCAGAATAAAACCCATCTTTAACTTGAATCCATTCAATCCCAGACTCTGGCATAGGATTGGCCGCACTTGAGCACACCAGTAATTCCACATCAGCATAAAACTGGCACGAAACGCTATTTATTGAAGCAATTAAGCCGCTTTTATTGGCAAAACGATCAACAATACAAATTTTAACCTTAGGCAAAGACACGGCTGCTGCATGCAAATCAAATAATTTAGCCTCAGGGATACTCAGCGCCTGCTTACTTAGCCAGTGCAAATACTCTTCACTACTATTAGGGAACCGCGGATTAGGAACATGCCCCTGATAGCCAGCATCCACCGTTAGCAAGCCCTGATGATAGGCAATCAATGGAAACAAACGCTCAATAGCGTGCGCCAGCGTGCCATTGGTTTGTCCAGCTTCTGGCTCAAAATCATCCACCGAAATATTCAGTGCATTAACTGAATTAAACACGCTCCCACGGCACCAGAACATTGAACCACCGGGGAACTCATAGGCTGTTTCATCTAAATTGAAACCCAGCCGTGCGGCCAATTCGCGCAGCAAACCAATATTGCCGCCGGGCGTGTAATGCGCATGCACCAGCACACCCGCCCCAGTCACAATACCCACCTCTGGGCGGGTATTAAATAAATCAAAAATAGCCTGCACGCCTTCCTTGGAAGGCAATAAAGAAACTAATAATTCTTCACGCCATTTTTGCACCAAATCAGGGTCTAAATGGGGGGATTTCTTGGTATGCAATTTACAAACAAAATTATAGTTGGCTAGATTTTCATGCTGCAATAGCTCAAACAAGGGGCCAATATCGCGGCCTTTATTTTCTGTAATATATAATTTTGCCTTTGGAAAATCGGCAGCCAACATCGACATAACATCGCTCTTATTCTCTGCGATGGTCGAAACAAATAAATCAAAGTCATAGGGAATATTAAGCAGTAAAGGCTTAATTTCGTCCCATTGCTCAAGGTAGAAGAGATGAAGCACCACAGCAACGCGAGGAGAAATAAGCGACAATTCATCGATAAAATGGCCTTGTGCAATTCTTAAAGCCATATAAGGATCATTTTGCTGTCTAGGTAATTTACTTAAGCTATCAAGTTGCAACTTACCACAGGGCATCACTCTAATCAGGGTATCAATTTCAGCTAATGTATTAAAGAAAGTTGCTGAATAAAAAGGCAATTCGGTAATTGGCTGCTTAGCTAAGAAGGTCCAATCTAGCTTTTGTGGTGTAGATTCAGCCGTTGAAAAAAACAACTCCGCCAATTGAAGCGATGTTTCTAACTGTAGACAACTCACCAATACTTGGCTGGATTGCTCAATTAAATCACGCACTTGTTTAGATGGGCGCTGTGGATTTACTTCCAGCAATAGCCGCTCAAGAAATGAATAAAAATACTCTCTTTTTTCCGGATGGATGTTCTTGGTTTCCATCGCTGTTCTTAAATCTGTTAAATGCTCTGAATAGGGATAATTCAACTCCCTGACCATAAACGGAGTCTGTAACACATGCGCTTTAGCGAGATTAAGCATATGAAAAGCATGTCCAAACTCACTAAATTCGAAGGAAATATCATCATAAATCCGCTCGAACCAATTTGATAATAATGCTGTTTTCTGTACGGCATAAAAGGGAGGATGATACTCCGCCATAAAATCAATGATTCTATCGCCCCCCTCCCTAGAGTAATCACCACTAATTTTTTTTGCGTACTGAAAATAATGTACTTCTTTTGCATCGGCCAGATACATCATTGAATAGCCGTGGCACATCCCATAATCAGCATTATTTTTAAGAAAATGCAAACTATCCTGAATACCATTTAACAGAGTAAAATCATCATCGGCAACAAAAAGCACGTACTCTGTCTTAACCAGACTAACACCATACTTAATTTTTTTTACCAAATCACCATATGCATCAGAATGGTAATGAATATAATCCACATCTTGATTTTTATCTTTATATTTATCAAGCAAGGGTACATTGCTAACTTTAGACGAATCTAAAATAAGTAATTTGAATGGGAAATTCGCGTAGTATGAAACAGCTCTTTCTAAGAATTTCTTTCTATTATGCGTAAGCAATATCAAAGTTAATTCTTTATTATATTCGCTCATATTTTTCATCTACTATAATTTTCCATCAAAATAAACAATGCAGATATTAAATAAAAAACCATACACATCAACATCATGAGTACTACCAACCCAACCATTATGAGTTATGTGCAATAAATACACCATAATCAACTCACAATGAAAGAGCTGATTAAGCACGTTTCAGGTAGCCATCCGGAGCAACTGTAATCAACAACTTATTTTCAATCTCTTTATCAATTTCATAAAATAATCGTTCACCATCTGAGGCAAATACAGTTTCTGCTTGTAACTCATTTAAATAGGCATGCAAAGCGGTTTTAGGATTATTACCCACATCCCATGGCCGATCAGGAAATGAATCGACAGGCATATCTTCAATTACCGTGTCATACACAATACAATAACTACCTTTAGAAACCAGTGGCGCATAGGCTTTTAACTCGGCCAACACATGGTCATGGGTATGATTAGAATCTAGCAAGACTAATACTTTTGAATATTGGGCAGCAATTTCTTTAACTTGCTTAACAATCGATGCATCGATGGACGAGCCTTGAATCATTTCAATTTTATGCGCCAAAGGATGTTTTTCTATTTCCTCGCGATTATGCTGGCGAATATCGATATCCAAGCCAATCATTTTACGCTTGGACGCTAGTGGATCAAGCACTTCCCCTGAGCTGACTGCATCGCAATAATCAAGCATTGCCAATACAGAGGCATTCATAATGAGTGAACCGCCATGGGCAATACCCGTTTCAATAATTAAATCAGGCTTTATTTCCCAAATTAGTTCTTGAATGGCAATCATATCCTGAGGAAATTGAATAATTGGCCGGCCAAGTGCCTTAAAATTATAAGCGTATTTATAGGGTGCAGTTTTAATTAAAAAATCAAGTGCAATTGAATGCACAGCACCATCCCTACCCTGCTGCTGAATATCAATTGCGCGCTCACGCTCAAACTCTGCATGTAATTTGTTTGTCATACCAAGCCCTTAAATTAATATTAACCTGTATTTATAATTCTGGAATATCACGCATTTTTAATACTTTAGCCGGGTTACCCACCATCACCGCCCCTGCTGGCACATCCTTAGTAACCACAGCCCCCGAGCCAATAATTGCCCAATCACCAATACTAATGCGCGGCACTAAACTAGCCCCAGCACCAATAAATACTCCTCTCCCAATTTTGGTACAGCCAGACACAGCAACACCATGGGCAATAAAAGAAGACTCACCAATTTCAGTTTCATGTCCAATCAACGAGCCAATATGAATACTTACATTATCAGACAGTTTAACTCCTGCCTGCACAATGACGGCCTCTTGTAGATATAACCCCCCCCCAATTCCACCATAAAATCATCCACGCTAGGATGAATAAAATTATACATTTTAAAACCTGCGTTCAGCATTTGTAATGTAGTTTGATGGCGAGTCAGACAATCACGCGTAATTAAATTTACAAATTGATATTCAGCAGGATCAAATTGATTTAATACTTCAAAGCCGCCAAAAATAGGCAGTCCATAAAATTGCTGTCCTTTTTTGTCTGGGGCATTGTCGATATAGCCAACAAAATCAACCTCTGCCTTCTGAAGTACACAGCGGATCATGCGAGCAGTTTCTGGATTATTTGCCCCGAGCAATAAAACTTTTTGCATTTTTATTTCCTTATGACATCCAGCAAGCAATCGATCACGCGTTGTAGTTGATCTTCGTCCATATCATGATAACTCGGCAAATTAATCGCTCGTGTAGGGATTGAGTAACTGTGCTTATTCTTTAATATCGGCGTAAATGCGGGAGTACTTGATAGCGGCTCAAAAAACACCCTAGCATCAATATCCGCCTGTTTAAAAGCCGAAATCAACTGCTCACGTGTAATACCCCTGCTTGGATTGATGACGACCGTCGGCATCCAAAACCCATTTTGGGTATGGTCTGCTTCTTTATTCAAGCTGATACTAGGCACCCCCTGCAGGGCTTGACGGTATGCCGTAAAAATAGCTCGCTTGCGTGCCACAAGCTCATCAATTCGCTCTAACTGAGCGCAACCAATGGCCGCTTGGATATTAGACATTTTATATTTATAGCCGATCATTTCCGGCCAGAATTGCCGCTGCTCCCCTTGTTTTCGGCCATGATTGCTGAGCGTTAGCACCCGCTGATAAAGCACTGGATCAGAGGTAACAAACATCCCCCCTTCACCTGTCGTGATGGTTTTGGTGCCATGAAAAGAAAACACCCCAAAATGCCCCATTGATCCCGCACGCCGCCCTTGGTAAACCGAACCAATCGCCTCTGCTGCATCTTCAATCAACACCAAATGATGCCGTTGCGCAATATCACGTAAAACGTCCATTTCACATAGATTGCCATACAGATGAGTGGCAACAATCGCGCGGGTTCGCGGGGTAATGGCCGCTTCCGCCGCTTGTGGATCGATACACCAGCTGTCTGGCAAGATATCAACAAACACCGGCGTTGCACCCATATGCACTATAGGGGCAACCGTGGCTACCCAGTTGGTGTCAGCCAAAATCACTTCATCCCCAGCCCCAATTTCCAAAGCAGCCAACCCCATATGCATTGCACCGGTGCAGCTTGAGGTGGCGATGGCATAGCCTGAACCTAAATACTGAGCAAACCCAGCCTCAAAACGGTGAATATAGTCGTAACAATGCTCACCCCAGCCATTTGCTGCCGCATCGCTGGCATAAGCGACTTCCAATTCAGTAATAGAGGGCTTGGTATATAAGATGCGCTGACTCATAACAGCTCCATACTGGGTACAGCCACCACAAACTGCCCGCCCCATTCTCTGATCGCAGCCAGCTCTCGCATGACTTCTGCTTTGATATTCCAAGGCAAAATCAGTACATAGTCTGGGCGCGCGGCGATTAACTCTGCGGGCGTAATAATAGGAATATGACTACCGGGCAATAACTTACCCTGCTTAGATGGCGCAGCGTCAGCCACCATGGGCAAAAGCACCGCATCGATGCCAGCATAATTAAGCAGAGTATTGCCTTTGGCTGCCGCGCCATAGGCTAATACGCGTTTACCTAAGCGATATTGCTCAAGTAAAAAGGCGTTTAAATCGAGGCGTAAGCGAATCGCTTGCTGTTGAAACTGCTGATAGCACGCGGCACGATTCAGCCCTGCGGCCTGCTCTTTTTCAAGCAAAGACGCTACAGCAGGTAATTCGGCTTGAGTGGTCTCTTGATGGCAGGCATACACACGTAAGCTTCCTCCATGAGTAGGCAGGCGCTCAACGTCATAAACCCGTAAACCTGCAGCAGCTAAGATCTTTTGCACTGAAAGTAGCGAAAGATAGGAATAGTGCTCGTGATAAATTGTGTCGAATTGGGTATGGGCAATTAATTCTAAAAGGTGAGGAAACTCGAGGGTAATCGTGCCTGTGCTTGCTAATGCCAGAGCTAATCCACTGACAAAGTCATTGATATCCGGCACATGGGCCAGCACATTATTAGCCACAATCAGGTCCGCAGATCCATAGCGTGTGCGTAATTCGATTGCGCTGGCTTTGCCAAAGAATATCTCTTCAATGGTCAACCCTTTGGCCCTTGCTGCTGCGGCCGTACCACTCGTGGGCTCGATGCCTAGGCAGGGAATGCCGCGTGCCGCCACATATTGCAAGAGATAACCATCGTTAGCCGCCACCTCCCAGACTTGCGATTGGGCATCAAGCTTTAGCCGCTCACAGATCATGTCGACATAGCTTTGAGCGTGAGCCAACCAAGATGAAGACACCGAGGAAAAATAGGCGTAATCGGCATTAAAAAACGCATCGCGCTGGGCAAAATCTTCGGTCTGCACCAGCCAGCAGCTTTCGCACACCTTCACCCGCAGCGGGTAATACAACTCGGGGCGGCATAAATCATCCGCCCCCAGATAGGCATTAGAGGGCGGCGCAAAGCCTAAATCAATCAAATCCAGCTGTAATGGGCTTTCGCAGTGGCGACATTTCATAGCGTTATCCCAAAAAAATCTACCGGCAAATAAGGGTGTTGACGATCTCTGTCTGACACTACCGTAATGGGTAAGGGCCAAGCAATTTGCACACGAGGATCATTGTAGGCCACAGCGGCCTCAAGCTCTGGCGCATAAAAAGCAGTATGTAAATAGAGCATTTGCACCTGATCGCTCAGTGTTTGAAAGCCATGTGCGCAGCCTTCTGGGATAAGTAAAGCGCGATCATCGCCCCCAGACAACTCCACCCCGCGCCACTGTAAAAACGTCTCCGACCCGGCACGTAGATCGAGCACCACATCAAAAATACGTCCTGCTAGGCAGCGAATAATCTTTTTCTCTGCCTGCGGCGCATACTGAAAATGCATTCCTCGCACCGTGCCGCACTGGAGACTGGTCGAGTGATTCATCTGCCGAATCGACGCGCCATTTAATACTGCGCTCAGTTCATGCTCACAAAACCAGCGTGCAAAACCACCACGCTCATCGCCATGGCGATCAGATTCTAAGATGGCTGCACCGGCAATATCTAAGGGTAAAATTCGCATTAAATAGCCCAGCCCAAATTGGCCGCCGCAGCATCAGCAATATAAGCGTGCAACTGCGGTAAGCTATGCAAATAAGCACTGTCGCCACGCCGATACCAAGCTGCCGTTTCAGCCAATGCACGTGACAGTGGCCAGACAGGACTCCACTTTAATGCTGTCGCAATCTGCGATGAATCCAGCCGCAAAGCTTGCGTTTCATGTGCGAGGGCTGCAGTTCCCTGCCATTTCAGCTCAGGCCAATATTGACCAAGCCCATCTAATACCCCAGCCACAGAGGCCACATCCCGTTCACTCGGCCCCACATTCCAAGCTTTCGCAGCACCTTCATTGCCTGCAAGTAAGTGCTGCCCAATCAATAAATAAGCAGACAAAGGTTCAAGCACATGCTGCCAAGGCCGCACCGCCTTGGGGTTGCGAATCTCCACATAGCGCCCTGCTTGTACCGCACGCACGGCATCCGGCACCAATCGATCTTGCGCCCAATCACCACCTCCGATCACATTGCCCGCTCTGGCCGTTGCAATCAACAGCGATCGAGACAAATCTTGCGGCGAAAAACTAGCGCGATAAGATGCAACCACCAGCTCAGCCGCCGCTTTCGAGGCGCTATAAGGATCGTGCCCGCCCAAGGCATCGCACTCCCGATAGGGCCAAGACCATTCTTGATTTTGGTAGCATTTATCCGTGGTAATCACCACCACAGCCTTAATCGAAGGCACATGGCGGCAAGCTTCCAGTAGATTCACCGTGCCCATCACATTGGTATTCCACGTCGTTACAGGGTCGCGGTAGCTCTCTAATACCAAAGGCTGGGCGGCTAAATGAAAGACAATCTCTGGGCTAGCATCCTGCAAAGCGGCACTCAGCCTTGCAAAATCACAAATATCTGCCACGTTTGATTCAAGAGGCAAAGCAAGCTTAGCGTAATGCGAACGCTCCCCCTCTAAAGGAGCCAGAGCATAGCCATACACCTTGGCGGATAATTGGCTTAGCCACAGACTTAGCCAGCTACCTTTAAAACCAGTATGCCCAGTGATAAATACTTTTTTATTACGATAGCAATCAGCAAACATTTTTAGCCCAATTCATCCCATTGCTTCCAAGGCGCTTTACCTTGGTCCCAAAGCTGATTAAGTTGAATTTTATCCCTCAAGGTATCCATGCACTTCCAGAAACCTCTATGCCGGTAGGCAAGTAGTTTGCCATCGCTGGCTAATTCTTCGAGAGGAAGGCGCTCAAATATAGTCAGATCGCCCTCTTTTATATAATCAAACACGCCTGAGCGGCACACCATAAAGCCGCCATTAATCCAAGCTTGATCAGAAATCGGTTTTTCTTTGAATTCGCGAATAAACCCAGCGGAATCAGGATCGACCATACCAAAGCGAGCCTCAGGCTGAACAGTCGTCATCGTGACCAAGCCATCATGCTGCTGGTGCTGCGCCAGTAAGGCGGCAATATCAATATCTGAAACACCATCACCATACGTCAGCATAAAATCTTCATCGCCCAGATAATCTCTGGCACGCAAAATACGCCCGCCAGTTTGGCTTTTTAAACCCGTCTCTAATAAAGTAACTTTCCATGGCTCTGACTGATTGCGGTGCACTTCAATTTGGTTATTACTTAAATCAATGGTTACATCACCCTGATAAAGAAAATAATTAGCAAAAAACTCTTTAATTAAATTTCCTTTATACCCCAGCAAAATAACAAAGTCGTTATAACCATAATGCGAATACATTTTCATGATGTGCCATAAAATAGGCCGCCCGCCAATTTCAACCATAGGCTTAGGATGCACGTCAGTTTCTTCACCTAAACGAGTGCCTAAACCACCGGCTAAAATGACTACTTTCATATTTGATTCCTTAAGGTATTTATAAAATTCGTTTTTAAATTTACAAACCTTATAAAAAAACTGATTACGCAGTAAAAACAACATACGCAAAGTCAGAATTAAATACTGAAATAGCATATGTCTATCTAGATCAGCTTACTAAGCATCATAGAGCAAAAAAAAAAGCGACACCAGTAGGGCCGCCTTTTTTTGCAAGCTTAATGAAATAAATAAATTATGATTTAAGGTTTTTCAAGTAAGCAGAAAACTCTTCACCCACTTCACAATGCTTCATGCCATACGC
Source organism: Iodobacter fluviatilis (assembly GCF_004194535.1). Taxonomy (NCBI): domain Bacteria; kingdom Pseudomonadati; phylum Pseudomonadota; class Betaproteobacteria; order Neisseriales; family Chitinibacteraceae; genus Iodobacter; species Iodobacter fluviatilis. The sequence goes on along the minus strand of NZ_CP025781.1, from coordinate 3,693,820 downwards.
CATAGTGGCTTTCAGATAGCCTAGCTTAGAGCCGCAATCGTAGCGAGTGCCGATAATTTTATGCGCCAAGATATGCTGCTCTTGCATCAGTGCAAAGATGCCATCAGTAAGCTGGATTTCACCACCCTTACCTGGCTGCACATGCTGCAGGTGGTGGAAAATGCGCGGGGTGAGAATATAGCGCCCCACAACGGCCAAATTAGATGGTGCTTCTTCTGGTTTTGGTTTTTCAACAATATTAGTGATTTTTAAACGGCCATTGCCTTCCTGAACTTCAACAATTCCGTAAGAGCCCGTGTCTTGTTGTGGTACTTGCTCTACCCCCAAGATAGAGCAATGGGTGTCACTGAATACATCGACCATACGTTTCATTTCGCTGGTCGCGCCACCATCAATCAAGTCATCGGCCAGAATCACCGCAAATGGCTCGTCGCCTACTACGGGTTTAGCGCAGAGAACGGCGTGGCCTAGGCCTAGGGCTTCTGGCTGACGAATATAAATACAGCTCACTGACTTTGGAATAATATTTCTGAGTATCTCTAGCAGGGCTTGTTTATTTTTGGCTTCTAGCTCGGCTTCTAACTCATAAGCTTTATCAAAGTGATCTTCAATACTGCGTTTATTACGGCCCGTAATAAAGATCATTTCGGTGATACCTGCCGCCAGCGCTTCTTCAACGGCGTACTGGATCAAAGGCTTATCAACTACCGGCATCATTTCTTTTGGGCTAGCTTTTGTGGCAGGCAAAAAACGAGTGCCCATACCGGCAACGGGGAATACGGCCTTGCGTACTTTTTGCATTTGGGAATCCTGATATGAAGTAGAGAGTAAACCGAGCCTTAATGCCGCCCCCAGTACTTGGTCAGCTTGGCGCTGCGCCAATTCATCTGGCCACTGGGAAACGGCTGAGCGCCCAAGCCCTAGCGCATCGGCTAGGCGAGTTTGGGTACCAAACAGTTTGATTGCTTCAGACTTTCGCATTCTGCAATGTTTATATAAATAAACACCCACGTCAACCTGCATTGCAAAATTCACAAATGTTTAACAAGATAAACACGCTACTGCGTACCCTAGGGTCTGTTGACGTTTCATTCACGGCTGCGTTTGGCCCAGTTTTGGGGCTGAACAAGGAGAAAATTGCGACATGGTACACGTAGCATGAGCGATTTTTAACTTTCGTTCCGCCCCAAAAATGGGCTAAACCCGAAGGGCTGAGCCGGAACATGGCCATTCACTGCGTGATGCTCCTCGACAATAACCCGTTATTGTCTTCGTCACATGCCTTGTGCTTGGCCGTTTTCCGGCTAAGCGCAATGACGAATCTAGCAGCCTGTCGGACTTAAGCGACCGTACGAGGGAAAGACCGGTTTGAGACAGATTTCGTGGGTTTTTGAGGCGAATAGCTGGCTATTCAACGAGAAAATGCGTGAAATATGGCCAAATCCGGCTTTTCCGTAGTAGATCAGTCTTAAGTCCGACTGGCTGCTAGGCCCCATCTAGCATTTTCAGCAGTGCAGCCTCATCCAAAATAGACACACCCAAATCAACAGCCTTAGTTAACTTGCTCCCAGCATCACTTCCCGCCACCACAAAATGTGTCTTTTTAGACACACTGCCCGATACCTTGCCACCCGCCGCTTCGATTAAATCTTTAGCTTGATCACGGGATAAAGTAGGCAAAGTACCTGTAAGCACCAGTGTTTTATCTTTAAACACGCCCTCATTAGCCGCAGTTAGCTCCGGCAACTTCCGCTCTAAATCAGCACACCATACAGCCAACCCTTTTAAAAACGGCCGCTGCCCTTCAGCATCCAACCACGCCAGTAGGGCTTTTGCTACATCACTAGGCAAGAAGGTCAGCGTCAGCCAATCAGCATCAGCCAAGGCATCCAAACTATTGACTCTTTCGGCCAATTGCTGGCTGCGCACGATAGATAATTTAGGCACACCTAAATGTGCGTACAGACTAGATAGCTGGAGTTTGTCTCTTAATTGCCCACTTGGTGCGTGCTCATCCCTTGGAGCAATCCCTGCGGCCAGCAAAGCGTCTAGGGCCTGTTGGTTTTTAGGCTCGCTAAAAAAATCATAAATAGCGATTGCTACCGTATCGCCAATATCGGGCAAGGCCCGTAATAGTGGCACGGGGGCATGGCGAATTAACTCTAAGCACCCCAGCCAATCGGCCAAGGTTTTGGCTGTCGATTCACCCACATGGCGAATTCCCAGCGCAAATAAGAAACGCGCCAATAATGGCCGCTTACTTGCAGCGATTCCTTCCAGCAGGTTTTCTGCCCACTTAGTGGCAAGGCGGCCTTGAGTAATACTTTCGGCACTGACACCGGCAGTTTCGTCGGCGGCGGCTTTCATATTCTGAAAATCGGCCAGGGTTAAGGCATATAAATCCGCCAGCGATTTCACATAGCCCAAATCAACCAGACTTTCTACATAACGCTCGCCAAGGCCATCGATATCCATCATTCGCCGGCCCGCAAAATGGCGAATCGCCTCTTTACGCTGTGCCGAGCAGCTCAATCCCCCGAGCAACGGGCAATCGCTTCACCCTCTTCTCGCACCACATGCGAGCCACAGACAGGGCAAGCTTTAGGCAAGCTAAATACAGGGTAAAGTGGCTCTTGGGCTGGCGAGAATAAATCTGCGCCCGGCACATCCTTCATGGGGCGGCGCTCTAGCACCACACTCACCACCTCAGGGATCACATCACCAGCACGGCGAACGCTGACGGTATCTCCAATCCTGACATCTTTACGTCTTGCCTCGTCTTCGTTATGCAGCGTGGCATTGGTCACGGTCACCCCTCCCACAAATACCGGCTGCAAGCGCGCCACAGGGGTGATTGCACCCGTGCGCCCTACCTGCACATCAATGGCCTCCACAATAGTTAAAGCCTCTTCCGCTGGAAATTTATGCGCCACGGCCCAGCGCGGCTCACGAGTCCTGAAGCCCAGCTCTTTTTGCAGCGCCATACCATTTACTTTGTAAACCACGCCGTCGATATCAAACGGTAAGCTTTCACGGATCTGTGCAACGTAAGCATGGAATTGTGCCAAACCCTCACCTCCACTCACCACTGCACGCTCAGTGCAGACAGGAAAACCCATTAGAGCCAGCGCATCCAAGAGAGCAGAATGCGTCTGCGGCATGGGCCAGCCCTCCACCACGCCCAAGCCATAGGCAAAGAAAGATAGTGGCCGCGCAGCAGCAATCGCCGGATCCAGCTGACGCACCGCACCTGCAGCAGTGTTCCTAGGGTTTACAAAGGTTTTATCGCCAGCCGCCAATTGGCGTTCATTTAAAAAATCAAAATCATCGCGCCGCATATACACCTCACCACGCACCTCTAATACCTGCGGTGCTATATCAGCACGTAAGCGTAGTGGGATCTGGAAGATGGTGCGGATATTTTGCGTCACATCCTCTCCCGTTGACCCATCGCCCCGTGTAGCAGCTTGCATCAACACGCCATTCTCATAACGCAGGCTAATCGCCAAGCCATCAAACTTGAGCTCGGCAGCATACTCAAGCGTTGCGGCACTCGCTGGCAAATCCAGCTCTTTACGTACACTGGCATCAAAAGCCAATGCCCCCGCTGGCGTGACATCGGTTTCGGTGCGAATCGACAACATAGCCATACTGTGAGTCACTGGCACAAACTGCGGCAGAGGCTTGCCGCCCACTCGCAGCGTGGGCGAATCGGGTGTTGCTAACTCAGGGTGCGCTATTTCCAGTGCTTGCAACTCACGAAACAAGCGATCGTACTCTGCATCCGGCACCGTTGGGGCATCGAGTACATAGTATTCATGAGCATACTGATGGAGTTGCGTGCGTAAGGATTGCGCTTGATCGGTAAGGGAAGAAGTCATATTTGTCTATTGATTTTATGCGGAAGCTGAAATAGCGAGGATGTACAACAAGAATATACGCCAAAACATGAGCAGTCCAAACACTCAAGAATACCCCTTGTTTTTACGTTTTTTGTAATTTTATTGTGATTTAAAAATTACGCTGCATCACATGGAGCCGCTCTGGATAAGCCCGCTAAATAGAGATAATTTACTACTACGCAAAAGCAAATCCAGCACCTGAACACTGGGCCCAGTTCATAGTCCCCCCATTGATGCCATTACAAAATATGAGAACAGCCAATAACTATTTGGTCAGAATCGATATTCCCAAGCCTTGAAAAGGCCCCAGCGGGGTATTTTCTTGTTCAAATTGCTCGATACTCGGCGTACCACTCCACAATTTATACACAAGACGTTCATTCTGAACAATGAAAATGACATCAAAATGCCAACCAGAAATAACCGTTTTTCGTTCAAAATTTAAAAAATCTGCCCAGAAATTGCCATAGCGTTTTCTTACTGAGCTTTTCTGCTCAATTTCATAAGCAAAGCACGAAGTTTGAGCAGCAATACAGGCTTGGATTTGCGGTGCTAATAAACGCGGCTCGCCTGCACCACTTAATGCCAGACGACGCATTAAATCAGCATAACTCAGTACGACAATATTTGGCGTTTTAGCTGGATCCAAGCCCATTGCATGCAACTGTTGCAAACTGGTGGTTTCCAAGGGAACACCTTTAAACACCTGCTCCGCCGTTTGATAATCTGGCCAAGGAGTACGGCTAATTTGCTCTGAATCGGGCAGAAGGGCAGCACAAGAAGTCAAGCTCAAACATAGAGCCGCATAGCTTAATCGGGCGCGTTTCATGACCCTTCTCTCAGCGTAACAGCAATAAAGTCTATATCGTCACTCTAGGCAAAAAATGCAGCACAAGATGCCTATTTACAGCCCAAAATAGCAATGCCGCTGACGAACAGCGGCATTGCAGTAACACATCCCACCAAAAACTACGCAAATAAACGCAAAGCCGCCACAGAGCCTGGAGCAATGCCTCTATCATCCATTTTTGCGTACAACACGCCTAATTGCTTGCGGATATTATCTAAACTTGCTTCGGTTAGGGGCTTGCTATTATCGTCAACCAGCTCACCAGATAGTGCCACCGATAAGTGCTGTGCAAATTCAGCAAAATAATCAAACACCGATACGCCACCCGCCACCCGTGGTACATCAAACAGGAGCGTAAGGCCACTCGAGGTATTGCCAAGAGGGGTCTGATCATAGTTTGACAAGGTAAACAATGTTTTACCTGAATCGCTACGGTAGTGAAACGCACCCTCTGGGCTGCGAACCAAGCCCGCGTTTTCAGCCAATAAGCGCACGCGCTCCATTGGGAACGGGCGGCTTGCTGCCATCACATTTAAACCAATGAGCACGTCCACACTAGCGCAAAACTCATCTAGATTAGTTGCAGCGGTTAATTTGGCTGAGCGCTGGGGAAAAGTCACCACCGCCTCGTGCTCATCAGCAAACTGCTGTACCGACATACAAAAAGCATTGAGCTGCTCTGAGCTTAATGCCCCTTGACGATCAGCCAATTGCAAACCAATTTTCAGCTCTTTATAACGCGAACGCGAACTTGGTAAACAGGCTTCCCAGCGATTATTTTGGCTACCCATTACCTGTACGCGCTTAGAGCCCCTAAATACCGGTAAATCTGCCGCTGCAATCACTTCTGTAGCATGAACTTCTGCAACAAAATCAATCGATGAATCGAGCAAGCTACTTGCGAGTGCTTCACTGTCATCACTGACTGGCGCAGCAACCTTAACCGGCTCTGGCACATAAGGCGCGGCATCTACCGCCACCGAAGGCGCTACCGGTGGTTCGATATAAGGCTCGCGCACGGGGGCCGTTTGAGGTTGTGGCTGATAAGCAGGGGCAACTTCCAACTCCGGCTCAACCAGCAGGGGCTCAAAGCGCTCAGGCACCAATTCGGCCGTCTCTAGGCTTGGTTCCATCCGGCTTGCCCCTGCTGAGCGCACCATGTTTTTGGGCACATCCAGCAGCGCATCGCTTTCATTACGGGCAAAGGCCTTGGCGGCTTGCTGGCGATAGCGGTATTCCTGCCACCAATTGAAGGCATAGACAGCGGCGACAATCACGCCACCTACAATCAGCGATCCTAATTGCAAATCGGTCATTCTTTAAGGTCTCTTGGCGAGTCGATCTATCCTTTTAAAAAAACTTCATCACCTGCCCATTAAGCGTTTGATGAAGTATCTAAAACAATATCGGTCCAGCCTATTATTCAGTGTTTATTAGGTCTGCAGGCTGCTCATTATCAGCCACATTCCTACTCATTTGTACTCGCTTACCAATATGATTAGCGCGCACTTTTCAATTACAGTAAAATATTAGTGAAATTAGCTAGGTTAAGCCACCTTATTTTTTCTGATTCAGTAAACCTTCACTTTAGCCTTGCGTCCAGTAAATATCGTACAAGCCAAGCAAATAGGATACCAGACTTAAGCGTTACTGGTCGCTCGCATCCACTCAATAATGACGCGATTTTACTGTGCTTTTTGCCTATTAACATCACGTTTTGTAACAGATGATTAATGTGCCAGCATTTTTTTGTAGCATTGAACGTCTCTGGCCCCAAAAAGATTCAAATTATGAGAGTTTACTGATCTACTGAGCAAGACCCATTTACCTTCGCCCTATCATGAAATAATAAATTAAATTCATTAAAATCAATACTATATAAAAAAAATTACTCTAATCCTCCTTTATTCTCTACCCACACCCACTCCGCAAGATAGATTAATTGGCTAAAAACTGCAGCAATATTGTAAAAATGTTGAACCTTGTAATTTTTTTAGATCCAAATGAATTTAGAATAGTTTTATTGCATAAACGAATATGCAAATCAACATACTGATAGTAAACACTAGGCCCTGTTGACGTTTCATTCGCCATTGCGCTGAGCCGGAAAACGGCCAAGCACAAGGCATGTGACGAAGGTAATAACGGGTTATTATCGAGGAGCATAACGCAGTGAATAGCCATTTTCCGGCTCAGCCCTTCGGGTTTAGTCCATTTTTGGGGCTGCACGGCGTTAATGAAACGTCAACAGACCCTAGACCTGCTGCGGCCTGATTAATTTCACAATACCCGCTACCGCCATGCTAAGCACCAGCAAAATTGCACCAGCAATAACGCCTACCACGGCGTCCAATAATATCGGTAATACGGCGTAAAGCAGAGGGCCAATGCTAGCAATTTCGCGCACTGCTAGGGCGATATGATGAATAAGATCATGAGCAGGTGCAAAGCCATGAGTAAGAATCCCTCCTCCCACCATAAACATTGCAATGGTGCCTACCACGGTCAGCGTTTTCATTAAATAGGGCGCGCCAACCAAACATAAGCGGCCCACTTTATGCTGCACTTGCAGCCACAGGCCTTGGCCGGTTTTTTTGCACAGATAAAGACCTGCGTCATCCAGCTTAACAATCCCAGCGACCAAACCATAGACCCCAACGGTCATTACAGCTGCAATCAGGCTTAATACGGCGAGTTGAGATGCAATCGATACCCCAGCAACAGTTCCAAGGGCGATAACAATAATTTCTGCTGACAACACAAAGTCAGTACGAATAGCCCCTTGAATTTTGTCTTTTTCATAGGCAACTAAATCGACCTCAACGTTATGTGCGGCAGCAAGCAGCGCTTCTTTATCCGCGTGCTCCTCACTACTATGCAAAAATTTATGCGCCAGCTTTTCAAAACCTTCAAAACATAAATAGCATCCACCCAGCATCAATAAAGGTGTAATCAGCCAAGGAGCCACGGCACTGATCCCTAATGCCGTGGGCACTAAAATCAATTTATTGCGTATTGATCCTTTTGCCACCGCCCACACCACGGGGATCTCTCGTTCCGCACGCACGCCAGAAACCTGCTCGGCATTAAGGGCTAGATCATCTCCCAGCACCCCAGCGGTTTTTTTAGCCGCCACCTTGGTCATGAGGGCTACATCATCTAAAACTGCGGCAATATCATCGAGTAATACTAAAAGGCTGCTACCGGCCATAAGGTGATCTCTACAAAATATCTAAGGGGATTTTTAAATAACGCTGACCATCAGCATCAGGAGAGGGAAACTCTCCCGCACGAATATTGATTTGAATAGCGGGCAAAATCAACTGCGGCATACCAAGGGTTTGATCGCGCGCCTCACGCATCGCAATAAAATCTGCCTTTACCACCCCAGCATGCAGATGAATATTACCCGCTCGCTGCTGCGCAACGCTACTTTGCCACTGCACAGCTTGGCGATGCTCTGGCAGATAATCATGACAAACAAATATCCTTGTTGCATCCGGCAGGGCTAACAGTTGCTGAGTTGAATCATAAAGCATCGCCGCATCACCCCCTGGAAAATCACAACGAGCAGAGCCAACATCAGGCATAAACAGCGTATCCCCCACAAACAGTGCATCCCCTACCCAATAGGCAATATCTGCTGGCGTGTGCCCCGGCACAAACAGCACTTTGGCGCTAAGCTCACCAATCTGAAACACGGCGTTAGCCGCAAACAGCACATCAAACTGACTGCCATCCACAGCAAAATCATGCCCCAAACCAAACATCGGCTTAAAAATAGTTTGCACTTGATTAATATGCTGGCCAATCGCCACCTTGCCGCCCACTTTGCGCTTTAAATATGCCGCGGCAGATAGATGATCGGCGTGAGCATGGGTTTCAAGGATCCATTGCACGGTTAATTTTTTTGCCGTGACAAAATCAATCAAACGATCAGCGCTATGAGTTGCAGTGCGCCCCGATTTAGCGTCGTAATCAAGCACAGTATCTACTAAAGCGGCGCAACCACCCTCGAAATCAAACACCACATAACTCACAGTACAGGTGGCAGAATCAAAAAAAGCTTCTACGTTTGGATGCAACATCAGCACACCTCATCAATAAATATATTTGAAAATATTATATACAAAACTATAATGATTAGAACCGTTACCAACACTGACCAAAAGAGCCGTTTTACCCATGAATTCAGAACAAATCACCGCCATGCGCCAAGCCGCCAACGGCGCAACACGTATTTTAAAAGTAATGGCCAATGAAGACCGCTTATTACTGCTCTGCCAAATGGTGGATAGCGAAAAATGCGTCTCTGACTTTGAAACATTGCTAGATATTCGCCAGCCCACGCTCTCGCAACAACTCACCGTGCTGCGCAAAGAAGGCTTGGTCAACACTCGCCGTGATGGCAAAAGAATTTACTACAGCTTAGCCAGTAATGAGGTACAGCAGCTACTGCAAGTACTGTACTCACTTTATTGCCCCTCTGATTTAAAGGACGCTAACGATGCAAATTGATTGGTTGCAGTTCACCCCGTGGAGCGCTTTATTAGGCGGCGCACTCCTTGGCTTAGCCAGCGGTTTACTTGCCCTGCTCGCAGGGAAAATCGCGGGGATTAGTGGCATTTTAGGCGGTCTACTCAATGCACAAAGCGATATGCAATGGCGCGCCGCGTTTTTATTAGGATTAATATTCACCCCGCTATTTTGGATGGCTTTTAAGACACCAGCCGATATTCAAATCACAGCAAATACACCAACGCTTATCATCGCAGGGCTCTTAGTTGGTCTTGGCACACGCTATGGCAATGGTTGCACTAGCGGCCACGGCATTTGCGGACTATCTCGGTTTTCTATCCGCTCCCTCGCCGCGGTTGCCAGTTTTATGACTGCAGGCTTTATCACAGTATTACTGACCCACCATCTTTTTTGAGGCCCACTATGCAAACAATCGTTGCCTTACTTACAGGGGTCATATTTAGCCTTGGCCTGATTATTTCAGGCATGGTCAACCCAGCTAAAGTCATTGGCTTTCTTAATTTAGCAGGGCAATGGGATCCAAGCTTAGCCTTAGTCATGGCAGGTGGCATTGCCACCGCCACACCTTTATTTATGTGGGCAAAACGCCGCCAACAAACGCTACTTACCCATGAAAAAATGGCGCTCCCCACAAGCACAATCATTGATCGCCCTTTAATCGGTGGCAGCCTGTTATTTGGTATTGGCTGGGGCTTAGCGGGTATTTGCCCAGGCCCAGGCTTAGTAGCCATGGCAATGGGTGAAAGCAAGGCGTTTATTTTTGTCATTGCTATGCTTAGCGGCATGTTTGTTTTCAGGCTACTCCCTAAATGACATCCCTCAAATCTCTAGCAAAGTTCTTCCCTATTTTGCAATGGCTACCGTCTTACCAAAAGCATAGCTTTGCTGGAGATTTAAGCGCCAGCCTGATTGTGGCCATATTACTCATCCCACAAAGCATTGCTTATGCTTTGCTTGCTGGCCTGCCACCACAAGCAGGGATTTATGCCAGTATTTTACCGCTGGTGGTCTACGCTTTCTTTGCCAGCAGCATGGTGCAATCGGTTGGTCCGATGGCGATCAACGCCATTATGACCGCCACGGCACTTGCGCCCTTGGCGGCAACGGGCTCCAGCCAATACATAGCCCTTGCCGCTAGTCTTGCCCTGCTCTCAGGGGTGTTTTTGACGCTACTAGGCTTATTTAAGCTGGGATTTATCACTCAACTCCTCTCTCACCCCGTCATTAATGGCTTTAGTAGCGGCGCGGCTATTTTGATCGTACTGGGGCAAATAGCGCCGTTACTCGGCGTATCGATCCAGGGCGAGCATGTTGGCCAGCTGTTACTGCAGCTTATGCTGGCTATTCCTGCAATGCAGCCCTTTGGCCTAGTCTGTTTAGGGCTACTCTGGCTGGCTGGCGGCCCTTTAGCCAAACGGCTACAGCATTTTAGCCACGGGCCTTTGCTGAGCAAAATCAGCCCCTTACTGCTCATGCTAGTCATCACCGCTACCGTCTATTTTTTGAATATCCAAACCAAGCTTATTGGGGCTTTTTCTGCCGGCCTACCCCGCTTATTTTGGCCACAGCTCAATCAAACTAACCTTGCCCAGCTTTGGTTGCCAGCCATCACCATTGGCCTAGCTGGCTTTTTACAGAGCATCACCATTGCCCAAAGTTTGGCCTTAAAAACAAAGCGCAGCATCGATAGTAATCAAGAACTGATTGGCTTAGGCGCTGCCAATATCGCAGCAGCAGCCAGTGGCGGCTTTCCGGTGAGCGGTGGTTTCTCACGCACCGCAGTTAACGCCGCATCAGGCGCAAATACGCCCTTGGCGGGAGTAATGACGGCGGTGTGGATTGCGCTAGCGGCGCATTGGCTCAGTGATTATCTAGCGCTACTCCCCCTTCCCCTTTTGGCTGCCACCATTATTTTAGTGGCGCTGCGTTTAATAGATTTTGATTTTTTCCTTAAGAGCTGGCGCTACGATAGCAGTGATGGCGCAGCCTTTATCTGTACTGCCATCGCTGTTTTAGCATTGGGAGCAATGTTAGGGATTGTAGCGGGAGTGGGCTTATCGCTATTACTTTTTTTATACCGCAGCAGCCAGCCGCATATCGCGGTGGTTGGCCGTATTGCTGGCACAGAGCACTATCGCAATATTCGCCGCTTTACTACACAAACGAGCGATCACATTGTGGCGGTACGCATTGATGAAAGCTTGTATTTTGGCAATATCGCCAAGGTACAAACCGAGTTAATCGATATTTTAAACAAGGCAAGCAATACGCAGCATTTACTCCTGATTATGTCAGCGGTAAATAGCATCGATTTTAGCGCTATGCAGGCCATCAGCTTGCTACAAGAAAACTTGCGAGCACGGCACATCAAAATCCACCTAGCCGAAATCAAAGGGCCAGTAATGGATCATTTACGCCGTAGTGAGATCTTAGAAAATTTAGATGGAGAAGTCTTTTTGAGCGCCCACTTAGCCATGCAAACGCTCAGCGGGATAAATGAAGATTTTTCTATTTAAACAATCAGAGCGGCTTGCTGCAGCTAGCATTGAAAAAGGCGCTGCAAACAACGCCCTGTTCAACTCATTAGATCTATTTAGCTGAAGCAGCTGGTGCAGCTGCCGCAGGCTTATCTGGCGTAGTAGGTAGCACCGCCACCTCATCTTTATTATCCGCCAAGATATTAAGCGTTACCCTACGGTTACTCGCCCGCCCCTCTGGCGTATCGTTGCTACCCTGTGGCCGAAACTCACCATAACCAATCGCCACCAAGCGCTGTGGTGCCACGCCCACGTCTACAAACAAACGCACCACACTGGCAGCTCTGGCGGCGGATAGCTCCCAATTAGAGGGAAACTGCCCCGAGCGCATCGGTAAATTATCGGTATTGCCTTCAATTTGAATCAGGTTATCGGTGTTTTTAACCATTTCTGCCACAGCAATCAGCGCGGTAGCCGATTCGGTGTGTAAATCGGCTTTGGCAGTATCAAACAAGACCGAATCGCTAATTTCTACAGCGATTCCACGCTTGGATTGCGTTACCCGCACCTTGCCTTGGTCAATCAAAGCACCCAACGATTTTTTTAAATCCCCAGCCATGCCCTGCATTTTTTGCGTTTGCTCAGCCACTTTGGGGCTTGGGGTTGGCGGGGAAACCGCATTAAGCACAACTAACTTATCTGGCGCTCCTGCTACAGGTTGATTTTGCTTGATGACTTCTTTGGTGGTGGGGGTTTGCTTAAAGGCATCGACCATCGAGTTCGACAGCACTTTATATTTGCCTTCATTGACCGAAGAAATAGCGTACATCACCACAAAAAAAGCAAATAAAAGGGTAATAAAATCGGCATAAGACACCAACCAGCGCTCGTGGTTTTCATGCTCCTCGTGCCTGTGTTTACGTGCCATGCTGAGTTCCCTGATTTGCAGAGTGGGCACGTGTTGTGCCCACGCGTAAAAGCAACATTGTGGGCACAAAGCCCACACCACCCGTTATCTAAGCTGTAAATTAAACTCAGAAACCAGCTTATTCGCAGCCGACACCCCAATCTGACGTGCTAGACGATCCGCATAGCTTGGGCGTGGCGTAAAATCAACGATGTCTTTTGCCTTAACCACATCACGTGCCACGCTATCTACCGAGCCTAAAGCATCCACCAAGCCTATTTTGATACTAGCAGCACCACTCCAAACCAAACCTGAAAATAAATCAGGATTATCTATCAGCTTATTGCCACGCCCTGCTTTGACTACGCCAATAAACTGCTGATGAATTTCATCCAGCATCACTTGCGCTTTATCACGCTGGCCTTGGCTCATCGGTGAATAAGGATCTAAAAAGCCTTTATTGGCACCAGCCGTGAGCAAACGCCGCTCAACGCCGAGCTTCTCCATTACACCGCTAAAACCAAAACCATCCATCAACACACCAATCGAGCCCACCATTGAGGCTTTATCTGCGTAAATCTTATCGGCACCAGCAGCAGCGTAATAGCAACCTGAGGCGCAGATTTCTTCAATCACCACATAAAATGGAATTTTTGGATGTAGTTTTTTCAAACGTGCAATTTCATCGGCCATCATCCCAGCCTGCACCGGGCTACCACCTGGACTATTGGCTTGCAAAATCACTGCCTTGGTATTTTTATCCTCAAACGCTGCCGTTAACCCCTCAATTAGCATTGAAGCATTCGCCTCTCCCCCCGCAGCAATGGCTCCCTCTAAACGCACTACTGCTGTATGTGGCCCAGTCATTTCATCGCCGGTTTTTTTGCCTACCCACCCCATCATCATGGCAATAACTAATATCACAATACTAAAGGTGACTAAGCGAAAGAAAATATTCCAGCGGCGCCTAATGCGGCGCTCTTTAATACCGGCATGCAGCAAACTTTCTAATTGTTCGCGTTCCCAAGATTCATTCATGCTGTGTTTTATCCTCAATCAAGCAAACTTGATCCGCGATTTCGCGAACCGGCAAAGAAATCAACTTGCGGCCAGGGCAAGGCCCGCCCAAGCAAAGACCCGTATTGGGCGCATAATATGCGCCATGAGTTGAACAAACAAGCCAAGAGCGGGATAAATCAAAGAGATCACCCGGATTAAAATCCATCTCAATTGGGATATGCGCACACTCATTGATATAAGCGTATACCCTGCCATCATAACGTAGGACAAACGCACTTCGCTCACGCCCTCCCCATTGTAGAGTAAAGCGCTGTGCCAAGCCGCGCTCAAGCAAATCACCACTCTGGCACAGCACACGATCAGGCATTGAGTAAAATCCAATCCCTTAAAGCGTGAAAATCATCAAAATGCGCCATAGGATGGCACGTTAATAATTCTGGTAACTTATGCGCGCCATAAGTTAGCGCCAAGCTTTGGGTGCCGGCATTCTGCGCCAGTTGCAGATCATGGGTGGTGTCGCCAATCATTACAGCACGACTGGCATCCACATGGCATTTATCCAAAATGTAATGCAGCATAGCCGGATGCGGCTTAGAAAATGCTTCATCGGCCGTACGCGTCATTTTAAAAAACGCCCCCAAGCCGCTAGACACCAAAACTTTATCTAAGCCAGCTCTAGATTTACCCGTAGCCACGGCAAGCTGAAATCCTGCCTCAATAAACAGTGGCAAGGCCTCAATTACCCCGTCATACAGCGCTATATTTTGGTCTTGCGCTAAATAATGGCGGCGATACACACTCACCACCTCGGTGATTTGGGTAGGCGTGGCATCAGGCGCAAGGTATTGCATTGCCTCATTCATGCCATACCCAATAACATATCGCGCTTCTTTATCTGATGGTATAGGTAGGCCTATATCACTAAAAGCCGCCTGGATAGCACGGGCAATAGTGCCCGTGCTATCCATTAAAGTGCCATCCCAATCAAACACCAGCAAATCAAACTGCTTAGGCATGCGGTTTATTCCCAAGAGATCGCTCAAGTTGATCGATATAAGATTGTAATTCAGGGGGAAGTGGCGCTTCTAATTCCAAAGGCTTGCCCGTAATCGGGTGATCCACAATTAAACGCCAAGCGTGCAAAAACATGCGGCGCAGCCCCTGCCTTGGTAATAATTTATTTAAAGCAAAGTCACCGTATTTTTCATCTCCCAAAATTGGATGATCGCTAGAGGCCAGATGCACCCGTATCTGATGGGTACGGCCTGTTTTAAGCTCACACTCCAGCAAGGAGCAATCTTTCCAGACCTGACGACGATTCACTACGGTGTGCGAAATCTTCCCTTCTGGCGAAACGCGTACACGACGCTCACCCTCTGCGGTGTTGTATTTCAGCAAAGAAAATTTCACGTGGCTGCGCGGATTCCCCCACACACCTTTCACCAAAGCTAAATAACGCTTATCAATACGATGATTGTCACGCAAGGCGTCTTGCAAAACGATTAAGGCAGAGCGCTTTTTCGCCACCATTAAAATACCGGATGTTTCCCGATCTAAGCGATGCACTAATTCCAAAAACTTTGCTTGTGGCCGCTGCGCACGAATCAGCTCAATCAAGCCAAAACTAACGCCTGAACCACCATGCACAGCCAAACCAGCTGGTTTATTTAAAATTAAAATAGCCTCATCTTCAAAGATGATTGGAATATCGATGCGATGCGATGCAGCCACAGCCGGTGCGGCGTCTGGTTTCTCTGCCACGCGCACGGGCGGCAAACGTAAAATGTCACCAGCCAGCAGGCGATAAGTCACATCACTACGGCCTTTATTTACACGAACTTCGCCACTACGCACAATGCGATAAATATGACTTTTAGGTACGCCCTTGAGATGTTTTAACAAAAAATTATCCAGCCTTTGGCCGGCATCTTCCTCATCTACAGTCAGGAACGTTACGGATGCTTTGCTACTGCCCTTCATCTTGACTTATACTCTCCGCACGCCACAACCCAGAAGGTTGTAGCAGGTTGGCCGTGGCGTTATAAACGCAACGGCAACGATTACCGCAAGGGCTTGTTTTGACATGGGTCTTTATAACAAACCCACCAAAACAAACACTGCGCAAGGTGGCATTGCCACTTTTAGGTCCCGCTCTTAAAGCATGCTGCCCGACGATACAGTCGGCGATTACCTTCCCGCCGTAGAGAAAAATACTCTACCCACTCCCCAAGGCTCAAAGCCTTTGTACAACAGGGAGCACAAGCGCGGGGCTCGCCTATCTGCCGTATGGCTGATGCAACAAGTTCCGGGAAGCGGTTATCTCGCTCACCGCAAAAAGCAGCGATGGTAATTGATTTATATATATAAAGCACTCATCGGATTCTTATTAGCGTACTGGCCTACTTTTACCGAGAAATAAGTAAAACCGCCGGTATGGACCGTTCGGCACCTGGTCACCTTGTAGCAGCAAAGACAAAATGGTGCAAAAAGTACCAGCAAGACAAGCGAGTTAAAATCCTAAATAAAAGCACCAACAAGGATTTTAGGCTCATTTCCAATGCGAGGTAGGACTTCAGCACCGTTTTGCAATACGCTGTAAAAAATTGCAAGCAATAGACTCATCGCCAGCGCCATCAATACCTTTTGAGCTTTAGCCGCAGACACAATGATGCCTGAGTTAAAGCTCCCCTCGGTTGCGCTGAGCTTGCCAGAACCTAATTCCAGCCGCGTGAGTGCGAGCCGGAGCACTGTTATGAAACGTATGTTATTTAATGCAACGCAAGCTGAAGAGCTGCGCGTTGCGATTGTTGATGGTCAAAAACTAGTCGACCTCGACATCGAAACCGTTGGTAAAGAACAGCGGAAATCCAATATCTACAAGGGCGTAATTACCCGTGTAGAGCCTAGCCTTGAAGCCTGCTTCATTGATTATGGCTGTGATCGTCATGGCTTCTTGCCGTTTAAGGAAGTGGCTCGCGCCTACCTGAACGACAATGGTGATGGTAATGGTCGCCCACGTATCGGTGATTCCCTTAAAGAAGGTCAGGAACTGATCGTTCAGGTAGAGAAAGACGAGCGTGGCAACAAGGGGGCTGCGCTGACTACCTATATCAGCTTAGCTGGTCGCTACCTTGTATTAATGCCAAACAATCCGCGTGGTGGTGGTGTATCACGCCGTATCGAGGGTGAAGAGCGCAATGAGCTTCGCGCCGTACTCGACCAACTCGAAACGCCAAATGGCATGAGCCTAATCGCACGTACTGCTGCGATTGGCCGTAATGCTGAAGAATTGCAGTGGGATTTAAACTACCTATTGCAATTGTGGCGTGCGGTTGAAGGCGCTGCCTCTACCCAGACTGGCGCATTCTTGATTTATCAAGAATCCAGCTTAGTGATCCGCGCAATCCGCGATTACTTCCAGCCAGAAATCGGTGAACTGCTGATTGATAAGCTCGATATTTACGAGCAAGCACGCCAGTTTATGAGCCATGTGATGCCGGCCAATGTAAACCGTGTGAAGTTCTATCAAGATGATGTGCCGCTGTTTTCGCGCTTCCAGATTGAGCATCAAATCGAAACAGCCTTTGCCCGCGAAGTGAATTTGCCTTCTGGCGGCGCAATTGTGATCGATAAAACCGAAGCGCTTTATTCTATCGACGTTAACTCGGCTCGCTCCACCAAGGGTGCCGATATCGAAGAAACCGCGTTGCGCACCAATATGGAAGCCGCTGACGAAATCGCCCGTCAGATGCGTCTGCGTGACGTAGGTGGTTTGATCGTGATCGATTTTATCGACATGGAAAACCCAAAGAATCAGCGCGAAGTCGAAAACCGCCTGCGCGACGCCCTGCACCACGACCGTGCTCGCGTTCAAACAGGCAAAATCAGCCGCTTTGGTCTGATGGAATTATCCCGTCAACGCTTGCAACCTTCCCTAGAAGAAACCAGCCACATCGCTTGTCCGCGCTGCCACGGCACGGGCTTCACACGCGGCATCGAATCTTCTGCGCTCAATATCTTGCGCATTATTCAAGAAGAGTCGATGAAGGAAAACACCGGTGCGATCCACGCACAAGTGCCGGTTGATGTTGCTACCTTCTTACTGAACGAGAAACGTGCAGAAATTTTTGCTCTTGAAGCTCGCTTGAAAGTAAGCGTGGTGCTGATTCCAAATACTCATCTTGAAACCCCAAACTACAACCTCTCGCGTCTGCGTCACGAAGACATCGGCAGCCATGAAGATATAGTGCCATCCTACAAGATGGTTGATCTGCCAAGTGAAACGGGCTATCAGCCAGGCAAGGTCAAAGAAGAGCAGACCAAACGTCAAGAAGCCATGGTGAAGGGTCTTACCCCTGATCAGCCTGCACCAATTTCGGCCCGTGATCGCATTGCTGCGCCTACCGATGTTGTTGCTACGCCATCGCTTTGGAAAAAAATTGTCACTTGGTTCCAAGGCGAGCCTGAGGCTTCTACAGAAGCACAGAAGCCAGTGGCTGCAGCACGCCCAAGCAATAACTCACGCAATCGCAATGATCGCGGCCAGCGCCCAGCGCGTGAACCACGTGAAGGCCAAGCGCCGCGCACCGAGCGCCCTGCTCGCAATGAAGAAACGCCTGCACAGCCACGTCGCGGCAATGGCAAGCCACGCATCGAAGAAGACCTGCAAAAAAGTCGTGAAAACCGTGAAGCGCGCGAAAACCGCGAGCCACGCGAACGCGCAGAACGAGGTGAGCGTAACGATAAAAACGAGCGTAGCGAAGCCACTGCCGAGCAACGCCCTCGCAATGAGCGCCCAGTCCGTCCAGAACGTCAGCCACGTAAAGAAGCACCTGCAGCCACTACAGAAGTATTGTTAATTACGCCTGCCGTAGAAAACAATAGCGATGAAGCTAGCGAGCAACAACGTAGCCGTCGCCGTCGCAGCCGTCGTGGTGAGCGTCGTGATCGCCCAGAAACTACAGGTGCGGAACCCGCTTTCACAGCGATCATTCCTGCGGCTCCGATCTTTGATATCAAGCCGATTACTCCTGTTGCAGCACCTGCCCATGTAGAAGCTTCTGCTCCTGTCTCCGCTCCAGCAGTAGAAATTACCGTGGTGGCTGGACCGGTAGCGACTCAGCTTGTTACCGTGGCGGAAGTGACCCCTGAAGTAGCCGTTACTCTAGCTCCTGTAACGACTACCCCAGTACATGTTGCAGCTCCTGCACCGATACCTGCTCCTGCTCCTGCTGCAGCGCCATCCCCAGTTGCAGCTTCTGCACCAATGCATGCTCCAGTTGCAGTATTTGCAGCTCCTGCTCCAATAAACTCACCGATTGAAGTGGCTCCGGTGGCAGTAGCAGCACCAGCTCAAGCAACCTTGGCGATTGGCACTCCAGAAGCAGCAGGCTTAGTCATGGTCGCAACGCGAGCCATAGCGCCAGAGAGCACACCAGTCGTTGAGGCACCCGCTCGCCGCCGCCGTCGCGACATTCAAACGACAACACAGGCCAATGCTGAAGTCTCCATGTTGCAGCAAGTTGAAACACAAACTACTGCAACTAGTATGGCCCTCGCTCCTGTTAGTGATGCGCCTGCACGGGCTAATCGACGTGATGTCACTGCTACACCAGCAGATACATCAGCCGAGCCGCTGGTACAGGTTCAAACTAAACAATTTTAATTTGAATTGAACCAGCAAAAGCCACCGATAAACACTCGGTGGCTTTTTTTTGCTTCAAATAAAATAATAAAAACATCGGTTCAAAAAATAACATGCTCAAATAAATAACCTATACATCAAGCTAAACCAGCAATGTGTAATCCCACCTATCCAAGTACATCTTTTAGAGCCATACCCCATACAATTAAATACCAATAAAGTTTTAAACATTTACCATTCATGCCCACGTAAAGAGTCATTATATAAATAGAAGATACTAGTTTTAATTACCAAACGCTTGAGCTTGTTTAAAACAGCCCAGATTAAGATTGCCAGTTGGGGAAATTCACAAGTATCGGCCATTATTATTCAAGGTTAATTTTCGCCCATAGATCTAGGGTCTGTTGAAGCGCTGAGCCGGAAAATGACCATTCACGGCGTTATGCTCCTCGACAATAACCCGTTATTGCCTTCGTCACATGCCTTGTGCTTGGCCGTTTTCCGGCTCAGCGCAATGGCGAATGAAACGTCAACAGACCCTAGTGTCTTATTTAATCGCATCTGCACTCCTCATATGGGCATACACACGTGGATATTTTTCTCCAGCAAATCTTTAACGGCTTGGTTGTCGGCAGTATTTATGCGCTGATTGCCCTTGGCTACACCATGGTGTACGGCATCATGCAGCTGATCAATTTTGCCCACGGCGAAATCGTGATGATCGGTGCTATGGTCACCATTACCTGTATCAACCTCCTACTTGGGCACAATGTATCGCTACCTGGCCCCATGCTGCTTTTAGTAGGCTTTATGATGGCCGTACCGGTGTCCATTATTTTGGGCTACGCTATCGAGAAAATAGCCTACCGGCCACTACGTAAAGCGCCAAGGCTTGCCCCCCTGATTACCGCAATTGGCGTATCCATCGTATTACAACAAGCCGCCATGCTGATCTGGGGCCGCAACTACCGCCCTTTCCCCGCCATTTTGCCAAGCACCGTGCATGAGATTGGTGGCGCAACCATTACCAGCTTGCAAATCGCCATTATTGGCCTCGCCCTTGCCTTAATGGCTGGCTTGTTTTTTCTGATTGAGCGCACCAAACTAGGCCGCGCCATGCGTGCCACTGCCCAAAACCCTGAAGTAGCGGGCCTAATGGGTGTGAATATCAATTCCATTATCTCGATGGTATTTATGATTGGCTCGGCACTGGGCGCAGTCGCAGGCGTGATGGTTGCCGCCAATTACGATCAAGCTCATGCCTATATGGGATTCTTAATCGGCCTGAAAGCCTTTACCGCAGCTGTTTTAGGTGGAATTGGCAATCTGGGCGGTGCCGTATTAGGCGGCCTGTTACTGGGCCTGATCGAAAGCTTAGGCTCTGGCTATCTGGGCGATTTAACCGGCGGTGCATTTGGTAGCAACTACAAAGACATCTTCGCCTTTATCGTACTGATTATCGTACTGGTGTTCCGTCCGTCCGGCTTGCTGGGCGAGCGCGTAGCAGACCGCGCTTAAGCCCAAGGGAAAAATCATGTTTCAAAAACTAGAAAATCCCCGCGCACGGCTGATCGGCATGGTTGTGCTGGCGGTAGTGATGCTCATCCTGCCCTTTGTATTAACGGGCAATTTTGAAAGCGGCAAGTCATGGATTCGCACCATTGACTTTGCCCTGCTCTATATCATGCTGGCACTTGGGCTCAATATTGTTGTGGGCTATGCAGGTCTATTGGACTTAGGCTATATCGCTTTCTATGCGGTAGGTGCTTATCTTTATGCCATCCTTAACTCGCCTCATCTAGCAGCAGTCTTGCCGACGTGGCTCATTTACCCTTCTTTTCCGGTCATGATTTTGTTAGCAGGCTTAGTCGCTGGTCTATTTGGCGTTTTACTTGGCTCACCCACCCTCAAACTACGTGGCGATTATCTCGCCATCGTTACCCTAGGGTTTGGCGAAATTATCCGCATCTTTATGAACAACCTTGATCGACCAATCAATATCACCAATGGCCCGCAGGGTATTAACAATATCAAGACCGTGCAAATTGCGGGTTACGATTTTGGCCGCCCTATTGAGTTTTTGGGCCTTTCGTTTGAAAAAGTCCACCTCTACTACTATTTGATTTTGGCCTTCTGCCTCTTGATTATTTTTGTCTCAATGCGCCTACAAAACTCACGGATTGGCCGTGCTTGGGTGGCGATTCGTGAAGATGAAATTGCCGCCAATGCGATGGGCATCAACACCCGTAATATCAAGCTACTGGCTTTTGCCATGGGAGCCAGCTTTGGCGGTGTATCAGGCGCTTTATTTGCCAGCTTCCAAGGCTTTGTTTCACCAGAATCATTTGTACTGATGGAATCCATCATGGTGCTGTGTATGGTGGTGCTAGGCGGGATGGGCCATATTCCTGGCGTAATTCTGGGTGCGATTATCGTATCGATCACGCCAGAGATTTTGCGTGATGTGATCAATCCACTACAACACGCCCTCGTTGGCCGCAAAGTGGTCGACCCAGAAAACTTACGTATGCTGATTTTTGGCCTTGCCATGATCGTGATTATGCTGCTGCGCCCTGAAGGCCTATGGCCATCACAACGCCGTAAAGCAGAGTTCCACGAAAAAGATGAAGAGGCAAAAGCATGAGCGAATTACTCCTAAAAATTGACGGCATTACGAAGCGCTTTGGCGGCCTGCATGCTTTGTCTGGCGTGGGCCTTACCATTAACAAAGGCGAGATTTACGGCCTGATCGGCCCCAATGGCGCGGGGAAAACCACCTTATTTAATGTGCTAACCGGCCTTTATCAACCCGACGAAGGCAGCTTTAGCTTTAATGGCTTGGATTTATTCCGTAAAAAACCCAATGTAGTGGTTGAATCCGGCATTGCCCGTACTTTCCAAAATATTCGCTTATTTGCCAATATGACGGCCCTAGAAAACGTGATGGTGGGCCAGCATGTACGTACGCACTCCGGCATTTTAGGCGCGGTATTCCACAGCCCTAAGGCGGTAAAAGAAGAAGCTGAAATCCATAGCAAAGCCGCCGAACTCCTCGCTTATGTTGGCATTAGTAAACACGCGAAAGAGCTAGCGCGTAATCTTTCTTATGGTGATCAGCGCCGCTTAGAAATCGCCCGTGCTTTGGCCACCCGCCCTATTCTCTTGGCGCTCGACGAGCCTGCGGCGGGGATGAACCCCAAAGAGACCGACGATCTTAAAAAGCTAATGGAAAAAATCAGAAAGGATGGTGTCACTATTTTGCTGATTGAGCACGACGTTAAGCTGATGATGGATCTATGTGATCGTATTGCGGTACTTGATTATGGTAAGAAAATTGCCGAAAACGTGCCAAGCATGATTAAAAATGACCCACGCGTCATCGAGGCTTATCTAGGCGTTGCCCCAGAATGAAACAGCCAGCCCAAACCAATAATTCGCGTGTTATGTATCAAGGAGTTGCACGAGCATGAGCGGCCCATTACTCCAAGTAAAAGACCTAAAAGTGGCCTACGGCGGTATCCACGCAGTAAAAGGCATTGATTTAGAAATTCATCAAGGCGAGCTAGTCGCGCTGATTGGTGCCAATGGTGCGGGTAAAACCACCACCCTAAAAACACTGATCGGCATGTGCAACCCTAGCTCAGGCGAAATCCTATTTGACGGCAAATCGACCGCTAAAAAGCCAATTTACGATTACGTTAAGCAGGGCCTGATTATGGTGCCTGAAGGGCGAGGTATTTTCAGCCGTCTGACCGTCGAAGAAAACCTCTTAATGGGCGCCTATACCCGCAACGATAAAGCAGGCATTTCCCACGATATGGAACGCGTTTACTACCTGTTCCCGCGCCTAAAAGAGCGAATGAAACAACTAGCCGGCACGCTTTCTGGGGGCGAACAACAGATGGTCGCAATTGGCCGAGCCATCCTTGGCCGCCCTAAGCTCTTGCTGCTGGATGAGCCTTCAATGGGCCTTGCGCCAATTATTGTGCATAAGATTTTTGAGATCATTAAAATGATCGCGGCCGAAGGCGTTACCATGCTATTGGTAGAGCAAAATGCCAAGTTGGCGCTGCAAACGGCCAACCGAGGCTATGTGATGGAATCGGGCCAAATCACCTTGGCAGATACGGCAGAAAACTTACTCGCCAATCCCAAAATTCAACAGGCCTATTTGGGCGAGTAATCGTATTAGCGCAAAAACGAGCCACATTGCTGGCTCGTTTTTTTTTATGCGCAGACTTTACCCCACGCACACAACTAGCTCGCCGCTTGCAGGCTAAGGCGCAGAGATAATCTACTAAAAATAACGCCATCACTAAACAATATCCCGTGTGATTTGCTTAGAAAACGTCGTTTTGCCAATACTGCCGTGAAACATCAGCGATATAATCCCCCACCTTCACAGCACTAGATCATTATGCACTTCGCCGTTCTCGCCAAAAATACGATTGCCGCATGGCTGCTTCCACCTGGGCTTTTTCTACTGCTTATTGCAGTTGGGCTAGCACTACTTTCCCGTAAGCCACGACTGGGGAAGGGGATCATCACGAGCAGTTTGATTACACTTACCCTCTTATCAATGCCTATCGTTGCCAATGCTTTACTTCGCCTAATTGAGCCGCCAGCGCTCACATCGATACCAAAAGATGTTGTTGCCCTTGTTTGCTTAGGTGGCGGCAAGCGTTTTGCGGCTTATGATCAAATCGAAGGCGAAACCATTAACAACGCCACACTTACGCGGCTGCGCTACACCGCCCAGCTTGCAAAACAAAGCCAGTTGCCGATTTTAGTCAGCGGAGGCAAGCCACTAGGTGGCATCAGCGAAGCTGAGCTGATGGCAAAAATATTGATCAATGAATTCAACACTCCTGTGCGCTGGATTGAAAACAACTCCGTTGACACACAAGAAAACGCTGAATTTAGCGCCCAGCTGCTACCCAAAGGGGCAAAAATTTTACTGGTTACCCAAGCAGTACATACGCCACGCGCAAAAATTGCATTTGAGCGCGCAGGTTTTAAAGTGGCCATAGCCCCCACCGACTATGCCAATCAAGAGCCTTTTTCTATCTTGTCCTTGATGCCTAAATCAAGCGCCCTCATTAACAGCAGCTTTGCCTTGCATGAGCTACTTGGCATGCTCTGGTATAAATTTCGCTTTAACGCATAAGCTAAATTTAGCTTCAATCTGCATCACCCATACCACGCCCAAAGTCTTATTCTATAAGGCCTTACTCCCCCCCCCCCCCTTTTTTTTTCAGGGGGATGTTGCTTTTTCCTCTCTCCGTTAAATATACAACAAAAAAGTAAATAATACGGTATTTCAATAAATTACCAAAATTCACAAAAATGCGCTAAACAATCAGCAAATCTAAAAAAATATCCATATATCCTATTTATTTGAAATTTTATATTAATAATTTTTTATTTTTGTGAAAAATTATTTATTGATAGCAATCAATAAACGTACTTAATCCAACATACTAAACAAAATACTGAGGGTAGAATCCGCATCAACTTATCAAGACAAGAAATTTTTATCATGCGTATCTCGATAGACCTAGACGCCCTTTCAGAGTTTCTCTCACAAGTGATGGGAGACTCGGTAGAAATTGCGGTGCACGATATGACCGAGCTAGAACGATCACTGTGCATCATAAAAAACCCCATTTCTGGCCGACAAATTGGTGCTCCAGCCACAGATTTTGCACTGCGTTTACTGCACGAATGTCAAAGCAGTGCTAAAGCGCCATTTCGCACTAATTACCTAGGTAAAACTCATGATGGTCATCGCATGCGTAGCTCTAGCATGTTGTTACAAGATGCAGCAGGCCAGCCACTTGCCATGCTCTGCATCAATCGCAACGACCATCACCTAAAGCATGCTGCCGACTTACTGCGTAATTATTTTCAACATGAGGAAAACAGCCCTAGCGAAGAATTACTCAGTCATTCAGTAGAGCAACTAGGAGACGACATTATCAACCAAGCGCTAGCTAGCTACCCCATCGAAGCCAAGCGCTTAAGCAGTACCGACAAAAAAACCATCGTGCAAACACTGGAACAAAACGGGGTATTTCTAGTGAAAGGATTTATTGCAAAAACAGCCTCTTTACTTGCCATTTCAGAACCCACGCTTTATCGCTATTTAAAAAACAACACCCACTAGAAAGATAAAAAACCAAGCACTCAACACACAACTAACCGCACTTAAAACAATTATTTTTATTTAGAGAAAACATCATGTCTGATACAACACTCAATGATCTAGCCATAACAAAGGGCAGCGCTTCCAATTGGACTAAGCAAGACACCGTCTGGATGCTTGGCCTTTATGGTACTGCAGTTGGTGCAGGGACTTTATTCCTGCCAATTAATGCGGGGATTGGTGGTTTATGGCCGCTGATTATGATGGCGCTTTTGGCCTTGCCTATGACCTTTTTTGCGCACCGTGGACTAAGCCGCTTTGTGCTTTCTGGCTCAACCAAAGACGGCGATATCACCGAGGTAGTAGAAGAGCATTTTGGTAAGGGCGCGGGCAAACTCATCACCCTGCTTTATTTCTTTGCCATCTACCCGATCCTCTTGGTTTACAGCGTGGCGATTACCAACACGGTGCTGTCCTTCCTTACCCACCAAATGCATATTGCCGTAGGCACTGATCTCGTCACTCGCGGCATTTTTGCGCTGTGTTTGATTTTAGGACTGATGTCTATCGTGCGTTTGGGTGGTGATTTCATTGTTAAAGCCATGAGTATCTTGGTCTACCCTTTTGTGATTGCTCTAATGGTTTTAGCGGTTTATCTGATACCTAACTGGAACAGCTCCGTACTTGATCACGCAGGTAGCTTAGGCGATGCACTGAGCAGCAGCTCTTTTTACAAAACCCTGTGGCTAGCGATTCCGGTGATGGTGTTCTCGTTTAACCATTCACCTATTATTTCTTCTTTTGCTGTAAGCCAAAAAAAGCTACATCCGGGCAAAGAAGACCAAGTAGCTTCTAAAATCCTACTCCGCAGCCACATCATGATGGTGTTGTCGGTGATGTTCTTTGTATTTAGCTGTGTATTTAGCTTGGCTCCTGCCGATTTGATTGCTGCTAAAGCACAAAATATTTCGATCTTGTCCTACCTTGCTAACCACTTCGATAACCCAGTTATTGCGTGGATGGCTCCAATCATTGCCTTTATCGCCATTACTAAATCCTACCTTGGCCACTATCTTGGTGCAAAAGAAGGTCTGCATGGCTTGGTGATCAAGCAATTGCGTGAAAAAGGTAAAACCATTTCAACACCTAAGCTTGAGCGTTACACCGCGATCTTTATGCTAATTACCACTTGGTTGGTCGCTACCATCAACCCAAACATCTTGGGAATGATTGAAACCCTCGGTGGCCCAGTGATTGCGGTACTACTATTTCTGATGCCGATGTATGCCATCCATAAAGTACCTGCCATGCGTAAGTACTCCGGTGTTGCCAGCAATGTGTTTGTTGTGCTGATTGGCCTGATTGCCATCTCTGCGATCTTCTTTAGCCTCTTTGCCTAAACATCCTCTGCTTTATACACAGCCTGCTTTTCAATAGATGGCAGGCTGTTTTTACAAGGAAATAGCCATGTTCAGCACTTTAGATATCTACAAAATTGGTATTGGCCCATCTAGCTCACACACCATTGGCCCCATGAAAGCTGGCCATCAGTTTTTAGCCACATTAAAAGAAACAGGTCAATTTGGTGCAGTTAATAAAGTGATCGTTGACTGCTATGGCTCCCTCTCTTTAACCGGCAAGGGCCACTGCACGGATCAAGCCATTATTCTAGGCTTATCCGGCAACTTGCCTGAAACCGTTGATTTAGAGAGCGTAGCGGGCATCGTACAAGACGTAGAGCAAAGCGGCACAATCTGCTTAGGCCGCACCCAACAACGTGTTGCTTTTAAGCTTGAGTTTCAAAATAGCAATCTAGCCCTGCACGAAAACGGCATGACCATACGTGCTTTTATTGGTGAAACCTGCTGCCTTAGCAAAACCTATTACTCGATTGGCGGCGGTTTTATCGTTGATGAAGAACACTTTAATGTGGGCAGTTGTAATGATCAGCCCGTGCCTTATCACTTTTTAAGTGCAGATGATTTGCTAGAAATGTGCGAAGAAAGCGGCTTATCCATTTCAGCCCTCGTGCTCGAAAACGAAAAAGCCTTCCACGACCAGCAAGATATTCATAGCCATTTCGCTAAAGTCTGGAAAGTCATGCAAAGTAGTATCGAGCGTGGCATGAAAACGGAAGGCAACCTGCCAGGCCCCATGCGTATTCCACGCCGTGCCCCTGCCCTGCACCATTTATTGACTAGCTCGCTCGATATCGCTAATGATCCGCTCAATGTGATGGATTGGGTGAATATGTATGCAATGGCGATGTCAGAAGAAAACGCCGCAGGTGGGCGGGTCATTACCGCCCCAACTAATGGTGCTTGCGGCATCGTTCCGGCCGTGATGTCTTACTACAATCACTTTATTCAACCGCTTACTGACGATAGCGCTCTACGCTTTTTCCTTGCGTCTGGAGCCATTGGCTGCCTATATAAGCTCAACGCCTCTATATCAGGCGCTGAAGTGGGTTGTCAGGGCGAAGTAGGCGTAGCCTGTTCTATGGCAGCAGCGGGGCTGGCAGAGCTAATGGGCGGCAGTCCTGCGCAAGTCTGTATGGCTGCCGAAATTGCGATGGAACACAATCTGGGCCTCACTTGTGACCCTGTAGGTGGCCAAGTGCAAATTCCTTGTATTGAACGCAACGCAATTGGCGCAGTAAAAGCCATCAACGCCGCCAGAATGGCCATGCACCGCAGCAGCACACCCAAGGTATCTTTAGATAAAGTCATTGCCGCTATGTACGCCACAGGTAAAGACATGGATGCTAAATACCGTGAAACCTCATGCGGCGGACTCGCCTTGCTCATCACAGCTCCTGCTGTAAAAACCATCGTATTTAAAGATAAAGCCCCTGCGTAATTGGGTTAATTACCCCATAAAAAAGCCCCGCTAGTTATTTAGCGGGGCTTTTTTATGGGCAGTCGATTTATAAAAAAATCGATAAGCACTCACTGAGTTGATTACTCAACTTTTGCTTTAGCGCGTAATTCTTCAACCATTTTTTGCACACGTTGGCCTTGCAACTCACGCATCAGTTCTGGTTTAACTTCTTCAAATGAAGGGCCTTTAGCTTCACGTTGATCATCTAATTTGATGATGTGATAACCAAATTGAGTCTTCACTGGATCAGAAATCTTACCCTTAGGCAATTTAGCCAACGCTTCACCAAATTCTTTCACGTAGTTAGCCGGTGTAGACCAACCTAAATCACCACCATTTACTGCGCTACCCTTATCTGAAGATTTTGCCTTAGCAAGATCTTCAAACTTCTTGCCTTTTTTTAGATCAGCCAAAACAGCCTTCGCTTCTTCTTCAGTTTTAACCAGAATATGACGTGCTTTGTATTCCTTGCCGCTGAAGTTGACTTTAATTTTGTCGTATTCTTTCTTCAGGTCTGCATCGCTTACTGGGTTTGCTTTTGCGTAATCATTCACATAAGCGCCAACCAGAATTTGTTGCTTGGCCATATCAAGACGTTGCTGTACTTCTGGGGTTTTTTCCACGCCTTTCTTTTGCGCTTCTTGAAACAATACTTCGTTGCGGATCAATTCTTCCTTGATACGTGCACGCAGTTCTGGGCTATCTTTCTGACCACGTTCTGCCACTTGCTTTAGAAAGAAATCAACCTTGCTATCAGGAATAGCAACGCCATTAACGGTTGCTACATTAGCAGCAGTTGCTGCAAATGAAGCGGACAAAAAGCAAGCAGTTAAAGCAAGAGCAATACGGTTCGGTTGGCGCATGTGTTCAGTCCTTTGTTCTCAAGTCAGTAAAGCTTCGATAGATTTCACAATTCATCCGGCGTCAGTGTTTTTTTAATACTGAGCGCATGGATTGGATGTGGGATTAAATCTGCAAATAAAGCCATCACCATTCGATGGCGCGCCAAAGTATTTTTACCCGCAAACGCAGATGAGACAATAGTTAAATCAAAATGCCCACCACCTGCCACGCTTCCTGCGTGCCCAGCATGTGCTGCACTATCATCGTAAACATCCACGTATTCCGGCTTCAATACAGCAAGGCGTAAGTGTATTTCTTCGCTAATCATTTGGCTAGGGTAAAACATGTAGAAAGGGCTTTGCAATGATACTTGCATAAACCCCTGCTTTTACATAAGGATCATTGTCAGCCCATGCCTGTGCAGCTTGCTGTGTATCGAACTCAGCCACAATCAAGCTCCCCGTAAAACCAGCAGGGCCAGGGTCAACGGCATCAATGGCAGGAAAAGGCCCCGCCAACACTAAACGACCTGCATCTTTTAGCACTTCTAACCTTGCCAAATGCGCCGGACGGCTTTGCGAGCGCGCTGCAGCTGTATCTGGATACATTTCAGCAATCATGGCGTAAAGCATTAGGACTCTTCCTTTTTTGTTGCTACATCATCAGTAAGATACCGTGAAAGCACAAAGGCTTGCAGTAGTACAAATACCAGTGTCAGCGCCAATGTACCAAACATTTTAAATTTCACCCATAAATCTTCAGGGAAATTAAAGGCAA
Organism: Iodobacter fluviatilis; assembly: GCF_004194535.1. Classification (NCBI taxonomy): domain Bacteria; kingdom Pseudomonadati; phylum Pseudomonadota; class Betaproteobacteria; order Neisseriales; family Chitinibacteraceae; genus Iodobacter; species Iodobacter fluviatilis. Next base: position 3,663,836 of record NZ_CP025781.1, on the reverse strand, counting down.
CAAAGAGATTAAGTATGCCCATACTCACAAAAAACAAGACCCATGCCAAATTAACCCGATCCCAAAGTTTGTCAGGCAGCGTCATTTGCTGACCCATTAATTTTTGCATCAGGTTTTTTCCGCGTAGATAGCGAGAGCCACACAAAATAACGGCAAATACCCAATATAAAACGGTGGGTTTCCACAAAATAAACATTTTGTTATGCAATAGCAGTGTTGCCCCCCCCAAAACGGTAATCAAGCCAAAGCTTAGCCATAACATGGCGTCAACATGGTGGTGCTTAAACCAAGACCATGCCACTTGCGCTGTAGTGGTAGCAATAGCCACCCCTGTTGCAGCGTAAATGCTTTTGGTAATTGAGTAGGTTACAAAAAATAGGATAACGGAGAAGAGATCAAAAAGGGCTTTCATCAGCATCGTCGCAATATAGATGCCGCATTATGCTGACCCATTTTTACGAAAACAAGTAAATGAAGACAAAAAAAAGCGCCGCGACAGTGCGCGGCGCAAAATTACCACTGGAGATACACGAAGCATCAGCTCGCGTGACAGCCATTCTGGCGCAAAAGTGTATTTAGTGTATTGATATAGATCAATCGCCACATAGGCACTGCATATTAAAAATAGACGTAAAATAGCGGTTAATTTTTTTTAAATTAATACAAGGGAGATAAATCGAGATAAAACGATAGTGAAATATTACATCACTAAAAAGGGGAGGTGGCGAGCCTAACCCTCGGCACTAGCATCAAAAGCTGTGGCTGCTTCCTTCCGGACCTGACCAAGTTAACCTTCTAGCTATGCGAGGAGACCCGCCGTCGAACATTGGGGCGCACTATAGCACAGCAAAACAAAAATGCCAAGTCAAGCCCACTAAAAAGCTACTCTGTGCGATCACCCATCATCGGCTGCAAAAATAAAGCTCGCTGTTCTGCTCTGCCTAAATGCTTAGCTTGCACGTAATAGAGCTTAGCTAAGGCAGCCTCAGGCGTCATATCTGCACCATCGAGCACCCCCATCGCGGCCAAACTACCGCTTACGGCATAGCGACCCATTTTTACCCGCCCTGTTAAGCAAGGCGTGCAATTCACGACCAAGTTTTTCTCTGCCAAAGTGGATAAAGCCGCCATTAAAGCGGGCTGGCTACCTGCATTCCCCGCACCAAAGGTTTCTAACACCACCCCATCCACACCCTGCAAAGAGGATGCCAGCCATTCTGCACTAAAGCCTGGGGCAAGTTTGGCGGCAACCACTTTTGCCGTATCCGCAACACACTGCAGGCGAAATGCTCCATTTGCAGGCGGCAAGCTGGCTGCCATACCTAACATCTGCCAACGCCCTTCCGACCACTCCCCCAGCACAGGATAATTGGGAGATGCAAATGCAACCATGCCATCACAGTCGATTTTCCTGACTCGATTGCCGCGCAGGCACAAGCCAGCAAAGACTACAGCAACCTCGCAAAAATCAGGCATAGCCGCCAAGGCCAATGCAGCCGCAACGTGTTCTAGCGCATCTGTGCCCAGCTCACACCAAGGAATCTGCGACCCTGTCACCACCACTGGCTTACCTAGGTTTTCTAAGCTATACGACAAAGCAGCCGAGGTATACGCCATGGTATCAGTGCCATGCAACACCACAAAACCATCGTATTGATCATAATCAGCGGCAATGTCAGCAGCAATGCGATTCCATAGCGCAGGGGTCATTTCGCTAGAATCTAGCAAAGGCGCGTACTCCAGCACCGACAAACCAGAATAGCGTTCTTGTAGTTGATTCTGTAAGTAATTAGGCGCTGGTGCATAACCTCCTTCGCTCGGCAGCATGCCAATTGTGCCACCTGTGTAAATAACGCGAATTTTCCGCATAAGTGTGTCCCTGTGTTAAGTGTTAGAATCAAACTTTAGTGAAACAAAACCGGACTCATTACGATGTCAATCGTCGATAATAAAAAGGCCTTTCACGACTTCTTTATTGAAGAACGTTTTGAAGCAGGCCTTATGCTAGAAGGTTGGGAAGTTAAAGCAATTCGTGCAGGGCGCGTACAGCTCAAAGAATCCTATGTAGTTTATCTACGTGGTGATTTTTGGCTAATGGGAGCGCATATCTCCCCGCTCACTAGCGCATCGAGCCACGTTTTAGCTGAACCAACACGCTTACGTAAACTCTTACTTAATCAACGTGAAATCGAAAAACTATCGATTAAAGTTGAGCGCGCGGGTTACACCGTAGCTGCGCTCAATATGCATTTTAAGAATGGCTTTATTAAGCTGGATATTGGTTTAGCCAAGGGTAAAAAGCAGCACGACAAGCGCAACACAGAGAAGGACCGCGAATGGGTGCGCGAAAAAGCGCAAATTGTTCGTGCCAATAACAAGTACTCCTGAGCCACCAACGTGGCCATATCGGAAAAAAAGGGCAGCCGTAGCGCTGCCCTTTTCCATGCTTATGGCTTTTTCAGCGTTTGCACGCGCATCATCCAATCCTGCAATGCAAGCTTTGCCCGCTCAATTTTCACCTCTTTTTGCTAAAACTGAGAAAGCTCTGTCTAGAATGTCAAACCATTAGCCACGTGAATCACCTGAACTAAAGGCGCGCTACTCCTTACCAACTTGCTCACCGATCTGCCCTTCATTACCCATTAAAAGATCTCTGATGTTTTTTTGATGCCGCCAGATCAGTAATATTGAAATCACAACAACCGCAGCAAACTGTGCAGTAGATACCAACCAAATCCACGCCAAAACTGGGGCCAATAAAGCGGCCAATAGCGCGGCCAAGGAAGAGATTTTTAATCCTTTAGCCACGACCAGCCAAACCAGCAAAGTTACCAAACCAAGCCGCCAATCCAACGCCAACAAAATGCCTGCAGCCGTAGCCACACCCTTGCCACCTTTAAAACTAAAAAACACCGGCCACATATGCCCAACCGTGACGGCGATAGCGGCCCAAGCCACCACTTCTGGGCCCAACCCCAAACGCGTTGCCAACCATTGCGCCAAGGCAATCGCCAGCCAGCCCTTTAAGGCATCCCCCAACAAAGTAAGTGCAGCAGCCTTTTTATTGCCACTTCTCAGCACATTTGTGGCCCCTGGGTTTCCTGAGCCATAACTGCGCGGATCGGCCAATCCACTGGCTTTAGAGACAATCACGGCAAAAGAAAGGGACCCAATTAGATAACTTACTAAAATTAGAATTAACGGTGTCATACCTAAATCCACTACAATCGTAAGCTTCCGATTTTAAGCTAAATGACCGCTGCTGGGTTAAACCCAATCAAGTCACCCCATCATGGACATCATTTATCTACACACCGTGCGTGCAAGCACCCTTATTGGCTGGTATGACTGGGAGCGTGTTTCGCCCCAGGTTGTTGAGCTCGATTTGGAAATTGGCATCCCTTCTGCAAGAGCCTGTATATCCGACGATCTTGTCGACACCATTGATTACGATGCCGTGGTTAAACACATCCGCACAGTACTCGAAGAGCGCCATTTTTTGCTGCTTGAAGCTTTAGCTGAGCATATTGCCCAGCTTATTCTTCAAGACTTTGGCGCGCCTTGGGCTAAGGTCTCTGTCACCAAGCTGGGCATCTTGCATGAAGTAGGCAGAGTTGGCGTCACCATAGAGCGCGGCCACCGCGGCTAAAACGCCATCATCTACACGACATTAATTTGCACTCTGCCCCTAAGAAAAAAACACCTTAGGGGCACTTCCTGCTGGACCAAAAATTGAGAGCAGCATTAAACGCACTTTCTACCTCTGGGCGTCACCAGCAGCAGCTTCCTGTAACATTTTCGCAAAACCAAACCGCGATAAGAATAATTACGACGGAACAACATCAAGTACATCTCAAACAAGTGATCAAACAGCGCCCCCAGACTCTTGCAATATTTTTAAAACTTGCCCAATACTGCGGCCCTTAATCAAGTCATTTTGCATTTTTTTTGCAAAAGACTTGAACTTGTTTGCCTCCACCCTCACTAATAGCAATGAATCTTTCACTGAAGGACTTGGCATGAGCCAATTTAGTCGTACTTTTATGGTTACCCTACTCACTGCGTCTTTATTTGCTAGCGGCATTGCCGAAGCAAAACGAGTAGGCGGTAGCCGCTCCAGTGGCATGCAGCGTAGTCAAACCACACGTCCGGCTGCGCCTCCTCCGCAACGCAATGTCGCTCCAGCACAACAGCCAGCGGCCCCACAACCGCAGCGTAGCGGCATGGGATCGATTCTTGGTGGCGTTGCTGCGGGTGCATTGGGTGGCTACCTACTGGGTAACTTATTAAACTCTAATCACGCATCAGGCACGTCTGAATCATCTGGCGGCGGCTTCCCTTGGGGCCTGCTACTGCTACTAGGTGCTGGTGGCTATTTTGCGATGCGTATGATGCGTAAACGTAAAGAAGCAGCCAGCCCAGCCTTTGCTGGCATGGCAAACTCAATGCCACAACAAGACAACAACCCTGCGCAAGATCGTGTTTTTCGCATGGGTGATCAAGCAGCGAGTGCAGCACCAGTTTCTACAGCGATCACGCGCTTGCCTGATGGCACCGAAACAGCCGCATTTTTGCGCCAAGCACGTGGTAGCTTTATGCATATGCAAACCTTGCACTCTCCTGAGCAAGTTAATGAAATGCGCAAATACCTCACGCCTGAGCTATTTAATGAGCTAAGCAAAGATATCAGCGGCAATGAAGAGCCGGCAGAATTCCCAGAACTCAATGCCGAACTGGTTGATTGTGCTACCGAAGATGGACGCATGATTTCTAGCGTACGTTTTTACGGCAAGGTCAGCGAATCATTACATGCAGCACCTGAGGCATTCCAAGAGATTTGGCACTTTGTACGTCCAATCAACGGCGATCCACGCTGGATGGTGGCGGGGATTCAACAGCTATAAGTTGCCTATTCATTAGCACCTTACAAAGACCGACTCACCGTCGGTCTTTGTTTTGCTAGAAGATAAAGCTTAAACAGACCGTTGATTTTTCACTTACACTGAGAATAATGAAAATACTGTTGGCATACCAACCATGCAAATAAGCCAAATAATTAAGCTCTTTATTGTTTTTGCAGCATTAATTGCCCTGAGTGGCTGCGACAAAGTCATGGAAGTCGTAAATAAACAGCAGGCGAACGGCAAGGCAATAGGTGCCGCTTGCCGCCATAGCGGGCGAGCACTGGAAGATTGCTATCGCCGCAATATAAGAGTACCCAAAGCAGATATTTTTGCTGGCTGGAAAGATATGAATGAGTATATGCAACAAAAAAAAATAGACATTATTTCTCCGCCCGAGGATGCCGCCATTCCGGCTGCGACTGCTGGGGCAAAAAAACCAGAAAAGCTTGATGCATCCGAAGAAAAACCCGCAGAAGCCGATAAAGCAGAACACTGATGAGCACCCATTTAACGCTTCGCCAATTATTAGCGTCAGTCCCCTTATTTACGGACTTAGACGACGATATTTTAGCGGCAATTGAAAAAATTTCTAATCGCCGCACCCTTAACAAAGGGGCATTACTCTTTGCTGAAGGCGATATTGCTGAATCGATGTATGTACTTATTGAAGGGCGATTACGCTGCTTTTCTAGTGCAGATACAGGAAAAGAATTTGTTTTTTATGTGGCACAAGCAGGCAGCAGTTTTGGCGAGATGGCTCTGGTTGACGAAGAGCCGCGTGCACTTTCGATTGATGCCGCCGAAGATTGCCAATTGCTCAGTATTAGCAAAAATGCATTTCTTGATTTACTGGAAAAAACACCGTTACTGAACAAAAATTTATTACGAAACATGATACGCACCAATCGTTACCTAGCCGGAATGGTGAAGTCGTTAGCATTAAAGGATGTATATGGCCGTATGCGCCTATTACTGGAAGGTTTAGCTATAGAAGTAAACGGCCACCGCTATATTGAAGAAGCCCTTTCTCAACAAGCCATCGCAGACCGCGTTGGCTCATCCAGAGAGATGATTGCAAAACTAATGCGTGAACTGGTGTTTGGCAACTACATTCGCATTAAAAACCGCCGAATTGAACTGCTACAAAAACTACCTGAACATTTTTAACACCTAATACTTTTGCCAGAAATAGGCATAGCGCCAGGAGATATAATCGTCATGGACCATCATTTACTTAAAAATTTTCTATCGCAAACCGCTATTTTTCAAGACTTTGCTGATGAAGATTTAGACATCGTTTTAAATGCCGCCGTAAAACGCCACCTACCTAAAGGCACCTTTCTCTTTCGTGAAGGCGACCCTGGCGAAGCCATGTACATCCTTTTAGAAGGCCGCACGCGCTCGTTTACCAGCGACAATCAAGGCAAAGAATTTGTCTTTATGATTGGTGAAGCAGGCGATGTATTTGGCGAAGTATCGCTAATCGACGACGAGCCACGCTCATGGTCTACCCAAACGGAAGACGACTCATCATTCTTGATGTTCTCTAAACAAGATTTTCGTGAAGCGCTGGGTGCTTTGCCAAATGCGAAAGACCAACTAATCATGAATTTGGCTCGAATGGTACGCCGCCTCTCGCTGACCATGAAAAACTTAGCCTTGCTAGATGTTTATGGCCGTGTTCGCGCGCTATTTGAAGGTATGCTCACCGAAGCCGATGGCCAAGAAATGATTTCTGAACCACTCACCCAGCAAGCAATTGCGGATCGAGTTGGCTCATCGCGCGAAATGATCGCCCGTATTCTGAAAGAACTGGTATTTGGCGGCTATATCCGCCTAGAAAACAAGCGAATTATCTTGTTGCAAAAACTGCCAGAACGCTTCTAAAAGCCATCTAAGCGGGGTTACATACCTCACTTTTACTGCATAAGGGCGGCTCACCCTTGCCAGCAAACCATTGCTGACAAGGGTGAGCCGCCCTTATTTTTGCACCCTACTGTCCATGTCCTTGACATTACTTTTGCCTATCTATTTAATAACTAACCAGTTAGTTATTAAATAGATCATACCTCAATGCAGATTAATCCACTCCCTCGCCAAAGACGTAAAGAAGCACGACCCGCTGAAATCATAGAAGCGGCACTGCTACTATTTCATCAAAAAGGCTATTCCGCTACCAAACTTGATGACATTGCCCACTTTGCGGGCGTCACCAAGGGCACGGTTTATCTGTATTTTTCTAGCAAAGAAGCACTGTTTAAGGCCGCCATCCTCGAAACAATTCAACCTAATCTTGATCGAATTGAAGAAACCGCTATGAACAGCCAAGCCTCTGCCACGCAACGCTTAAAGACCGCGATGAGTAGTTGGGCCAGCTCAATGAATGAATGCAAAGGTAGCATCACCAAACTGATGATAGCGGAAGCAGGTAATTTTCCTGAACTCAGCGATTTTTATATTGAAACAGTGGTTAAACGCTCACGCCAACTGCTCATTCACCTCATTCAGGCGGGAATAGACAGCGGTGAATTTCGTCCAATTGACGCACATATGCTCGCCATAACCCTATTTTCCCCTATTTTGCTGACAAGTATTTGGCGGCATACCTATGCCAATCTCGATCCAATTACTTACGATTTAAATCAATTATCCGACTTTCACCTTGATATTGTATTCAACGGCATCGCCCTTTCGAAGCAGTCATGAGCACGACCCACACAGCGGACAAAATAATGAGCACAAAACCAGCCTCCCCTGCACGCAATATTTTGCTACTTATCTTACTGATTATATTATGTTTTTTGAGCTATCGCTGGTGGTGGGGAAAACACCATGTAAGTAGTGATAACGCTCAACTAGAAGGGCATATTGTGCCCATTGCCGCGCGTGTTAGCGGCTACGTAAAAGCGGTACCGGTAAGCGATAACCAAAAAATGGCACACAAATCTTTACTGATTGAGCTCGACCCGCGCGATTATCAAGTCAAAGTGGCGCAAGCTGAAGCAGACTATCGTCAGGCCCTCTCCGCCGCTGGCCACGATAAGCAGCCAGGCGAAGCACTGGCACGGATCGCCGCCGCAGAAGCCAATGCCGCCGCAGCCATCTCACAATCGCAAACGGCTGAAGCACAAATTACTGAAGCACGCGCCAATGCAGTTAAAGCGCGCAAAGACTTGGCACGTAGCAAGGAGCTAGCGGCACAAAAAATGTTGAGCCAATCGGCACTAGAAAGCGCAGACACCCTACTCAAAGCTGCCGAAGCTAGAATCGCCGCACTGGAAGCGGCCTTACGTACGTCCAAAGAAAGTGCCAATGCAGCTGGCCAGCAAGTCGCCGTTTCATCGGCAGGGCTAAAATCTGCACAAGCCAAGGCGCTAGCCGCAGAAGCCACTCTGCAATTTGCCCGCAATCAACTGATCGACACCCAAGTCTATGCCCCTGCTACTGGCATAGTCAGCAAAAAAGCAGTAGAGCCGGGGCAAATGATTCAAGCTGGGCAAACGCTCATGTATTTAGTGCCAACTGATAAATTTTGGGTGATTGCCAATTTAAAAGAAACTGAATTAAAACAAATAAAGCTAGGCCAAGAAGTAGACATTGAAGTAGATGCCTTTCCTGATTTAAAACTAAAAGGCAAAGTGGATTCATTTAGCCCAGCCACAGGCGCACGCTTTACCCTATTACCTGCTGATAATTCAACCGGCAATTTCACTAAAGTAGTGCAGCGCGTGCCAGTTAAAATTGTTTTAGATGACTTACCAAAAGGCTCCCCATTGCGCCCTGGCTTATCCGTAAATGTCACAATTTATACGCCATAAGAACTATCTCAGTCCAAATTAAAACGTTTAATGATTCTGCGGCATGCCGCATTCATAAGGCTAAATAGAATGAAATCAAGGGCGATATGAAAGATATTTTGCCGGGATTATCCCGCTCGGATACCCCAGAAAAAATTTATGCTAATCGCTATATTATTGCGATTACGGTGACGCTCGCCTGCGTATTGGAGCTATTAGACACCAGCATTGTTAATGTTGCCGTCCCCCATATGATGGGAACCCTTGGTGCAACCCTAGATGAAATTACCTGGGTATCCATTGGCTATGTCGTTGCCAATGTGATTGTTTTACCTATTTCTGGCTTTCTATCGCAATTATTTGGCCGCAGAAATTACTTTATTTTATCTATTGCGCTATTTATTTTCTCTTCTTTTGCTTGCGGCAATGCCACCACCCTAGGTAGCCTTGTATTTTGGCGAATTGTGCAAGGCTTAGGCGGTGGTGGGCTGATTGCTACAGCGCAATCCACGCTATTTGAAACCTTCCCCAGCAAGGAAATGGACACGGCCATGGCTATCTTTGGCATGGGAATTATGACTGGTCCCATGCTCGGCCCCACCTTAGGCGGCTGGTTAACCGATCAATATTCTTGGCCATGGATTTTTTATATTAATTTGCCACTAGGTGGCATTGCGCTGTTTTTAACCCTGATTTACATGCCTGACTCTAAACATCAGCAAGTAATTAAAAAAATTGATTATATTGGCTTACTGCTTATGGCCGTCGGTATTGCCGCATTACAGCTTATGCTAGAACGTGGTGAGCGGTTAGAGTGGTTTACTTCTCCAGAGATTATTAGCTATGCGCTAGTGAGCTTTTTCTCTTTAAGTTTTTTTGTGATTCGCCAATTAGAAATAAAATATCCAATTGTCGACTTAGTTATTTGCAAAGACTTGCAATTTTCCGCAGGGCTAGTAATGACCTTTTTATTGGGCGCATCCCTTTTTTCTACGGTATTTATTTTCCCTGTTTACGTACAAAGCCTAATGGGTTACACCGCTTGGCAAACAGGCCTGATGATTTTACCTTCTGCAGTAGCATCAGGCATGATGATGCCTATTTCCGCGAAGCTAGTCGCAAGGGGTTTATCTGCCCGCATTTTAATTGCAGCTGGTGCCATGCTATTCATGTATGGAATGTGGCTACACTACCATTTCACCACGGATTCGGGCATGAGTGATTTCATATGGCCAATGATTATTCGCGGCATGGGCTTGGGGATGATTTTTATGCCACTGAATACTTTAACTATGGCTAATATATTGCCACAGCAAATTCCTAATGCAGCGGGCCTCTATAATTTAACTCGCCAATTAGGTGGCAGCGTAGGCATTGCGGTTTCCGCCACCTTATTAGCACAATTAGGCGATGCAAAACGGGCGGCACTCAATGAACATGTAATTGCCAATAGCGCGCAAACCATTGAGCGGCTGGCCGGATTAAAAAGTAGATTACTGCTTATAGGCACTCCCGAAACGCTCGCCCCAATCAAAGCCCAAGCACTGCTGGCCCAGCAAATTGCCAAGCAGGCACAGATGCTTTCATTTGCACACCTTTTCTTACTCTTTGGCCTAGCTATGCTCTGTGTAATGCCGCTGCTATTTGTAATGAAAAACCAGCAGATGAGTGCAGGCAGCGATTTATTGCATTAAAACAGTGGGTGATGGGCAAGCAAGGTTGCCCCTTCTTGCCCTTCAGTTAAAGCGCTTGCAACTGCTCTTCCGACAAAGCCAATTCAGTATTGCGATTCACGCCAATACCACGCGTAATCACATTGCGTGCAATGCCCTGCGCTTCTTCAAGTGAATGCATCATAAACGTGCCACACTGGTACTCGTTTAGCTCAGGGATTTGGCTTTGCTCTTTTACCGTTAATACGTCTTCCATCGCTAGCTGCCAAGCACTGGCAACGCGGGCCTCACTTGGCGCCCCGCATAAGCTCATATAAAACCCAGTACGACAGCCCATAGGCGAGATATCAATAATCTCTACCCCATCACCATTCAAATGATCACGCATATAGCCAGCAAATAAATGTTCTAGCGTATGAATACCACGCTCAGAAAGAATTTCTTGATTAGGCACACTAAAACGCAAATCAAAGACAGTAATTGTGTCTTTACTTGGGGTCTGCATAGTTTTTGCAACGCGCACGGCAGGCGCCTGCATACGGGTGTGATCAACGGTAAAACTATCTAATAAGGGCATTTCATCATCCTTTCTGATGCTTTTTTGCTGTAACTATCCACTGGGGCACGCGTTATATTAAGGCAGAGTACGGTTGATATCATGACCCGTAAAAGACTTATCTATCCTGAGCATATAACTGAAAACCACAATTTCAGCGCCAGTAAGAATGGCCCAGTACTATGCGCTACGCTCCGCCCTTCGCGTAACCTGCGCATCAAGGTATAATTGGCTCTTTTGCTCGAAAATACCCATGACTCACAATCTGGATCAAGCCCTAGCCCTCCTGTCTGCTGGAGAGCTGGTCGGCATCCCAACAGAAACTGTCTATGGCTTGGCCGCAGATGCTGCCCAGCCTTTAGCCGTGGCTAAGATCTTTGCCGCAAAAGGCCGCCCCAACGATCATCCAGTTATTGTGCATATTGCAGGAAAAGAACAACTCAGCGATTGGGCTAGCGATATTCCAGCCGCCGCTTGGCAATTATGTGATGCCTTTTGGCCAGGCCCACTCACGCTTATTCTGAAAAAACAAGCCCATGTATCCCATGCCGTAACAGGCGGCCAAGATACAGTTGGCTTACGTGCTCCTGCCCACCCCATTACACATGAACTATTAAAACGCTTTGGTGGCGGCCTTGCTGCGCCTTCAGCAAATCAATTTGGCCATATTAGCCCCACCACTGCCCAGCACGTTCGCGATGAATTCCCCCCCGAAATACTTTCTTTAATCTTGGATGGTGGTGCCTGTGATGTGGGCGTTGAATCAACCATTGTAAGCCTAGTTGGCCCCAAGCCCGTACTACTGCGCCCAGGTGGCGTAGCACGCTCAGCCATTGAAGCCATACTTGGCCAAACCATTGAGCACAAAAAAACGACCAGTTCCGCAAATATCCGAGTATCTGGTTTATTGGATTCACACTATGCACCGCACACCACCTTGCTAACGGGGACTCATGCACAAATTGAGGCCGAAGCAATGCGGCGCAGCGGGCAAAAAATAGCCATTGTGCATATTTTTGCGCTTACGCAAAACATCAGTGCACAGAGCGTAGTTATGCCTGATAACGCCAATGATTATGCTCAAGTTATCTATGCCACCTTGCGTGATTTAGACCAGCAAAACTTAGATGCTATCCTGCTGGCGCTCCCTCAGGCAGATCCGGCTTGGCTTGCCGTGCATGATAGACTTGGCCGTGCAGCACATCACAAGTTAAGTGATTAAACGTTTTAATTTGCCAATTTAAAAATCTCCTTCAACTCGTACTGCCCCAATCTGGACTTCATCCTGAGCCTGAGCCTCCATAGGCACGTTCACCTTGCCAATTGCACACAGTTTGACGGCAGCAGCGGCGGCCGTGCCACCCTGCTGACCCATCAAACAATGCGAATAATATTCAGGCGAGCTCACAAAGTTATCCAGGTTCGAGTTATACCCATCACCTCAATGGCAGCCTGCAGGTATTGGGAGCGATGACCGTCAATGCCCATATTGATTGGCATTAAAAATGAGGTTTTTTTATAGTCAATCAGGTGATTGCGCACACACCCCAAACTCCGGCTCACTGGGCTCAATCAATGTAGCAAATTAACCATCCCCCACCTCCTGCAAAATCATTGGCAACACGGCTAAAGTCACACCGTGATAGAAATCGCCTCCAACCACTTTTATGTTTGGCCCCTCCTCACAAGCGCCCATGCAAGGCAGTCGCATAATGCGTAAATTTGGCTGGCTTAACGCTATGTTTTCTAAGGCTTGAGCCAGTGTTTCACTGCCTCTGGCGGCACAAGATGCACGTCCACTTAAACGACGATTCACACACACGGTAATTGTTTTCATTTTTGGTCACATAGTGAAGCATTTTAGGATTAATATACGCGACTTTCCGGCTTTGCCGTCCTTTGTACTGTCTGTGAGTTTGCAAGGATTTTACCCATGCGTTTTTACTTTCCCATCATCATCATCGATGAAGATTTCCGCACCGAGAACACCAGTGGTTCCGGTATTCGTGAATTAGCGGCAGCCATTGAGGCCGAGGGCAGAGACGTAGTGGGTTACACCAGCTACGGCGATCTAACGTCCTTCGCCCAGCAGCAAAGCCGTGCTTCCGGTTTTATTTTATCGATTGATGATGAAGAATTCGGCGGTGGCTCGCCCGAAGAAACCCACGAAGCGCTCACCAGCCTGCGCAGCTTTGTGGCCGAAATTCGCCGCCGTAATCCTGACATCCCTATTTATATCTATGGTGAGACGCGCACTTCACGCCACATTCCTAACGATGTGTTGCGCGAATTACACGGTTTTATTCATATGCACGAAGACACACCCGAATTCGTCGCCCGCCATATTATCCGCGAAGCCAAGAGCTACTTAGATACGCTGGCCCCGCCGTTTTTCCGCGCGCTGACCAATTATGCCCAAGATGGCTCTTATAGCTGGCACTGCCCGGGGCACTCAGGTGGCGTGGCGTTTTTGAAATCGCCGGTTGGGCAAATGTTTCACCAATTCTTTGGCGAAAATATGCTGCGCGCTGACGTATGTAATGCGGTAGAAGAACTCGGCCAATTGTTGGATCACACCGGCCCGATTGCGGCTTCCGAGCGCAACGCGGCGCGTATTTTTAATGCCGACCACTTGTTCTTTGTGACCAACGGCACCTCCACTTCTAACAAAATCGTTTGGCACTCAACGGTGGCTCCAGGTGACGTGGTGGTAGTGGACCGTAACTGTCATAAATCGATTCTGCATTCCATCATGATGATGGGCGCTGTGCCGGTGTTTTTGATGCCAACGCGCAATCATTACGGCATTATTGGCCCGATCCCGAAAAGCGAATTTGAGCCAGAGAACATCCGCAAAAAGATGATGGATAACCCATTTGCGCGTGAAAAGCTGCTGGCCGACCCTAACTTTAAGCCGCGTATTCTGACCATTACCCAGTCTACTTACGACGGCATTATGTATAACGTCGAAGAAATTAAAGGCATGCTCGATGGCGAAATCGACAGCTTGCACTTTGATGAAGCTTGGCTGCCACACGCCGCTTTCCACGAGTTTTATGGTGATTACCACGCCATTGGCGAAGATCGCCCACGCTGCAAAGAATCGATGGTGTTCTCGACCCAATCCACGCATAAGCTGCTGGCAGGCTTAAGCCAAGCCTCGCAAATTCTGATTCAAGACCCAGAAAACCGTAAGCTAGATCGTGATTTATTCAACGAAGCCTACTTAATGCACACTTCCACCAGCCCGCAATACTCCATCATTGCTTCTTGCGATGTGGCAGCGGCCATGATGGAAGCACCGGGCGGCACGGCTTTGGTTGAAGAATCCTTGGTTGAAGCACTGGATTTCCGCCGCGCCATGCGCAAAGTGGACGAAGAATACGGTGATGAATGGTGGTTTACCGTCTGGGGCCCTGATGATCTAACCGACGAAGGCTTGGATCACCGCGATGCTTGGATGCTGAAATCTGGCGACAATTGGCATGGTTTTGGCGATATCGCCGACGGCTTTAATATGCTGGACCCAATCAAGGCCACCATTCTGACGCCAGGCCTTGATTTGGACGGCAAGTTCTCTGACGAAGGGATTCCTGCCAGCATTATCACCAAATACCTTGCAGAACATGGCGTGGTGATTGAAAAGTGTGGCCTGTATTCCTTCTTTATTATGTTTACCATTGGCATTACCAAAGGCCGCTGGAACACCTTGCTTGCAGCACTGCAGCAATTTAAAGACGACTACGATAAAAATGCCCCGCTATGGCGCATCCTGCCGGAATTTATTGCCCAATACCCACAATACGAGCGGATTGGCCTTAAAGAGCTGTGTCAGCAAATCCATGGTATTTACCGCGCCCACGATGTAGCTCGCCTAACTACGGATATGTACTTATCCAATATGGAGCCGGCTATGAAGCCCGCCAAGGCTTTCGCCAAAATGGCACACAGAGAGATCGACCGCGTAGCCATCGACGAGCTAGAAGGCCGCATTACTGCCGTGATGCTGACTCCATACCCGCCAGGCATTCCGCTATTGATTCCGGGCGAAGTATTTAACAAGACCATCGTTGATTACCTGCGCTTTGCCCGAGACTTCAACAAGCGCTTCCCCGGCTTTGAAACCTATATTCACGGCTTGGTGGCAGACAAGAGTACCGGCGAAACCCGCTACTTTATGGATTGTGTAAGGTTGTAATAAAATGGGGAGTGGGGAGTCGAATGCCCCCTACTCCCCGCCATATTTCTGTACACCATCGCAATCAAAGGCTACAAACAAGGAAAGCGATTTCCTTTCTAATCCCTGAACCTGGGATATTGCGATGCGTTTTCAGCCCTCTGAATTACAAACTCTTCTCTACTTTCTTGCCGCCAGCTTTGTTCTAGGCTGTCTACTCTATTACCGTGTGCGCACCAGCCGCCATCGCTTATTCAATAGCATTTTGCTACTGACTTTTAGCTGTCTTGGCCTTTACTCCAGCACCTTACTAGAAAGCTATCAATTTGCCAGCGCGGCCAAAGCAGTGCATGAAACCTTTATGGTGGTGCTTGGTTTTGCCATCATCCGCTATTGGGGCATGCTGCTTTTCCAACTACTTGCCCCCTTAGTTAGGCTCAATCCGCCACGGATTCTCGAAGACTTGCTCGAAGCCGTTGCCATGATCGCTTGGGTCTTTTATCGCCTGCATTTGGCGGGGCTGCAATTGGGGCAACTGGTTACCACTTCTGCGGTGATCACCGCCGTGCTCGCCTTTGCCATGCAAGACACACTGGGCAATATTCTGGCTGGGCTGGCGCTGCACTTAGACAATTCGATTGAGCAAGGCGATTGGATTAAGCTAGGGGAGCTTACCGGCCGAGTGGTCGATTTATCTTGGCGAGCCACCCGCGTTGAAACGCGCAACGGCGAAACGGTAATGATTCCCAACGGCATGCTGATGAAAGGCCAGTTTCAGCTACTCGGTAAGCGCGTTGATAAGCCACTGGCTTGGCGGCGCTGGGTTTGGTTTGAAGTGGGGCTGGACACCCTGCCCACGCAAGTCATGCTCTTGATCGAAACCGCCATTCGCGAAGCCGCCCCGCCCAATGTGGCGCAAGACCCGCCGCCTTCATGCTTGCTAATGAATGTAGAAAAAGGCAATGCCCGCTATGCCGCACGCTACTGGCTCACCGATATTCTGAATGATGATCCTACCGACTCACAAATCCGCACTCTCATCGACGCTGTGCTACGCCGCAACAGCCTGCGTTTAGCTGCGCCGCAATATAAAATATTCGTCACCCAAGAAAACGAGCGCTACTTTGAAGGCCGCCACAAGCAGCACACCCAAGAGCGCCTCGCCGTCTTGCAAAAATTAGAGCTGCTAGTTTCCTTAAAAGAAGAAGAACTACACACCCTCGCCGACAAACTACGCTTCACGCCCTATGTGGCTGGGGACGTGATGATACGCCAAGGCGAAAAAGTAGAATGGCTGTACATCATCATCAAGGGGGAGGCCGAAGCATGGGTGCAACCCACCCGTGGCGAGCGTAAATTACTCACCACGCTGGGGCCAGGCAGCTTTTTTGGTGAGATGGGACTCATGACCGGTGCAGCCATCAATACCACCGTGGTGGTCAGCAGTAATGTGGAGTGCTATCGCATCGATAAAGAATCCTTCCAGCAAATCCTCCTCTCCCGCCCAGAGCTGGCTGGCGTGTTTTCTGAAGTGCTGGTCAAGCGCCAAGCCGAAGAGCAGGCCCTACTTAATGATGAAAGTAATGTCATCGTCCCCGCCGCCCGCTCAGAAATCCTCGCCAAATTACAGCATTTTATTGGGTTAAATCGCGGGGTATAGGCCAAAGCCATATCAAAAAATCACATCGCGGCCACCTACTTGAAGAAAAGCCGCTAAATTTTATAATTAATATTCATCCCCCGCATAAAAATTAAAATCGCTCTCTGCCATATAGACCTTTGATTTAATAATGAATAATTGAATTAGCCCAATCTTAATTTAGCGACTAGGCATTTTTCATAAAAAAAAATGTAATGAATACTTGTACATACACTGAGGATTGAGTATTATTCGGCCTCTTCTCGCGGAGAGATGGATGAGTGGCTTAAGTCGCACGCCTGGAAAGCGTGTATAGGTTAATAGCCTATCGGGGGTTCGAATCCCCCTCTCTCCGCCACCAATACAAAGCCTTGATCTATCAAGGTTTTTGAAAAAAGACCGAGCTCCAATGAGCCGGTCTTTTTTTTCGGGGACAGCCTAGCAGCCTGTCGGACTTAAGCGATCGTAGCGAGGAAAAGGCCGGTTTGAGACAGATTTCGCGGGTTTTTGATGCGAATAGCTGGCTATTCAACGAGAAAATGCGTGAAATATGACCAAATCCGGCTTTTCCGTAGTAGATCAGTCTTAAGTCCGACAGGCTGCTAGGGATATCTATACCGACTTTTTAATCGCGACCTGTGGGCAAGCAACGGCGACGGGTTTGGCCGAGGCATTGGATCAAGAAATCAGTCACGATCAAGTGACCCGATTTTTATCTGTACGCGAATACACATCACAAGATTTATGGCTGAACGTTAAAAAATCCGCCCGCAAGATTGAAAGCCAAGATGTATCGATCTCCGTGGCGTTTGAATGGGTAAAGTCGAATGCATCACTGGCGAAATCGCCGACGCGCCGAGTCATGACGCAAAACAACCATGTATTTATGTCGATCTACGCGCTGTTCAAGCTAGAAAGCTTAAAGATCAAGCACAAAGCCAACCACGTTGCGCTACGCGCCAAGCTCTTTATCAAAGCAACCCAGCAGGCCTTGGCGGAACTGAAAAACCTGCGGGCTGCGTAACATCAGTTATTAAAACTTTCTCATCAATCCATGCCCCTACTTCACCGGAATCTTCACCTCACCCGCCGACACCGCCGTCACGCTGTTTTGTGGGCTACCTTCGATTAAGCGGTCGGAATAGGTTAGGTAAACCAGCGCATTGCGCTTTACATCCACCATGCGCACGACCTGCACTTGTTTAAAAAACAGCGATGCCGATTCAGAAAACACCTCTTCTTTCAATGGCAGCGGTTTTTTAAAGGAGAGTTTACCGATCTGGCGGCAGGCAATAGAGAACTCGGCTTTATCCTCGGCAAGGCCAAGCGAGCCTTTTATGCCGCCGGTTTTAGCCCGCGACATATAACAGGTCACGCCTTCTACCTTTGGATCATCAAAAGCATCAACCTGCACGCGGTGATTGCGGCCGATCAGTTTAAACGCGGTGCTCACCGAGCCTACTTCTTCGGCTAGGCTCACGTTACTGATCATTAAGCTAGCTAAAACCAGCCAACATTTATTCATTAAATGCCTCCATAGATTGCCAAGCCCCTATTGCCGCGCTTTGTTGCGCCGCTTCTAGCACCTGCATAATAAGTACGCCTTCTTCTGCTGTAACTGGGTTTTTAGCCAAGCCCAGCGCGGCATCGCGAACCGCAGCGTAGTAATTTGTATATTGCCCCAAAGGCATGACAATCTCTTCACTACTTACCAGATCATTGACGCTGTGGTGCAATAGCCCTGGCACTGGATCTAACCCAAAACCTACGGCCCCTGGCAATAAACCGGCTTTAAGCTGGCTTTCTTGCATATCCAAACCCTGCTTTTCAAAACTCGCCAAGCTACCGTGCAGCATATAACGCGGCGCGCCACCACTCACTAGGCAGCTGGCCGATAATTTTACCCGCATAGTTGGATAGCGTAGCAGCACATGAAAATCGTCCACCGCTTGTGCACCGGCTCTGCGCTGCTGTAAATCGGCAAACACCGCTTGTGGCATGCCAAATAGCTGTAAAGTTTGATCAATCAGATGCGGGCCAAGATCAAACCACAGGCCGCTACCTAGCTCGGTATTTTCGCGCCAGCGATCACGCGTTTGCGGGCGATAGCGATCAAACTGGCTATCAAACTGGGCGATCTGCCCAAGGCGGCCACTGGCAATCAATGCTTTTAAGCCTAAGAAATCAGCATCCCAACGGCGATTATGGAAGATCGACAAGATCTTCCCTGAGGCTTGTGCCCGCTGTGCTAGCTCTGAAGCCTGAGCCACGGTTAAAGTGAATGGCTTATCCACCACCACATGCTTGCCCGCATCCAAAGCTTCACAAGCCAAGGGATAATGGCTAGCATTCGGCGTGGCCAACACCACCAAATCAATCTGAGGATCTTTAATCAGCATCAGCGCATCGGGCAACACCCTCGCTGCAGGATAGTGATCTAGCACCCGCTGCGGCTGGCTAGATGCGACCGCACACAAATCTAAACCTAGCGTGGCCGTAATCAGCGGCGCATGAAAAGTCTGCCCCGCATAGCCAAAACCAACCAAGCCTACTACTAAATTCTGTTGCATGTTTTTCCCCTTATTTTGCCCACGCAGCCGCCTAAGCCCTATTCGCTGTGGACGAGTAGGATCACCCCACCCTATTCAAACTACACAGCGCATAAAACGGCAAAATTTAAGCCCAAAGAATAGCTTACCTTATGACTAAAAAATAAAAACACAATCTTTCACCATTAAAACAAACGCCCACAGCCGTCACTTCGTAGGCAAAATGGAGGGGTGCCACTTTATATTGGGCGCAGCAAGCAACTGCCGTTATCTTTAGCTGTGTTTTTGCTTTGCTTGGTGGATAGCCTACTTTATATAATCTGCCCCCTCCTTTACGTATAAGTAAGCGCTCATCGCGATTATTTAATTAGCAGTTAGCAGCCTGTCGAACTTAGACGGTCGAAGCGAAAAATCGCATGGTCGAGACCAGATTTTGCCGGATTTGCAGCGCCAATCACGAGTTATTGGTCAAAAATCTGGTGGAATATAGGCCGATCAGGTGATTTTGCAGCTGACTGATGCTAAGTCCGACAGGCTGCTAGGTTCAGCCCCACAATCACCCATATGGAAACGGCATGATTCGCCTTCACTCGCAGATTACAGAGTTTACATCCGCCGAATGGGATGTACTGGCTGGCACACAACCTTTTGTAAGCCACGCCTATCTAGCCGCGCTAGAACAAACTGCTGCGGTGGGTGAGCGTAGCGGCTGGGCTCCTTGTCATTTAGCCCTGAGGGATGAAGCACAGCGGCTGATTGGTGCAATGCCCTTATATCGAAAAACCCATTCCTATGGTGAATATGTGTTTGATTGGGCTTGGGCCGATGCGTATCAACGCCATGGCTTAGATTATTACCCTAAACTCATCAGCGCCATCCCCTTTACGCCCATTACTGGCCCTAGGCTGCTAGCAAAAGACGATGCCACGCGGCAAATTTTGCTCGCCGCCGCCGTGGCCATTGCGCAAGAAGCCGGCGACTCATCGTTTCATCTATTGTTTCCTGAAGCCAATCAAGCCGCTCTGGCGCAGCAAAGTGGCCTTATCCCGCGCTGCGATGTGCAATTTCATTGGCTACGTGGCGATTGGCGGGATTACGCCGATTTTAGCGATGCACTCACCCGCGATAAGCGCAAAAAACTGCGGCAAGAGCGGCGCAAGGTGAGCGATGCAGGGGTAGAGATCATCCGTAAGCGCGGCAGCGATATCAGTGAGGCAGACTGGCATTTCTTTTACCGCTGCTACAGTAATACCTATCTGGAACACCGCTCCACGCCCTATTTAAGCTTGGCTTTTTTCTTACAAATAGCCAGCAGCATGCCGCAAGCGTGCTTACTGGTATTGGCCTACCAAGCAGGCCAGCCCATTGCAGCAGCGCTGAATATTATTGGCCCAGATCGGCTCTATGGGCGTTATTGGGGCGCAGCATGGGGGCCAGCGGGATTTGTAGCCAATCTACATTTTGAGCTGTGCTTTTACCAAGGGATTGAGTTTGCTTTAGAGGCGGGCTTAGATGCTTTTGAAGGAGGCGCACAGGGCGCGCATAAACTGGCCCGTGGCTTTGCGCCGGTTAGCACCCAATCGGCACACTGGCTGGCCCACGCAGGCTTTGCTGATGCCATTGATCAGCACTTAGCCAAAGAGCGGCAAGCCGTAAGCCAATGGCAGAGCGAGCTAGAGCAGCACAAGCCATTTAAGCGTTGAACATTCATTGCTAGCAGCCTGTCGGACTTAAGCGATCGTAGCGAGGGAAAGACCGGTTTGAGACAGATTTCGCGGGTTTTTGAGGCGAATAGCTGGCTATTCAACGAGAAAATGCGTGAAATATGGCCAAATCCGGCTTTTCCGTAGTAGATCAGTCTTAAGTCCGACAGGCTGCTAGCGCATCCCAAATACGCCGAGACCACCTTATGGCGGAGCAAAGTCGTCGACGATAAGTTGCCCTGATCAGCAACTTCGCTCAGTAATACTTAACTCCGAATAAAAGACGCGCCCCTTTACTTAGCCAGGCCTAAATTGCTGATGGCAACGGATGCAGGCGTTTTCTACAGCCTTGTAAGATGCACGAATACCCTCAGCTTGCCCAGATTGAGCAGCAGCCTCTAAAGCCGCGCTTTGCTGCTGCATATTTTCTGCTGCAGCATGAAAATCCTTAGCATCTGCTTGCTGCTTGCTTGTGGATTGCTGAGTAATAGAGAATTCAGCGAAGTAAACCCAAGGCTGTTGCGACTTTTGCTTAAGCTTAATCGCCTCTTTAAGTAATTCATCTTGCTTGTAAGGCTTATCGCCATTCAACATAGCATGCATCGCTTCGCGCGATTTAAGCATTTCTTTGAACGTGGCTTTGCGTAAAGAAACAGGGGAGTTTGGATCGGTGCGCTGGCAGGCAGTGAGTGCCAATAGGCATAATAAAATCAAAGTAAATCGCTGCATATCCAACCAATAGCAAAAGGGGAGCATCTTACTCCCCTTTTTATCAGCCAATAAATACGCCGGATTAATCCGTAATCGTTCAATCTAAGCTCCCCACTTTAACTAAAATCGTTTTCGATTTTTCAGTTGCTTTTTGCGGCGGTACATTACCCTCTAAGCGGGTTATTTTTCTGAACTCCGCTTTCAAACCTGCCGCGGTCAACTCGACCACAGTAAATCCCTGTGCATCGGTATCAGCGTATTTAATCCAAGGATTATTCGCCGCCGGTGCCGTGCCTGCCGCCTGATTGGCAAATGGATTCAGGCGCTTAATCACTTCTACTGAAGGTACGCTTGCAGCAGGAATCTTCAGCGCGTCAGCTAACTGCCCCGCCACCATGCCATACAGCGTTTGCGCAGTGATTGATTTTTTGGCCACTGCCAGCGCAGCAATCTACCCACCAATTAACTCGCCCATTTGCCCAGCCAGCGTTTCATTAAAGGTATTGATCGCAGCGCTAGATAAACCGGCTGTTGGCGTTACCACTACTGCTGGTAATAGGCCTTTAGCGATTGCCCCACCTACTGCCGCCTTAATCGCTGTGGTATTGCTCAAATCTGTAACCCCAGCTTGCATGGCGATCATGGCAAAGCGCTCGTGCACCGTTTTCGCCAGCTCAAAACCTTATAACCAATTGATAAAATTACACTAAAAAATAATGCCTTCTAATAAAAAAGCATCCAACAACACGCCTTTAAGCCGCATTTTTGCTAGGGCCTCTTTCTACTTATTAGAACCGCCCATCAAAAGATCTACTGAGATCTTTTCAGCAGATACCAACATAACCAAGCCCAATGTGCATTAATTACATCAACTTACCTAGCCAATACACCCTACCTCTTATTGTGGCTCTAGTAAGCAAAGATTAAGATTAGTGTACTAATTTTAATCTCTTATAGGTAGCAAGCATGAAAAGAGTAATACGCTTAGGCGACCTAACCAGCCACGGCGGAGTTGTAATAAGTGCTGCATCAACAAGCAATATGTTTGGCAAACCTGTTGCTCTCCTTGGGGATCAAGTTAGCTGCCCTATCCCTGGCCACGGCGTTTGCCCAATTATTGAAGGTGACCCCTCGTGGAACGTTGGCGGTAAACCCGTTGCATTAGAAGGTCATATGACTTCATGCGGAGCGGTTTTAATCTCATCCATGCCAGAAATCGGGCGCTCGTATGAAGGAAGCGGTGCGGCCTCATCTGGTGCATCTAGCAAAGCAGGAAAGGCGATTGCAGCGGCGGCGGCTGTAGCGGCCACATCTAAAATAATTGACAGCCTATTTAATGATAAATTTCAATTATTAGATAGCGAAACAAAAAAACCAATTGCTAATCACCTTTATGCAATTGTACGAGAGAGTGGTCAAATTGAGCATGGAGAAACAGACGAAGAAGGAAACACGCATCTTCTTGATTCCATCAACAAATCTGAAAATATAAAAATCTATTTAGAGGGTTAATAGATGCCAAACCAAAGTATACAATCTCCATCTGGCAAAGAGATGTTTCTTGTCACCAATAGAACAACTACAAACATAGAAAACAAAGAAATTAAAAAGATATTTGTATCACGCGAGCGCATAGAAATATTAATTAGTGATTCACGTTTAATATCCATTGGATCACAGTTTGGGCATACCTCGATGGCAATAGATGGAACGGTATACGGTCGGGCGCATGGTGGATGGGATATTGATACCCGTGAAAACTATTTATTCCGACAGCAAGTAAAAATGCACCGTGACACCTGGGGATACTCACTAGCAATATCGAAGATTGAAAAAGAAAATATTCTAAAAGAGATAAAGAAAAGAGCTGCGGAAAACAAGCCATATAAATTAGATAGCAATAGTTGCTCGTCTAATATTGCTGAAATACTAGAGTTTGCTGGAATTCCAGCCTATGACCCTAGATATGGCCTACCCGTGGTTTCGCCAGCAGATTTAATGGTAGGTCTTAGTCACTCTAAAAGATTAACTAAAAAAGAAACATACCCAAAAAAATGAAAACCTTAATACTTACTAGCTTATGCCTTGTTCTATTTGGATGTGAAAAAGCACCTAAAGAAATATGGCAAGCAAACAAGAACGTTTCTGCATACGCAAACGTGAACGCGGCACAAGGTAAAGCAGCATTTACCATAAAAAAAGGTGAAAAATGCGAAGCAGGGGAAACAGCCTACGGAAAAGTAGACGCGTACACCAAATTAAACTGCAAGTCTGGGTCAGGGTGGGTAACTGAAAGTGAACACTTCACAAGATTACCAACATCAAAGTAAGCAAGGAAACTCTTTGTGCGGCTCTATCTTATCGTGGCTTAGCGCCCTATCAAGCATCCTTCTAATGCTGTTAGTTTGCTGGTACGTCTACTACTTAACTGGTGCGAATAATACGAATAATAACTGGGGTCAGAGTAATAACTGGGGTCAGAGTACAGTTAAATCCGCTTTCTTTGGCTCTAAAAGCATTAAGCATAGTAGGATTTAATTTTGGTAGAGTAGAGAGCAGGTTTTCACCTGCCCTCCCTCATCAAACCGTGCATGCGATTTTCCCGCACACGGCTTTCCGATGTTCTTCACATCAAGCATGCGCTGATTTCCAACCTGCTGCTGTCGGTAATGAATACAAACCATATCGCTCATTTAGCACCCGCCTTGGATAACGGAGCATGCTCGTTTTCCAATCGCTGACTTTGTGCCGTTTGCGAAGATGTATCCTTAGCCGTTCTTCTGAATGACGCTTCACTTTATAAAATTGCTTGGATGAATTCCGGTAATGGAAGTAACTCGACCAACCGCGTAATGCTTGATTTAAATCTCGCACCACCTCTTCAATTGGTCGCCATGTTTGGGTTCTTCCAGTAATTTCATTTAGTCGCGTCTTGATTTTCTCTACCGATTTAGCTGAGGCCTCAATATAGGGATAGCGAGTGCCTTTAGCGGATAGGTTCGTGCGCAAATCAAAAACCTATGGGGTCAGGCCTTACATTTGACATGAAGAAATTAATTTAACCTGTATTGCAAACCACTGTAATAACTGGGGTCAGAGTACAGTTAAATCCGCTTTCTTTGGCTCTAAAAGCATTAAGCATAGTAGGATTTAATTTTGTTCTGACCCCAGTTATTTTCATGTAAAATGTAAGGTCTGACCCCATGCTTTTAAATAGTCATGGGACTCAGTTTTTTCATACACCTATTAGTGGTGGTTTTTCTACCATTTTAGGTGGTTTACATATTCGTTATGTTTGCCACGTAAATATACTTACTATCCAAAAGGCACTGAGTTGTATGAGAAAGTTGTTTGTTGTTGGCGTTTGCTCCTGGTCAGCATTTGTTTCCGCTGCAGAATATGCAACTCCTACTTGTTATGAAAATATTCCCACATCTTGCTCGTTCAATGAAATGACTCTGTCCTTATGCAACAAGGAAGGTAAATCAAAGAAAGTGGTGTTCTTGTTGTCACAGAGAATTCACATACCTAGTGGCAACAAGTTTAACAGTGCTGATGGAAGCAAATTTTGTACTGTTCAGGGAATCAAAGGCACAGATCCAAAACGGTACACTGTAGTAATCAAATAAACATCATAGCTAACTTTCATAAACACGGCCCCATTGGGTAATCCCCCCTCGAAATAATCGTAGAAAAGTGAGGATATTTAGTGTGCAATGGCAATGCGCCTAATATGACATTCAAGCAAAC
Organism: Iodobacter fluviatilis; assembly: GCF_004194535.1. Classification (NCBI taxonomy): domain Bacteria; kingdom Pseudomonadati; phylum Pseudomonadota; class Betaproteobacteria; order Neisseriales; family Chitinibacteraceae; genus Iodobacter; species Iodobacter fluviatilis. The sequence goes on along the minus strand of NZ_CP025781.1, from coordinate 3,638,377 downwards.
TAGCCGGAATATGCGTTGTTGTTAACCAATTGCAGCGTAGGCAAGCTGCTTATTTTTGACATTAGGGCTTAAGGAGATGATATGCCAGACATCCTATCAATAGCATCCGCAATGGAATCATTCAAGACCATAACGGAAATTGTTCGAGGAATTAAGCAAGCTGCAAAATCTTTAGAAGACGCACAGATTAACTACCAAATTGCTGAATTAACTAATGCATTAGCGGACCTAAAACTGGCTTTGGCTGACGTCAAAGAGGAAAATATTACTCTCCGTGAAGAAATAAATTCTCTTAAAAAATCAAGAGACCTTAGGTCTTTGCTTACCATAAAAGACAATGTCTATCTTCCAGTATCCGGTGAAATAGATGACTATGGAAAAGGGCCCTGGTGCACAAATTGCTATGACTCCAATAGCATATTGGTCACGTTGCATCATAAATCATCGATAGTTGTTGGCGATTATATGAGTAACAAATTTGAATGCCCAAAGTGCAAATCCAGTACTAGTGCACAAAAAAACAAGCGGTGCTAACAATACAATTAAGCTAATGGTTTTTATTTCTTAAACGATTAAATAATCGGGGTAAGAGTAAAGTTAAATCTGCTTGCTTCGGCTCTGATAGTATGAAAAATCACGGGGTTTAAGTTTGCTCTAAAAACCTATGGGGTCAGGCCTTACATTTGACATAAAGCAATCACTTCAATCTACATTGCAAACTACTGTACATTTTATCTGATGTGAAATGCAAGACCTGACCCCATTGCTTGCATTGCTCTTTGTAACGCAATATCTGCGGCTTTAGATGAAACCACATTATCTGCATCGCTAGGCACCACGCGGGTCCATAGCATGATGCTGGTGGCAGCCGGATCACCCGAGGCAATACTTTGTGGAAATTTACAAGGAATCTGCGCCACGGCAGGAATTACAGCATCATCGTCGCTGCTATTACAGCCCACCAACAACGCAGGGCCTATGGTAGAAACAGTCACAAAGCCGGTCAATTTTAAAAACTGACGACGATTCATGCTGCGCATTCCAAAGAGTAAGAAGAACAACATAACGTTACAGTATGACAAGCAAGTCAAAACAAGTGTTTCATTCAAGAAATACCCGCTCAGCCTTAATGTGCTGCCGCATCCCTCGTCATTAAACGAGGGGATAAATCATATTGCAGAGGAATATCCTGCAGAGCCGTGCCCTTTTGATGCATTGCAATAATTTTAGCGGCCAACTTGCCTTGCACCTGATAATCGCCAACGGTTCCTACACTGCAATGATAAGGAATAAAGGCACCAACGCTACAAATAGTCTCAATATTAGCCTCATTCAGCGCTTGCATTAATTCTGCTGCAATTGAAATCAAATAACTATCTGCAGGGATAAACACCACGCTACCTTTAGCATCTTTTTGTAAACGGAGTAGTTCTGAATTAAGCAATGCTTTATCTGGGTTAATTCGCCAAGTTTCTAATATCCAATGGTGTTGTGCTGCTACAGGCGTTAATTGCTCCCCAATCAACTGCGTATTTTGCTCACGCGGATTCACAGGAAACAGCATCTTGCTCCCCTTAGGTAAATACTTACGGGCATTAGCAATCTGCAGCGGTAGCGAAATCATATTACTTACCCCTGCCAGCATTTTATTATCTTGTTTATTTGTCGACAGCAAGCCCGCACCATAAGGATCGGCAACCACATTAAATATCAAAGGTTTTCGCCCTTTTAAAAACTGCTTAGTCATCTGACTAGCCGTCGTACCAAAGCTATATACATAATCATATTTAGCCAAATTAGGCTCTAACTCGGTGCGTAATAATGTGGCCAAGGTGGCGCGATCCTGATCAGCATTAAAAACTGTAATTTCGGGATTCAAACCCAGTTTTTTCATTTCCTCCCGAAAGCCTTGCTCTGCTGGAGTTTCTCCTCGCCATAACACCATGGCAATTTTCAACGCATAGGCATTGACATGAATAATGCATAGCGCACAAAATAATAACCCTCGCAACATACCCCCCCCTAAAACCCAACCCCTTACTTAACTTAGACTATCCCCACAAATGCACGCTCCTAAATTGATAGCACGGTAGTATTTAATCCGCTAAGCCCTAGGGTCTGTTGACGTTTCATTCACGGCTGCGTTTGGCTCATTTTTGGGGCTGAACAAGGAGAAAATGGCGACATGGTACGAGTACCATGAGCGATTTTTAACGCAGTGCAGCCCCAAAAGTGGGCTAAACCCGAAGGGCTGTGCCGGAAAATGGCCATTCACTGCGTTATGCTCCTCGACAATAACCCGTTATTGCCTTCGTCACATGCCTTGTGCTTGGCCGTTTTCCGGCTCAGCGCAATTGTGAATGAAACGTCAACAGACCCTAGCTTTAGCCAAAAAAAGCCGCTCAGCGTTTTATCTAAGCGGCTAAAACTAGCAATCACTATTTATAAAGTAACTAAATCATCACTCAAATACTGCTGGTTTTGCGTGCGGCCACGGCCTTGCGGAATAGACGAGAGCAATTTGCGTGTATAAATAGCCTTAGGATTCAGATAAATTTCATCCGCATCAGCCTGCTCCACCACTTCACCCTTGTTCATCACCATCACTTGATCTGAAATATGCTTCACCACCGCCAGATCATGCGAAATAAACAAGTAAGACAGCTTAAATTCATCTTGTAGATCTTGCAGCAAATTCAACACCTGCGCTTGCACCGATACATCCAAAGCCGATACTGATTCATCACAGATCAGAATTTCTGGCTTCATCGTTAAGCAACGCGCAATAGCAATCCGCTGCCGCTGCCCACCCGAAAACTCATGCGGATATTTAGCCAGCGCTGTAGCAGGCAAGCCCACTTTATCCAGTAGTTCACGCGCTAATTTAATTCTATCCATCGCGCTGCTGCCAATACCGTGAAGCTGCATAGGCTCTGTGAGAATTTGTTCCACGGTAAAACGTGGATTAAGCGAGGCGTATGGATTCTGAAAAATAATCTGAATGCGCCGTTTGTACTCATTAAATTCACGCGCGCTCATCGCAAATAAATCTTTGCCATTAAACAACGCTTGGCCGCTTGTGGCTTGATGTAAGCGCACTAAAGTTAGCCCAACCGTGGTTTTACCAGAGCCTGACTCGCCCACAATACCCAACGTTTTACCACGCGCTAATTTAAACGATACATCTTTCGCCGCATGAAATACTTTCTTACCAAATAGGCCTTCACGGGATTCAAAAGCTTTGCCCAGGCCTTTTACTTCCAGCACAATTTCATCGTCTTTTTTATAGCCGCGTACACGATCGGCTGGCTCTACATAGCCACCTGGCGTTAAGAAATCGTCAATCACCGCAAGGCGCTCTGGGCGGTGATCCAAGTGCGGGCGGCAAGCCAGCAATGCCTTGGTGTAGCTGTCTTTCGGCGAATCGAAAATCTGCTCTACCGTACCCGTTTCGCGGATTTCGCCATGACGCATCACCACCACATCATGAGCAAACTCACCGACCAAGCCCAAATCATGAGTAATAAACAGCACCGACATACCATGCTTTTTTTGCAACTCGGCAATCAATTGTAAAATTTGCTTTTGGATGGTGACATCCAGCGCCGTAGTTGGCTCATCCGCAATCAAAAGCTTAGGCTCGCAAGCAATCGCCATGGCGATCATTACACGCTGCTGCTGCCCGCCAGATAATTGATGTGGATAAGCCTTGGCTTTTTCACTTGGATTAGGTAAACCCACTTCAAACAACAGCTCAACCGCGCGCTTGGCAGCGGCACGGCGGCCCAATCCAGCGTGTAGCATCAAGGTTTCTGCTACTTGATCGCCCACGGTAAATACGGGGTTTAACGAGCTCATCGGCTCCTGGAAAATCATCGCAATATCTTTGCCGCGCATTTTCCGCAGCTCGCTAGCGCTTAAACCTAATAGATTTTTACCTTCAAAGAGAATCTGGCTATCAGGGCTAATTTCAGTATTATTTGGCGGCAATAATTGCATAATCGCCATCGAAGTCACGGATTTACCCGAGCCCGACTCACCCACTAAGGCTACGGTGCGATTTTTAGGGATATCGAAACTTACACCTTTAATGGCATTAAATTTTTCGCCATCTTCCTGACGAAAATTCACCACTAAATTACGCACCGATAATAATGTTTCGGTATTTTCAGCAGAGGACATGTCGCGATCTCCTTATTTAACTTTTGGATCAAGCGCATCGCGCAAAGCATCCACCAACAGGCTAAACGCCGTCACCAAGACCGACATCGCAATCGTCACAGCAAGCATTTGCCACCAGAAGCCCTGCACCAATTCAGCGGGCGTTTCTGCCAGCATCGAACCCAAGCTCACTTGGCGCACACCCACCCCAAAGCCAAGGAAAGACAAAATAGCTTCGTATTTGATCAACGCCACCGTCATCAAGGAAAACTGCACCAAAAGCAAATGGCTGATATTTGGCAAAATATGCACAAACATACGACGGTAATGCGAAGCGCCAATCGCATCGGCAGCTTGCACATACTCGCGGTTTTTCAGCTTCATATACTCGGCACGTACCAAGCGATAAGTACCTGTCCAGCTGGTTAGCGCCATCACCATAATAATGGTGCTAATCCCACGCCCGCTTACCGCAGCAAAAGATAGCAGCAAGAGCATATCGGGAACAGAAGTAAAGATACTGTAAAACCATGTAAAGAAATCATCGACTTTTCCACCAAAATAGCCAGAAACCGCACCTAAAGTCGTGCCAATACTCAGCGCCAACACCGCACCAAAAATACCAACAAAGATAGAAGTTGAAGTCCCTTTAATGGTTTTTTCAATCACGCCACGGCCACGTAAATCCGCACCAAACGGCATGGTTTCTAGCTTAGCTGGGCTATTATCCGCATACTTTGCCGTGTTTTTCTGCGCGGCTTCCAGCTCTTGAGCCAGCGGATCCTCTGATGGCAGCATGGTTACAATTGGTTGAGCTTCAACCACCGTTGCCGTTTTTGCTGGTAACTGCTCGTCTTTACCCTTAGTGATCCAAGAAGGTGGAGCGTAAGGCACGGCTACTTCTTCGGCCCAATTGCTTGCAACAATATTCAGCCAACCACCTACGGCAATCAACAAATAAGCCACGACCACCCATAGCGCAATAAAACCAACCTTATTACGCTTTAAGCGCTGCCAACCCAATGCCCACAAACTTTTAGATGCCGGTTCAATCTTCAACCCCGGCACAGCTTCAACAATTGCATTCATAAGTTTCCCCAGGGTTTATTTAAGTTGAACGCGTGGATCAATTAATTTGTAAACCAAATCGGCCAACAAATTAAAAATCATCGTTGCAATCGCAATATAAATAGTGACAGCTTTAATCACTGGAAAATCGCTTTTATTTACGGCCAGCAATACTTCATTACCCATACCAGGAATACCAAAGAAGCTTTCCAGAATCAGCGCCCCCATCATTAAAAACGGCAATGCCATCATCACATTAGTGACGACAGGAATCATCGCATTACGCAGCACATGCTTAAGCATAATTTTAGATTCTGATAAACCTTTAGCCCTAGCCGTACGCACATAATCATTATTCATTTCTTCAATAAAAAAACTACGATAAAAACGAATATCTGGGCCAATAGAAACCATTAAACCCATTAATAATGGCAAAGGCACATAAACCATTAAATTGGTGAATAAGGAATCACCCCAGCCACGCACTGGAAACCAAGCCAATTCATAAGCAAGGAAATACTGGCCCACCACGATATACACCAAGGCGCTGATCGACATCGCCACGGTACACGCAATCGTCACAATGCGATCGGTTACACCGCCCCTAAAGTAAGCCACCAATGCGGCCAAAGGAATGGATATCAGCAAGCTTACCGCCAGTAAAGCCCCGGTTAAGGTTAAAGATGGGCCAACGCGGCTAGCAATCATCTGCGATACCGGCTGTTGGGTAGACCAAGACGTGCCAAAATCTAAAGTCAGTACTTGCTTAACAAAAATCAAGAACTGCTCTGGCAGACTTTTATCTAGCCCTAATTGGGTACGAATATTATTTAATACGTCCTCGGTTAAATGCTTACCGCCCAAGATTAAACTTGGATCGCCACCCACCACAGAAAATAAGATAAAAACCAATAACATCACCCCGAAGATAGTCGGGATCATTTGTAAAACACGGCGAGTAATATATGCGAGCATTATTTTTCCTTAGCCACAAAATATGCAAAATGAGTCATTATTTTTGAATATCCAAATAACGCCACAGCGTATTAAATTGTGGATGGGGTTTATAGCCCTTAATCCAAGCATGCGTTAAGTAATTATTAAACCGCGTATCGGCCATAACCCAAGGCGTATCTGCCATCATCACTTTATTCATCTGATCATACAGCGCATTACGCTCTGGGCTATCAACCATTTTTTGTGATGCTTCATATAATTTATCGTATTTAGGCGAGCTATAGCAGGCGTAATTTTCGCTACCAATATTCTTGCCATAGAGCATCATGGTGAAATTATCGCCATCGGGGTAATCTGCCAGCCATGCCGCACCATCCATACCATAGGTGCAGGTACGCAATGATTTAACTTGCTCATTCCATTGCATTTGTCTAAATGCCACTTTAACTTTAATTAGGTCAAAAGCTTTTTGCCAATATTCATTCCACTGTTTATCAATACCTGTAGTGCCGGTAATAAAATCAACCACCAAGGGCTTGCCATCGGGCAGATCACGTTTACCATCCACACCTAATTTATAACCAAACTCATCGAGCAAGGCATTCGCTAAAGCGGGGTTATATTCAAATGCCGCTCTAAAGTTAGGATTATGCCCAGCCACATTCGGCGGGATAATATATTGCGCTTTTACCGCTTGATTACGGCGAATATTACGAATCGTATCTGTAGTATTAAAAGACATTGCAATTGCGCGGCGTAAAGCAATTTTCTCTTTACCCAAGCCCCCCAAGACAGGGTCTTTCATATTAAACACATAGTAGGTAATTTCTTCAGCCAAATCGCGGTGAAGCTTAATCCCTCTTTTCTTTAAATCTGGTTTTAAATCAACACGCCAAGGATCACTAGGGTCGAGTAACATAGAACCACGCACCAGCGGCTGAGGCATACTACTTAAATCTAAGTCCCCATTTCTAAAAGCCAACCATCTTGGCTGCTCTTCTTGAATGATTGAAATTTCAATTCGGCCTACTTCAGGAATAGTTTTACCATTCATTTCTTTAGCGAGCTGCTGATCACCAATATCATCGCCCGCCTTATAGGCAATTATTTTTTTTCTATAATTAGGATTTGCCACTAGGGAAATATGCGTGCCTGGCTTCCACTCACTTACCATGTAAGGGCCAGTGCCAACAGGGTGCGACATCGTATTATCGGCGTAAGCCTCTATAACTTCACGTGCAACTGCACCCAAATGCGGCATAGCTAATACATACTGTAATGCAGGATAAGCATCTTTAAGCGTTAATTGCAAAGTATAGCGATCAAGGGTTTTAATCCCCTCAACGGTAACGTCGTAATTTAATTTGCCATTCTTGGCCGTTTTAACCCATTCATCTAAGCCAATAAATTTACCAGCAATTAAATAGCCAGTTGGGGAGCCAGTAGTAGGATCTACCAAGCGCTTTAATGAATAAACATAATCAGCCGCAGTTAATTCACGCGTTTGGCCTTTAAATACCGGATCAGGCGCAAAATAAATACCTTTTTTAAGATGGAAAGTTAATACCTTGCCATCTTCACTGACCTTTGGCATTTCAGCCAGTGTATTCGGGATGAGCTTGGATGGTCTTGCCATAAAATCATAGGTGAGCATGGGATCGAATACGTTTTCTGTAATCGAGCTGGAGTACACATCAGATACCTTAGCCGGATCAAAACCGGTTTCAGGCGCAGGAAATGCCACCCGCAATACCTTGCTCATATCCGCCGCCAATACTGGCTGGCTTAATAGCGCCCCCGCTATGGCGATGCTTAATCGTTTTTTCATCACCGTCTCCTCTTTTAATCTGTCATAAGGCTGTGGCAAATGTTTTATCTTATAAATAAATACATTCGCATCAATTTAAGAATGTGGCTCAAAATAAATCCCGCAGGACTTATCAAAACAAAACCGTCATCCCCGAGTGTTTTTGTCGGGGATCCAGTAGCGCCACTGGATTCCCGCCAAAGGCCTGCGGGAATGACGATATGTTAAAAGTGAGAAATGAATACAGCCAAGTCCTAAGTCGTCATTGCAACAAGCTATTTCTTAGCTGTCTTTGTAGATGCACCACGCTGACCACTAATTTCTTGAAAGAAGGCATCGGCATTAGGTTTGCGGCCAATAAATTCTTCAACTAATTGCATCGCGGGGCGTTGGCCGCCATTTTCTAAAATCAATTCGCGGTAACGCTTGCCCTGCTTCACATCCATCACATTGTTGCCATAAGCCGATAACATATCCAACGCCAATACTTCAGACCACATATAGCCGTAATACCCTGCCGCATAGCCACCCACGATATGCCCAAAAGTGCCAGGAAATTCAGTGCCAGCCACATAGCCCAGCGGTGTTTTGCCTTCCATCTCTTGCCATACTGCTTGTGGATCACCGGCATTTTTAGCCGCTAAAGCCATATCAAATGCAGAATAAAGCACTTGGCGAGCGTATTTAAGGCCTCGGCCAAAGCGGCGGGCGTCATCCATTTTTGCAATCAATTTTGGATCAATCGGTTTGCAACTAGCGCAGGTATCATTGAAGAGTGCTTCCGCTTCTGGACGACGCGCCCATTCTTCGTACATTTGTGATGGGGCCTCAACAAAATCACGCTTCACCGACGTGCCCGCCTGCATGCTGTAACGGGTTTTAGACAGCACGCCATGCATTACATGACCAAACTCGTGGAAGAGCGTCTCTAATTCATCCTGATTAAAGCCTTCACGGCTAAAGTTAGTAACCAGTACGCTTACAGGGGTTTGCCCGCCCAGCACGCTTACACCACGCACAGGAAAAGCGGCTGCGTGCTTATATTTGCCATCACGCGGGAATAAATCAAGATAAAAACTGGAGAGGTATTTTTGGCTGGCTTTATCAAATACATCGTAAGCGCGCACATCGCTATGCCAGGTTTTTAAAGCGGCATTAGGGCGAAATTCAACGCCATATAAAGTGCCGGTGACATTCATCATCCAAGCAATCGTTGGCTCAGTTGGAAACTGCTCACGCACTTGTTTTTGATCAAGTTGATAGCGGCTGGCTTTTAGTTGCTCTTCATAAAACGCGACATCCCAGCGCTTGAGCTGGCTATCGGCCTTGCCAGTAAAGCGGGCTTTTTCTTGGCGCAGCTCTTCAATGTCGGATTTTTCTAGCTCGCTCACGCGCGATTGCACGTCACTCAGGAAAGTATTGACGGCCTCGGGGGTGGCTGCCATTTTATTACGCATAGCAAAGGCAGCGTAGCTTGGATAGCCGGTTAAATCAGCCAGCTGTTGGCGTAGTTGCACCACTTCTTTTAAGATTTGCAAATTGGCCGCACCGCCAATTTTCATCCGCGCAATATAGTAGCGCTCACGCGTTGTTTCTGATTCTGCATAGCCCATTACCGCATCAATTTCTGGGTAATCAAAGCCCAATACATACTGCCCTGCCGCATTTTTCTTTGCTGTTTCTAAAAAACGAGCGGCAACGCCTGTTAATTCAGCGGAGCTAAAGCTGATCTTGGCCTGATTATCACGCATATTGCGCGAGAAATCCTGCTGCAGTTTTTCTATTTTATTAAAGATCGCCAGCAATTCGGTACGCTTGGCTTTGGATAGATTTACGCCACGGTCTTCAAAATTATTTAGAATGTCGGCCCGCGCTTCAGCATCAATTGCGTCTTTAGGCTTGAGTACTTTAAAGCGGCTATATAAAGCTTCACTTTGTAAAACATCATTCATTAAAGCTGACATTTTCAAATTGCATGCATCTGCCGTTGCACGTACCGCGCTATCAGGGCTAACTTCTGATAATAAACCTGCGGGCCCACCAATTTTATCAGCCAATTGGTTAATCCTATCCCACTCGGCTAGCGTATTAGCTGCATTGACCTTATTTAACGGTAATTTTCCTAATTTTGTAATTTTGCCCTTCGCTTGATCAATACCTTGCTGGCATGACTGCACCATTTGTTCTGCATTAGGCAATAATAATTCGCCGCTTTGCGCCGCATACAGGGGCGCCGATGCAAACAAGACACTAATACATATCGCTAATTTATTCATTACAGCCCCTGTGATTATTACTCTATGTTATTTTAAATTTAAAATAGGCAAACAACCGCGCATATAAGATGCAAGCCGCTATTTATAAAAACCTTGTACTTAATTTTTATTTGGGTAATGCAGAAAAGCTAGGTGTGAAAACACACCTAGCTTTTTTACTGAATAAACTGTTCGTGACCAACAATACCAATCTTTTTAACACCTAAGCGCTGGGAGCTGGCCAAGACCATTGCTACCGCTTCATAATTTGCATCTTTATCAGGGCGAATATGAAACTCTGGTTGAACTGCTTTTTGTGCGGCGGTTTCAAGATTTTTTTCTAATTCAGCACGGTTAGCCAAAGGAGTACCTGCCCAAGAAATAACATTGCTGCTATTAATATCGATCTGGACCACTTCTGGTTTTTCAGTTGGCTTAGAAGGCGAATTAACCGGCATATCCAATTTAACAGCGTGTGTTTGAATTGGAATGGTGATAATCAACATAATTAATAGCACCAGCATCACGTCAATCAATGGCGTGGTGTTGATTTCCATCATCATATCGTCATCATTACCGCCAACGTTCATTCCCATAATTACTCTCCACAGGGATGCTTTGCATATCAGAGACGGGGCTAGCCCGCCTCTGTCATCTAAAAGCTATTAATTTCTTGCTGGTGGCTCGGTAATAAAAGCAATCTTTACAATACCTGCTCTTTGTACCGCTAATACAATCCGCCCTACCGAGCTATATTTAGAAGACATATCGCCGCGAATATGGACTTCCGGTTGAGGATCCATTTTTGCAATTTTCACCAAACGCGCCAGTAATTCTTCATCTGACTTAATTTGGCTGATATTCCAATAAATATTACTCTTCTCATCCACGCCTAAAATAATGTTCTCAGGCTTAGTTTGGGTAGGGATATTCATTTCCTTTGGCAAAGTCAATTTAATGGTTTGCGTTACAACAGGAATAGTGATCAAAAAGATAATGAGCAGTACCAGCATCACATCCACCAAAGGCGTGGTATTGATGCTAGATATGACCTCATCTTCATCGTGGCTAGATGCCCTTTGTCCTGGCCTCAGATATCTCATAATTACTTAGGTGTGCTGAGTAAATTGGTGTGCAAGCGTGCAGCAACGGTGTGAACCATTTCTACCACCAGTTTGTTGCGACGAACCAACCAGTTGTACCCCAGTACCGCAGGAACCGCGACAGCCAGACCAATCGCAGTCATGATCAGTGATTCACCCACTGGGCCAGCTACTTTATCGATAGACGCTTGGCCCGAGATACCAATTGCTGTCAGCGCGTGGTAAATACCCCATACAGTACCAAACAGACCCACGAATGGTGCAGTAGAACCAACGGTTGCAATCACCGACATCCCTGCCTGCATCTTGCTGGCAGCATGATCCGCCGCATCGTAGGTTGCCATAGATACCCAAGTATTCAGGTCTACGTTTTTGCTTAATTCGCCGCTGTGCTCACTGGCCGCTTGTGAACCCGCGTGCGCCACCGAACTATAAATACCGTCGTCTTTCAGTGCTTTTGCTTTAGTGAGCAGCTCTGGGCCACGCGCTTTGAGCAAATCACGGCCAATTTTAATTAAACGACGCTGATCTAAAACTTTAACAATCGACACGTACCATGTGGCTGCCGACATGGTCAGCAAAATAACTAAAGTCCCTTTGGCTACAAAGTCACCTTGGGCCCACAAAGCGTCGATGCCATATGGATTGGCAACAGCTTCAGTGGTATTCGCCAAAACTGGCAAAGCACATGCAGCTGCAGCAGCTGCAAACATAAAAAATTGGCGGGAGAACTTAGCCATGATTTACTCCATTCGTTAAAGTGAGGGACTTAATTATTCAGATTCAAGTTTGAAAGAAAGCTCTTGCTCAAAAGTCGTATCCGCTTTGCAGTGATTGCCTTGCAAAGATTGCTTAGCTGCTTGCAAAAACTGACTGCGAAAAGACATTGGAATCCCACTAGAAAACTTAGAGCTGATGATTTCACTCAGTTTCCCTTCGGCGTTGGTTTTATAAACAAGGGTGACAATGCCACTAATGTCTTCACCCAGCGCTTTACGTGGATACTCCAGACCACCAAATTTAGAGCAATTCCCTGCGGTTGAAATAGGGCCAACAGGGGCAGGCGCGGCTGTAGCTTGCGGTACTGCCGGAGCCGAAGGCGCTTTTACTTCTGATGTTGCTTGAATCGTATTAACTGACTGCGAAGTTGGAGCAACAACCGGCGGCGGCACATATGCAGGCTGCTGCTGTGGAGGTGGAGGCGCGGTCTCCTTCACCACTTTCTCAATTTTTGGCGGTGGCGGCGGGGGTGGGGGTGGCTCACTAATCACAGCCACTTCAACTTTCTGCTGAATGACCTTGACCAAATCCTTGCCTAAACCTGTAACTAGCGCATAGACAACGAGCACATGCAAGGCAGCCACTCCAGCCAAGCCCACTGCACGACGATCACGTGCGTTCTGGCCAAAAGCTTCCACTATGCTCTCCTTAAAAAATGTTTCGTAAAAAACTTAATTAGTTATTAAGCGGTAATATACTTAACATTACTCTAGCCAATAAAAAAATTCACTAGGGTTTTCTCTAATTTTTGTAAAAAAATCAATAAAACCAAACAAAAAAATCAGATGAAAGCATTAGTCTCTTCTGTTTTTTTTCAAAAGGCACCGTTACATAAATTTTCAAGCATTCAGAAATAAACAAATTGGAATAGGATAATAAATAAGAAGGATTTCCCACCTTTGCATCATAAACAAAAAAAGCAGCAAATAAAAAAATAAAAAGTTATATCTTTATACTACATAAAAAATTACTTTCCCGAACAAACACCCGCAGAGCAAACAAGCTCTGCGGGTAATTTTTTTAATTAGAAAGAGTACTTAGCACCCAAGGAGAAGAAACGGCCACGTACGCTATACAACTCTGCAAAACCCATTTGGCTGTTATTGCCGTTCACGTTTGCATTAGAGAAGGGTGGCATATTATCAAACAAGTTTTTTACAGCAGCGTCAATCTTAAGGTTTTTAAAGCCTGAGTAACTCAAGGTCAAATCAGTCTCGGTATAGCTAGGCACCTCACGAACGTCAGGGCCAATTGGCGCTGAAGCTGAATTTGGTAGCTTCCTATCATAGAATCCTGCCGTCGTTTTAACTGCAATAGCACTACCCCATGAACCGTTATCCGCCTCTACCCTAAATGTATTTCTCCACTGAGGATTGTTATACACACCATTCCAGTTTTCTAATTCATTATCAATATTAACCTTTTCATTGGTTAAGTAATAAGAGTTTGTATTACTGAAAGTGAATATTCCAAATTCAGTTGGCAATCTAAATTTAATATCTGTATCAATACCTTCAACAGTCAAGCTAGTAAGATTTTGAAGTGCCGTATTGATAAGAATGCCGCGTGCATCGTACTTATAAGCACCATGCTGGATAGCCTGTAACTCTGTAGGCGTATCAATCACATCGCTTTTTTCTGTTTTCCACCAGTCAATGGAGCCACTGAATGGTCCATATTCAGCCACAACACCGAAGTTGAATGACTTACCGGTTTCAGGCTTAAGCGCTGTATTACTACCAGTAGTAAGATACCCATCCACTTTACAATTCTTTGGCTGGCCGAGAGCAGCGCACTCCTCAGGCGTTTCTACGGTATAAGCCCCCTCTCCTGCACCGCCCGATAATTGCTTCAGTGTTGGCATGCGGAAACTTTCTGTATAGGACGCACGAAATAACACTTCTGGAATAGGCTGGAAGCGTGCGGCCAAGCGTGGTGATGCTTTTGAATCTGAGTCATAACTATCGTAACGGACAGCCGCTTGCAACTCCAAGCTCTTCAGGACAGGAATCGACAATTCTGCATAAACAGCTTTTGCATTACGCGAAGCATCTACCGCGCCCTGCTGAATACTCCCAAATACCCCACCATCCTGACTTAACTGATCAGGGGTGTCTTTAACGGATTCACGTGTAGCCGAAACGCCAACAGCATAAGCCAAAGCGCCACCTGGCAAACTAATACCAGTTTCGCCACTTACCTTTGCATCAAAGAATGAAAGCGAACTTTCACCCTCACGACGCGGAGTCACTTTAAGAGCATCAACAATGGCTTGATTATTGTTTGTTGAAGTGCCATCAATCGCACCACTTTCTAATGCCGCAAAAAACTTATCGCGGTCCAAATAATTGCTATCTTGATTAGTCTGGGTGCTTACACCATGACCAGCGGCAATATTCCAGTCAAAACCATTTGTTGAACCTTCAATGCCTGCCACGAATTGGTACATTGAAGAATCACGATCAGTAATACGTGGTCCAGCTTGCATAAAGCGACCTTGATACTGCTGCACCTTCCCCGCGGTATACATCGTATCAGGCGCAGGTTGCGCCTCGAAGTGATCCTGAGTCTTGGAGTAAAAGCCCTGCAAAAACGCACGAATATCGTCATTAATTTTTACAGTACCAAGCAACATGCCCGTCTGGCGATCAGCACCGTTGTAAGCTGTCAGAATGCTGTTATTAAAATCAAACTTACACTTACCATCGGCACCTAACAATTCAGTAGGACAAGGCTTAACCTGACCTGTACCACCTTTATTAATATTGCCATAGGGTGAGAAGTTACTACGGCCATCTTTACCGCCATAGCTTCGAAAATCTACTGACTTTGTTAAGTCACGGTCTTTGCGCAGAATTGCATCGCGCTTAAAAATATCAAAACTTCCGAATACATTAAAGCCTTGCTCATCCAAGTCGCCATAGCCACCGCTCAT
Source organism: Iodobacter fluviatilis (assembly GCF_004194535.1). Classification (NCBI taxonomy): domain Bacteria; kingdom Pseudomonadati; phylum Pseudomonadota; class Betaproteobacteria; order Neisseriales; family Chitinibacteraceae; genus Iodobacter; species Iodobacter fluviatilis. Next base: position 3,623,311 of record NZ_CP025781.1, on the reverse strand, counting down.
ACCAAAGTTTTTTTCCGTACCATCGCCTCGGCTGGATTGGCCAACATTGCCACGAATTTCTCCACCCTGATAATTCTTCTTGGTAATGAAGTTCACCACACCACCAACTGCATCAGCACCATATACCGCTGAGCCGCCATCCTTGAGAATTTCAACACGCTCAATTGCGGAAATTGGAATCATATTCACATCAACACCGGAAGGTGACGCAGTATCTCCAATTGCACTAACTGGCAATCTACGACCATTTAGTAATACCAGAATATCTCCTGTTCCCAAACCACGCATCTTGATATTTGTACTGCCCGATGCTGACGGTGCATTACTAGTCAGCTCTCCTTGATCCATAATATCCATTGAAGAGATATTTTTGAGCAACTCATTCACAGAAGCCGCACCAGTTTTTTCAATTGCTTTACGGCTAATTGTCTCAACAGGTGTCGCACCCTCTTTCTTAATCCGCTTGATACTCGAACCCGTTACTTCAACGCGCTCAACCTTATTTATTTTTTCTTCAGCATGCACATTAAGAGCCGCGCCAGCGCCAATGAGTGCAATTGCTACTGCTAGTTGTTTCGCTTTCATGAAAGCCCCCTGATATTTTAGACTTACAATACAAAGCTCACTGATGAAGTGAACCCTCTCGCCCTGCATGCCGCTTTTTATTTACGCGACTTTCGCTAGGTAAAAATTAACATAGGTGAATAATGTCAATGTAACGATATGTAACCAATCAAGAGGGCTATGTAGGCGTAATTTATGAGTTGTTTGTGCTCGATTATTCATGCAAATCAAAAACCCACCAGCAAGCTAGGGATACTCCCAACTTGAGCCACTTATAGCAAATTTTGCAGTTTTCCTTCTTCTTCAAGCCATTTTCACGACCGTAAGCAAAATAATTTAGCTCATTTTAATCAATAAGATAGCCGAACAACTTAAGTTAAACGCATAAATACCCCTAATAAATACGGCGTAACCCGTAAGATTTTTTTAAAGCATCCATTCATCAACTAAGGTTTTTCTTAGGAGCATTTTAAAGAAATCCAAGCATTTTTATGCCTTTTTAATAGCAAAGTAGGTAGTTTTAAGTCCATTAAAATCCGCTACACAGGATAAAAACACTCCAAAATTATTAGTTTTACGTCATAAATTATTTATATTGAGTAAATTTCAAAAGAAATTTATGAGTGATATCTACCACACTCTGCAACAATCAAAACAAATTAAAAAGCATACTGAAATATTCACGTCATCTTTTTGTTGAATATTGTAAATAATTACTCCAGCACTGCAAGCGGACTAACCCCACTTTACCCAATTATCCAGAGCAGCTAAGGTCTGCACTTACCCATTCAATAAGAGCCAACTATGAGTTCACTTGTGTCTTACCAATTAGAAGATGGCATTGCTACGCTGGTTTTAGCCAATGGCAAGGTTAATGCCATCTCTATGGAGGTGATTACCGCCTTCAATCAAGCGCTCGATCGAGCCGAGCAAGATCAAGCCGTGGTGTTAATTACGAGTTATGCAGGGCTACTATCCGCTGGCTACGATCTGAAAGTAATGACTTCGGGCTTGGATAACGCCGTTCCTTTAGTTACGGCAGGCTCCATGCTTAGCCGCCGTCTACTGGCCCACCCCTACCCTGTTATCGTGGCCTGCCCTGGGCATGCGATCGCTAAAGGCGCTTTTTTATTACTTTCTGCGGATTACCGTATCGGCGTAAATGGGCCATTTAGCATTGGCTTAAACGAAGTGCAAATTGGCATGACCATGCCACAAACCGGTATAGAAATCGCACGCAATCGCCTAAGCCCTGCGGCGTTTCAGCGCTCTGTAGTCAATGGGGAGATGTTTAATCCAGAAGGCGCTTTAGCCGCTGGCTTTTTAGATATGCTGGTTGCACCAGAAGCGCTAGCCATCAGCGCCTTAGCCGTTGCTCAGTCGCTTAAAAAAATCAGCATGAAGGCGCACAAAAATACCAAACTAAAGGCACGCAAAGAGCTACTTACCGCATTAGATGCCGCGATTGAGCTGGATAAAACAACGCTAAGCTTGGATTAAATAAGTGACTGGTACCTAAGATCTGTTGACGTTTCATTCGCCATTGCGCTAAGCCGGAAAACGGCCAAGCACAAGGCATGTGACGAAGGCAATAACGAGGAGCATAACGCAGTGAATGGCCCTTTTCCGACTCAGCCCTTCGGGTTTAGCCCCTTTTTGGGGCTGTACTGCCATGAATGAAACGTCAACAGATCCTAGCAGCCTGTCGGACTTAAGCGATCGTAGCGAGGGAAAGACCGGTTTGAGACAGATTTCGTGGGTTTTTGAGGCGAATAGCTAGCTACTCAACGAAAAAATGCGTGAAATATGGCCAAATCCGGCTTTTCCGTATTAGATCAGTCTTAAGTCCGACAGGCTGCTAGAGGCAGCAGCCCACAAGAAAATTGAGGGGCGTTACTTGTTGCACTCTATTTATTAAGAGCGTAGCAAGCATCGCCTCTCAATCATTAAATACGCGTGCCATTTTTGGCCCTATATTGCCAAATAGTGTAGTCATCTTGGTCAATACATAGGTGAGAGCCAACAAAGCAACCCCACATTTATAACTGCCCCCGCGTCTTCCGCCTCTATTAATATAGGCTTTCTAGATTTGGCTTAAGATTTTAGGTTTTTAAGAGTTTGCCAGCCGTGTAAACTATCAACCATTCATTGAAAAAAAAGACGACGATTATGCTCGATATCAACTTACTCCGTACCGACTTGGAAAACGTGGCTGCACGCCTTGCCAGCCGCAAGTTTATTCTTGATGTGAACGCCTTCTCCGCACTAGAAAACGAGCGCAAATCGCTGCAAACACGTACCCAAGATTTACAAGCCAAGCGCAATGCCAGCTCTAAGCTGATTGGCCAAGCCAAAGCGAAAGGCGAGGATGTATCGGTCATTATGTCCGATGTTGCCCATCTAGGTGACGAGCTAAAAGCCGCTGAAACCGCACTGGCTACGCTACAAGAAAAAATCAATGACATGCTGTTGTCCATGCCTAATCTGCCGCACGAATCCGTGCCGGTTGGCAAAGACGAAACCGAAAACGAAGAAGTACTACGCTGGGGCACACCACGCATATTTGATTTTGAAATCAAAGATCACGTCGATCTAGGCGGCCCGCTGGGCCTTGATTTTGAAACCGGTGCCAAATTATCTGGCGCGCGTTTCACTGCGCTGCGAGGCGGCATTGCCCGTATGCACCGCGCATTAGCGCAATTTATGCTCAACACCCATACGCTAGAGCATGGCTACGAAGAGGTTTACACCCCTTCTTTGGTGAACGCAGCCAGCATGATGGGCACGGGGCAATTACCTAAGTTTGAAGAAGATTTATTCAAAGTAATCCGCCCAGATGCCGAACCACTGTATCTGATCCCTACCGCCGAAGTGCCTGTCACCAATTTTGTTCGTGACAGCATCGTGAAGCTTGAAGACTTACCGATGAAATTCACCGCGCATACGCCGTGTTTTCGCTCAGAAGCCGGTGCCTATGGCCGTGATGTGCGTGGTTTGATTCGCCAACATCAGTTTGAAAAAGTAGAGCTGGTGCAAATTGTTCACCCAGATGAATCACTCAGCACACTAGAAACGCTTACCGGCCATGCAGAAGCCATCTTGCAAAAGCTGGAATTGCCTTACCGCAAAGTAAACCTCTGTACGGGCGATATGGGCTTTGGCTCGCAAAAAACCTACGACTTAGAAGTATGGCTGCCTGCGCAAAACACTTACCGCGAGATTTCTAGCTGCTCCAGCATGGGCGCCTTCCAAGCCCGCCGCATGCAAGCCCGCTTTAAGAATGAGCAAGGCAAGAACGAGCTCGTTCACACCCTCAACGGCTCAGGCCTTGCCGTAGGCCGCACCTTGGTCGCCGTATTAGAAAACTACCAAAACGCAGATGGCAGCATTACCATCCCTGCGGTATTACGCCCTTACATGGGTGGCTTGGAAGTGTTGAAGTAAGAATATTAAGTGCCTTGAAAAGCCGCGACCTTAGGTAGCGGCTTTTTTATTGCGCCATCTATCAAAAACACACAATAAAATTACCACAACCTTGCAAAAAATCGCACAAAATATGCCGTTTACTTTAAACTGCCGCTCATTCTAATAAACACGAGCTGTAGAATGGCTGCCATTAAATACACCGCACCTCTTTTTGCCCTTTTACTTGCTGCATGTGGTGGAGATGAAAGCAATACCGATATCGTAGTGGCTCCGCCCTCAACGAGCTCCGCCATTTCACAATTACTACTGGCGCAATACTCAAGCAGCGAAGTCAATTTAAATAACGTATTGCAAAATGAAATACTGCACCTTGATTCAGTTCAAACAATCAGCACGGCAAATGGCAAACAAGAAGCCAGTATTGACCGTTATGATACTATTTCTATTAAAGACAAAGCATTCAGAGAAGAACAATTTAATTTCGATTCAAAAAATCTGCAGTGGCAAAACATTCCATTAAACAATAATGAAGCACTCTATTTAGTCGATGGAAAATGGGAAAAGCTCGGCCAAGCAAAGGTCACAGCCAAGGGCAATGACATTATTCTTGATTACGGAAATGATATTCAATATTTAATTAGCGGCACAAGTAAAGATATTAGCAATTTAGCAGTCATGAGTGTTAACTTAACAAAACAAAATACCCAAACCCGCCCTGAATATGCATTATTCAAACCCCCCGCGCCCGTATTTCCAGCAGGATCGCAAGCTTATTATTTAGGCCACAGCCCACTTAAAACGACCTATCTTAGCTATTTTGGCAACAATACAACCTTTAAGTCCATTGATGAATGGACCACTTTCTACTCAAGCAATAGCAAAAACACCGTGGCACAAAATAGCATATGCCCTTTCCAATTTGATCTTACTCGTAAAATGGTGATTTTCAGCAACAACCCTAATCAATCTGTTAAATGCATGGCAAAAGAGCAGCCATATGAAATTCGTACAGTTAAACAGCAGCAGCTTTTAGTGATGGCAGAGATTCAAGATGACAATAGCCCTGCCATTGGCAAAGAATTTTATGCCATTTTTAATGGCTCACTATTAGAAGGCAGCGTTCAAGAGCCTTTTGAATTACCAAACAACACAAAACCCGCCTCAAACTCAGCCCGCTTAGAAGTTGGCTTTAATAAAATAGCAATTAATCATTTATTCAAATACGGTGGACTTCCTGCCACGGCGCAATTGAAATAAGCAATGTACCCCCCCCTCTACCAAGAAATCCAAAAAAAATGAACGAATGGCTGATGGGGAGTTTGCATAGTTTTACAATATTAATAAGTAGTTAGGCATTATTAAATGCAAAAGCATGTATTTTCGTAGGGTGTGTAAGCGCTTTTCTTGTGCACCGGCCCTTGGTGCGCAACGACTTCGTCGTTTCACACCCGAAGAGAAGCACATGATTTTAAAATATTGGATAACTTATACAAAAGTACTTACTGCAACATTTTACCGCCAATAGACTTAAACATTTGTGCTACTCCCCCTAAGGCAACACACCCATCAAAGTCCATAATTTTCTTGCTTCTGCATCACTAGAAATCAACTCGGCCAAAAGATCTCTTAAAGGTTTATTGCCCCACTCCACGCTGCGGTAAATTAAGTAAGGCACGGGGCTATGTGGCTCGGTTTTAGCAAGGTAATCTGCAATCAATTGTAATTGTCGATAGGCCTCTTCTCGGCTACGGGGTTGGCTAAAAGGGAGCGCTTCCATTGTTGATTTTTTCTCTGTAGGCGAAGATAAAATTAACTCGGTAAGGATAGGCTGAGGATGCATGGCCAGCCAGTCTTTTAAAATTCCGTCATACTCTTGCATCAGCAAGAGCAATGATTTAAACGTGGGTGCGTCGTTGCCCATTTTTTCATCACAATCTTGTGATAAAGCCACCAAATGCAGCATGCCTTGCACAATAAACTCATAAGCACTTCGGATGATGCGCACATCCGATCCGCGCACCACTTCATTTATTTTTTGTGTTTTCTTCACAGCAGCATCCAGCAATAGCTGTGAAGCCTTGCTGGTCGATTTACCTTGATCTAGCCCAAGCTGCCTTTGCAATACGCGCCAATCTGCCAAAGTAAATGAATCTAATTCACTACGCTGATCCAGTACCGGCATAGGCATTCTAGAGAGCAGTATCGTGCCAAAAGAATGCACGCCCCAAGCGAGGGGGCCGGTTCTAAAACTCATATCGCCATCACTTGGCAACGGATAAACACTGTCCCAATAGCGCTTGCACAGCTCAGATAATAAACACAGCGCGGCATTCAGGCCTTCAATACCGCGCCGGTGCATCCACGCCTCGCCCAACCAGACGGCTACAGTTAAATCTTTGCTGCGCGTTTGCAAAATCTGCCGACCTATCTTTTCAACCGTAGACCAATCGCTACGCTTGACTTCAGATTGCCAAATACCGGTGGGCAAGCTGGTATCGTCTTCGCGCTTGGCTTCACGAAGCACGTCGTATTCCGCCTCATATCGGATCGACATGCCACAAGGTGATTCATTAGAAATAGGCTGCAATAGCGATTCAACGCCCCCCATCAACCCACTTGGCATCAACTCTTCACTCATTTTAGTTCCGCCACAGTTGTTGAATCTGGCAAGGTGATTTGCCTAAAGGGGGATACTGGGGCTTTTAGCGGTAGGGCATTGATTAAATGTACCGGTAATAGCGTTTTTGCCCCCACAGCGCTTATGCCAAAGCGAGCAAACATTTGTGCGTGCGGATTATCTTTGCTTAGCCCTCGGATAGGCAGGCTAAACAGCAGAGCAGGATAGGCAAATTCATCCTGAAACACCATGCCTGCCGGTGCTTGATGATTACGTAAGAAGCGCAGTAAAGACCATGCACCACCATAGCGCCATTCGGCCGTTTGCTCACTCACCATTAAATTGGGCTGCATGCCCTCTTCAGCAGGCAGACGCGGTGAATCTTTTGCCCAGCGCAATGCAAATGTCACAGGCTGGCCAAGCAACCAGCGCAGCTTTGCTCGCTCGCCCTGTGGATAGCGCAAACGCTGTGCGCCAAGGCCTAAGCTCCACTCAACCACCTGATCTGCACCCTGCTCTTTTTCTTTATCGCTACGCCATTGCACATCAATATCCACACCCAAGGGCTGCGGTTGCTCAGCAGTACCGCGCACTAGGAGCGGCCCTAAAAGCTCACGGGCATTTTGCAGCCCTTGCAAATACAGCCGCGCCGCCTGCATATTTGCAGCATCCCCCTCGTCCATCCCCGCTAGCGCACTTGGCAAATAACTATCAATCAACCGTATCAAGACGCTCACTCTTTCTATATCAGCATCGGCAGCGCCGGTATTGGCGGCAAAAGGGAAACGCCCCGCAAGATGTTGATTAAAATACAGGGCCAATTGCTGCCAAGCATAAGCACTACTTTGTGCCCGTAGCCCTGAGCAGCGCTCATTGGCCAAACTCACTAAACGCTGAGCCCGCTCAAAAAAATATCCAGGCCCAGCGGGCAACTCCAGCTGCTGCAAACTACTATGGCAGCTGTTTACATCTATCTCATTTAAATCTTTGCTGATCAGCTGTGCTAGCAGTGCTGGGCCACTATCGGGCGCTTTTTCTTTGAACTTCTTCAGATCCACGGCCACACCACGCCAACGCATAATCATTTGCATATCTTTTACCGACACGCCCTTAGGGTGCGCAGCCAGCCACTCCATCACCACACCTTGATTAACCGCTACGCTGGCAAGCTGCTCAAACTGCCTTACTAAATACTGCTGTAGCTCAAATGGGTTACTGGCTTTAAATGCCTTATAACTGGCATTTTTTTTGCCATCCCACCAAGAAAACGTGGCTTGTTTAGGCTGATACAGTGCCAATTCGGCCAACTGGGCATCGGCTTGGCGCAGGCTTTGCAGCGCTCTATCGGTGATTTCTCTATTTAGCTCGTTAGCTAAATCATTGCGCCCTAACTCAACAAAAGCAGCGCTCGTAGCGGGCGCAGCGTGGATCAAGTCATCCAAACTATCCTTACCACGGCTCTGAACCTCATCGTCAGCATATCCCCCCAACACATGCCACATCGCATTGGCGGTGCTTTTGCTGGCAAACGCACCAAGGGCAGATCGATATACATCGGGCACTTTGGCTAAGTTTTGCGCCTGATAACGCTGCCTACTTTGGTAGTTTTCCATCGCGCCGCGCAGCGTTTCTTCATTCATCCCTTTTAAGCCACTCAGGGCCGTAGTTTTAGGCCCTACCGAGTGGGCCTGCATCACAAAATCTTGCTCAAACAAATAGCGAATCGCGCTTTGCAGCTGCACTACTTCTTCTCTAAGCCCCAGCGCACCTTGCGCAGTTAGCGATGAATCTTGATTGGACCAACGCTCTTGAAACGCTTTACGCACGCTACTGGCATGCGCTTCAATCTGCTGCACCGCCTCTTTGCCCACAAAACTACTAGAGCGGGCATGGTTTAATAAGGTGCTATAGCCTGGCACTAAATCTTGCCCCGATGCACTACTCCACGCGCTATTGCTGGCTGCAATGAGCCTTTTAAGTAGCGCAATTTGCCGCTGCAACGCATCTAGCTCGGCATAGCTATTGCGATTATTGCTTTGTAAATCGGTCAGGTGTGTTTGTACGTTGTCGGCCATTTCTGTAAACGTGGTGTCACCATATAAACGATCCAACCAGCTCTTCATCAGCCCAGAAAAGTTCGACTTGGTTTGCTTTACCGCATCCTGCAAGCGAATAAGCTTGCCCATTTCGGGTGCATATTGGCGTAATATCCCCTCAAGTTTGGCTCTTAAATGCAAGCGCTCTGGGTGGAAATCTGTGCTCCATAATCGGTTACTTAAATTAGTCATACTGTTTAAAGCATCATTCCCGCCCCTCAGGGCGCGGTTATATAAGATCACATCTTGCTCAAGCAAGCTGGCCTCTTGCATCAAACGTTGCGCCACTAAATAACGCGGCCAATTTTCAGGACTGGTCGTCGTATCGCCGCTGCTTACATCGCTATTTGCACCAAGAGCCTGCAAAAAAACTAGATCCGCTTGCAGTTGAACATAGATAGAAGCAAACCACTGTGTTTTGAATAAGTTAGCGACTTTTTTATCCAAATCCTGATCAAAAGAAGAAAGCAATGAGCCAGGAAACACCACGCTGGCAAAGTGCAAGCGTGGCGCATTTACCAACATATGCCACAGGCCAGATACCGCTTGACTAGCAGAATCATTGTCGGTTTGCTCCTCACTTTGTCCCGACCCAAGCTCGCTCAAAAGGTAATTCAACGTAATCGCTTCTTGGCGCTCACTCTGCCAAATCCACACCATTGCCAATAACCAAACCGCACAAAAAACGCCCATGCCGATACACACATAACGATGCCAGCGCTGGCGCAAAGACATAATCCGCACAATAGGCTGCGCCAAGCCCCGCTCAGCAGCGATGCGTTGGCGTAATAATCGCCCAGCAAAGATAGGCATTGCTGGAACTTGCGCACCAACGGGGCTAAAACCATCCATATCATCTTGAGGCGGCTGATAAGCGCCCACAAAATACAGCCCACGTAGCACCGGTGCATCACCCAGTGCATTACTTTGAAAAGCCGCATCGCCTAAAGCCAATAAAGGCGCGCGTAACGCATCAAATTGCCGTGGCAATAAATACAGCGCATCGCTAACGCCACCATTTAATGCGCCAATTTCATCAATGCAATCGCCGAGCTGATTTTGGAGCTGACTAATGGCTTTATCTAAGTATTCGCGCTGATAGACGCTAGCCAAAGGTAAGGTAGAAGACCACCCTAACGCACAGTCTTGCGCCTGATCTGGCAAGGATTCGATAAGCTCCTTGGCCCCAGCTATTTCTTGCAAGCCGGTAATCAACCAATACACCGGCAAGGTTTGTCCCAGTTTTTGCTGGGCATCTTGAAATTGCTTACACAGCATAATTTCGGCTTGTAATACTTCTCCCTTAGCCAGCAAGCGTTCGGCAGAAATCGCCCAAATCACAGCATCGATTGGCCTTTGCCCACGTACCCTCAGCAAAGCCCCCAATAAACGTCGCCACGCCGACAAGGCGACCAGTGCACCATCGGCCTGCATAAAAATATCGTGAGGAGGAACCAACACCACGGCATCGCTTGCATACCAAATGCGCCCAAACCACGCGGTTTTTTCCTCACTTTTTAATTGCCAAGCGCGGCATAAAGACTCCGCGCTATTTTGGTCATCACCCAACAGTAACAGCCAAGGCACTTGGTAGCGCCCTTCTATGCCACTGTCTTTTTCCATTTTCTTAACTGAATCAATAAAGCTACGCGCTAGGCGATCCATCTTGCTGAGCCCATAGCAAAGCAGCAGCAATACAACGATAACCAACAAGATAATCAGCAGTTTCACAGCTTAGCCTCACTAAGCGCTAGGTTAGCCAATTCAATACTTAGATAAATATCCCGCCAAAATAGCTGACTAAGCACTAGCATCACCAGCAATAAACCAGCAATCATCAGGCCCAGCCTAAACCCATCGGGCAACATTTTTCGCTCGCTCAGCTGCAAAGGCTGGCCCATACAACCCGCCTCTAGCACGGCTCCCAGCCGATGATGGTCTGGCTCACGTTGATAAACCTGGGCAAATAAGGCCTTACACCACTCTCCGTATTGTTTAGGATTCATGCGCAGGCGGCCCCGAAACCCCAGTACCAGCGTCATTAAATAAACCGCCGCTAAATCACGCTCACTAGGGTCTTGCCTTGCCAGCATTTGCTCGATGTCATCAGGTAGCGATTCGCCTGCCGTGCGGGTGCCAAATAAGCGGAACTCTAAGGGTGTAAGCTGCCAACTACTCTGCCCACTCCAATCGCTAAAGAGCAGCACTTCATCGAGTAAGGCCACAAAGGCGTATTGCATGGTTTGCGCATCTTTAGCGCTAGCGGTGCCGGCCTGCATCACAACCGATCGATAAACCCGCTTAGCTAAGATGCTGGTTTCTTCAACCATGCGCTGCACCAAGCTCTCTTTGGGCTCTGCGCTGGTTAAAAGGCTGGGAGAGAGCAAAAGCCACTCCTCCCAAATTTGGCAAAATGCCTGTTTTAAAGGCAGTGTCTGACGGGTGATATCAGGCATTTTTGGCCTCGCTCAGCACCGGAATACCATCCGTATCTGGCGCAAACAACTCGATACTTAATGGCCCAGCATCACTACTTGCGGCGGCAATGCATAAGAGCTCATCCGGTTTAATCCAACCTGCAAACTCATACAATATAAACAAGCGCGTATCCTCACCCACGCTATAGCTCGCCTGCTCTTGCCTATCCAGCTGGCGATAGGCCACGCCCTGCATTCTTTGCTTTTGTAAGGTTTCAACCAAAGACAGCGAGGCAATGACCGTATTTTTAAGCCACAGCCCCGCCGCATCCTCCGCCACCCCATTGGGCATGCGCAATCCCATCACCCATTGCCCACTGTCTTTTAATGTGGAGGGCGGCATAATCATAAAATATGTGCCTTCGTGCTTAAATGGATAGCGCGCATAGCCCACGCGAATCTGGGCAATCGCCTGCGAGATAAAACCAATCACCTCCTCAAAACAGCCCAATAGTTCTTGATAATTAAAAGCACGAAAAGCAGGCACGCCCGCGATGGGGTTCAAGCCACATATCGATCCCGCAGCGCCACATAAAATGTGATGCAAAGTATTAGGGTGGGCTACTCGGCTATCCAAGGCGCTTTTTAGCTCAGGTAATCTGGCCCAAAGCGCCGCCAACTGGCGATTAAGCCGAGCCATATCACCCTCATTATTGGCCTGCTGTGCCAGCCTTAAACGTCCAGCCAAAAACACACACTTTTCACCGATATTTTTACATAAATCAGCGATTTGCATCCCCAGTAGCGATTCCGGCCAAATCCGTGGCTGTGGTGCAAAATATGGCACCTTAGCAAAACCACCCGCTACTTCCTCCACCCGCAGCAAAGGCAGGCACACCCCGTCAGCACATTGTTGCTCACTAGCCAGCGTCAGATTGGGTTGCCAAAGAGTAAGCGATGCGGGTGATTCTTTACTGACTAAATCAGGAATATCTTTACCCACCACCGAGCGATAACGCCGACCACTGCGATCTAATTCACCCGCTCGATACAACGGCGGCACTACGATATAAAACGTAGCAAGCCGATTAGGCTCGGCCATGATGGGGGCTTTTAAATCCAACTCTAAAGGAGGGTGCACCCCTGGCTGAATACATACCCATAAGCCATCAGGCAGAATGGCCTCTAGCGCCAACACCCGTAATTTGCCGCTGATTAAAGCCGCTTCATCGATCTCCAAATTAAGCACGCCCCAGAAATAAGGCTGTGCAGTAAATGCATACTGGGCGGCCAGCGTTTCGGCGCGCAAAGACTGTTGTTGAAAGTGCTGCGGCAAAAGCTGCATTCCCTCAAACCAACAAATTGCTTCTGGAATTTGACCCACGCTATCCCCTGATTATTTAAGCCTTTGTAGCGTGGGTAAGTTTTTTGCCCACGCTACATCGTGCTTCCCATCCTTAAATCTGCCGGTTTCACCCCATACGTGCTAGCGCAGCCACCATATAACCTCGGCGGCGCATGAAAGATTACTAAACCGAGCGAGGAAGTCTGTGAGAGCACTTACAACATTAATCAATAAAACACCTCTGAGAAGCGCTGTAAGTCTCGATGTTCTCTGTGTTTAAGCTTTAACTCTCTGGCGCATATGGAGATTCACCCTCCCAGCAGAAAGTGCCACGCAACATATCTGATGCAGCGCTTTAAAACCTCAATCCCCACTCACCCAACGTACATCTTGGCTATCCAAATACAGCAACACACTTTTTTGCTGATCTAAACGTAATCGGTGCATTCCTAGCGAGCTATATGCGGCGTAAACCAATACGGCCAAGCCTGGCTGGCCCTTTAATGGGGAATCAACGACATCCAATCTTTGCCCTGGCACTAGCTCACGACTCCAAACAAACAGCGCTTTAGGGAAATCGCGTTGTAACTGGGCCTTTTGTTCAAACCATTGCGCGGCAGATAGGGTTAAGAGGCGTTTAAGCAGTTCTTCATCGTCTACCACCACTAAATCAATGGGGATAGGGGTGTCTTCATTGGCCATAGAGGCCACCGAAAAGGACACGCTGCTTAATTTAATCGAGGGTTTTAACAGGCCGCAGCCAGCCAGCACGATGCAAAGCAACGGCGAGCAGACCCAGCGATATTTTTTTTGAGAATCTCGCACAAAACCCTCGAGTATGCTTACTAAAATTACGCCATTAACTGATGATCATTATATAAATAACTTTCTTAAAACTTCCAACTAAATGTTTGCAATTACAATGACCGTCTTCTAGATTCAACAAACACTCCCAATCCATCGTGCATGAGGCCGTCATGACAGAAAGCACACAACACAAGCTAGATCGCGTTCGCCCTCCTCGCGTCCAAATTACTTACGACGTGGAAATTGGCAATGCAATCGAGAAAAAAGAGCTCCCTCTTGTGGTCGGCATCTTGTCCGATCTATCGGGTCAGCCCAAAGAAAAGCTACCAAAGCTTAGCGATCGACGCTTTATCAATATTGATCGAGATAACTTTATCGACGTATTGGAATCGATCAACCCACGCCTTGCTATCCAAGTTGATAACACCATCGCTGGCGATGGCAGCAAGCTCAATATCGAGCTTAATTTTTATGAGCCACAAGATATCAACGATAAAAATGCCGTGCCTAAGAGCAAAGATTTTGATCATTTCGACCCAATCAGCATCGTGAACAAAGTAGCGCCGCTGAAAAAGCTGTTTGAAGCACGTCAGCGCCTCAGGGATCTCCTCGGCAAGCTCGATGGCAATGATGATCTGGATAAATTATTGCAAGACGTGATTGCCAATACCGAAGGGCTGAAAGAAATTCAATCCGCCTTGCCTGCTACCCCAGAGCCTGCCCCTGCAGCCGCTTAATTGACGGAGAATCATCATGCCAGAAACACAGCCAGCAGCAGCGGCAGGCGGAGCAACTGCCACACTCAGCCTGCTCGACAGTATTATCAAAGACGGCAAAATGGCGCTGGATGACAGCCAGAAAAGCCATGCCACCAATTTGCTAGGCGAATTTGCCACGCAAGTGCTCGATGGCGTGATGAAAATCGATAAAGATACGGTGGCCATGATTAACCAGCGTATTAAAGACATCGACGAGCTGATCAGCACTCAGCTGAATCAAATCATGCATCACAAAGATGTGCAGGAGCTGGAAGCCTCATGGCGCGGCCTGCATTATTTAGTGATGAACACCGAAACCGGCACACGGCTTAAGCTGCGCCTGATGAATGTATCGCGCAAAGATCTGCAAACCGATCTAGAAAAAGCGGTTGAATTTGACCAGAGCGCCTTGTTTAAACAGATTTACGAAGAAGAATACGGCACCTTTGGTGGCCATCCTTTCAGCGTATTGGTGGGTGACTATAAATTTGGCCGTCATCCGCAAGATATCGCGCTCTTAGAAAAACTATCCAATGTGGCCGCTGCCGCGCACGCGCCTTTTATTGCCGCTGCCGACCCCAAACTATTTGATATGAGCAGCTTTGCCGATCTGGGCCTGCCGCGTGATTTGGCTAAATTATTTGAAAGCAGCGAGCTGATTAAATGGCAAAGCTTTAGGGCCAGCGAAGATTCCCGCTATGTGTCACTGGTCTTGCCACACGTATTGCTGCGCCTACCTTACGGCCCAGACACATTGCCCACAGAAGGCATGAATTATGTGGAAGACGTAGACGGCACCGACGCCAGCAAATATCTATGGGGTAATGCCTCATGGGCACTGGCACAGCGCATCACTAACGCGTTTTCACTCTATGGCTGGTGCGCAGCGATTCGCGGCGTTGAGGGCGGGGGCGCAGTAAGCGGCCTGCCATCGCATACTTTCTCTACTGCGTCTGGGGACAAAACCCTGAAGTGCCCAACCGAAGTACCGATTACTGACCGGCGTGAAAAAGAGCTGAACGATCTGGGTTTTATTGCACTCTGCCACAAAAAGAACACCGATCTAGCTGTGTTTTTTGGCGGGCAAACCACCAACAAACCCAAGATCTACAACACCCCGCAGGCCAACGCCAATGCCAGCATATCCGGCATGTTGCCCTATGTACTCGCCGCATCCCGCTTTGCGCATTACATCAAAGTCATCATGCGGGACAAAATCGGCAGCTTTATGACGCGTGACAATGTTCAAAGCTATCTGAACAACTGGATCGCCGATTACGTGCTGATCAACGACAACGCCCCGCAGGAAATCAAAGCGCAATACCCGCTAAGGGAAGCCCGTGTTGATGTCACCGAAATCGCAGGCAAGCCCGGCTCCTACCGCGCCACCGTCTTTTTGCGTCCGCACTTTCAACTGGAAGAGCTCACCGCATCAATCCGCTTAGTGGCAGAACTACCACCGCCTGCGGCTTGAGGTGTTTAGACACTAGGGTGGGCAAGATAAAACATCTTGCCCACCCGAAGAAACGAAGCGGTTTAATTTTTGATAGCAAACAAGGAAAAGATTTATTAACCACGGTCGCGGTATAGGGCTTAGATCCCCCTGAAAGCACGCCGAAGCGAGGAATAAGCGGTTCGGGGTTTCGAAAAAGGGGTAGCGGGCTTGCTCCCGAGCAGCCTTTTTCGCCGAACTGATTATCCGCAGCGAGGGGCCTTCGTGCTTTTGAGGTTGCGGTTTTGCTTCCTTTCTTGGCCGTTCAAGAAAGGGAGTCCCCTGCGGGGGATTCCCGCACCAAAATCAACGTGCCGCAGGCACTAAAAACGCATAGGCCATTGTGCCCACGCCAAGCTAAACCACGGCGGGTTTCACCCAAGCCGTCAATCAACACCACCATCACAGGGAGCTTTAAACAATGGATGCCATTATTCTCGACTTGGGTGCGGACATTAAGGGCGAGTGCATGCTCGAGGGCTATGTCGACAAAATTGAAGTGATGTCGTACAGCCACAATGTAGCCATGCAAGTCACCAATGACGTCAGCAACTCTGAACGCACCTCGGGTAAGCCGCACATTGGCGAATTTACCACCACCAAATTTGTCGATGCCTCCACCCCGCTACTCAATCAATATTGCTGCGCAGGTAAAGACATCCCCGAAGTCAAAATCACCATTGGCCGCAATGCCTCGGATGACAGCGGCAAAATTGTGGCCTTTATTGTTTACACCCTGACCAATGCACTGATTTCTAATGTCAGCGTCAGCGGTGGCACAGGCGGCAAACCGGTAGAAACGCTTTCTTTGAATTTCACCAAAATCAAGTGGGAACTCACCACGCAAAAAGACAGCGGCGACAAAGAAGGCACCGCCGCCAGCACATGGGACTTGACCTCTAATAAGCTGATTAAAGGCTAAGAATTAGGTTCGTGTTTACTTCCCGCTACTAAATGTCGTCATTCCCGCTTGTCTTTGGCGGGAATCCAGCAGCGCGGCTGGATCCCCGATAAAAACACTCGGGGATGACGGTTTACCGTATCGAGATATTATTTATTTAAGTGTGATTACAAGTTGTATTCACGCTTAAAGCCATCAACATCATTGGCCTTACCTTATGCAAACCGATCCATTTCGAGTGCCTTTATTTGAACGCCTGCAAGACGACGCGCCGCACAGCGCAGAAATCACCCCGCACCGCCAATATGGCAAAGCCGCGGTGATGACATCGGTGTGCAATGAGCTTTCCCGAATACTCAATACCCGTCGCGAAAGCATGCCGAGGTTGGCCGAGCACAGCATTATCGACTACGGCATCGCCGACTGGAGTGGCTTTAAAACCGGCTTTGATGCAGACCGCCGCCAGTTTATCCGCGATATCAAACAAGCCATCAGCGTGTTTGAACCACGGCTAAAAGACGTACAAATTGAAATATTCAGCACCGATGGCAGAAGCGCCACCCTCAGCATTTTCGCCGAATTGCGCGGCACACAAAATGAGCGGGCGGTGCTGTGTATTAAGCAAACTGAGGATGGGATGAGTGTTGAGGAAGTTGATGCGTAGAGTGAGACGTTCATTGTGTACCGCTCATTCGCAAGCATTGCATCACCCGCCCTACGAAAAAAACTAAACGTCATTGCCTTTAGTGGTGCACATAGACAGGGAGTACACCCTCCATACAACGAAGCATTGAGGTTTAAATGAGCGATTCGATAGACGATGTTTTGCTTGATTACTACCAGCGTGAGCTGACCTGGTTGCGCCACGCTGGGGCGGATTTTGCTGAGCGGTTTCCTAAGATCGCCCATCGCTTGGAGCTTTCCGAATACGAATGCCCAGACCCGCATATTGAGCGCCTGCTCGAAGGATTCGCGTTTTTAAATGCCCGCTTGCAACGCCAGTTAGATGATGATTTTTCGCAGCTGAGCAGCTCATTATTAGAAGAGCTCTACCCCTACGCCATCCGCCCCATGCCCTCCACAGCCATTGCTTGCTTTCAGGCAGATGCCAGCAAAGGCAATGTCAATGCTGGGCTTGAAATCAAGCGTGGCACATCGCTGTTTGTAAACCACCAGCGAAGCGAGCAGGAAACCGACAGCATTTACTTTAGAACCACCGCCCCGCTCACTGTCTGGCCTTTGCAAATTGACGAGGCCATCTTGCTGGATGCCGAAGAAGCACAAAAACTGACTGGCCTTGCCAAGGCGCAATCGGCGCTGAAGATCCGTATTCATTGCAATGCGGCTGAAGGCTGGCCTGCGCTCACACTCAGCACGCTAAAAGTGCATTTGGCCGGATCACCGCTAACTGCCGCTGCGCTTTATGATTTACTCGGCGCACATAGTATTGCCATGTTTAGCTTACTAAAAAACAAAATCGCTCCCATCAAAGGCTTACCAGAAGCCTGCGGCTTTACTGATGATGAAGCACTTTTGCCCAGCGAAAGCGGCGCACTCGCCAGCCACCGCATGCTGCTTGAATACTTTAGCTGCCCGGCCAAATTTGCTTTTTTTGAGCTGCCGATCAGCGTTCCTGCTGACACTGAACACGATTTAGAAATCATCATCGCGTTTAACACCCACCCCGCCAGCCGCCTTAGCCTGCAAGCTGGCGATTTGGCCTTGGGCTGCGTGCCAGTGATTAATCTCTTCCCCCGCACCTCCGAGCCTTTACGCCCCAGCGGCAAAACGCGCGAATACCGCATCGTGGCCGACAGCCACCGAGAGCACGCCACCGAGATCTATGCCATCGGCCAAGTGCGCGCCAGTAAAGCCTACGGTGCGCAAATTGTGCCGCGCTATTTTGGCCTAAACCATGGCGATGCCAACGGCTGCTTCTGGCACGCCAGACGCGTTGACGGCGTCGCTCAGCGGCGCGGCAGCGATATGCTGCTCACTTGGGTGAACGCGAATTTTCTAGCTACAGACCCGCCCGCCCCCACGCTAAGCGCCGAGCTGCTTTGCACGAATCGTTTCCTCGCTGAATCGCTGGCAGCAGGCACGGCACTGGCCTTTGAACAACCCGGCCCTGTCGCCAAAGTACGCCTCATGGCCTCGCCCACCCCACAGCTGCCTTACGCCAGCGCGGCACAATGGCGATTAGTTTCGCAACTTTCCTTAAATCACTTGTCACTCATCGAAGGCCCGCAAGCCCTTGCCGCGCTGCACGAAATCTTAAACCTCTACAACGTCGGCCACAGCGCCTCCACCCAGCAGCAAATAGCAGGGATTCGCAGCATCCAAACCCAACGCACGGTGGATAGAGTCGGCAAAGAAGCATGGCGCGGCTGGCGCAATGGATTAGAAATCAGGCTGGAGCTAGACGCCAGCCAATTTGCGGGTAGCAGCCGGGTCTTATTCTCCGGCGTACTCGCCCAATTCTTCGCCCAATACGCCAGCGTAAACCGCTTTATCCGCACCGTATTAGTAGAAAAAGACCGAGAAATAAAAACATGGCAACCGCTGGTGGGTGATCCACTCATTCTGTGAATTTATCAAGAGATGGAAACCCAAGTCTTGAACCACTTCGGCCCCAGAGAACACGGAGTTTCACGGAGAAAAACAAAATATTTGAGTTTAAACATATGTAACGCAATCACCGAAAACCGCAATAACCACGCTCTTAGCACAGGGCTTTTTATCCTCCCCTTGAAACACGCCGAAGCGAGGAACAAGCGGGCGGGGTTTCGGCGAGGACTGTTTGAGCGAGCGAAGCGAGTGAGTTCCGCAGCCGCCGCTCGATTGTCCGCAGATGAGGGGCTTTCGTGTTTCGTGGGGTCGCCTTCTTTGGCTTCGTTTCTTGGCGAAGCAAGAAAGGAAGGCCCCCGCGGTGGCTACCGCACCAAAACACTGTGCCAAAGGCACTAAAAAGATCTTTTTGAATTGTGTGTGCACGTCATTACGCACCCCATAAACCATGAGCTACGCCGCATGCAAAGCAGAAACAAACATGCCCGCTAACACCCTCATCAGCGAACTCTTCGCCGCGCCCTATCGCTTTGAGTTTGCTCAAGCGCTGGCGCTGCTGGAAAAATGCTACCCGCGCAAAACGCCGCTGGGTACGGGGCTAGATCCTCGGCAGGAAACGGTGCGTTTAAGCGGGCCGCTCTACCCGCTGTTTTACCCCAGCGCACTAGCGTCGCTCAGCAAAACAAACCATCGCCTCAGCTTCAGGGCCAGCACTAAAACTTTCAAACTCAGCCTCAGAAGCAAGCCAGTAAAGCGGCGCTCGCACGCCAGTCAGCTGGAATTGCAAGCCTGCCATTTCGGCCTAGGTGGCCCCGATGGCCCGCTGCCTTATGCCTATCAGGAATGGCTGCAAGGGCGGCGCTTACAAAAAGATCATGCTCCGGCGGCGTTTTTAGATTTATTTCATCAGCGCATCCTCGGCCAGCTGTATCGGGTGCAGGGCAAGCACCATATTGCCGCGCCTTTTACCGCGCCAGATCGCAGCGCCGTGCAGCCGCTGCTGCGCGCACTGGCCGGCATTCTGCCTAAGGCCTTACATCATAGGCAGGATATTAGCGATCAGGCCTTACTCGCCCGCGTGCCCATCCTTGCTAATCGCCGCCGCTCGGTGGAGGGCTTTCAAGCGCTGGCCGCCAGCTACTGGGGCGACACACTGACAATCAGGCAATTTGATGGGGCTTGGAGCAACTTGCCCGCATCACACCTCAGCCTGCTGGGGGCAAAAAATAATACGCTGGGGCAAAACGCCGTAGTGGGTAAGCGGATTTGGGACGAGCACGCAGGCATTACGCTCACCATAGGCCCGCTGTCTTTAGACAAATATCTGGCCTATCTGCCCACCGGCAAGCTCTACGGCAAGCTAATGGCGCTGGCGGCGTTTTATTTTGGGCCAGAGATGCGTTGCAGACTGGTGCTAAAACTATCCCCCGATGCAAAAACAGCCAGCGACGGCCCTCATTCCACCCCGCTATCCAAAACCGCCACGCCCTTTTTACTTGGCCAGACCACATGGCTGGGCCGATCAAGCCATATTGCTCGGCAATGCCAGATCAGCCCCGGATCGGCGGCCCTATGAGCCTAGATTTAAGCGCCCTGATTGCCCTGCTGAACACGCCCTGCCGCGAAGCACTGGAACGCGCCGCCCAGCGCTGCCTGGTGCAAACGCATTTTTATATCGAGATTGAACATCTGCTGCTGGAGCTGATCGAGTTCGAAGGCGATCTAGCCGCCATCCTGCCACGCTGCGGCATCAACCGCGATGCGCTCAGCACCGAAATCAACACCGCGCTGGAGCGCTTTAAACGCGGCAACACCCGTACCCCGGCCTTTGCCACGCATACCGTTAAGCTATTAGAAAGCGCCGTGGTCTATGCCACTGTCAGCCACAATCAGCGAGTGCGATCCGGCATGCTGCTGCTGGCGCTGTTAGAAAACGAAGAGCTGCGCAGCCTGCTACTCAATGGCGTTTCATCCTTGCTTAGCATTAACCGCGACACGCTGCGCAGCGAGCTAAGCAACTGGAGCGCCGCCTCTTGTGAAGCGCCGCCTACTCCCACTGCGAGTCAGCCTACCGCTCCACACTCAAGCACCAGCCCTAATGCGCAAGAAAACAGCGTGCTCAAGCAATACACGCAAGATCTTTGCGCCGATGCACGCGCGGGCAAGATTGATCCGATTGTGGGGCGCGATGGCGAGATCCGTCAGGCCATCGATATCCTGCTGCGGCGCAGGCAAAACAACCCCATTTTGGTGGGCGCGCCCGGGGTCGGAAAAACTGCCGTGGTGGAAGGCCTGGCGCTTAGAATTGCCGCAGGTGAAGTACCACCCGCGCTTAAAAACGTGGCGCTTCTGGTGCTGGATTTAGGTCTGCTGCAAGCAGGGGCCAGCTTGAAAGGTGAATTTGAGCAGCGCTTAAAAAGCGTAATCGAAGCGGTTAAAAACTCAGCTATTCCGATTATTTTATTTATTGATGAAGCGCATACGCTGGTGGGCGCAGGAGCAGCCGAAGGGCAAAATGACGCCGCCAACCTGCTCAAACCCGCGCTGGCCCGTGGCGAGCTGCGCACCATCGCCGCCACCACATGGCTGGAATACAAAAAATATTTTGAAAAAGACCCCGCGCTGGCAAGGCGCTTTCAACTGGTGCAAGTAGAAGAGCCAGATGAGGCCACCGCCATCGAAATGCTGCGCGGTGTGGCCGCCGAGCTGGAGCAGCACCACGGTGTGTATGTGCTAGACGCCGCCATTTGCGACGCGGTAAAGCTATCGCACCGCTATATCACCGGCCGCCAATTGCCCGACAAAGCCATCAGCGTGCTCGATACCGCCTGCGCCCGCGTGGCACTGGCCCAGCACGATGTGCCGCCGCAACTGGAAAGCGCCCGCCACCGGCAAAACGCCATTAACGACGAGCTAAACCGACTAGAGCGTGAGCAACTCACCGGTGCGCCGCACAAAGCTCGCATCGCCGATCTACAAGCAGAGCATGGCCAGCTTAAAGCGCAGATTCTGGAATTAGAAAATCGCTGGCAAGAAGAAAAAGCCGCCGTGGTAGAGCTGCTCAGCGCCCACGCCGCCTTAATCAAATTATCCAGGCAGCAGCCGCGCAGTAGCGATGAGGAAGAGCTATTTACCGACCTGCCCGCCACCATCAAACGCCTTGAAAGCGGGCTGGACACCATACGCCAAGACGACACCATGGTGCCCGCCCATGTGGATTCGCGCACCGTCGCCGCCGTGATTGCAGGCTGGACCGGCATTCCGGTTGGCAAAATGCTGGCCGACGAAGCTTACGCCATCCGCACCCTAGCCAAGCGCATGGGGCAAAGAATCGTCGGCCAGCAAAGCGCGCTAGATACCATCGCCAGCCGTATTCAAGCCTATCGCGCGGGCCTGACCGACCCAGCCAAACCGGTAGGCGTATTTCTGCTGCCCGGCCCCACTGGCGTCGGCAAAACCGAAACCGCCTATGCGCTGGCCGACGCGCTCTACGGCGGCGAGCGCAATCTGGTGACCATTAATTTGTCTGAATATCAGGAAGCGCACACCGTTAGCCAGCTAAAAGGCGCACCACCCGGCTATGTAGGCTACGGCAGCGGCGGCGTGCTCACCGAAGCGGTGCGGCGCAAACCTTACTGCGTGGTGCTCCTCGACGAAATCGAAAAAGCCCACCCCGATGTGCTGGAAGCGTTTTACAACGTGTTTGATAAAGGCATGATGGAAGACGGCAGCGGCTTAGTGGTCGATTTTAAAAACACCGTCATCCTTGCCACCAGCAATGTAGGGGCCGAGCTGATTATCGACACGCCCCCACAAAATTTCGCCACCACCCAATTTGCCGACGATCTACGCCACACCCTACTGCAATCCTTCCGGCCTGCTTTTTTAGCCCGAATGACGGTCGTGCCCTACCGTGCATTAGACGACGCCATTCTCAGTGAAATCGTCAAAGCCAAATTAGCCAAATTAAAAAAACGCTATATGGATGCGACGGGGAAAACCTTTGAATTTGAAAGCGGGATTGTGGCGGCGGTGTTGGCCCGATGCCGGGGAGCGGGTGCGAGGGATGTGGATAATGTGTTGATGGGGGAAGTGGTGGGGAAATTGGCGGAGTGGGTGTTGGAGTGATGGGTCAATGTTTAATTTTTTTATTGAGGGAGGGGGAATTGTCAAATGTAAGACCTAACCCCTTTTTTCCCCTTTTCAATAAGTAAAGACAAATTAAGGAGAGTATTGTGCCTGTTAATATCATCATTACACTTACAGTTGATTATAATGCTGAGGTGCATCAAAGTGCTGCGGCATTGTTTTATAAAATAAAGAATAAGACACAAATGCAGCCGGCGAGCCGAGTGGTTTGGTTCGACATAAGGTTGGATGGTCCGGCTGAAGCCATTATATTTATCTATGAGAAAATTTGGGACTTCAATCAAGGCAACCCCGATTACACCAACTCCGCAGTCTATATCATAGGCCACGGAGCTGGTGGAAAAATGGCGGGGGTTCCAGATAAACAACTTGCGATCAACCTAGAAAACTTCTTGGAGCGCGAAGCAGAAATTCCTCTAAGGTGCGAATTCGAGAAGCTTTGCCTGCTCGCCTGCAACGTCGGAAAACTTAGTCCAGCGATGACTGGGCCAAGTTATTTAATGACACTATCCAATATGTTTAGCAAATATCATTTCCGCAAAATAATGGCATGGAATAGCTGGGTTACTCTGTTCACCTTCCAGCATCTAGCAAGCCTCTGCAGCCATAATGCAGGCGAAATTCAACAGTTTTATAATAAGCTAATGGAAACATACGAAACCTCAAAGACTAGCGTTGGAGACTTATGTAAATTCGAGACTCCCCCAACTCCATTCAAGAAAGATCTCGCAAAAAAAATACAACTGCTACTGGATAAGATACCGCTTGAGCAACTACTCAGCTTAATAGGCAAGCGCCTTGTAGAGGTTAACAGTACGCCAAAATCTAAGCAGTTTTCTAGCCCTAATGTATTGGGTCTTACGCTCCCTTCCAACACTTTTAACTTACCTTTAATAGAAGATTACAGGTCAAGACGTCCGATCACTATGGAACGATTGGTTATCCCGGCACTACGGAAAAAAATTATAGACGAGTCAGTAATAAAATTAATTCTTCAATATTCCGCTGACTGGGGTTGGGTCTATGATCCTGAGAAATCGAAACTTTGCTTGATTTGCCCAGAAGTTGCAATGGAAGTGGGGCTTCCAAATTTTGGATGAACGCCATCTTCCTGGGTCTCGAAAAAAGCTCTGGGGTCAGGTCTTACATTTGACATTCCCCCTCCCGCATCTATTCTTATTTCTAAGTTAGACAGGCAAGGAGAACGGAATGTCGCGGCCTTTGCGGGTGGAGTTTGCTGGGGCGCTGTATCACGTTACGGCACGCGGTAATGCGCGTGCCGCTATTTATTTGTCGGATGAAGACAGGATTGAGTTTCTTGCGCTGCTTGCCGACACTGTTGCACGGCATGATTGGTATTGCCATGCCTATTGCCTGATGGACAATCATTATCATTTATTGATTGAAACGACTCGCCCCACTCTGTCGAAAGGCATGAAATTTTTAAACGGAACGTATACCCAATCATTTAACCGTACACACAAACGGGTAGGCCATCTCTTTCAAGGGCGGTACAAGGCCATTCTGGTGCAAAAAGACACTTATTTATTAGAGCTTGCGCGCTACATTGTGTTGAATCCTGTGAGGGCAAGAATGGTTCACGAGCCAGAGCAATGGCCGTGGAGCAGCTATCGGGCAATGGTGGGTGCTGCGCTTGCACCTGAGTGCTTAAGCACCGATTGGGTATTGGCAGGATTTGCCCAAACAAGACAAGCCGCCCAGCTAGGCTATATCCGCTTTATTCAAGCAGGAAAAGGTCAGCCTTCCCCTTGGGAACAACTCAAAAACCAGATTTTTCTTGGCGACGATGCATTCGTTGAAGATATGCAGTGCAAGATTGCTCCAGAGCAGTCGCTGCTGGATATACCCAAAAAACAAAAACTAGCACCCATTAAACCTTTGCAATGGTACGAAGAGCACTACCCAAGCCGAGCCGAAAGCATGGCTGCGGCTTACTTGAGTGGGCATTACACGCTTACACAAGTTGGAGCGCATTTTGGCGTAAGCTACGCCACAGTAAGCCGTGCCGCAAAAAGCAAAGTGAGTGTCAAATGTAAGACCTGACCCCTTCCAAGGCCAGACCAACCAATAGGGACATCGAATGAAACCCGGCCACGCCGTTCTGGCACTATTACGTCATCAGCCAAAAACCGCATTTAGCGCTTGGGGATTTATCGTCCGCGGCGGTCCGTTATCCAATCCGCTAGGCGGTGGCTGCACGCTGACTTGTCAGCAATACCGTCATTCGAGCATCTACCAAATCGATGTGACCGCAGGCGGCCCGGATTGGTATATCCCGTTCGGTAACGGCAAAGCCAGGTATTGTGATGTGCCCAGCGGGCAGCCAGATGGCACCTTGGTGGTGACATTTCCTATGAATGGCTGTGCGCTCTCGGTTCATGCCACTGCTACCGGCAATCGTTTCTTCCACGATTCGGACGGTCATTCCATGGGCGGTTTAGTGCTCGGAACGCAGAAAGTGCGCATTACCTATGCCGACTATGCCGGGCCAGATAATACTACCCATGAGCGTAGCCTGCGCTATTTCGGGCCTGACAAGGAGAATGCCGGCGGTTATGAGCACAGCATCATTTGCGTTAAAGAGGGTGGTGAATGGGGTGTCTATGCCTCGGCAGTCATACGGCTTAACGCCGATGCTTGGCAGATTAAAGACCGCGTACCTTACGCAGTAGGCCGCTTTGCCGACTGAGGAGTTTTAATGACCCGCCCCACCGACACCGCCACCTCAATCTCCCTTACCGCCTCGGCCCTTGCGGATCTTTACCCCGATGGCGTGTCGGGGGATGAGGGTTTGAATCAGCTGGGTGTCATCACACTGGCAGGCTACAGCGGCACCACGCTGACGATGGATGCGGCGATTGCCACGCACCTAACCGTCACCTTGCGCCACGATACTAAAACGCGGCCGCTGGACCTGTTGTGCGCAGAGATTCGGCAGTTGCCGGGCGATGCGACAGTAGATAAATACAGCCTGACGCTGCGCCCCTGGCTGTGGTGGCTGACGCTGGCGAGTAATAACCGCGTGTTTCAGGCCAAAAGCGTGCCGGATATAGTAAAGGCAGTGTTTGCGGTGCACGGCTTTAGCGATTATTCGCTGAAACTCGATGCCACTTATGATCCGCGCGAATATTGTGTGCAATACGGCGAGAGCGATTTTGATTTTGTTTCCCGCCTGCTGGAAGACGAGGGGATTTTCTGGTTTTTTACCCATGAAGATGGCAAGCACACGCTGGTACTGGCCGATAGCAACGATGCCTTCCCCGCCTGCCCCAATGCCAGCACCATCGCCTGGCTGGGGCAGGATATGGGCGCTAGGGAATTACACGGCATCCGCAGTGGCGAGCTATGCCAGCAGGCAGTTTCCACCGCTTACAACACCAGCGATTACGAATTCACCGCCGCCAGCACTTCGCTTTACTCGCAAACCAAGGCGGTGGATGGCGCGCGCTCGGTATATGAGCATCCGGGTGGCTACACCGCCAAGGCCAAAGGCGACGCGCTGGGCAAAATTCGCGTGGCGGGTTTGCGCAGCCAGGAGACGCGCTTTATCGGCGAGAGTGATTGCCGCTGGCTGATCCCCGGCCACACGTTTACCCTGAACGGCCACGATAATGCCGCCGCCAATATTGAATGGGTGATCACCGCCGTTACGCACGACGCAAGCCATGCTCATTATCGGAATCGCTTTAGCGCCATCCCCAAGGCCACGCCCTACCATCCGCCAAGGCTTACCCCCAAGCCGCGCATGCATACGCAAACTGCGCTGGTGGTGGGCAAATCAGGGGAAGAAATCTGGACTGACGAATATGGCCGCATCAAGATTCAATTCCCATGGGATCAGGACGGCAAAAAAGACGAAACCAGCTCCTGCTGGGTGCGGGTGATGCAAGCGTGGAGCGGCAAAGCCTTTGGCGCGCAGTTTATTCCGCGCATCGGGCAGGAAGTGGTGGTGACCTTTATTGATGGCGATCCGGATAAACCGCTGGTCACCGGCTGCGTTTACAACGGCGACAACAGCCTGCCCTACGCCCTGCCCGCCAATCAGACGCAATCGGGCATCAAAACCAATTCATCCAAAGGCGGTGGCGGCTTTAATGAGCTGCGTTTTGAAGATAAAAAAGATGCCGAAGAAGTGTTTCTGCAAGCGCAGAAAGATCTTAAAACCAACACGCTCAACGACGTCACCCACACCATCGGCCACGATGAAATCCGTACGGTAAAAAACGACCGAACCCGCACCGTACAAGAAGGCAACGACGCCACCACCATCGAAAAAGGCAACCGCACGCTCACTGTAAGCAAGGGCGACGAAACCACCGATATCAAAGGCAAGCGTAGCCTAAAAGCAGGCGGCGACGAAGCGCGTGAAGTAGGTGGCGACCTTACGCAAAAAGTCACCGGCAATTACACCATCACCGTCGACGGCAATCTCAGCATTAAAGTCAGCGGCACCATCAGCATAGAAAGCAGCGGCGCTTACACCGCCAAAAGCGACGCAGCACTGACCAATCAGGCAGGCACATCGCTCACCAACAAAGCGGGCACGGCGCTGACTAATCAGGCAGGTACATCGCTGGATAACAAAGCCGGCACCACCCTCACCAACGACGGCGGCGTCAGCCTGATGAACAAAGGTGGCGCAGAGCAAACTGTTGACGGCGGCGGCATGCTGACCATTAAAGGCGGGCTGGTGAAGATTAATTGATGCTGCCGCGTGGTCACAAAGGCGTGCCCACCCTACGGAGATTTTGTAGGGTGGGTGCAACCCGCCGCTTTCAACAACTCACTTCACTCAAAACGAGGCCACCACCATGCCCCAGCCTTTTGAACTAGAACGCGGCAGCAGCAAGCTTAGCGGCACGATGAATGAAGGTGCGCTGGATGGGCCATTTAAGGTGTTCGATCAAAAAAGGCCCCTTACATCCATGCAATATAAGAATGGCGATTTGCATGGGCCTATGTTAATCATGCACCCCAATGGCAAGCCATCGGCAAAACTCAACTATCAAGCGGGACTATTGCACGGCATCGCCCTGTTTTTTTCGCCACAAGGAGTGCTGCAGCGAGAATGCGCATATCAGCAGGGGCAGCTGCATGGCCCATTAAAAAATTTTTTTAATAATGGCAAAGTTGCGCAACTAGAGCATTACCAAACGGGGCTGCAACATGGCGAGCAGCTGCGCTTTCACCCCAATGGGCAAGTCGCTGAAAAACAAAACTATAAACAAGGCATTGCCGAGGCCGAAATCCAGCTTTTTGATAACGAGGGCAAGACGCTTGGCAAAGATGGCAAACCAGTTTCCAAACTTAAAGCGTGGTTACAGCCCTAGCAGCCTGTTGACGTTTCATTCACCATTGCGCTGAGCCGGATAAAGGCCAGTCACAAGGCATGCGTCGAAGGCAATAACGGGTTATTTCCGAGGAGCATAACGCAGTGAATGGCCATTTTCCGGCTCAGCCCTTCGGGTTTAGCAGCACACTTAGATGATTTTTTTAAGCAAGCGGTAATAGCCAACGGGAGCAGCAGATTGTCTGCCTACACTGCGGGTTGCGCTGCACAGAATGCACCACGGGCTTTGGATGGCGATCAGCTGCTGATTAATACCTTCGATAATCGCGGCGGGATTGCTAACTTTGGCTTTGCTGATCAGCTCAACGCTGGTGCATTGGCGCTGCTTTTGCAGCAGCGCACAAACACGCTGCTCTTCAGGGTTAAGATTAAGCGAGCTAAATAGGTTACTTATAGACATAGATAAACTGCAGTTTCATAAGCCCGCTATTGTGGCATGGCCATGCATACTAGGCGATTAAATCCTGCATCTGCCCTGGCATCACAATCTTAATCACCCCGCCCCAGTTACACATCAGCATGCCGCCAGAGTTAAGTGCAGGCATACTGCCGATCAGCACTGTAGGCGCGCCGCCGGGTATCCACGGTGCGGCCGTCATTGGAATGCACGGCATAGGGGTGAGCACCCCCAGCGCGGCCGCCGTTGCCGCCGCCACCATAGGATTGGCTAGGCTCATACATGTGCCAAACGGCGCAACATTGACGATAGGGATGTAATCCATAATATTGGCAGCAGGCATGCCGCCAGCCATGCAGCGGTTCAGCGGCAAAACATTTAAAGTGCCAGGAGCCGCACCAAAGCTACACTGCAAAGAAGCGCCGCTACAAACCTGTGGGCTACCCATAGACTTCTCCCCTACTCCATATACTGAACAATGCAGAAAGCATAGCGCACAAAAAAACGCCTACACACCTTATAACTCAGCCCATATGCGAAAGCATACAGTCAGCGAAGCAATAAAAAAAGCAGCCACTTGCGTGACTGCTTTGATGAAGTAAAAAATAAACTTAATCCGCGCTTAATACACCACGGCGAACTTGGTCTTCTTCGATCGACTCAAACAGCGCTTTAAAATTGCCATAGCCAAAACCTTCATTGCCTTTACGTTGAATAATTTCAAAGAAAATCGGCCCAATCACCGTTTCGGTGAAAATTTGCAGCAGGATACCGTCGCCTTCGGTTGGCGCGCCGTCAATCAAAATACGATTTTTACGCAGGCGCTCTAAGTCTTCACCGTGGCCTACTAGACGAGCATCGGTGCCATCGTAATAGCTATCAGGGGTATCAAGGAAACGTGTGCCACTGGCTTTCAGCGCTTCTACTGTGGCAAAAATGTCATTGCTGGCTAAAGCAATATGCTGAATACCTTCGCCTTGATACTGGCGCAAGAATTCTTCAATCTGGCTTTTATCGTCAGACGATTCGTTAATTGGGATGCGAATCTTGCCACATGGGCTAGTCATAGCACGGGAAACAAGACCCGTTAGCTTGCCTTCGATATCAAAGTAACGAATTTCACGAAAGTTTGCGATGTTTTCATAAAAGCTCGACCACAGATCCATATTGCCGCGCATGACATTGTGCGTTAAATGGTCTACCTCAAATAAACCCACGCCTACCGGATGCTGATCCACACCTGCGAGTGGCACGAAATCAACGTCATAGATGTTTTGGTCTTGACCATAGCGGTCTACAAAATACAGTGCCGAGCCACCAATCCCCTCAACAGCGGGTATGTTCAGCTCCATAAAACCAATTGGGCGGCTAAACGGTTTAGCACCATGCTCAATGGCATACTGGTAAGCACGATCAGCATCGGCCACACGCCAAGCCATAGCACAAGCGGATGGGCCGTGAGCGGCCGCAAACTCATGGGCTGGCTGGGTTGATTCGCCGTTCACAATAAAATTGATTTCACCTTGGCGGAACAAACTGGCGTTTTTGCTGCGATGGCGAGCAATTTCTACAAAGCCTAAAGACGTAAACAGCGTCTTCAGGCTGTTTAATCCTTCCTGACTATTGGCGGTGTATTCAACAAACTCAAAACCGTTTGTTGCAAGTGGGTTGATGCTCGGTTTTTCCATTTTCATCTATCTCTCCAGTAGGTGATCCCATACAACCATGCACAGCGTAAAAATATCGTTACGGCATTTTTGTATTGGATTAATTTAAACCGTGCTTAACGGTCCATTGTAAAAACTCTTTTTCTAAGGCATCAAAACTTTCAATCACAAACAAGTCTTCCTGCATATGCCATATGTCATATGCAGTTGCTGCTACACGCTCAATATCAAACGAATGCTTACGCGTTTGATCAGACAAGCTGAACATCACTTCTTTAGGCGACGAGGCAATCCCCGCACCAAAAATATGCAGGCCATCGTTTTCTTGAATCAGGCCAAACTCTACCGTGTACCAATACAAGCGAGCCAGCCACACTTTTGCAGGGTGGTCTAACTCAAACGCACGTACACCTGCACGGCCAAAAGCTTCAAAAAAATCAGCAAAACGCGGATTCACCAATAAAGGAACATGGCCCATTAAATCGTGGAACATATCGGGAGCAGGCGTGTAACCTATTTCATCAGGCTTACGGATAAAATCAGTTGATGGAAAAATACGCTGTGCTAGTAATTTAAAAAAATCTTCATCAGGAACAATTCCCGCAACACGTGTTAGCTTCCAACCAGAAAGCGCTTCCACTTTATCGCTGATTTCCAGCAAACTAGGAATGCGATCACAAGGGAACCCAACCTGCTCAATCCCATCTAAAAAAGCTTGGCAAAGCCGACCCGGCAAAACTGCTTTTTGATTAGCCAACAAGATGGCCCATGTTTGATGTTCTACGTCAGTGTACTGTGGGATAGGGTAGGAACGGAGCTCTAAAACTGCGTCCGGTGTGGACATTTGCATGTCTGGCCTGAGGGTTGCTGCTTCATCGGTATACACAAGACTTCTCCTAATGGTATTTTTCACAGCAACTGTTCTACACTAGCTTTCCATTCTACAAAAAGTGTAGAGCAATTTTATTTCTAAAATGCCAATAAAATAAATATTTATGCAATTTAACGCCAATTAAACATAAAACAAGGGGAGAAAACACCATGGAACTAGATAGGACTGATATTAAAATTCTTAACGAGCTTCAGTTACATGGCCGTTTGAGCAATGTAGAACTCGCTGAAATCATCGCTTTATCACCTTCACCTTGTTTGCGCAGGCTCAAACAGCTCGAAGATAGTGGCGTGATTCGCAAATATGTTGCACTTTTGGATCCACTTTTAATTGGCCTCGGTTTGCAGGCATTTATTCGCGTTTCTTTAGAAAAACGCGGCCATAGCCATCTGCAAGAATTTGTGGCTGCCATTCAAGATTGGCCAGAAGTCGTAAATTGCTACGCCATGACTGGCGAAATGGATTATTTGCTGCAGGTTTACTTTGAAGACATGACGCACTTCTCTAAATTTGTGATGGGCCAGCTACTCCAGCACCCCGGCATTGCCGATATCAAATCGAGCTTTGTTCTCAAAGAATTCAAAAACACCACCAACCTACCTTTAAGCCACCTAAATCCATAACAGATCTTAGACGGCGGCCTCTACGTTTAGCAGAAAAACTCAGGGGCGCGGCGAGCTGCCGCTGCCACCTGACAATTTTGGCTAATTGACAATGCAGGCATACCTCTTTTACACCCCACTTCACATCACCTCGTCATATTCCTTACGCATACTACAAAGCTCAACGTAATAAAAAAGCAAAAAACTGTCTGTTTTCCATAAAAGAACTGATGGAATACTTCCTTGCTGCTTGCCAGAGCCTAGGTATTTCAGCTATACCGAATCACTTATTCATATCAATAAGATAAGGCGTGATGAGTTTACAAACACTCTGGCTAATTGCTGCATTACTGCTTGCCGGATTTGAAATGCTGACTGGCACTTTTTACTTACTCGCAATCGCCCTTGGCCTGCTCAGCGCAGCAGGAATGGCTTTTTTTGGGCTTACTTTCACCATACAGGCCATTACGGCGGCGCTAGTAAGCTTACTTGCCGTTGCCGTACTGAAACACTGGCAAAGTACACGCACGCCACCGCCCGAGGAAATCAGCAGCGATATTGGTCAACATGTAACAATTGTGGAATGGCAAGGAGAGCGTCGTGCTCGCGTTCGCTATCGTGGCACACTGTGGGATGCCGAGCTGACAGCAGATACGCCAACGGGCTTAGATGAGTACATTATCATTGCAACACATGGCAACTCTCTCACACTTAACCATTCACCTCTGAGGCACCCCTAATGGAATTCGGTTTTCCTGTTATCTTTTTATTTATTGCAGTCATTTTTGTCGCTAAAACTTTCAAAGTAGTGCCGCAGCAGCACGCGATGATTGTGGAGCGGCTGGGTAAGTTTCATGCTGTTTTGCAACCAGGTTTAAGTTTTATCGTGCCATTTGTAGATCGAATTGCTTACAATTTATCGTTAAAAGAGATTCCACTCGATGTGCCATCACAAATTTGCATTACACGGGACAACACCCAGCTGCAAGTTGATGGCCTACTTTACTACCAAGTAACCGATCCTAAACTGGCCTCTTATGGCACATCCGATTACGTCATGGCCATTATGCAATTGGCCCAAACCACACTGCGCTCTGTGATTGGTAAGCTAGAACTAGATAAAACCTTTGAAGAGCGTGATGACATTAATGCGGCAGTCGTCAGCGCCTTAGATGAGGCAGCCCGCAGCTGGGGTGTTAAAGTCTTACGTTACGAAATCAAAGACTTAACCCCACCTAAAGAAATTTTGCACTCCATGCAGCAGCAAATTACCGCCGAGCGTGAAAAACGTGGCCGCATTGCACAATCTGAAGGGGTAAAGCAAGAGCAGATCAATCTTGCCACAGGCCAGCGTGAAGCCTCTATCCAACGCTCAGAAGGTGAGCGCCAAGCCGCCATCAATGCGTCTGAAGGCCAAAAACAATCGGCGATCAATCAGGCAGAAGGTGAGGCCGAAGCACTTCGTCTAGTAGCGAAAGCCACTGCAGAAGCCATTCATATGGTGGCGCAAACCATCCGCCAGCCCGGTGGGCATGAAGCTGTTAATTTAAAAGTAGCTGAGCAATACGTAGCGGCCTTTGCCAATATTGCAAAAGAAGGCAATACCATGTTGATTCCTACCAATGCCAGCGATATTGCGAGCGTGGTAGCAACAGCAATGTCGGTCATTAAACAACCGTCTTAATCCCCGAAGGAAATAGCACCATGTCAGAACAAAAATACCGCCTCGTTACCCGCAGCGATTTTGATGGTCTTGTCTGCGCGGTGCTACTTACTGAATTAGAGATGATCGACGATATTTTATTTGTGCACCCTAAAGATATGCAGGATGGCAAGATCGCGGTCACTGCCCACGATATCACCACTAATTTACCCTATGTGCCTGGTGCTTTTTTATCGTTTGATCATCACCTTTCCGAAACAATTCGCACCGTGGGCGAAAAAGCAAACCATATTATCGACCCTAAGGCACCTTCCGCTGCCCGTGTGGTTTATGACTATTACGGCGGGAAAAGTGTTTTCCCCAATATTAGTGATGAAATGATGCTTGCCGTAGATAAAGCTGACTCAGCTGAATTTACCCGCGAAGAAATTCTTACGCCTAGAAATTGGGTGCTCCTCAATTACTTAATGGATGCTCGCACGGGGCTGGGCCGCTTTAAAAGCTTTAGAATTTCCAACTATCAACTCATGATGGATTTAATTAAATACTGCGGCAGCCACGGCATTGAAGATATTTTAGCGTTGCCTGATGTTCAGGAAAGAATTGAAGTTTATTTTGAACACGCCCCACAAGCCAAAGAGCAGCTCACTAGTTGCAGCCGTATTTACGATAATTTAGTGGTGCTTGATTTAAGAAATGAAGAAACTATTTTTGCCACCAATCGCTTTATGATTTATGCGCTTTATCCGCAATGCAATATTTCCATTCATATGCTGTGGGGCTTGCATCAACAAAATACGGTATATGCCACTGGGAAATCGATTATTAATCGTAGCTCACAAACCAATATTGGAGAGCTGATGTTGGAGTATGGCGGCGGCGGCCACGAAAATGCCGGCACCTGCCAAGTAGCCAATGAAGACGCCAACCGTGTACTACGCGAATTAGTACTAAAAATCACCGCAGATGGTTGAGACACACAAGCTAGCAGCCTGTCGGACTTAGACGGTCGAAGCGAAAAATCGCATGGCCGAGACCAGATTTTGCCGGATTTGCAGCGCCAATGACGATTTATTGGTCAAAAATCTAGTGAAATATAGGCCGATCAGGTGATTTTGCAGCTGACTGATGCTAAGCCCGACAGGCTGCTAGCAGCCTGTCGGGCTTACGCGATCGTAGCGAGGGAAAGGCCGGTTTGAGACTGATTTCGCGGGTTTTTGAGGCGAATAGCTGGCTATTCAACGAGAAAATGCGTGAAATATGGCCAAATCCGGCTTTTCCGTAGTAGATCAGTCTTAAGTCCGACAGGCTGCTAGGGCCTTTATTAATGACGGCAAAACTGCGCCCTAAATCTATTAGTAAGGCATTTTTTTGCAACGAGTACGGCTCTTCAAGGGTGATTATTTTTCCCTAGGGCGCGAATTTATCCGCCCTAGGAAATTCAATTTCTACGATATCCGTACAATATAACGCACACAGGCTTTGGGACACTCACCCAACACAAGATCACATTGATCTAAATATTTTTCGCTTGGAGTAAGAGTGAACATCCCTGGCTACAGTCTAAAGAGCACGCTTTATCAAGACAAGACAGGCAGTATGCATCGCGGCGCTCGTAGTGATGGCACGCCATGTCTTTTACGTATTCAAGCCCTACCCCGAGCGAGCATCGCCCTCACGGTTGAACGTGAATTACTCGAACAAATTCACACCAAACATACCCCACAAGTATTCGATCTATTCAAGCACGGCGCATCCATGGTGTTGGTACTAGAGGATTGCCCTGGCCGCACCCTTGAAGACTTAATGAATGAAGCAGGACATAGCCCCAGCACCACCTTACAATTAGCCATTACGCTCGCCAGAAAGCTGCAACGTACTACCGCCATAGCCCAAGCGCTCGCCGCTCTGCACGCTTGTGGCAAACCCCACGGCAGGCTTTGGCCAGACCACATCATTATTGCGCCCGACCATACCGTACACTTTGTTGGCATGGCAGATGGCGGCGAAGCCGACCCACAAATACATCGCGCAGCATATTTCTCTCCCGAACAAACGGGGCGTTTACGCTCAGACGTTAATCCACGCAGTGATCTCTACACATTGGGCGTTATTTGCTACCGCATGTTTACCGGCCAGCTGCCTTTTAATAGCAACGACACGCTGTCGTTAATCCATGCACACCTAGCCAAAATACCGACCTCACCCAGCGAAATATCGGATACCCCCCCGCCCTGTCCGCCATCATTATGAAGCTACTCGAAAAAATCCCCGAGAAGCGCTATTACACCGCAGCAGGTTTAGCTAATGACTTACAACGCTGCACCGAGCGGCTAAGCAATGGCCAAACCGCACTTTTTCCACTTGGAGAAGATGATGAGCCAGGCGTACTGCACCCCTCCAACACCCTTTATGGCCGCGACCAGCAGCGGCTTAGTCTTTTAGATGCCTTTTCCCGCAGCCGCACACAAGCTACGGAAGTGGTGCTAATCGCTGGATATTCAGGCATAGGTAAGAGCGCGCTGGTTCAGTCACTACGCCCTGACATTATTATGTCGGATGGTTTTTTTATCGAAGGCAAGTTCGATCAATTCCAGCGCAGCATTCCCTATGCAGCACTATCTAGCGCCTTTGATAAATTAGTGAGGCAATGGCTGGCCGAGCCAAATCCAGAGCAATGGCAACGCCGCGTTTTAGAATCTGTTGGTAGCAATGCCCAAATTCTGATTGATGCCATTCCCGCTCTGCAATGGCTGCTTGGCCCTCAGCCGCCCGTGGCTGAGCTTGGCCCCGCGGAATTACGCCATCGCTATAACAAAACCCTAGTAAATTTTATCCAAGGCATTTGCCAAGCTAAATCACCCTTAGTATTGTTTTTAGACGATTTACAATGGGCCGATCCTGCCAGCTTAGATTTAATGGGCCAATTACTCACCAATAGCCATAATAAAAATTTATTATTAATTGGGGCCTATAGAAACACTGAAGTCAACCAAGGCCATGCTTTACTATTGGCACAGGCAGAATGGCGTACTCAAAATGTACGCTGCACCTTTATTGAGCTTGCACCGCTCACTGTCGAGCAAGTCAATAATCTGCTTAATGATGTGTTGCACTTAGCAGATCACACCATGCCATTAGCCAGCCTTATCCATAGAAAAACCGGTGGCAATCCCTTTTTCATTGGCAAATTGCTACGCACATTAGTCGATGAAGAGCTGATTTGCTGGGATCGGAGCACTCGCCTATGGGCCTGGGACATCCCCCTACTGGCCACCTTTAATGTGGCAGAAAACGTCGTTGAGCTGGTGATTGAACAGCTCCACCGTCTACCCAACCATGTGCAGCAATTAGTCAGCTCGGCAGCCTGCTTTGGCAATACCTGCCACCTAGCCGATTTATCCAACATCACAGGGCTTAGCAGCAGCGTCACGCAAGACAGCTTAACGATTTTACGCCAAGCCGAACTCATGACAGAAATCCCCAATGATGCAGGCAAGCCCAAGCAAATTCGTTTTATGCACGATCGTGTACAGCAAGCCGCCTATTCCATTCTCAATAAAACCGAGCAAGAAGACACACACCTACGCATCGCCTATCACCTAATGAGCCAGCACGAAGGCTCCGCCTTACAAGAGCATTTGTTTATTATCGTGCAGCAATTGAGTGCGGGCTTAAATGCGGTACTCCTCGCGCAAAACCCTGAACAAAATCGTATTTTGGCGCATTTGTTTTTACAGGCAGCCGACAAAGCCATCGGCTTAGCTGCCCATGCCAGTGCCAAGCTCTTTACGGGCAATGCACAACGCCTACTTGATAATGAAAACTTTTGGCAAGGCGACTACCCGCTACTGGTCCGTCTAAACTACACCCAAGCCCAAGCCGCATTTTTATCCGGTGATTTAGCCACATCAGAGGCCATTATTTTAGCCACGATGCCACGCTTACATAGCGTGCTTGAAAAAGCCGAATTTCAAAACCTATTAATTATTGGCAAAACGCTGAGCGCCGATTATCAAGGCGCGATAGAGGCGGGGCGTGAGGCTTTGGAGCTACTGGGCCTCGCTTGGCCACAAGACCCAGAAGCTGCTTTCCAAAATATTTTGCAGCAAATCGAAGCCCGCATGGCAAACCGCCTTCCCAGTGATTTGCTCCAACTACCGCTATTAAGCGACCCCTGCCAACGGTTAATTCAAAAAACCCTGCTTAACTTAGATACCGCCACTTCATTTGGCAATCCTAGTTACTACCCCTTTATTATTTCCCGCATGGTGCTTACGGCCTTAGAGCACGGCAACTCCATAGAGATTTGTAAAGGTTATGGCACCTTTGGCGTTTTACTTGGCTCGCTCTTTGGCCAATGCCAGCGTGGCTTTGAATTTGCCAGCCTAGGCTATCAGCTTATCCAGCCATTAGATGGGCTGGCACTTAAATGTAGAACCGGCTGGCCCTACGCGGTGGGTTGTTTGCCTTGGGTTAAGCCACTGCACGATTCATTGCCGCTCATTCAAGACAGCATCAATGCGGGTCTCATGACTGGCGATCAGCAATTCATCGGCTACCTATATTGCGCCGATGTACTGCACCGTTTTATCAGCGGTCTGCCACTGGCAAAATTAAACGAGCGCATCGAGCAAACCCTACAAACATGCATTGCCAATAAAAACCAATGGGCTATCGATACACTACAGGCATTACGCATCTCGGTGACGGCTTTTACTACAGAGGATTGGGATAGCCACAGTCTTACAGATAGGCAATTTGTGCAGGAGTGTGAGCAAGGGGACAAGCGCTCATCGCTATGTTTTTATCACATCTACCATGCACAACGGATGCTGTTTGCTGGCCGCTATGAGGAAGTGATTCATCATGCCCGCCAAGGCTTGGTTCTTTGCCGTTACATCATGGGGTTTATTTCTAATTTTGATGCACATTGGCTACTCGCCATGGGCTTAAGTGCCAACGCACCCAATGCTAAGCAAACTCAAGAAATTCAGGCATTACGTGAGCAACTCGCCTTATGGAGCCTAGATTGCCCTGCCAACTTCGCCCACAAACTCTTGATGCTCGATGCGCAAATCGCACTCTTGCAAGGGCAGCACGAAATAGCACTACGTCATTGCCACCAAGCCACCGCAGCAGCCCGCAACCAAGGCTTTATCCAAGATGTGGCACTGGGTGAAATTCAAACCTGTAAATTATGGATTAACCATGGGTTTCCTATTTACGCCACTCATCATTTAAGAGAGGCAACCCTCAGCCTGCAACACTGGGGAGCCAAAGGCTTAGCCAAATCACTGCGGCATGAATTTAGCAGCGTTTGGCAACTCATCCCGCCCGAGGAGGATACGCTTAGTGGCAGAGCGCTCTCTTCCGCTGGAGTATTAAAAGCCACGCAAGCCATTGCCAGCGAAATTGCACTTGACCCACTACTGCTAAGACTAACCGAATTAATGATTGAGAGCGCTGGCGCCACGATGGGTGCGTTGATCTTGGCAGAAGATGCACAACCACGACTCAAAACAGTGGGGATTATCGAAAATGACACCATTATTGTTCGGCATAAAAATAGCCGCAGCCTACCGGTCGCAGCCTCCATTTTGCAATATGTATGGCGGACACAAGAAACGGTGGCCCTCGATGATGCGAGTTTAGATGAGCGCTTCCAGCGCGACCCCTATGTGCATAGCACCCGCGTAAAGTCCTTACTCAGTGGTCCTATCATTAAGCAAGGGGTGTTATTAGGTGTTTACTACTTAGAAAACCCATTGGCTGCGGGCACCTTTACCCCTGCTCGACAAGAAGTCATCCTTGCCCTTGCCACTCAGGCGGCCATTTCAATAGAAAACGCACGCCTTTACGATGAGCTAGAAAACCGCGTCACTATTCGCACCCAAGAGCTCAGCACCGTAAACCAAGATTTAGAAAACGAACTGGCAGAAAGAAACCGCATCGAAAAAGCCCTCAGA
Organism: Iodobacter fluviatilis; assembly: GCF_004194535.1. Taxonomy (NCBI): domain Bacteria; kingdom Pseudomonadati; phylum Pseudomonadota; class Betaproteobacteria; order Neisseriales; family Chitinibacteraceae; genus Iodobacter; species Iodobacter fluviatilis. The sequence goes on along the minus strand of NZ_CP025781.1, from coordinate 3,583,610 downwards.
GAAAGCGAATCACGCTTTAGGGCCATCGTGGAAAGCATGCTCACTGGCTATTTAAAAACTGAGCTAGTAAGTGGGAAAATTCTCGCCATCAATACCGCTATGCTCAATATCCTTGGTGCAGATAGCTCTGAAGATGTATTAGGCGAGCCCTCGCTTAACTTTTTTTCCAACCCACAAGAGCGTAACCAACTCCAAGAGATGGTGTTAAAGCACGGAAGAGTGAGCCGCTACGCCATTAAAATTCGCCACCGCAACGGGAAAATTCTGGATGCGCTCACCACCAGCCGCCTACTTTACAACACCGATGGCGAGCCCAGCCATATCGAAACCACCATGATGGATGTGACCGAGCTTAATAGCGCCAGAGAAGCCGCCGAAGCCGCCACGCGTGCCAAAAGCGCATTTTTAGCCAATATGTCGCATGAAATTCGTACACCGATGAATGCCATTCACGGCATTGCACACCTACTTAAGCACACCGAGCTGAATGAAAAACAACAAGATTACCTGCTAAAGCTTACCCAATCCACTAATACACTGATTGCATTGATTGACGATATTCTCGATTTTTCTAAAATTGAAGCAGATCGTCTAGAGCTAGAAAACGAGGTTTTTTCTTGCCGCCGCATCATGAACCAAGTGATGTCGCTTTTACAATTTAGAGCGGAAGAAAAAGGGCTGCTGCTTAAATTGAATATCCCTGCGCAATTATTAGAATGGCGCAAAGGTGATGCCTTACGTTTAACGCAGGTATTAATTAATTTACTCGGCAATGCCATTAAATTCACCCAACAAGGCGAAATACATTTAGAGCTCTATAGTCATAATACCCAGCTCACTTTTGCCGTCAGAGATCAAGGAATTGGCATGACTACGGAGCAAATCCAGCGCCTATTTCAGCCTTTTAGCCAAGCAGACAACTCCACGACTCGCCGCTTTGGCGGCACAGGGCTTGGGTTATCCATCAGTAAAAAACTGGTGGCACTCATGGGGGGCGATATTACAGTCAAAAGCCAGCTTGGCATTGGTAGCCAATTTAGTTTCACCCTAAATTTACCTCTCGCACCTGACCAAATGCACACATCTGCCAACTCAAGCGACGCGGAACAAACCCTCACCTTTGCTGGCAAACATGTGCTGGTTGTCGATGATGTCGCCATTAACCGCTTAGTGGCCCGAGAGCTACTATCACTGGTAAAAATAACGTGTGATGAGGCAAATAACGGTGAGGAAGCTCTGAATAAGCTGCTTAGCCACCACTATGATTTAGTACTCATGGATTTGCAAATGCCGATATTAGATGGCCTAGAAGCTACTCGGCAAATGCGCGCCAGGGGCGATAGCACGCCCGTAATTGCTCTCACAGCCGATGCGTTAGAATCACACAAAAAAACCTGTATAGCCGTCGGCATGAATGACCATCTTGCCAAGCCCATCATCCCTTTGCAGCTGCACAGCATGCTAAAAAAATGGCTGATAGACCAAGTTTAAACCCCTGCTAGGGGTTCTATCCAATCAGCCAATTAATGCCCGCATCGCTCTGGCAAGCTGCGAATCGCATCGGCATTGGATGGAGAAAACACCATTTCAGCCGCTTGTATCCAACCCACCCATTTAAACCGCCGGTGTTCGCTAGTAGCAAGAGCAATATCCAGTGTGAATGGCACTTCTAGGCTAAAAACGTGTTCGGTATTATGCGTTGTGCCTGGTGCATAGCGATGACGCCAGATTTCAAAAATTTCGAAATCGTGACTTTGCTGCCAATCGCGTAATTTATACAGCTGCGTATCTATCCCTGTTTCTTCAAACACTTCACGGCGTGCCGTTTGCCCCAGTAACTCTTCCCCCTCTCGGCTTCCTGTAACCGACTGCCAAGCTTCATTAAAATCAGTCCGCTCCAAGAGCAATACCTGTAGATCAGGTGTATGAATCACAATCAGTGCGGACACGGCTTGTTTATAGGGAGGAGCAGCAGAAAAGGAAGTGGTCATAGGAGATTTGCGAAAAGAGATGGGCAAAGAGCAAAGCTTAAACCATGCGTATGCAGACTCACAACTTTAGTGATAAAAAACACTCAGTGGGTTGAATTTAAAAAATGGCCGCTCCAAGTAAAAGCGCGAACTTAAACAATTGTTTCCCCTATAAATAATTTGCATCCTGCCGCCTCTTTGTGACGGATGAATTAGCGCGTAAACTCAGCCAGTAAATACTATCCCGTAGGATGGGCGTGCGTTATAGCCCGCTTGCACGCTACAATCCCTTCCCATATCGACTTTGAGCCGCCATGTTTGATGCCTACGCACTACGTGCCCAGTTTCCTTTACTGGCGCGTACACCAGCACTTATTTACCTCGACAATGCAGCCACCACTCAAAAACCGCTGCAGGTTTTGGATGCTGAGCGTCATTTCTATGAAACTGCCAATGCCAATGTGCATCGTGGCTCACACCGGCTTGCTGTTGCCGCAACCGATGCCTTTGAAAACGCCAGAAGCAGCGTAGCGCATTTTCTTAATGCCCGTTCCAGCAATGAAATCGTTTTCACCCGTGGGGCCACCGAAGCTATCAATTTAGTTGCTCATAGCTGGGGCGCGGCAAATTTGCAAGCAGGCGATGAGATTTTACTCAGCACCTTAGAGCACCACGCTAATATTGTGCCATGGCAAATGTTGGCCACGCGCTGCGGCGCCGTCATCAAGCCGATTCAGTTATTACGCGATGGCAGCTTAGATCTTGAACATTTTCATTCGCTACTCTCCAATAAAACCAAGCTGGTTGGCCTTACGCATATTTCTAATGCAATTGGCAGCGAACTCCCCATTGCCGAACTCATTAACAGCGCTCATCACTATGGCGCCAAGGTATTGGTCGATGGCGCGCAAGCGGTGGCGCATAAAATCATCGACGTGCAAGCGCTCAACGCCGATTTTTATGTGTTTTCCAGCCATAAAGCCTACGGCCCAACAGGTATCGGGGCTTTATGGGCACGCAGCGAAATATTAAGCAGCATGCCACCTTGGCAAGGTGGTGGCGAAATGATAGAGCGTGTTTCATTTAGCCAAACCAGCTATGCCGAAGCCCCCGCACGTTTTGAAGCAGGCACGCCCGCCATTGCCCAGACGATTGGTTTTGCCGCTGCGCTAGATTGGTTACAAGCACAAGACCGCGTCGCCATTGCCCAGCATGAACATTTATTGCGGCTGCAATTAGAGCTAGGTCTCAGCCAAATCGAGGGCATACGCCTTATTGGTAACGCCCTACAAAAAGGCCCTGTTGTATCAATGGCCTTTACCCACGCCCACCCTTACGACGTCGCCCAATTTTTAGACGCCCGAGAGATTGCCGTAAGGGTAGGTAATCACTGTGCTCAGCCTTTACTGGCTAGCCTTGGGCTATCAGGCACATTACGCGCCTCTTTTGCTGCGTATAACACCCACAACGATATTGATACGCTCCTTGCTGCTCTGAGCGAAACATTGGAATTATTAGCATGAATAAAGCAGAAATAGAGCGCAAACTAGCAGGTGCCCACGGCTGGGAGGGGAAAAATCGCCTGCTGGTGCAATTGGCACGCGATTTGCCTCCCTTACCTACCAGCGAGCTTAACGACGCCAATCGCATTGTGGGCTGTGAAAGTACGGCATGGCTCACCATAGGCTGGCAACAAGCGCAGATACAACTGGCTGCTGATAGTGAATCACGTATCGTTAAAGGGCTGCTGGTGCTCCTGATCGCCGCCTACCAAGGAAAAACCCGCACAGAGATTCAGGCTTTTGATTGCGAGTCATGGCTGATATCACTAGGGCTTACTCGCTTTTTGTCTGCATCGCGTGGCAATGGAGTAAAAGCCATAATCGGTAAAATTTATGATGCAATTGGCGAAGCTCAGCATTGACTGACATCGCCCGTTTCGTAATGCTATTAAACTCATGAACAAGGATGGATTAATGAAAAACCTACGTAAGTTATTTGCTGCTTTAGTGACCGCCAGCCTGATTGCTGCTCCTGCATTTGCCGAACGCACACTGGCTGTTGGCACGGATGCCACCTTTGCTCCGTTCGAGATTTTAAATAAAAAACAAGAAGTCGAAGGTTTTGATGCTGATTTAATCCATGCGGTTGCGGCTAAAGCTGGCCTGCCCATTAAAGTGATCAATACCCCTTGGGAAGGCCTGTTTGCTGGCTTAAATAATGGCGAACGCGATATCGTTATTGCTGCGGTAACCATTACCCCAGAACGCCAAAAATCAATGGATTTCACTGCACCTTACTTTGAAGCCAAGCAATTGATCGTCGTTTCTGCAAAAAGCCCTGTGGCTAAATTAGCAGATCTTAAAACAAAAAAAATGGCAGTACAAAACGGTACGACGGGTGATATCGTTGCGCAAAAGCATTTCGGCAAAGCAAATACCAATATCCGTCGCTTTGAAACCATCGTATTGGCATTGCAAGAATTAAAAGCCGGTGGCGTGGATGCTGTGATTGGTGATAATAGCGTGGTAAAAAACTACCTCATCAACAATCCAAATTCAGGCTTTAAGCTCATTGATGACACCAGCTTTGATAAAGAGTTTTACGGCATTGCGGTTAAAAAAGGCAATGCTGCACTACTTGCCAAATTAAACAAAGGCCTCGCTGATGTAAAAGCAGATGGCTCTTACCAAAAAATCTACAGCAAATATTTCGGCAAATAAGATCTATTTGATGTAAAGAAAATAGCCTCTTGGGGTGATTTTCTTTACACTAAAAATACTCAACCTGCAAAAAAAAGCCCCACTACGGTGGGGCACTAAGGGGATGAAGAAGCACTACAAGCTATAGCACTGTGACTAGGATCAAATAATCGCTAGCAAGTTCCCCACCTACCAAGTTTTTTACATTTCACTTACGAGTTGCAGAGTTTGACCGCTCTGCCCACGGCTAGCGTCGCCCATCCAGTACAAAATCGCCGGTAAGATGGATTCAGTAGGCGGCAAGCTTTCGCGTGTTTCACCTGGGTGCGTTTTTAAGCGCGATGGCGATTGAATCGGGCCCGGCACTAAGAGATTAATCCGCAGGTTTTCCATACTATCCCACTCAGAAGCCGCGATCTCCACCAGGTTTTTTTGCCCAACTTTGCTCACACTATACCCACCCCAATACGCATTTGGCGCAAATGCATGCGTTTCACCCAGCAGCAAAATACTGGCATCAGGCGCAGCTTTAAGCAACGGGAATAGCGCGCGATTCAACACAAATGGGGCGGCGACGTTCACTTTGAACATGTCCATCCACTCGTCCATTTTTTGATTGGCCAAGGGTGACAAATGGCTAAAGCCATTTGCACAATGCAAGATGCCATCCAAACGGCCAAATTCTTTTTGAATAAGCACCGCCATCTGTGCAATTTCTGCCTCGCCCGATTTCGCCAAATCAAAGGGAATCGCTGCTGGTTGCGGATAGCCCGCAGCTTCAATCTCATCGTAAACTTTAGCGAGTTTTTTCTCATTACGGCCCAGCAGAATCACGGTTGCTCCGTATTCAGCCAACGCCAAAGCCGCTGCGGCACCAATACCCTGCCCTGCACCTGTCACTAAAATCACACGGCTTCGAAATGCACCAACCGGTGCCTGATAGTTTTTCCAATCACCCATGTCATTCCTCCATTATTTTAATTATTAACTCTTGAACCACACCCTGCGCCGCAGCCACCCCGCTTCTTACCGCCCCCTCTAGGGTTGCTGGGTAATCACCGCAACCAGCCAATCCCCTAGTGTAGTCCCCTGCTAACCAAAAGCCGCGCTCCGCCGTTTGATTACTTGGCCGCTGCATAGAGGGAGTGCAAGCAAAGGTAGCGCGCTTTTCTGTAATTACCCGCTGCCATATAACATCAGCAGGCAATGCTAAACGCTGATGCAGCTCCGCCACTACCGCCGCTGCCAGCTCTTCCTGTGGCAAAAACTGGTGCGAGCCAGTGGCTGAAATCACTACCGCAATCAAACCATCCATGCCGTGAGTAAAGCCACGATCAAACACCCACTGCGCTAGCGAATCGCTCAAGCCCTGCATGGGTCTGGCTAGCCGCGTGCTTTGATCGTATTGCAAATAAACCGTAACAATCGGCTGATAGATCCAATCCCCAAAAGCCTTTAGCTGCGGCAGCGTAGCCAGCACAGGCGCTAATCCATAGGGTGGTAATGCACAGATAACGGCATCAAAGCACTCAGCCTCTCCATCCAAACGCCAACCTTCAGGCGTTTTTGCTAGCTGACTAATCCGACGTGAACGATAAACCTGCCCACCTCGCTGCTGAATAAAACGCTCTGCCGCATCGGGAAACAAAGCAGAGAAATCGATCTTAGGCAGTAATAAATCTGAAGCGGCCCGTGCACCACCCAAGCTATCTCTAAGCACATTCAATAAAACCTGTGCAGACGCCAGCTCAAGCGGTGTATTTAAAGCCGCCACGGTTAGGGGTTGCCAAAAACGGCTAATTAACACCTTAGGCTGGCTTTGGTCTACTAGCCAGCGGCTAACGCTTACATCCTCGACCAATTGCCAATTCGCCGCTTGTGCTCCTCGAATCGCCCGTAGTAAAGCAAAGCGTTCTGCCCAAGTTAAGCCTTGGGCAAAAATCAGGCCAACGGCCAAATGCAAAGGCGCAGGGAGCTTTGGGCAAGCCAAACGAAAGCCCGGCTCCACCACCAGCTCCATTGGCATGCGCAAAAAAGCCGCCTCGTAATCCACGCCCACTTTGGCCATCATGGCTAGTAATTCGGTATACGCACCAATCACAAGATGCTGGCCGTTATCAAAAGACTGGCCGGCTAACTCCACCCGTCTTGCCCGTCCGCCTAAGACTTTACCGGCTTCAAAGACGCTGGCTTTAACCCCTAGGCTAGCTAACTCAGCGGCAGCTGCCATACCGGCGTAGCCACCTCCCAATACCGCTACGGATAATTTTTTATTTAAAACCACCACGTTTTCCAAGCCAGCCATAATTTACGAATTGGCGTTAAAGAAATACGCTGATTCAATACCTTCCCCACACCATCTTTTTGAATTTCTTTTAGCGTGGCACGATAAATAGCCGCCATAACCAAGCCGGTGCGCTGCTGTTTTTTATCTACCTCAGGTAATTGACTCATTGCTTGCGCGTAATATTGCTCAGCACGCTCTATTTGGAAATCCATTAACGCTCTAAATTCAGGGGTATCACGACAAGCTAGAATATCAGCAGCGGGCACATTAAATTGTTGTAATTCAGTGACCGGCAAATAGATGCGGCCGCGACGCGCGTCTTCACCCACATCACGAATGATATTAGTCAATTGAAACGCTAGACCCAAATCATGGGCATATTTAAGCGTACCACGATCGGTAAAGCCAAAGATTTGCGCCGCCATTTGCCCAACAACTGAGGCTACTCGGTAGCAATACAATTGCAAATCTTTAAAGCTATTATAACGAGCCATATCTAGATCCATCTCCATACCGTCGATGATTTCTATAAATAACTCACGTTGCAAATCGTACTGCTTAATTGCTGTTAATAACGCTTTAGTTACTGGATGCTGGGGCGAGCCTGCAAATAGCTGATCAATTTCACTGCGCCACCATGCCAATTTAGTTCTAGCCACTGCTTCTTCATGGCACTCATCCACCACGTCATCCACTTCACGGCAAAAAGCATATAAAGCGGTAATGGCTTTCCTTTGCTCTAATGGCAAAAATCGAAAGCTATAATAAAAACTAGAGCCACTTTTTGCGGCTTTATCTTCACAATATTGTTCAGGTGTCACAGGACTTTCCGATTTAATGAATGATGCTGAGTGCGCAAGCGTCTATTTCGTTAACAAAAAGATGCCCAACCATGAATGGCATAAAATGTACGGCGTTTAAAGTACCGAGCATCTTTTATTTGAGACTTGCGTAAATCAATCAATTATTGCTCTGGCAAAATAATTTTAACTTCACGTGTAGAGCCAGAAACACCTGGAAACTGCTCAAATAGCGCCCGAATAAGCCAAGGCACGGCAGGCTCAATGGCATCATCTCGGCTACGGTTGATCGCTCTGCCTTCAAACACTTTAGCAAAGCGCCCAGCTGCCAAATCCTTTTTATCCAAGATATCTAAATTTAACTGCCGGCTAAAAACGGTGTCACTCACGGGGCGGCTACCAACAATACCATTCTCTGCCTGGGTATAAGGCACTAAAACCACACCATTTGAGGTAGAAACTCGGCGATAGTAAGTACTAAAACCTACCGTTCCCCAAATAGGCTCTTGCGAGGTAATCGTTTTACCGCCATCCACCTGATACTGCAAGCGCACCAACCAATCTGCCGCACTCATATTCGGCACATACACATAGCCCTTACTCATTAGCTCGGCAGATACGTCTTCTTCAAAATCACGCTGAGCTAAGCTTTGCACTTGTGAGGCATCGCGCTCAAAGGTAAATTTATGCGCAGCAGGGGCACTCGCCAAAGTATGCCGCACGCTGACCGAAGCCAAAAACGGCGGTGTAGCGCAGCCACTTAATAATAAAACAACAAGTGCCAATCCTTTTAGCATGATTAAATCCTTTTAGCAGGAATCTGTGGGGTACCCACTTTTACATCACCACACTGGGCACGATGACGCAAAGCATGATCAATCAACACTAAGGCCAACATCGCCTCAGCAATCGGTGTGGCACGAATGCCCACGCACGGGTCATGCCGCCCTGTAGTTGCCATTAGCACTGGATTGCCCTCTTTATCAATCGAGTTACGCTCTTGGGCAATACTAGAGGTAGGCTTAACCGCCAAATTAACCACAATATCTTGCCCAGTAGAAATGCCACCCAAAATACCACCAGCATGATTGCTTGCAAAACCCGTTGGTGTAAGCTCATCGCAATGTACCGAGCCTTTTTGCGCGATACTTGCAAAGCCCGCGCCAACTTCAACGCCTTTTACCGCATTAATACTCATCATGGCATAAGCAATTTCTGCATCAAGGCGATCATATACTGGCTCACCCAAGCCCACCGGCACATGCTCAGCCACTACAGTGATTTGCGCGCCTACTGAATCGCGTTCTTTACGAATCGCATCCATATAGTCTTCAAGCTGCGGCACCATTCCTGCATTCGGTGCAAAGAAGGCGTTGCCGTTTACCTCATCCCAGCTATTGAATGGAATCTCTAATTCGCCAAGTTTACTCATATAGCCACGAATTTCGATACCGTATTTCTCCCGTAGCCATTTTTTAGCGATTGCACCAGCGGCAACGCGTACCGCAGTTTCGCGTGCAGACGAGCGCCCGCCGCCGCGAGGGTCTCGAATACCGTACTTATGCCAGTAAGTGTAATCTGCGTGGCCTGGGCGGAATGTCTCCACAATTTTACCGTAATCTTGACTGCGCTGATCTTGATTACGAATCAACAATGCAATCGGTGTGCCCGTAGTTTTTCCTTCATAAATGCCAGATAAAATCTCTACCGTATCTGGCTCTTTACGCTGAGTCACATGCCGTGAAGTACCCGGTTTACGCCGATCTAATTCAGCCTGAATATCTTCAATACTCAAATCCATGCCTGGCGGGCAACCATCAACGATGCAGCCAATTCCCGCACCATGACTCTCACCGAAAGACGTCACCGTAAATAACAAACCAAGTGTATTACCAGACATGAGTTAAATCCTTGAGCAGAGCAACAAGCTTAATTCTAACATGGACAGAGATAGACCAAGACTTACAAACAAGGGTGAGATCGAGTATTTTTTACAACAAAACCTTCCATTCTTTTTCTTCCACCCAAAACAAAACCCCCGCCTCTTTCGAGTACGGGGGTTTTGTTTACTACGTCTTTACTACTAATGGGGGTCTGGCAATGACCTACTTTCACACAGGTAATCTGCACTATCATCGGCGCTAAGGTGTTTCACTGTCCTGTTCGGGATGGGAAGGAGTGGGGCCACCTCGCTATGGTCGCCAGACTTTAACGGGTTAACTCGTTGCACTTATTGCTCTGCAACGCGTTCAGTTCAATAGAAGAAGTAATATATTGCTTTGTATTGCTTGTTTCTCAAATTTAGTTTTCTAATCTGGGTAGATTATACCGTCGCACACACGCGCTTCAGGTTATAGGATCAAGCCTTACGGGCAATTAGTATCGGTTAGCTTAACACATTACTGCGCTTCCACACCCGACCTATCAACGTCCTGGTCTCGAACGACCCTTTAAAAGGCTTAAAGCCTTGGGGAAATCTCATCTTGAGGCGAGTTTCGCGCTTAGATGCTTTCAGCGCTTATCTCTTCCAGATTTAGCTACCCGGCGATGCCACTGGCGTGACAACCGGTACACCAGAGATCTGTCCACTCCGGTCCTCTCGTACTAGGAGCAGCCCCCCTCAAATTTCCAACGCCCACTGCAGATAGGGACCAAACTGTCTCACGACGTTTTGAACCCAGCTCACGTACCACTTTAAATGGCGAACAGCCATACCCTTGGGACCGGCTACAGCCCCAGGATGTGATGAGCCGACATCGAGGTGCCAAACTCCGCCGTCGATGTGAACTCTTGGGCGGAATCAGCCTGTTATCCCCGGAGTACCTTTTATCCGTTGAGCGATGGCCCTTCCATTCAGAACCACCGGATCACTATGTCCTGCTTTCGCACCTGCTCGACTTGTCTGTCTCGCAGTTAAGCCGCCTTATGCCATTACACTATCAGTACGATGTCCGACCGTACCTAGGCGACCTTCGAGCTCCTCCGTTACAATTTGGGAGGAGACCGCCCCAGTCAAACTGCCTACCATGCACGGTCCCCGATCCGGATAACGGACCAAGGTTAGAACCTCAAAGGGGTCAGGGTGGTATTTCAAGGTTGGCTCCACACAGACTAGCGTCCATGCTTCAATGCCTCCCACCTATCCTACACAAACCACTTCAAAGTCCAATGCAAAGCTACAGTAAAGGTTCACGGGGTCTTTCCGTCTAGCAGCGGGGAGATTGCATCTTCACAAACATTTCAACTTCGCTGAGTCTCAGGAGGAGACAGTAGGGCCATCGTTACGCCATTCGTGCGGGTCGGAACTTACCCGACAAGGAATTTCGCTACCTTAGGACCGTTATAGTTACGGCCGCCGTTTACTGGGACTTCAGTCAAGAGCTTGCACCCCATCATTTAATCTTCCAGCACCGGGCAGGCGTCACACCCTATACGTCGTCTTTCGACTTTGCAGAGTGCTGTGTTTTTGATAAACAGTCGCAGCCCCCATTTCTCTGCGACCCATTTCAGCTCCAGCCGCAAGGGCTTTCACTTAATATGGGCTCACCTTCTCCCGAAGTTACGGTGATAATTTGCCGAGTTCCTTCTCCTGAGTTCTCTCAAGCACCTTAGAATTCTCTTCCTACCCACCTGTGTCGGTTTGCGGTACGGTCAATATAAAGCTGAAGCTTAGAGGCTTTTCTTGGAAGCATAGGATCAATCACTTCAGTCCGAGGACTTCGTCGTCACGTCTCAGCGTTATAGCAGCCCGGATTTGCCTAAGCCACACGCCTACTCGCTTAAACCCACTATTCCAACAGTGGGCTGACCTACCTTTCTCCGTCCCCCCATCGCACTTTATATCGGTACGGGAATATTAACCCGTTGTCCATCGACTACGCATTTCTGCCTCGCCTTAGGGGCCGACTCACCCTGCGCCGATGAACGTTGCGCAGGAAACCTTGGGTTTTCGGTGTGCGGGCTTTTCACCCGCATTATCGCTACTCATGTCAGCATTCGCACTTCCGATACCTCCAGCATCCTTCTCAAGACACCTTCGCAGGCCTACGGAACGCTCCTCTACCATATGCACATCGTGCATATTCGCGTCTTCGGTTATCAGTTTGAGCCCCGTTACATCTTCCGCGCAGGACGACTCGACCAGTGAGCTATTACGCTTTCTTTAAATGATGGCTGCTTCTAAGCCAACATCCTGGCTGTCTATGCCTTCCCACCTCGTTTTCCACTTAACTGATTATTTGGGACCTTAGACGGCGATCTGGGTTGTTTCCCTCTTGACCATGGACGTTAGCACCCACAGTCTGTCTCCCATGCTCGCACTTGACGGTATTCAGAGTTTGCCATGGTTTGGTAAGTCGCGATGACCCCCTAGCCATAACAGTGCTTTACCCCCGTCAGTGATACATGAGGCACTACCTAAATAGTTTTCGAGGAGAACCAGCTATTTCCAAGTTTGTTTAGCCTTTCACCCCTATCCACAGCTCATCCCCTAATTTTGCAACATTAGTGGGTTCGGACCTCCACTGCGTTTTACCGCAGCTTCATCCTGGCCATGGATAGATCACTTGGTTTCGGGTCTACGCCCAGCAACTATGCGCCCTATTCGGACTCGGTTTCCCTACGCCTCCCCTACTCGGTTAAGCTTGCTACTGAACGTAAGTCGCTGACCCATTATACAAAAGGTACGCAGTCACCCCATTTTGCAAGGGCTCCCACTGTTTGTATGCATCCGGTTTCAGGTTCTATTTCACTCCCCTCCCGGGGTTCTTTTCGCCTTTCCCTCACGGTACTGGTTCACTATCGGTCGATGATGAGTATTTAGCCTTGGAGGATGGTCCCCCCATCTTCAAACAGGATTTCTCGTGTCCCGCCCTACTTGTCGCATGCTTAGTACCAACCAATCTCTTTCGTGTACGGGGCTATCACCCACTGTCGCCAGACTTTCCAGACTGTTCCACTAAAGTTTGATTTATCACATGCAGGCTCTTCCCATTTCGCTCGCCACTACTTTGGGAATCTCGGTTGATTTCTTTTCCTTCGGCTACTTAGATGTTTCAGTTCGCCGAGTTCGCTCTACATCACCTATGTATTCAGTGATGAGTGACCCAAAAGGGCCGGGTTTCCCCATTCGGATATCACGGGATCAATGCTTATTTGCCAGCTCCCCCGTGCTTTTCGCAGGCTAACGCGTCCTTCTTCGCCTATCATCGCCAAGGCATCCACCAGATGCACTTAGTCGCTTGATCCTATAACCTCAAACACGTGTTCAGTCGCTTGTAAAGCGGCTACGAAACCCGATGACTGCGTTAAAAAACGACTCGAAATCCTCATTTACATACGTAAACTCCGGTTCCTCGTCCTTTCTTGCCTTGCCCTCGACTTTCTCGCTCGCTTTCCAATGCGCTGAATCGCCGAAACGATCCACACATTCAAAGTATCTGATTTCGCTTTGTTTGCGACATCGATTATTCATTTCTGACTTCGAACAATCGATTTTGATACAATCTACCCTTATTTATTTCTAAATTTGAGTATTACTTCTTCTATTTTTTTAAAGATCAATGTACTGGCTTGCTGTGAAGCAATCAGAACTAATGTGACTTTTTAATCGCATGAGTTCTAAATCCTTCAATCACAATCCTTAAACTTACAGTCGATGAGTGTGAGTACTCAATCCAAAAGACTTTCTCTTGAAAGGAGGTGATCCAGCCGCAGGTTCCCCTACGGCTACCTTGTTACGACTTCACCCCAGTCATGAATCCCACCGTGGTAAGCGGCCTCCTTACGGTTAGCCTACCTACTTCTGGTGAAACCCATTCCCATGGTGTGACGGGCGGTGTGTACAAGGCCCGGGAACGTATTCACCGCGACATGCTGATCCGCGATTACTAGCGATTCCGACTTCATGGAGTCGAGTTGCAGACTCCAATCCGGACTACGATCGGTTTTATGAGATTAGCTCCACCTCGCGGCTTGGCAACCCTCTGTACCGACCATTGTATGACGTGTGAAGCCCTAGCCATAAGGGCCATGAGGACTTGACGTCATCCCCACCTTCCTCCGGTTTGTCACCGGCAGTCTCCTTAAAGTGCCCAACTAAATGGTAGCAACTAAGGACAAGGGTTGCGCTCGTTGCGGGACTTAACCCAACATCTCACGACACGAGCTGACGACAGCCATGCAGCACCTGTGTTCAAGTTCCTTGCGGCACTCCCCGATCTCTCAGGGATTCTTGACATGTCAAGGCTAGGTAAGGTTTTTCGCGTTGCATCGAATTAATCCACATCATCCACCGCTTGTGCGGGCCCCCGTCAATTCCTTTGAGTTTTAGCCTTGCGGCCGTACTCCCCAGGCGGTCTACTTCACGCGTTAGCTGCGTTACTAAGGAACGAATTCCCCAACAACTAGTAGACATCGTTTAGGGCGTGGACTACCAGGGTATCTAATCCTGTTTGCTCCCCACGCTTTCGTGCATGAGTGTCAGTATTAGCCCAGGGGGTTGCCTTCGCCATCGGTGTTCCTCCGCATCTCTACGCATTTCACTGCTACACGCGGAATTCCACCCCCCTCTGCCATACTCTAGTTGACCAGTTTGCAATGCAATTCCCAGGTTGAGCCCAGGGCTTTCACATCACACTTAATCAACCACCTGCGCACCCTTTACGCCCAGTAATTCCGATTAACGCTTGGACCCTACGTATTACCGCGGCTGCTGGCACGTAGTTAGCCGGTCCTTATTCTTCCGGTACTGTCATCCCCAATGGATATTAGCCACTAGGATTTCCTCCCGAACAAAAGCGCTTTACAACCCGAAGGCCTTCTTCACGCACGCGGCATTGCTGGATCAGGCTTGCGCCCATTGTCCAAGATTCCCCACTGCTGCCTCCCGTAGGAGTCTGGACCGTGTCTCAGTTCCAGTGTGGCGGATCGTCCTCTAAGACCCGCTACAGATCGTCGCCTTGGTGAGCCTTTACCTCACCAACTAGCTAATCTGATATCGGCCGCTCTAATAACGAGAGGTCTTGCGATCCCCCTCTTTCCCCCTCAGGGCGTATGCGGTATTAGCTATCCTTTCGGATAGTTATCCCCCATTACTAGGTACGTTCCGATATATTACTCACCCGTTCGCCACTCGTCAGCGGTGCAAGCACCCTGTTACCGTTCGACTTGCATGTGTAAAGCATGCCGCCAGCGTTCAATCTGAGCCAGGATCAAACTCTTTAGTTTAATCGCTAAGCTAGTACTTACTGGCTTACTTTATTCAGAGCAACCATCGCTGGTCACTCCTTACTAATGCAAGCACTTGTTCGCTTCCGAATCAAGCACTCACACTCATCGACTGTATTTTTTTAAAGATCATTCGCTACTGCTAGAGCACCGTGTTGCTGTGTGCGCTGCAGCGAGAGGCCGAAATATACGGGCCTTGCCGGACTAGGTCAACCACTATTACGCACTTAAAACCAACAAAACACCTAAGTCTTTGTTTTTTTAAAAAAATGAAACATCCAAAAGTTGGCATCTTGTAGAATAGCCATTTGCCCTCATCTGTACTTGTATTACAAAATGATGATTAAAGGACCCACAAAATGGCCCATGTTTTAATGTATAGCACTGGGGTCTGCCCTTACTGCGTGATGGCTGAGCGTTTATTAAGCAAAAAAGGCGTTACGGAGATTGAGAAAGTACGGATTGATCTAAATCCTGAGCGCCGTGATGAGATGATGACCCGTACTAATCGTCGCACTGTGCCGCAGATTTATATAGGCGAGCGCCATATTGGTGGTTTTGATGATTTAGCTGCGCTAGATCATGCTGGCGAGCTGGATGCTTTATTAGCTGCGTAATACAATCAAACCGAGACAGACGGTAGTAATCTACATACAAATCGTGCGATGATTTCGCCTCACGTTTTACCCCACCTATATAAATATAAGATAAGGATTTGCCATGAGCGAACAACAACAAGAGCTTCAGCCCGTTTTTGCTATTCAAAAACTTTATGTAAAAGACATTTCACTTGAATCCCCCAATTCACCACAAGCCTTTTTAGAACAAGCTGAGCCTGAATTTAATATTCAGTTCCGTAATCAAGCTCGCAGCTTTGACAATGGCTTTTTTGAAGTGTCACTGACTGTCACTGCACAAGCAACAGTGGAAGACCGCACGATTTTCTTAGTTGAAGTAACCCAAAACGGTTTATTTAATATTGAAAATGTTCCTGAAGGTGAAATGGATCCGCTATTAGGCATTGGCTGCCCAAGTATTCTGTTCCCTTACCTTCGCGAAGCGGTATCTGACTTAACAACGCGCGCTGGCTTTCCACCACTGATGTTGCAACCGATTAATTTTGAAGCAATCTACTTGCAACAACGTCAGCAAGCAGAAGAGCAGGCCGCGAATGCACAAACCACTCATTAAACTGAGTGTGATCGCTGCGTTGGTTTTATCGGCCAACGCGGCCTTTGCGCTTGAGTATCGTTCTGTGGCTCGCCATGGCACTGTGTTATCTGAAGCCCCAAGCAATGAAGCAAAAAAGCTTTTTCTAGTCAGCAAAGGCATGCCACTTGAGCTACTTGCTGAGCAAGGTGACTGGGCAAGGGTGCGGGATAAAGCGGGCGGCCTAGCTTGGCTGAAGAAAAGCGAGTTATCGGCTAAGCATACGGTGCAAGTTTTGCGCGAAGCCAATATCTATAAAATGGCTGATGCTAAATCACCGTTACTTTATCGAGCAGGTAAAGATCTACTCTTAGATTTACAAGACAACACCCGCACTGGCTGGCTAAAAGTTCGGCATCGTGACGGTGTTATTGGCTTTATTCGTATTGAGGAAGTGTGGGGCGTATGAAATTAGCAGTATTGGGTGCAGGCTCTTGGGGGACTGCACTGGCAATTCGTTTTGCCGATCAACACCAAGTAACGCTTTGGTCACGCGATGCGGACCAAGTGACTGAAATGCAAGCATCTGGTGCTAATTCTCGCTATTTAGCTAATGCAGCCTTCCCAAGCACCTTATCGGTAACGCATGATTTAAGCAGCGCCGTTAAAGAAGCCGAGATGGTACTGATTGTAACGCCGATGTCTGGTCTGCGCAGCTCGCTAAAAGCTTTGCATGGTATGGACTGCAAAGCTGCCGTACTCTGGGCATGTAAAGGCTTAGAAGCAGGCACGATGCTGTTGCCCCATCAAGTTGCAGCGCAAGAAATGTCTGATGATGTGCCACGCGGGATGTTATCTGGGCCGAGTTTTGCTCAAGAAGTTGCCCAAGGGTTACCTGCCGCCGTTACGATCGCCTCAAATAATGCGCAATTTGCCCGCCTCACCGTGACCGAGCTCAACACCTCAGTATTACGCCTCTATGCCAGCGATGATTTAATTGGTGTAGAAATTGGTGCAGCGGTTAAAAACGTCATTGCGATTGCAGCTGGAGTTTGTGATGGGTTAAAGCTAGGGCTAAATGCCCGTGCAGCCCTGCTCACCCGTGGCCTTGCTGAAATGGCTCGTTTTGCCAGTGCGCTAGGTGGCAAAACCGAGACCATGATGGGCTTAGCAGGAATTGGCGATTTAATGCTCACAGCCACTGGTGATTTATCCCGTAATCGCCGAGTAGGCTTGCTGCTGGCACAAGGCTTAAACCTTGACGATATTCTCAAGAATTTAGGCCATGTTGCAGAAGGCGTACCTACCGCACGTGAAGTACTGCGCCAAGCTGCGGAGCTGGGTATCGAAATGCCGATTACCGCCGCGGTCTGCAAGATGCTATTTGATAATATGCCAGTACACGATATCTTGGCTGATTTAATGGGCAGAAGCCCAAAGATGGAATCAGATATTTAATAGCTATTCGGTCATATCCATAAATATTTAATCCACGAAAAAACAAAAAACACGAACAGAGTAAATAATCTTGCGTGAGTTTTGTTCTTTTCCTGGATGAGATAAAGTATTTTCTTAGGCTAACTCGAACAGAAAAAAAACGAAGTCTGTAATCACAATCAACGCATGATTTGCAGCGCATCTGCATCAAAGCGCGCCAAAGTGGGCAAGACTAAATAACGGTCTGAGTCTGGCACGCCAAACCACTTGGCTAGGGGCCACGCTAACTGCTCAACCGATAGATCTGGAATATAACGCCCCTGCCCAACATCATCAGCACCGCCAATAATAGGCTCGGGTACTCGACCATAAATTTTACCGCCTGCAACAGCACCACCCATCACAAAATGATGACTCCCCCAGCCGTGGTCGGAGCCATCACCGTTGCTGCTTAATGTGCGGCCAAATTCAGACCCGGTAAAGGTAGTAACTTGATCTTGCAAGCCAAGCTCAATCATTGCGCTATCAAAGGCCATTAACGCATCATTCACCATTTTGAGCTGAGGAGGATGCTTTGCAAGCAAACTATCGTGCATATCAAACCCTCCCAACTGCACCATAAACACCTGACGGTTATTTCCTAATTGAGCACGGGTACTAATCAGCTTTGCCACCATTTTTAAGGAATCTGCCAAGCTATTGCCTGCGGGAAAACTGGTGCTTAAAGCTGGCGCAGCTTTGAGTGCGGCATCAAGCTGCACCGAGGTATTTAATCCTCGCTGCGTGACTTTAACGTACTCGTTTTCTAAGTAATTGGTTTTATTGGTACTCATCAAAACTTTTAATTCATTGATATAGCTAGGGCTAAATAAATTAGTTGAGCCCCACAGTAACTGCGGATTACCCGTAACGCCCACAGTAAAGCTACTCGCCTGCTTGCCGCTTAAATATAAGCCAATCCCCCCTACTGAAATACAGCTCAACGCGGCATTACTATTACCCGCAAGAAATAGATCTCCGATCCGCCCGCCCCAGCCGGAGCTTGCCCCTTCTGCCATAGAGGACATCCAAAAACTTTGCTGATCATTATGTGAAAACAATTTAGGTGGCAGCGCCACGCTACGGCTTAAATATTGTGCCTTGGTGGTGGGCTGGACCAGCGGCCCCATATTGGCAACAACGGCCAAGCGGCCTTGGCCAAACAAAGAGGCTAATCCCGCTAGCTGCGGGGCGAGTGCCATTTGCCTACCATCCGCCAGCAACCCTGGCAATGGCAAGAGCTTATCGCGTGGTGTGGCGATAGATTGACGAATCGTGGCATAGGCTTGATAGTTTTTTAAATCATAAGGGACCATGGTGTTTTGGTGATCATTGCCGCCAGAAAAAAACACGCAGACCAACGCCTTATAATCACTCGGCGCTGTTGCAGCAGCAGCCTCGCTCATTAACGATAAATTAAATGCCATCGGTGCAGCAGCACCAGAGGCGGCCAGCATACCTGCGCGACGTAAGAACTCGCGACGAGAGAGCGTATTATCCATCGGAGTTCCTTACTTTAAAACCAGATATTCTGGATTACTCAACACCATTAGCAACATGGCGACCACACGATTTTTCTTGAAGGATTCTACTTTGGCAGGATTTGTATCCACGATATTGATTTTGTTAATGCTACTCATAATGGCAGCCTTAAGCCCCTCACTGAGCTGACCGCAGGCAAATAAAAGGTTAAACCGCTCAAGCAATATGGCAGGCTGCTCCGCCAACATTTTTTCCTCAAGCAAAAACAACGACAAGCCCGTTTCCTTCTTGTCATTTGCGTTATTGCCATTAGCATCGTTATAAGTACGTAAGGTACTACTTTGCGGATCCATCAGTAGGCTGTACCAATAATTAACCTGCACCAGCGTTGATGTTTCAGAAACGATTTGCATCTCAGGTGCAACCAAGCCCTGCTTGGCCAGCTCGGACCCCGGAGGGGTATAACCTGGCCGAAAAAAATTAAACACGCTCACCGCCCCCAATGGACCTTGACCTAAGCGCCAGCTTGGATCAGTGGTGTTTCCCAATCGCCAAGCCCCGTCTGGGCTGCGGTAATCTAAGGTACGGATCAGCTGTACCAAACGAATCATGGGTTCTCTGTGTTTGCCTACCGCTTGCCCAGTTAAATCAGCAGCAAGCCTAGCTTCTGGATCAAGCAGCACAGCCTTGATGACGGCAGTTAAATCACCTCGAACAGATTGGCCATTATTATTAAACACACTGGCCACACGAAAGATATAAGCCGGAGAAGGATTGCTACATACAAAACGTTGAATCAGCTGCCTGCCAATAAATGGCCCCACATTGGGATGATTAAACAAGGTATCAAGGGCAATTTTGAGCGAGGCTGGACCTGCCGTACCTGCAGGGATAGACGTCCCCAGAAAGTTTTTTTCCAGCAACGAGTGGTTAGCAGCCGCATGGGTCATGGGCTGGTGAGAGACTTCATAATCAGGGCTTGGCACGTTAAATTGCAAGGGGGCTGTCCAACCTGTAAATACCCTAGCTAGATTGCTAACCGTATCCAAAGTATAGGTTTCGATAGGCTGGCCATTACTATCTTTTTTGAGCGAACCATCTAGGTTTAACTCATAAAGGCCAATGGTAAATAGCTGCATGACTTCACGCGCGTAGTTTTCGTCAGGGCGACGACCTTTATTGTCTTCTTTTAAATTACCCAAAGTGCCCAGCATTCTGCCCATTGCTATACTCAGCGTCACATCCTCTAACAACTGCCTAAAATTTCCGAAGGCGTTTTTTTGTAGCAGATCCATAAAATGCGCCATGACCAATGCCTTAACCGGCCCCGCCACATCTACGCCAGAGTAGCTAATCACAAATATTTCAGACAAAGCAAGAGTCATACGCTGCTGTAATGCATCTTTACCAGTAAAAATACTCTGCCAAAGAATATTGGGTAAGACTTGCCAATTTTGAAAAGCAGGCAAATCATTGCTTTTAAGCTGCATGCCGTAAGCCCAACGAGAAGGCGCAGGGGCTTCATTGATTTGTTGGGCCAACCAGCCCTCATACCCCATCGACTTCAGCCTATCAATGTCCTCGTATTTTCCACCAAACCCTGCCTGCGCCAAAAATCGTGACGCCTCAATATCACTCAGTGGATTGGGTACAGGGACAAGAGCGGGGCGACTTGGATCTGACTCAGAGCCACCGCAAGCGGCTAATGCTAAGCTCGCTGTAAGCGCAAGCCCTAGCTCAGCACTCAGCGGTTTTTCTGTTGCTTCAACTAAATCTGCTTCCACGGTATCTCTCACTTTTTTAAATATAAGTCTTTCCTTATGTTAACTCGTGATCAAAAAAATGCGCGATAAATATCTATGAACGGACACCTCAACATCATTTTAAATATTCCTTACGGCATTTATTTTCTAAAAACGATCAAAACCCTTTAAAACAATAAATAAAAGAAAAAACACTTCATTTCACAATATGCCACTCACTTTAATAACGTTTTCATGACAAAATTATTAATAAGCATTGACCGCTTTATCTGCCGCTCTTTGCACAAACACACTACCAAGCCTTATTAACATTGAATTAGCGCATAAAGCAGCCAGCTGGCCCACTAACAGCCAGCCTAATTTCAGTTACAATCAATACTCAATACTTACTCACAAATACTTTGGGCAGGAGTTTGCAATATGTCGATGTCTGATCGCGATGGGCTTATCTGGTATGACGGTAAATTAGTTGAATGGCGCAACGCAACCACACACGTTTTAACCCATACCCTGCATTACGGCATGGGCGTATTTGAAGGCGTACGCGCCTACGAAACCCCCAAGGGCACTGCGATCTTTCGCCTGCACGACCACACTGAGCGCTTGTTTAACTCGGCCAAAATTTTTCAAATGAACATCCCGTTCAGCTTTGAAGAACTGTTCGAAGCACAAAAAACGGTGGTGCGCGAAAACAAACTCTCCTCCTGCTACCTACGGCCACTCGCTTTTGTGGGCTCAGAAAAACTTGGCATTGCGGCCACCGGCAACAGCATCAATGTAATTGTGGCTGCGTGGCCTTGGGGCGCTTACCTTGGCACGGAAGGCTTAGAAAAAGGTATTCGCGTTAAGGTATCTAGCTTTACCCGCCACCATGTCAATGTATCAATGGTGCGTGCTAAAGCCAGTGGTTATTATGTAAATTCGATCTTGGCACACCAAGAAGCCGCAGCAGATGGTTACGACGAAGCCATGCTGCTCGACACTGAAGGCTATGTATCTGAAGGGGCTGGCGAGAATTTATTTATCGTCAAAAAAGGCAAACTGTATACCCCTGATGTTTCTAGCTGTTTGGACGGCATCACCCGCAGCACGGTGATTACGTTGGCAAAAGAAGAAGGCATTGAAGTCATCGAAAAACGCATCACCCGCGATGAAGTCTATACCGCAGATGAAGCCTTCTTTACCGGCACGGCTGCGGAAGTCACCCCGATTCGTGAGCTGGACAATCGCCCAATTGGCATTGGTAGCCGTGGACCAATTACTGAACGCCTGCAAAAACGCTATTTTGATTGTGTGAAGGGTTTAGACCCTAAGCACGAAGACTGGCTAACACTGGTTTAATATTGATGAGGGGGTGGAGTATCCATCCCCGTGAACTATGGTGATGTCATCACCAAGCATGAAAGAGAAAACCCATGGAACTCAAAGAAAACACCCAACGCGAAATCGAAGTACTGGCTAGCGATTTACCCCTACATTGCCCTATGCCAGATATGCTGAGTTGGAACTCCCATCCGCGCGTCTTTTTGCCAGTAGCCAAAAATGGCGAAGCACTTTGCCCATACTGTGGTACGCATTACCGCCTTAAAGCAGGTGAAGTCGTTAAAGGCCACTAAGCCCTTAAAGCGATATGGACGGGGCTCGCGTATTCGACACCCGTCATCCCCTTCCTAAAGCCTGCTAAGCAAGCCATGAACTCATCCTTGGCCTGCTCGTTTCACCTTCAGAGCATATGAAAAAAATCCTGATTATTGCCCCAGCATGGGTAGGCGACGCCATTATGGCGCAGCCTCTTTATCGTCGACTGCATCAGCGCTATCCCGGCCTTACTTTAGATGTACTGGCTCCAGCATGGACGCGCCCCTTGCACGCCCGCATGCCCGAAATCAATGAATCGTTTGATACGCCCTTCGGCCACGGCGAACTCAAGCTGGGTGTGCGCTGGAGCTTAGCGCGGCAAATGAAAAAACGCGGTTACGATCAAGTTATTGTGTTGCCAAACTCGCTTAAATCGGCGCTCCTACCCTTGTTTAGTGGCATCAAAACCCGTACTGGCTGGGTGGGCGAATCTCGTTACGGCTTACTCAATGACACACGGATGCTCGATCCGCTGGCTTTACCTAAGATGGTCGAACGCTTTGCCGCCTTAGCCGAAGACGCGAACCAGCCCCTGCAGCGCCCCGTGCCCTTCCCACACTTGGCGGTCAGCGAGCAAGAACGCAATGCCAGCAGCGCTAAGCTTGGCTTTGATACCCAAAAACCGATGATTGCACTGTGCCCTGGTGCTGAATACGGCCCCGCTAAACGCTGGCCAGGCAGCCATATGGCCGCACTTGCACAAACCTTAATTGACCGCGGTTTTCAAGTCTGTATCTTTGGCTCAAACAAAGACCGCGAGATTGCCGATGAGATTCTAGCCGGCGCACCCGAGGTGATTGATTACTGTGGCAAAACATCGCTTGCAGAAGCGATTGACATGATGTCCTTTGCCCAAGTGGTGGTCAGCAACGACTCTGGTTTAATGCATGTCGCTGCGGCGCTAGAGCGGCCGTTGGTTGCTCTTTATGGCTCCAGCTCGCCAGAATTTACCCCGCCCTTATCTAGCAACGCCACGATTGTGACCTTAGACTTAGAATGCAGCCCTTGTTTTGAAAGGATTTGCCCACTCAAGCATATGAACTGCCTGAATCAGCTGGAGCCGAACAGGGTATTAACAGCAGTGGATTCATTCCTGTCCTAAGCGTATGTTAATTGAACTACTCATTGCGCACTTAGGTACATCATGAACAAATATATTAGTAAAGTAGGCATCGCCTTGGCTTTGCTGATTTCTTCCAACGCTTGGGCTACCGATGGCGTTTCTGTGCAATTTGGACAAGCGGGATTTTATGGGCGCTTAGATATTGGCAACTATCCGCAGCCACAACTGATCTACCGTGAGCCTAGAATTATCCAGCGAGTCTCCGTCGTGCAGCCCCCTTTGTATTTAGTAGTACCACCTGGGCATGCAAAAAAATGGTCTAAGCACTGCGGCAGATACAACGCCTGTTCTAGGCCCGTCTATTTTGTGCAAGAAAGCTGGTACAACCATGAAGTCGTGCCTCGCTACCATGATGCACGTTATCGAGGCAAAGATGATCACGGCCACAAAGGCCACAAACAGCATGGTCATGGGCACGATCGAAAGTAAATCATTTCACGCAGATCATGTCGACAGTCACTGCAGCCATGATCTGTATCACTGTTTATTTTTACCCGCATCTTCACGCACCCGCGTTCTCCCCATAAAATGTGCCTGAATCAAGACGTTGCCCCACCTAAAATAATCATTCAACCGACCTTCAATACGGAATGCCCCATGGAACACAACCTAGACCTAGCCCCTATCGCCCGTGTCAACGGCACCGTTGCTCTGCCTGGCTCCAAAAGCATTTCCAACCGCACGCTCTTGCTTGCCGCTCTAGCCAAGGGCTCCACCACGGTTAAAGGCCTACTGGCTGCAGATGATATCCACTATATGTTGGAGGCACTGAAAGCCTTAGGGATTCAATGGGAGCAACAGGGTGATAGCCGCGATTTCATCGTGCATGGCGCAGCAGGCGTGTTTCCGGTTAAAGCGGCGGAACTCTTTTTAGGCAATGCTGGAACTGCTTTTCGTCCGCTCACTGCAGCCTTGGCACTCAGCCAAGGCCACTATACCTTGAGCGGCGTAGCCCGCATGCACGAGCGCCCAATAGGTGATTTAGTCAATGCGCTACGTGAAGCTGGGGCCTTAATTGAATGCACAGGTGTGGAAGGCTACCCGCCACTGGCCATTAAGCCTGCCAGCTACAACGGCCAAACGATTAAAGTAAAAGGAAATGTATCTAGCCAATTTTTAACTGCTTTACTGATGGCCCTACCCCTCACTGGTGAGGCGGTCACCATTGACGTCATTGGCGAGCTAATCTCTAAGCCCTATATCGACATCACTCTTAAACTAATGGCTAAATTTGGAGTGCAGGTTGAGCAAAATGGCTGGAGTCGCTTCACGATTGCCGCCAAGCAAAGCTACCAAAGCCCAGGCGAGATTGATGTAGAGGGTGATGCCTCATCTGCATCTTACTTTTTAGCCGCTGGGGCCATCGGTGGGGGTAAAGTACGCGTTACCGGCATGGGCGCAGATAGCATTCAAGGCGATAAACACTTTGCCGAAGCGCTGGCCTTAATGGGTGCAGAAATCACCTGGGGCAGCAATTATATTGAGGCGGCACCGCCGGCCAGCGGTCAATTGATGGGGATTGATGCAGATATGAACCATATCCCCGATGCCGCCATGACCCTAGCTATTGCTGCCCTTTTTGCCCAAGGCCCCACTACCTTAAGGAATATTGCTAGCTGGCGCGTCAAAGAAACCGACCGCCTAAGCGCCATGGCCACAGAGCTGCGTAAAGTTGGTGCAATAGTCGTTGAGGGAGAGGATTTTATTACCATTACCCCGCCAGATGCGCTGATTGCCAATGCAGAGATTGATACTTACGATGATCACCGCATGGCCATGTGTTTCTCGTTAGTGGCCGTGACGGGCGTGGCGGTGCGGATTAATGATCCACAATGTACCGCCAAGACTTTCCCAACTTACTTTACCGAACTAGCTAAGATCTCTGTCTAAAAAAACGCCCCCTTGCTTGGTTAAATATCCAAAGCACGGGGGGCAATCAATTTTAGCGATATTTGCCCATGATTTACGCCAGCTCTTGGCTACTTTCCCAAAGGGCAATCGCCCGATTCACCTCCACCACACTGACTTGCCCTGATTTAGAAACCCCACATTACCCTTTTGTTAAAAACTATTGAAAGTATTTGAAAATATATAAGCAAGCTTTAGCCTGAGTAGCCGTAAAAATGGCAGCGTCATCGCTGCCATTTTTTATACCATCGCTTAATACTTAATTAATGCTTTTTATGTACGACCGCTTTACGTTTAGTTGTGTGTTTTGCGCGAGCAGCTTTATGCTGCCCCTTTACAGACTGAGTGTGCCGCGAAGCGCTCCCCACCTTGCCTTTATGCTTCTTTGCCCCCGCTACCGAGCTTCGTTTCTTGGCCGAAGACCTATGTTTCTTACCCGCTCGATGTGATTTAGCTGACATTTTAGTGCTATTTGCCTGCCGTTCTACTGATCTAGACGCAGGTTTACTCACTGCCGTACGTTGAATCACGGGTGCCGCAGAAGGCACATCAAACGGCAAGGGAGCGTCTTCTGCATAAGCAGTAAAACTAATAAATAGAGCGCAGAACAGGGCAAAAACACGCATAAACATCTCAGCAGCAAGTAAATCAACGCTGCAGTATACCGGATTAAAACCCACTATTAACGCCGCCTTAGCCAAAATTAATTGTTCATAGATACCAAAATTATCATAATAGTAATACCACTTATCGCCTAATTAGCCCTAGACCATGCCATCCGCTTGCTAGAAAGCCTTGCCTTATCAATACTCAGCTTTGTGCTGTAATTTAGCGCATCATCCTTAAGCACCCCTAAATAGAAAATTACTAAATACATAATGAATTCGTCATTATTAACATAAAATTGTGCAAAATTAATGTTCCTTATCAAAACCCACTTTTTGCTAAAAAAGCTTCAATACTTATGCTTTAATCATTGACAGTGCAAGTACAAGTGCCAACACAACAAAACCTTACAAAATAATTAAAGATACCACTTAAAATAAACCAGATTGGCGTATAGCCAGCAAATTTTTAAACCTGAGCTTGCACTGAGGCTTAGCCTTAGCGATGCAGCTTAGCATTGCCTGGATGGAGCGAGACCCAATGCAAACCAAGCTACACCTCATGACCCTACTTGCCGCAATGCTGATCAGCGCATCCGTCATAGCCGCAGACTGGAGCGCCAGCAGTACCTACACTGCAGGCAATACGGCCACTTATAAAAGTCAAACATGGAAAGCCAGGACACAAGGCAATCTGCCAGGTGCAGCGCAATGGGGGCAGTGGGAATTAGCCAGTGATAGCACGCCTGTTCCAACACCTGTATTTAGTGAGACCGCTTGTAAAACAGACTGGGTATCCAGCAGTAGCTATATCGGTGGCAGCATCGTTGGCTATCTAGGCCACAATTACACCGCCAAATGGTGGGTTAATGCCGGTGAAGAGCCAGATAAAAGCAGTAATTGGAACGATAGTGGTGCATGCACCGGCTCATCAGGTGGCAGCACCACTCCTTATCCCCCTACCGGTGGCATTCCCACGATGGCGCAAGCTTTGGCACGTGAAGCCGACCTCACTAACAACGATTTTTTCCGCAAAGTAAAAGCATCAGTACGCACCGCCAGCAACACCATTGTGGATGCCGTTGCCCCAGGCAAAAGCGATAACCCGCTGAATGTAAAACGGGTTGAAAGTCTCGTGCCTGAGCAAAAGTTTCAATACTATTTCTCAGTGCGCCATCCTAGTTATACCTATCAGCGCTTCTTGCAAGCCATCGCCAAATTCCCAGGCATTTGCGATGACTACAGCGATGGCCGCAATGCAGACCAAATCTGCCGCCGCTCGCTAGCCACCATGTTTGCTCACTTTGCCCAAGAAACCGGCGGCCATAGCGTCACCCAATACGGCATCGATGAATGGCGTCAGGCGCTGGTGCATGTGCGTGAAATGGGTTGCAACGAAACCGGCACAGGCTGCGGCTACAACACCGAATGCACAGACCCAGTCTTTAACGGCGTATGGACCTGCGGTAAGAATGCGGACGGCAGCTTTAAAAAGTACTTTGGCCGTGGCGCTAAGCAGCTTTCTTACAACTACAACTATGGCCCGTTCTCGCAAGTGATGTTTAGTGGCGACCAAACCAAGCTACTTAATGAGCCAGATTTGATTGCTGAAAGCTGGTTGAATATGGCTTCTGCCACCTTCTTCTTTGTGTATCCACAGCCACCAAAACCATCGATGCTGCACGTGATCGACGGCACTTGGGTGCCGAATGCTCAGGATAAGGCGCGCGGCTTGAGTAATGACTTCCCAACCACGATTCAAATTATTAACGCCGAATGCCAAGATGCAACACTCAAACCAGCTGCTAAAAATCGCATCGACTACTACACCGAGTTTGCGCGTGATTTAGGCTGGGATATCAAGCAAGAATCAATGAACTGCACCAATATGCAGCGCTTCGAAAAAGGCAGCTCCGCCGCCTACCCTATTTTCTGGGAAAAAACTTGGAGTGCGGGGCAAGATAATCAGTGCCAACTGGTCGATTACCAAACGCCATACAACGCACTGATCGAAGGTAATTATGTGAAGTGTGTGGAAAAGAACTGGAATGTGAAGCTGAAATAAAGCACTTTTATTCAGTCATCACAGGCCAATAGCCTACGAAGCCCCCGCTGTAATAAAAGCGGGGGCTTTTTTTATTAAATTATTTCAGCTCCAAATCGATGATGTACAGGCTATGCCTAGCAATGTTCGCCGATTTGATTTTCAGCCACCTCACACTTGCTGGTGCGCGATATTCATGCACTGGCGAGTGTGAGGTGGGCTTTTACAAAGGCTTGTTGATAGTCACGGTGTTTTAGAGAAAATTGCAGATTCTTATCAATTTATCCACCCGCGCTTTCGCATTTATCCACAGGGGCTTGAGTGGCAGCACCCGACTCACTGCCGATACTCAGCTAGCTTTGTCATGAGTAGCAGGTAACAAAAGTGAAGCTGTCGCACAGTGTCCTATGCTGAGCTTCTGCACCTCGGCCAAAGCAGACAAAAAACGTCAACGAAACTGGGATCGACTCAGATCCTCTTAATACTGTTGCCAAACTGAATTCAAAGATGGATCGTATGGGTTTAATTGAGGGCATCTAGAAATTCCTGATCATGAGATACCACCATCAAAGCACCTTGAAATTGATTCAGCATTGTTTCTAACGCAGTAAGGCTTTCCAAATCCAGATGGTTACTTGGCTCATCCAGCAGCAAAAATTGCGGCAGGGGATCATTGATCAATTTGGCAAGTAGTGCAATTTTTAGCCCTTCTCCCCCACTTAAATGTCCAGTTTTGATTTGCGTTCGCTGAGCATCAATACCGATCTGAGCCAATCTAGTTCGGGCTTCTGTTTCACTCATGTTGGGATTGCTTGATTGTAAGCACTGCACTGGCGTTTGATCAGAATATTCCGAGCCTGCATGTTGATCCAGCCAGGCGATATTTAATTGAGTCAAAGCCAGCCCTGAGCTGGGTTTGATTTTCCCAGCAATCACCCTTAGCAGCGTTGACTTTCCACTGCCATTTTCGCCATGAACCTCTATTCGGCATGGACCGGGAAAAATTGCATTGAGTGGCACACTAAGACCAAATGGCAACACCAAATCCACTAACTGCAAAACTTGCGTTCCAGTTGCAATGGTGCTTTCAGGCGGCAAGAGCAGATGGTGAATAACCGGCGCACAGCGACCTTGCGCCGAAGCAATTCGCGCCAGTGAATCTGCGCGTCTCGCCTGTTGTTGCTCCAACATCTTTCCGGTCGTATTTTGGCTACGCTCCTGATGCGCACCAAGAATAATCTTGGCCTGATTACCTTCTTTCGCTTTTCGGCCCCCTGTGAACAGCGCCTTTGCTGGCGCTCAAGCTGCACAATCATCGCTTTGTGTTCGCGTTTCGCTTGAGTGCGCTCGGCGTATAAATCAACTTGCAATGCTTGCTGCTGCATCGAATTGATCTGCAAAAAATCACTGTAACCACCACCATAGCTAGCGATACCATCGGTGCGCAACTCTACAATTTCGTCGACCAACTCCAGCAATTCACGATCGTGGCTAATCAGCAGCAATCCTTTTTTGCTCGCTTTAATCCGGTTGGCTAGCTCCTGTTTTTGCCTACGATCAAGGTGGTTACTAGGCTCATCTAAAATCAGGTAGTCATGATTTGAATTAAATGCACCAAGCAGCATCACGCGCTGACGCTCACCCCCGCTAAGCTGCGCTGTCGGGGTACGGCTATTTAAATACCCCAAGCCGATTTGCTCGAGCTGAAAAGCAAACTCTTTTTCGCAATCCCAATGATGGCCGACAATCTGGTAATCCCGCTCATCAATGCTGCCATTGGAAACTCGTTCCAGTGCGCGCAATATGGGCTCAACACCTGCCAATACCGCAACCGTTGTTTGCTGCGCAGGGTCAACTAACTGACGCATGTAATAGATCGACGTTTTGTGATGGATGGCGCCAGAAGTAGGTAATACTTCGCCAGCCATCATCACTCCAAGTAGTGATTTGCCAATGCCATTATTTCCAACCAACCCTGTGCGTTGTGCTGAAAATGAATAATTCAAATTTGAGAAAAGACGACGCCCATCAGGCAAGATGTGAGAAAGCTGATTTAAATTTAGATATGTAGACATACGAATACTCCTGTTAGCAAGGCTTGGAAACCCAATAGTTCGGGGTATTTCAAGGCCGTGCGTTGCACGGCAGTATCAATGGCGCATGTCGAAAATTCCTTGAGAATATTTGAATATCTTATTCAATAATAATGACTTGTAACTACGTAAATAGTACCTCATTAAAAATGGATGGAGTTCTACATTCACTTTTTCAGGCCATATGGAAAAACTACAGAGCTCGTCTGAGTTAGGGTAACTGTCTGCTTTGGCCGAAGTGATGAAGTTTGCGTAAAAACTCTGAGTGTCGGCAATAGGTGCTACTGCAGACGTTCAGTTAAGACAAAAAGTCTGTTGTTGACCGATAGCGGCCTGTCGCTCAGTCTAACCCAGTCGTTTCAACCGAGCATTAACTCTCGTTTAATGGTGACTAAATTAAATTACCTCCGGCAAAGCCGGAGGTTTATTGCTGGGGCGCCTCGAAAGCGCTGGTAAATCAGGAGCCGCCTAAAGGCGGCTAGAGGCCTAGCTTCATTTGATCGTAACGATCATCCTCTTTTTCCTGATTACGAATGTAGGATCGAAGAGCCTGTAAATCTTTCTGTGTAAATGCCTTTGGAATTATTGGTGGCCGTTCAGCCGGTCACCAAATTCTATAACGAAACGATTCAGCGCCATCTGCCAGTTTTGAATCGGCATCGTCCATTTCTTTGAAGCCTGTTCGATCGCAAGGTAAATCACTTTCTTGGCCGATTCATCGCTGGAAAATACTTTGCGCCGCTTCGTCGCCGAACGAATCACGCTGTTGAGTGACTCGATGGCATTGGTCGTATAAATCGCTTTGCGAATTTCTGGTGGGTACTCGAAGATCGTGCGCAAATTGACCCAGTTCGCCGTCCACGACTTGGCAATCAAAGGATAGTTGGCTTGCCAAGTCTGCGTAAAGCGATCCAACTCCAGCAACGCTTGCTCTTCAGTGGCGGATTCCGTGGTGGATTGGTAAATCCGTTTCAGATCGGCTGTGACGGCTTTGTAGTCCTTCCAAGACACATATTTAAGGCTGTTGCGCAGCAGATGCACGATACAAAGCTGAACGCGCGTCTGGGGAAACTCCACCGCAATGGCATCGGGAAATCCTTTGAGGCCATCAACGCACGCAATCAAAATATCCTGTACCCCGCGTGCTTTGAGCTCAGTCAGCACGGAGAGCCAGAATTTAGCACCTTCATTCTCGGACATCCACAACCCCAGTAATTCCTTGTGGCCGTCCATATTCACGCCCAATGCCAAGTAAATTGCCTTGTTGATGACGCGCAGATTGTCACGAATTTTGATGACGATGCAGTCGAGGTAAACGATGGGATAAATGGCATCGAGCGGGCGCGATTGCCATTGGGTGATTTGCTCTAGTACGCGATCGGTGACGCGGGAAATCAAGGTGGCCGACACCTCTGCATCGACCATTTCCTTGAAGGCCGCCACAATTTCGCGCGTGCTCAGCGCTTTGGCGTACAGCGTGAGAATTTGATCATCCATCTGCGTCAGGCAGGTTTGACCCTTCTTGAGGAATTGTGGCTCGAATGAGCCATCGCGGTCGCGCTGCGTATGGATGTCCACCTCACCATGCTGGCTTTTAAGGCGCTTTGGCGTGCTGCCATTGCGCGAGTTGCCACGTTCACCCACCGTGCTAGCATGTTTCTCGTAACCAAGATGGTCAGTTAATTCCGCATTCAGAGCGGTTTCGACGGTGAGTTTGAGTAGCTCACGCGAGAGCGCATTTAAATCCGCTTCAGTTTTGATGTCTTTAGCGAGTTCAGCGGCAAGAGCCTGTCATTTTTGACGATCCATTGTGATGCCTGACATGAATTTTCTCCGGAAAGAGATTAATCGGCCAAGGGCATTTACACAATTTTAGTTACAGGCTCCATACTTTGTGCTGTTCGGCCTTAGCCGACATCAAAGTATTGATTGCAC
The DNA here is from genome assembly GCF_004194535.1 of Iodobacter fluviatilis. Taxonomy (NCBI): domain Bacteria; kingdom Pseudomonadati; phylum Pseudomonadota; class Betaproteobacteria; order Neisseriales; family Chitinibacteraceae; genus Iodobacter; species Iodobacter fluviatilis. The sequence continues at coordinate 3,551,408 of NZ_CP025781.1, read as the reverse complement.
GACTATTCAAACATTGGCTCTGTATCACATAGCCTACAAGCCCAGCTCACTTAAACTCGGGTGATCATCAGGTCGATTACCTTGTGGCCAATGAAATAGTCGCTCGGATTCTGCTATCGCTAAATCATTGATACTGGCTAAGCGATGATGCATCAAACCTTGCGCATCAAATTCCCAGTTTTCATTCCCATAAGAGCGATACCACTGTCCAAGGTGGTCGAGCCATTCATACGCAAACCGCACTGCGATTCGATTGTTATCATGCGCCCAGAGTTCCTTAATCAGACGATATTCGACTTCGCGCTCCCACTTGCGTGAGAGAAATTCAATGACTTGTTCGCGGCCGTGTAGAAACTCATGGCGATTGCGCCAAATGGTATCGGGCGTATAAGCCAATGCGACACGTTGTGGGTCGAGTGAATTCCAGCCATTTTCAGCCATGCGTACTTTTTGCACCGCCGTTTCACGGGTGAATGGCGGTAATGGTGGACGTACTTCGAGGTTCATCGTGCATCCTTTATTGAGATTAATAACTTTCGATGCCATCCATACCGACGTAAGCACGCAAGCTTTGAATTTGCTTCATCCATGCCACAACGGCCGGATAGGCGTGTAGGTCAACTTTACCTTCGCTGGCCAGTGCGATGTAGGGGTAGATGGCAAGATCCGCGATGGTGATGTGCGGTGCCGCCAACCATAGTGATAACATTAAGTGTTGATTTAGCATTGTGAGCAGTTGCGTCGTGATTGATTCAGCTTCGCTTGCATTAATGGCACGGCCCCATTTGTAATACAAACGCAGTGCATTGGGACCGCGAGTGACTTCATTGGCAGCGGTAGCAAGCCATGCGACAACTTGTGCTAAGGCTGTAGGCTCAGTGGGCAACCAAAAATCTGCTTGTTCCGCGCCATATTGCCGCGCTAAATACACCAAAATCGCTTGGCTATCTCGCAGTATCACATCACCATCGACTAAGACCGGTACTTGTCCGAGTGGATTCATCGCCAAATATTGGGCTGATTTATGCTCGCGCACAGCCCCGTTTACCATAATGGATTCATAGGGTATATCTAGCAAAGACAGCATCAATCGGACTTTGTGGCAATTGCCCGATGCAGCAAATTCGTAGAGTTTGATCATGCTTTTTCCTTCACTGAAAGAGTCGTCATTACAAGTTGAGTTCAAGTCGTGCCGATTTGGCACGCGACACACAAATACACATCAGTCTGGTGCGCTCGTTCTGATTCAGTACATTATCGCGATGCTCCACTTCGCCACTAAGCACTTTAACCGCGCAGGTCCCGCAGTTGCCGACGCCACAATCAGACAGGGTATCAATGCCCGCCGCCTGCATCGCAGCCAACACCGACTGATCAGCAGCAATTGGAATAATGCGCTGCGAGCGGCGCAGAACGACTTCAAATGCGGTGTTTTCACCGTGAGGTGCTGAGGTGAAGCGTTCAAAGTGAATTCGCTCCGTGGCAATTTGTAATTGCTTGGCAATACCTTGTACGGCGCTAATTAAACCGGTGGGTCCACACACATACACTGGGGATGCATTTGCTGCCATTTTCAACACGTGTTCAATATCGAGAACTTGGTCTTCGTCTTGAAAATACACCGTGATTTGCCCTGCTAAATCGCGTTGCAAGCGATCGCCATACGCCATGTCACGGCGGCTACGAGCGGCATAATGCAGATGAAACGCTTTGCTTTGCGCTTTAAGCGTTTGCGCCATCGCTTTGATTGGCGTAATGCCAATGCCACCCGCAATCAGCACCGTCGGCGCGTCACTATCAACCAAGAAAAAGTCGTTCTGCGGCAAGCCGCAATGCAGCATCATGCCAAGTTGATAATGTTGATGCACAAAGCTCGAGCCACCATCGCCATCATCCTGTCGCAACACGGCGATTTCGTAAATATCACGGCGCGCTGGATTCGACGCTATCGAATAATTGCGCACGCTGGCTTGACCATTTTTCAGAGTGACTGGCACATTGATGTGCGAGCCTGCCGCCACTACTGGCAAATCTGCGCCAGCCGGATGGCGCAATTCAAACGCGCGCACTTGAGGCGTGAGTTGGCGAATGCCGCTAATCACCAGTTCTAGTGCTCCTTTACCTAATGCCGTGATTGGCGCAGTTGCTATCGGTTTAGCCTGCAACGCTTTCAGTTCGGCTTGTAATGGCGCAATCAGTTGTTCAATGTCGGCATCGGTATAGCGCGGCGTGATGTGCTGTGGGCAATTCCAATCCCACGCCTCGACGGCAATCACCATCGCGCGTTCGATCCGAGCACGGTAGCTTGGATCTTCCAGCGCGGCGATCAATTCGGGGTTTTCCAACTCATGAACGATGCGCACCCGCCCCCAGATTTTGAGGCGACGACGATTGGCATAGTCCATCAGGATGATCGAAACTTTATCGTTAGCATTCAGATTGCCCACCGACAAATATTGCACATTTCCACGAAAATCGGCAAAGCCCAGCGTATTGGAATCGAGCACTTTAAGAAAACCCGCAGGGCCTCCGCGATGTTGAACATACGGCCAGCCATTTTCACCGACGGTCGCCATATAAAAACTATCACGCGCTTCGATAAACTCAGCTTCGCGTTCAGTCATATCACTGCGCGTATCTTCGGCCAACTCAAAGCCTCGGTTGCTATCACGACTGTGATAACGGGTTTGTGCCGCTTTGACGCTGTCGGTAAATGTAATGGTGGAAAAAGCGCGGGGCATGATGCACTCCCTTAGAGCTGAGTAAATATACAACTGGTTTGGTTTATACGCTGCCCCTGCAAAATTAACGCATAGTCCGTGGCGATTTTGCAGGCTTATTTATTTCTAAACCAAAGTAACTTTAGGAAAGTCAATTTCAATTCGCGAGGCTTTGCCCAAAATATTCGTCAGGATATTCATGCCAACATGAGTAATGATTTCAACAATATCGGCGTCAGAAAAGCCGGCATTGCGCGCTTCGATCAGTTCGGCGGTTGTAATGTCACCATTGTGCTCGGCCAGTGAACGGGCCAGTTTAACGGCAATGGCCGCTTTCGCATCTTGGCTGGTGCCGGCGCGATTGGCGGCGATTTCATCATCATTCAAACCGGCTTTGCTACCAATCGCTGCGTGGGCTGATAGGCAATATTCGCAAGCATTCTGCTGGGCTAAAGCCAACGCTATCCGTTCCCGTGTTTGCAAATCCAAACTGCCACCGTTGGCGATACCGTGCAGGCCAAGGAATGAACTCAGTGCAACCGGTGAATTAGCAAACACTTTTAAGAAGTTCGGCACAATGCCTAGTTGGGCGTGAATTGCGTCAAACAAAGTTTGTTGTTCAGCAGTGGCCGTTTCAGGTGTAACGACGTTAATGCGGCTCATGACATTTATTCCTGTTTAGTTGAAGTGGTTCGCTGTGTTGCCAGCGAATGAGTGCATTGTGCCAAGCACCAGTTGAAAGAAGAATGCTCATACATCACAATAGATTGTTGCTAAATTTGGAATAAAAGCCATGGATCGATTTCATCAAATGAGCGTGTATGTGGCGGTGGCAGAAACGGAGAGTTTTGCTGCTGGTGCGCGCAAACTCGGCATGTCCCCACCGGCAGTGACGCGGGCTGTGGCAGCGCTAGAAGAAGAATTGGGCGTGAAATTGCTCAATCGAACCACGCGCTATGTGCGCGCAACGGATGCGGGTCTGCGTTATTTGGACGATGCGCGGCGCATTTTGGCTGAAGTACAAGAGGCAGATGAAGTCGCCGCTGGCGTGAATGCGGAGCCACGCGGGCATTTGGTGGTGACGGCACCTGTGCTGTTTGGTCAACTATTTGTGATGCCCAGTGTGGTCGGCTTCTTGCAGCGCTATCCCGATGTGGATGTGTCTGCGTTGTTTCTGGATCGAGTCGTGAATATGCTACAAGAAGGCGTTGATGTGGGTATACGCATCGGCGCATTGCCAGATAGCTCAATGCGGGCGATACGGGTTGGACAAGTTCGCAGGATCTTGTGTGCATCCCCTGATTATTTAGCGCAATTTGGCATTCCCAATACGCCGAACGATTTGCTCCAGCACCAAATTGTTGCTGCTAGGAATGTGAGTCCAACCATCGAATGGAAATTTGGCGATGATGAGACTAGCAAGGCCATTCGCATCAAGCCGCGCCTGACGGTGACGAGTAATGATGGTGCGATTGCCGCAGTACGTCACGGCGCAGGGATTACTCGATTATTGTCATATCAAGTGGCCGGCTTATTGCAGACTGGCGAATTAAAAACCATGCTGGGCGAGTTTGAGGCCAAGCCGTTACCGATTCATATTGTGCATCGTGAGGGTCGGCATGGTTCAGTCAAGATTCGCACCTTTGTTGATTTTATGGCGCAAGCCTTGAAAGAAAATAGCGCACTGAATTGACAACATCTCATCAATTGCCCACGCCTGAAAAAACCACCAGATCCTAGTGGCTTTTTCATTTCGAACATTAAACCTTCGCGTAAGCCGTTACAACCGGAAAATCAATTTCTGTTTGTGCTACTGAGTTCACATAGTTGGTCAATGTATTGAGTGACACATGCAAGACGATTTCAATGATTTCGGCATCGTTAAACCCTGCAGCTTTCACTGCATTGACTGCCTCAGTAGATACATGACCACGCTCTAGGGCCACACTGGCAGCAAAACGAACTGCTGCATCTGCTTTCAGATCCATTGATTGGCCGCGACGATTGGCCGCAATCTCGGCGGTGTCGAGTTTAGCCACATTGCTGGCCAAATAAGTATGCGCCGATAAGCAATAATCGCAGCGGTTAATTTCAGCGATCGCCAAGGCAATTCGCTCACCGGTTTTTGTGCCTAAGCTGCCTTTGCCCAAAGCACCATTCAGGCTTAGGTAGCCTTCTAAAGCGGCAGGGCTGTTGCCGACTAATTTCATTAAATTTGGCACGACGCCTAGTTGATGTTTGACTGCATCTAGCAAAGGCAAAGAAGCAACAGGAGATTGTTCGATAGTTGGGATAGCTAGGCGGCTCATAATGTATTCCTCCAAGTGGTGTGGGCTCTGCTCGCTGTGGAAAGAGTGAATGCAGTATGCTGCCAATCAAAATTCTGAAGAATACTCAAGCAGTGCAATTGATTATTTCAATTTTTGAATCAATTATGTTGGTAAGTTTTTACAGCCGGTGAGACTGGGTGAAAGATTAATGCACTAAATTCGAGACAAATGGTAATCCCCCCATTTTTAAGCTCACTTAAAAGTAGAGGCTAGGCATGTAATGCCAGTTTTTGTTTCGGGGTGATGCCGCCCAATCCCATGTGCGGACGCTCGTTATTGTAAGTCCAAAGCCATTGCGTTGCGGTTTCTTGTACTTCAGCAAGACTTTCAAAGTCATCGCAGGCCAGCCATTCATAACGCACAGTCCGATTATAACGCTCAATATATGCATTTTGCTACGGGTTACCGGGCTGAATATAGGCCAATTCAATCGATTGTTGCTCTGCCCAATTTTTTAATAGGTGACTAATATATTCAGGGCCATTATCGGACCTGATTCGTTTTGGCTTGCCGCGCCATTCAATAATTTGATTCAGGCTGCGTATGACGCGCTCTGCTGGCAAAGAGAAATCGACTTCAATGCCCAATCCTTCCCGATTAAAATCATCAATCACATTAAATAAGCGAATGCTGCGGCCATCGGCTAATTGACCGTGCATAAAATCCATCGACCATGTTTCATTTTTTGCCGCTGGCACTGCTAATGGCGCTGGCGTTTCGCGTTCTAAGCGCTTTTTAGGCTTAATCCGCAGATTTAACTCTAAATCGCAGTAAATTCTGTAGACGCGTTTATGATTCCAGTGCTTTTTCCTGACGTTGCGCAGATGCAAAAAGCAGAGGCCAAAGCCCCAGCTTCGATTCGTTTCTGTGAGCTGAATCAGCGATTCCGCAATTTTTGCGTTTTCTGCATCCAACTTACGAATATAGCGATAGCAAGTCGTGCTAATTGCAAAACTGGCGCAAGCCACGCGAATAGAAACGGCCTTGCTTTCAACGGCCCAGTGAGCCATCTCGCGGCGCTGAGATGGCTTCACCACTTTTTTGACATGGCCTCCTTGATGATATCCGCTTGCATCTGGGCTTCGATATACATCTTTTTAAGGCGCTTATTTTCGTCCTCCAGCTCTTTCATCCGCGTCATCATGGAAACGTCCATGCCGCCAAACTTAGCGCGCCATTTGTAGAAAGAGGCAGAACTCATGCCGTGCTCGCGGCACAGATCGGGGACGGTTGAACCGGCTTCCGCTTGCTTTAAAATCGCCATAATCTGGCTGTCAGAATAACGTGCTGCTTTCATGTAGAGCTCCTCAAAGACTACGAGAAAATTCTACTTAAAAATGAGCTGGTTTTGTGGGGGGATTACCATGGCTTGCTTAGCAGCATATCTTCCAGCTAAAAATTCAGCTTGTCTTTTTTTGACGGCCTGAGCCAGCTCACAAGGAAAGTAGATCGACAACTCTTTGAAGAGTTCTTTTAGAAAATGCTTTTTGTCAAAATCACACGAAAATATCAAAATCTCAGGATTTTCAATAAGCCAGCAGCATTCATTAGAAATGAAACTATTTATCACACCGTGACAAAATGCCTTATCAGTAACGTTACTGATAGACATAGGCTGCTCTTTAATGAAGGGAAGTAAAGTGCTATTAATAATAGTTACCCATATTGATGCCTTTCTATTGGCTAAGTTCACATTTATCAATATGCTGTATTTCATTACAAGTCAAAACAAGATTTACCACAAAATCAACTTGCGCTATCACTGCACTTTGATGTTCATTAATAAAAAAATGACCTCCTGGTATAAGTATTATCTGGGTTCCACGTTGAGAAAGTTCCGTCCACGCTAGAAGTTCAAGGTGCGTAACATCAATATCATCCTCCCCACCCAATACCAGAATAGGGCTTACTATCGGTATTTTTTTTGCCCTATAATCGTGGGCGACTTTAAAGTCAGCACGAAGAGCAGGAATAAAAAAATCAATCAATTCACTATTAGATAACACTTCTTTAGGCGTGCCATTGAGCTCGCCTAATTTTTGAAGAAACTCTGCTTTAGGGAGGTGGTGAATACTTTCACGGCGGGACTCTAAATGAGGGGCTCTACTGCCTGAAGCGATAAAATACTGTGGCGCTGTGATACCTAAAGATTGTAGATTCACTGCTAATTCAAAAGCAACTCGACTACCTAGGCTATGTCCAAAGAAAATATATGGGACATGAGCAAAGATAGATTTCTGCCCCAGTAATTCACTTATAATTGACTCCATCTGTTCATGTGAAGGTTCGCTCACTCTAGAGGCTCGCCCAGGGAGAGTAATTAATACCAATTCTACGTCGTCATTAAGGCAATGAACCCAAGGAATATAAGTGGTGAACGAGCCGCCAGCAAAAGGAAAGCAAAATACACGAAGCTTTGGCGCTATTCTAGGTTTTGGTATAGTAAATATTTTAGCTTTTACCACAGTAAGTACTCGGGTAATCCCCCCATTTTTAAGCTCACTTAAAAGTAGAGGCTAGGCATGTAATGCCAGTTTTTGTTTCGGGGTGATGCCGCCCAATCCCATATGCGAGCGTTCGTTATTGTATGTCCAAAGCCATTGTGTCGCAGTTTCTTGTACTTCAGCAAGGCTTTCAAAATCATCGCAAGTTAGCCATTCATAACGCACAGTTCGATTATAACGCTCGATGTATGCATTTTGCTGCGGGTTACCGGGCTGAATATAGGCCAATTCAATCGATTGTTGCTCTGCCCAATTTTTTAATAGGTGACTAATATATTCAGGGCCATTATCGGACCTGATTCGTTTTGGCTTGCCGCGCCATTCAATGATTTGATTCAAGCTGCATATTACGCGTTCTGCTGGCAAAGAGAAATCGACTTCAATGCCTAATCCTTCCCGATTAAAATCATCGATCACATTGAATAAGCGAATGCTGCGGCCATCGGCTAATTGATCGTGCATAAAATCCATCGACCACGTTTCATTTTTTGCTGCCGGTACTGCTAATGGCTCTGGTGTTTCGCGTTCTAAGCGCTTTTTAGGCTTAGTCCGTAGATTTAACTCTAAATCGCAGTAAATCCTGTAGACGCGTTTATGATTCCAGCGCTTTTTCTTTACATTTCGCAGATGCAAAAAGCAGAAGCCAAAGCCCCAGTTTCGATTGGTTTCAGTGAGTTGAATCAGCGAATCCGCAATTTTTGCGTTTTCCACATCTAGCTTACGAACATAGCGATAGAAAGTCGTGCTAATTGCAAAACTGGCGCAAGCCACGCGAATAGAAACGGCCTTGCTTTCAACGGCCCAGTTATAAGATTGCACCCACCTTCAACTAATTTACGTTTTTTGCAAGATTTAACTTTTCTCGCCAGTAAGTGCTGCCATTGCTCTCTTTTCACAAGCGTGTAAATTGTATTACAAGACAGATAGTTAGACACAGTTTCAATGTTCATCCGTCCAGCTATCTGCTCGGGGCTTAATCCAAGTACAAGTAAAGGCCGGATAACCTCTTTTAGGATAGCGGAACATTTATGGTATTTGGCCGCATCTCGGCGTCTCAAATGGACTTGTTGATGAGACATCTCGGCACAATATTTATCGTCAGGACATAGTGCTAACTCTCGAGAAATCGTTTTATTACTGCGTCCAAGCTCAGTGGCCATTTTCCTTGCTGAAAACCCGAGTGTACAAAACGCTTCAATCTGGTATCTTTCTTTGATTGTCAGTTGCTTATACTGGTTGCCCATTGGGTACCTTGGTGGATTGTGTGAGAACCTGAAGCTTATAAGCAACTGACTCTCTTATCTATACCAAAGTGTGTCGGTTATCCTTGAGATCTAAGCATTAGATCTCACCATCAGCACGTTCGGTGTTTTTCAAGATAATTGTCACTCTTTGCTTATATATTAAGCTGCGTTTCATACGGAGGGAGGACGTATTTATACAGCATTTAATAATAGGATATGAAGGTGTTGCCTTACATGTGCTCGAAGAGCATGTTTCTGCAGAATTCAACCCCTATTTGAGGTATGACGATGTGGGTTTTCATTCTGCTGAGGGCCAGATGATAAAGGTTCTAGGCAGGACTACCGCATGAGAGGGTGTTTTTTATACAAGGTGGCATGTATGTCCAATACTTCATATTACAGCCATGAAATTGGTTATTGACTGAACTTGGTATGATTGTTATTTGCACGCATTTAGGTTGAAAAACGTTCATGCACTCGCCCTGAGGTTCTAGGTCTCTAAATTATCAAAAATTAAAATTGAAATATTTAAATTGTAATCTATGTGAATCATGACCCTTTATCTATCAGTTATCAGCTCAGTTAAATAATATAGGATATTAATCTTGACTAACAAGAACGGTAAGGCCTCACTTAATAAAATTACGACTTTAGTCGATACCCTGCTTGCCCATAAGAGTAGCAAACAGCAATTAATATACTGCAACAATAGTAATGATGAAGTCACTTCTGATTACCGACAACTCTATAGCCAGTCATTGCAATTATTATCACACCTTAATCATCTAGGTTTACGAAAAGGGGATCAGTTAGTTTTCCAGTTAGAAGGCCTTCAACATTTTACGACAACCTTTTGGGCGTGCATTCTGGGGGGGATAATCCCTGTGCCAATTTCTGTTGGCACCAAAGATGACAGTTTAAAAAAAGTGTTTTCCGTATGGGCACTTCTTAATAATCCCACCTTATGTTTTGACTCTCCCATATTATTGGAAAATCTTGAAAAATATTCTCAGCGTACAGGCTCACAAAGCGACTTTGCTAAAATAAGAGATAAAGCACTTGATCTGTCTTTGCTACCTTCGAATTCCGATAAAAATCTTGCTAGCCTTATCTGCGATGTCAACCCCGATGATACCGCTTTTATTCAATTCTCCTCAGGCTCTACTGGTCAACCTAAAGGTGTGGTATTAACCCACAAGAATTTGGTAGCCAATATCAAAGCTCTTGCAAACTGTTCAGAGATAACAATCAACGATGTCATGATCAGCTGGATGCCATTAACCCATGACATGGGACTGATTGCGGTTCATTTAACCGCGACCTTACTGGCCATCAAACAAGTGCTGATTGATACCCGCACATTTATCAGAAGACCTTTATTATGGCTGGATAAAACATCACAGCATCAAGGCACTATATTATTTACTCCTAATTACGGTTTAAACGTACTATTACTGTCAATGAAAAAGCGTCAACCGGACTGGGATCTATCAAGTGTCAGGATCATACTTAATGGTGCCGAACCTATTTCTCTCACCTTAGCTGAGCAATTTCTTGCCACTATGGCCCCTTATGGATTAGCTCACAATAGCATGTATCCAGTATACGGGCTTGCAGAAGCCAGTGTTGCAGTCTCGGTCCCGAAACCAGGCGCCCCAATAAAAGCGCACTACCTTGATCGCACTAAGCTTAATTTTCAACAAGAAATTGTTCATGTGATGCCTGATAACCCTGATGCCATTACCTTTATTGAGGTAGGCACTGCGATTGATGAATGCGCGATCAAAATTGCCGATGCTACTGGCAAGGATATACCTGACAACCACATAGGGTTAATCCACATAAAAGGAGCAAATGTTACCTCCGGCTATTTTCATAACCAGGAGGAAACACGCAGAGTACTACACCCAGATGGCTGGCTTAACACTGGTGATTTAGGCTTTATCAACAACCAGCAGCTAACCATCACGGGTCGCGCCAAAGATTTGATTATTATCAATGGCCAAAATATTTATGCCCATGACATTGAGCAAATGTGTGCTCGCATACCTGAAATACAATTGCGTAATATTGTTGCCTGCAGCGTTTGCTTAAATAAAAACAATATAGAACAACTGGTTATATTTATACGTTATAAACAAAATCTTGATGAGTTTACAAACGTAGCCGACAAGCTTAGACGTTATCTACAAACCAGTATGGGCCTGAGTATTCATGCCTTGGTACCCATTAACGACATACCAAAAACCACTAGTGGCAAGGTTCAGCGCTTCCAACTTCAGCAAAATTTCATTAATGGTGATTATCAGCCCATACTTAATGAGATAAAACAACTGCAACAAACCCAGTCAAATACACAATTGCCACCAATGAGTGACGAAACACTCCACTATTATTTACACACAACACTAACAAAATTACTCGGTTATCAGGTAACAAATTATCATGATAAATTAGCAGATCATGGTGTTGATTCGCTAAAAGTGGTTGAGTTTCATGCCGTACTGCAAGAGACATTAGCCATCGAGATACCTGTATCAAGCTTCTTCGATTACCCAACCTTCACACAACTCGAAAACTTTCTATTAGAACAAGTCAAAGCTCAAACGAAGCCACCCGAAAGCTTGCAACTTCCAGATACCAAATCAATCCGCCAAGAAAAAGAGGCCATTGCAATTATCGGTTTTGCAGGTCAATTCCCAGGAAGTCAGCAATCAAACGAAACTTTTTATAATAATCTCTATGAAGGTAAAGACCTTTGTTCAGAGATACCCAGCGACCGCTGGTGCAATAAATCATATTATGATCAAGCAAATACCCCTGGAAGTATAAAAACCCAAAAAGGTTATTTTCTTGATCAGGTTAATGAGTTTGATGCCAGTTTTTTCGGTATCACACCCGTTGAGGCCAAAGTAATGGACCCTCAGCAACGTTTACTGCTCACCGTTAGTCAGCATGCCATTGATAATGCTGGTATTAGAAATGAAAGCCTTAATGGTTCAAAAACTGCAGTTTACATTGCTATGGCAAACAGTGATTTTGCTCATCAGTCCTTCGAACAAAATCGCAGTTCAACGTTAAAAGAACATAGCTTAACCGGCAACATCGCCAGTATCGCTTCAGGTCGTATTTCTTATTATTATGGATTAACGGGCCCCTGCCTTACCTTAGATACAGCTTGCTCCTCATCTTTAGTGGCTGTTGATCTTGCCTGTACCAGCTTACTAACAGGGAAAGCTGATCAGGCACTGGTTGGTGGCGTCAATTTAATACTAACGCCACAAGGTTATATTAGCCTTAGTAGGGTTAATGCACTTTCTGATGATGGAAAATGTAAAGTTTTCGATGACAGTGCCAATGGTTACGGCCGTGGTGAAGGTTGCGCAATGCTAGTGCTTAAACGTCTATCGGATGCACAGCGAGATGGCGATTCTATTCGCGCGATTATTGCTGGATCTTCAGTCAATCACGACGGAAAAAGCAGTGGTCTGACAGTACCTAATGGATTAGCACAACAGCAAGTTATCTGTGATGCCATGGCTCAAGCAAAGGTGGGTATTCATGATATTCACTATCTTGAGGCCCATGGAACTGGCACTAAGCTCGGCGATCCTCAGGAGCTTAATGCCTTAAGCAACATTTTTGAACAGCGTGCCGCTAACAATCCCTTGCCCGTAGGATCTATAAAATCCAATATTGGCCACTTGGAAGCGGTTGCGGGTATCGCTGGAGTAATTAAACTTATTTTGTCTATGGAGCACGGCATTGTTCCGAAAAACTTACATCTAAACCAATATAATCGGCTGGTGCCCTGGGACAAAATCCCCCTTAAGCCATTAAGTGAGCACCACACTCTGGACAATACCCAAAAAATAACTTGTGGTATCAGCTCTTTTGGTCTGTCGGGTACCAACTCACATCTTATTCTACAAAACAATCCTATATCTGAAGCGATTGATATTGAAGATGATAAAGCCGGAATATTGATACTAACAGCCAAAACTCTAACGAGTTTACATCATTGTAAAAATCAATATATCGATTTTTTAAACCATAGCCAGCATAGCGCTAAGGACATTACGACGGTCAGCCAGCGTAACCAGCAAGATTACCCCTACCGCTTGGCGGTAGTAGGTAGGGATAAAGCATCACTTTTAGCGCAATTAATCCATGACACTTACCACTCTGTGCCAACAGAAAACCCAGGAAATATCGCTTTTATTTTTACAGGACAAGGATCGCAATACTTCAATATGGCGAAAGCGCTTCATCAACATTTTTCGGTTTTCAATATAGCCTTAGCTGAATGTGCCCAGTTATTTTCCCCTTACCTCAATAAGTCTATTGAAGACGTATTATATCAAGACGGATCTGAATTAATTGATAATACTTTATATGCACAACCTATCATTTTTTCTATAGGTTATGCCCTGATAAAATTATTCGAAGATTTCGGCATTAAACCCCAGTTCGTATTAGGACACAGCATAGGACAATATACCGCAGCCTTAGCTGCTGGGGTATTAACCCTCACAGACGCAGTTCATTTAGTCGCTAATCGGGCGCTATTAATGAGCAAGGTCAAACTCCAGGGCGCCATGGTCGCTGTTGCCGCGCCAATTTCGATTATTCAGGACCTAGTCACAAAACAAGGTAATAGCGTTGCGATTGCAGCAATTAATAGCCCTGTTGATGTAACTTTGAGTGGCAGTATCGCAGAGATCAATCTTATCATTGAGGCAATGATAGACTTGGGGCTCCCTTATCGAGAATTGAAGGTCTCTCACGCCTTCCATTCACCCTTAATGCAATCCGTACTAGAGCCTTTTAGTCACATTCTCGATGAAGTGACACTGCATCCTCCGAAATTACCGATCGTCAGTGATTTGACTGGCTTTCTGACGACTCCGGGTAAACACAGTGAAATCACTCATAAAGATTATTGGCTCACTCATATTTGCGATACCATCACTTTTAGTGCCGGACTCGACACCCTATCCAAACATGGCTGTCATGCTTTTGTCGAAATAGGAGGCACTGCAACGCTATCTGCTTTCGCCGCGAAAACCTTAAAATCACACTCAGACTTGCTTAATCTTGCCAGCCAACGGGGAGCGCTTAAGCCATCACTGGATACTTTTTATCAGACTTTAGCTGATTTATATGTCCATCATTATCCTGTGAACTGGAAGGCCATGGTGTCTCATCCATTAGGCAAAATTATTGATCTTCCCTATTATGGATTTGAGAAAACAACGTTCCCGATACATGCCGATGTCCTAGAGAGCACCTCGACGCAACCTATAACGTCACGGGAAAATACCCAACCTCTGAAACCGATATCATTACCTTCTGTGGGGATCATAAATTCTCTAGCTCGATTGATTGAAGGTATTTCAGGCATCAAACTCGACCAGCAAAAACAATATCTGAACTTTCTCAATTTAGGACTAGACTCCCTCATGCTAGCCAGATTAAAAAATGAGGTTTTTGAAGAGTTTAGCATTGACATTCCTTTGGCCTATTTTTATGACCAATGCAGCAGTGGAGAAAAGCTGCACCACTATTTGTCTGAACGGATCACCCTGCAACCAGAACCATTTAAGAATCAACAACCGCAACCAGATGAACCACAGCAAGTCTCATTATCGAATCCAGTCACCTCAAATGATGACATTGCGAATTTATTGGGCCAGCAGCTTCAAACCGTACAGGCGATATGCCAAGCGCAACTGAATTATCTCGGCAAGGATAACATTACAAATTCAGAGCCATCCAAAGCAATATCGCCGTCACCAAGGACGGCTTATCCTGAAACCAATTTCAGGTTAACTAAATTTAGTGAGGATAACCTCTCAGATACACAGCAAGCCTTCGTTAACCAGTTAATTAGCGCATATTGCATCAAAACCGCAAAGTCCAAGGCCTTTAGTCAGACTCACAAAGGTGATTTTGCTCATTATCTGACAAGTCTTAATTTTCGTAAAACACTCAAAGAAATTCTTTATCCCCTTGTGTCAAATGAAGCCAAGGGAGCCTATTTATGGGATATTGATAATAACAAGTATATTGATTTGGCCATCGGTTATGGTGTCCATTTCTTTGGTCACAAACCACAATTTGTTATCGATGCGGTCAAACAGCAAATGGACAAAGGCTTTGTATTGAGCCCGCATTCATCATTATTAGGCGAAGTCACCCAGCTGCTCAAAGAAATAACCGGTGTTGACCGCGTATCCTATTGTAACACTGGGTCAGAAGCTGTAATGCTAGCACTGCGTATCGCCAGAACCCAGACTGGTCGGACTAAGATAGTCAAATTTTCTGGTTCCTATCACGGTATTTATGATGCCATTCTGGCAGAAAATGATGAACAAGGCAGCTATCCAACCACCCCAGGAATAACTCTGGGCTCAGTGCAGGATACGATAGTTCTCACTTATGGGGATCCCAAAGCACTGGAAATCATTGAGCAGTTGGGAACCGAACTCGCTGCCGTTTTGGTCGAGCCGGTACAGAGTCGCAATCCAGCGCTGCAACCCAAGACGTTTCTAGCACAGCTCAGAGCCCTAACTACAGCATCGGATACCGTGCTTATTTTCGATGAGATAATTACTGGGTTTAGACTTCAATCCGGTGGCGCCCAGGCATTTTTTGATATTCAAGCCGACTTAGTCACCTACGGAAAAATCATTGGCGGCGGCTTACCCATAGGTATTGTCGCCGGAAAACGACGCTTTATGGATGTGATCGATGGGGGGCTCTGGCAGTATCAGGACGATTCAATTCCTCAAACTACCGCGACTTTTATCGCAGGAACTTTTGCAAATCATCCAATGGCACTGGCAGCTGCAAAATCAGTACTATTAGAAATAAAAACTAAGGGAGCGCTTTTATACCAGCAAACTAATGCCCTTACATTGTCACTGGTGACTCGACTTAATGATTATTTTGCTGCAAACCAAGTG
Source organism: Iodobacter fluviatilis (assembly GCF_004194535.1). NCBI lineage: Bacteria > Pseudomonadati > Pseudomonadota > Betaproteobacteria > Neisseriales > Chitinibacteraceae > Iodobacter > Iodobacter fluviatilis. The sequence continues at coordinate 3,535,642 of NZ_CP025781.1, read as the reverse complement.
CCAATTGAAGTCAAGTGCTGTGGCCCCATATTCCGCTTTGAATCTTTTGGGCGCTATGCTCTGGCGTTGCAACCCATTGAAATGGATCTATTCTTTTACCTGATGATGACCAAAGGCATTTACACCTGGGAGCGTCGGATCTGTTTTATGTCCACTTGCCACACTCGAGTAGATATCGACAATATTATCACTGCCGTCATCGATAGTATTAACGAACTTAGACAGGGTGGATTTACCTTTACCACCACAACTTCGCCCTTACCCCCGAAGGAGTCGCTGCGTAAATCCAGTCAGCAGCACTCTTTAATGAGCTCTGCACAAAAACGTCTGTTTACACTCAATAGCCTTGAAGGAGCAGAGCAAGCTTATCACCTATCGTATATTGCAAAAATTAATGGCCCCATTGATGCTAACAGGGCACAACAGGCGTTAACATTATTATCTCAGCGTCATCAGAGTCTCAGGACAACCTTTGAGCTGTTAGAGGGTGAGTTTATCCGCGTGGTTCACCCTGAACTCCCCCCCACCTTGAACAGGCAACAGCAGAAACCTTAGCTCAGTCTAGTGCCAATTTTTTCAGGCCTTTTGATCTAAAAAATGACGCCATGCTAAGGGCTAAACTAGTCAACCTAGCGCCCAATGAACATGTCTTTATGCTGGATATCCACCACATTGCTGCCGATGGTTATTCCGCTAACATTCTATTTCAAGAGTTTATCAGTGCTTACAGCAACAATGGCGATAAGACGCTAGCGTCTCCAAGTCAGTTTGAAGATTTTGTCAACTGGGAAACGGACTACTTGACCTCAACTAAATTCCAGTTAGACCGACAGTATTGGCAAAATAACTTTGCCAATTATCAACAGACCACACAGTTACCACTGGATCATCAACGACCCACACAGCAAACCTTCAACGGTCATACCCACTCATTTTCTTTATCACCAGCAAAAACGGCGCAATTAACCGCGCTGGCTAAACAATTAAATGTGTCTCTATATATGTTACTGCTGAGCGGTTGCCACCTACTGATCAGCAGACTTACGGGCAATAATGAAACTATCATTGGTGCTCCGGTAGCATTGCGTCAACCCAAAGGCTTTAATCACATAGTGGGTATGCTGACCAATACCGTGGTGTACAAACATCACCTCGACAACCACCATACCTTTGAAGATTTAGTACACAGTGTCAAAGAAAATTGTCTAGGAGTGTATGCCCATCAAGAATATCCTTTTGATCAGCTAGTTGCACAACACTTTGAACAATCAGGCATGCGCCGTGATAGAAGCCGTAATCCATTATTTGATGTCAGTTTTGTGTTTGAACAAGCAGACGATCGAGTGCTGGCCATCCCTGAGCTTGAATTTATCCCACAAACATTAGCTCAAAAAGGGAGTGTTTATGACTTTTCCTTTGAGGTTATCGTACAGCAACAACAACTGAGTATTAATTTTCATTACAATCAAAATCTGTTTAATTTAGCGACCATTGCCAGTTGGGGAGACTTAACCCTGTTGTTACTGGACAACGTATTACAATCACCCAAGCAAAAACTTGAGCATATTCTGCCAATCCCCGTAGATATTCCTGCTGAACTCGAAGCTGAACAGCAGCTTGATTGGTCTGAAAGCGCTCACTTAATTGAGCGTTTCAATGCTGTAGCAAAACTTTACCCCAACCATGTTGCGGTAAAATATCAAGATAAGACAATCAGCTATAAGCAGCTAGACCAGAAAAGCAACCAATTGGCCCATATGCTTAAAGAGCAATATAATATTTGCCCCAAAGAGCGCATTGCCGTTCAAGTTGAGTCAGGTGATTTTCTGATCTCAGCGTTAATTGCGGTATTAAAACTCGGTTGCTGTTATATCCCCATTGATCCTGATGCTCCAAGGGAAAAGGTTAATTACATCATTAAAGATAGCGCGGCTAAAGTGCTACTCACTGAATCCCATATCTATCAGCAAGACTTTTATTCACGCTGCGATCTAAACCGAGTAGATTACGCCGTATTCAGTCAGCAGCCACTTGTAACGGCAATAACAGCTGATACGTTGGCCTATATTATTTATACCTCAGGTACCACTGGCCGACCCAAGGGCGTTAAAATAAGGCATAGCTCACTGATGAACTATTGTCGCTGGCTTACTGGAAAATACGCCATAAACCATATGGATAGTAGTGTTTTACTGTCTTCATATGCTTTTGACTTAGGCTATACCTCTATGTGGGGTTGCTTACTGTCTGGCGCCTCTTTGCATCTACTCGATAAGGGGGCTCGGCAGGATATTCGCTTCGTACTGCATTATATTGCGCAGCAACACCTGACTTTTATCAAAATGACCCCTTCATTGTTTCAAGTCTTGGTCAATCACCATGACTTCACCCCCGCACTAGGGTTAACACTTCGATTAATGATACTCGGCGGTGAAAAGCTCAGAGCTGATGATGTCGCCAATTACTTGCAATGCTTCAAAGAAACCGTGTTTGTTAATCATTATGGTCCGACAGAAGCCACTATCGGTTGTATCACACGTGAGTTTAATGCCGCAACGTTTGAGCAATACCGTCACAACATGAGTATTGGTCAGCCCATAGCTAACTGTAAGGTTTATATACTCGATCACAACAATACTGTGGTAGCCGATGGTGAACATGGTGAAATTTGTATTGAAGGAGATTGCCTAGCTCAGGGTTACTTAAACCATGATGTTCTTGAGCAAGCTAAATTTATCACTCTGCCCCTCTCACCAGACAAACGTGTCTATAAAACAGGGGATTGCGGCGTTATTATTAATCATGAGGTACACATTCATGGCCGCTTTGATGATCAGGTAAAAATCAGGGGATACAGGGTAGAGCTTGGAGAGGTCATCAATGTACTTGAGCAACACCCCAAAGTACAACGCGCGGCAGTGATCAACAAACAAAATAAGAGTGGTAATGAATTAGTTGCCTACTACCAAAGCAGTGAACCTGTGACAGTGACAGATCTCAGAAAGTTCATGTCCGAGCATTTACCCGCCTATACATGTCCCAGCCATTATCTTGAAGTCGTGCATTTTCCAACGAATGCCAACGGTAAACTCGACATAAACAAACTGCTTAACAGCCACGAGAAAACACCCATCAGCATCACGACTACAACAGATAAATTATCCGCATCTCAGCAAGTCATTTTTGATGTTTGGCAACAACATTTACAAATACCATCGATGGGCTTAACCGATGACTTCTTTGCGCTCGGGGGGCATAGCCTCAAAGCCATGCTCATTAGTGCTGCGCTATCACAGAAGTTTTCAACTCCAGTATCCATCAATGAAATATTTGCACACCCAAATATCGCCGCCCTCGATTTATGGCTGACGACCAATGAGCAATCATTGATTGAGATTTCACCCATAAAGCCGCAAGCGTTCTATGCCTTATCGAGTGCACAAAAAAGGTTGTGGTTAGTCTCTCAGGTCAAAGAACAAAGTGTTGCCTATAATGTCCATGCCGCATTTTTACTTGAAGGTGAACTCTGCATCCCATCCTTCAAACAAGCCTTTTCTCAGTTGATCTGTCGACATGAATCGTTACGTACTAATTTTATTTTTACCCAAGGTGAACCTAAACAACACATACATTCAGCTATCGAACTGCCATTAACCTTGCTCGAACCCGCAGCAATCACCATTAACTCCCCTGCACTTAACCAACTGTATTTGGAGTTAGCACAACATCATTTTAACTTAGAAACCGATGCTCTATTTCAGATCACTGTAGTTAAACTAAGCACTGAAAAACCAGCCCAAGTATTAATGTTTAATGCCCATCATATTATTTGTGATGGCTGGTCAAACAGCATTATTTTAAAAGAATTATCCGAACTCTATACTTGCTATCGCCGGCAACAAGCACCGACTCTTCAGCCTTTAGTCATTCAATATAAAGATTATGCAGCTTGGCACAACAAGGTGCTTAACACAGCTCAAGCACTGAACGATAAAGCCTTCTGGCAAACACAACTGGCAGGGGTCAATCGCCCCATGTTATTACCTAATGCCAGCAACACTGAACGGTATAGCGGACATTGGTACCGGAGCATCCTAGATGAAGCTCTAGCCAGTGCAATGCAAGACTACTGCCGACATAATAGTATCAGTCTCTACACCTTCTTTGCTTCGGTAACCAGTGTACTACTCAGTCATTATTGTGCCACTGATGAGATTATTTATGCCACACCCATCGCAGATCGCCAATTGCCACAGTTACAGTCACAAGTCGGATTTTACTTAAACACCTTTTTATTGAGACAAGCGCTAACCCCCGAGCTCAGTTTCGCTGACTTGCTTAATAACACAAAGACTCAATTGCACAACATAATGCAACACCAGCTCTATCCCGTTGAGCAAGTACTAGAAGAGCTTGATCTAATAGAAGGAACGATTGGCGATTTTTATCGCATCATCCTAAATGTGATGGAATATGAAAGTTACTCACATTACCAATTAGATGGATTGCGCTTTAACAAGATCCTCGAAACGGCCACCACTAGCCGAGCAGATCTGAATATTATGCTGGTCAAGGGTGACGCCCTCGAACTGGTGATCGAATATAACAATCAGCTGCTAGATGAAGCTGGCATCACGACCATGAAGGATCAGTTGATCCAGTTAATTTCACAAATACTGGAACAGCCTCAACGCACACTCAGAGAATTAAAACAAAGCTTGCTCAGTACAAGAGAACAACAAGCCCAAGCTGAATTTTTAGATGCCGCTCTCGCCATAGACGAAGAATTTTAAGGAAGAAATATGTGCGGGATTACAGGGATTTTTATGCAAGATGTTCAAGCCGGCCAACATGCTGATATTGAACTATTAAAAAGAATGACTCAAAGCATTGTTCATAGAGGACCTGACGATCTGGGGTTGTATGCCAGCGAGCAAGCCTGCTTTGGTTTCAGACGTTTGTCTTTTCTTGATTTGAAGCTGGGTAACCAACCTATTTTTAACGAGGATGAAAGTATTGCTTGTGTCGTCAATGGTGAGATTTTTAATTATCAGGAACTTAGAAATGATTTAATTAAACGCGGGCATCGCTTTCGCTCGCAAATGGATTGCGAGGTGATACCGCACTTATATGAAGAATATGGCATTAATTTTCTTAACAGACTTAACGGCCAGTTTGCTATTGCTTTACACGACGTTAAGCAGCAAAAACTTATCCTGGCCAGAGATCATGTTGGTATTGCTCCACTTTATTATCATTATAAAGATAATACATTGTTATTTGGTTCTGAAATAAAAACCCTTTTAAACAGTGTTGACGTCAGTCGTAGCATTGATTTAATCAGCCTAGATCAAATTGTCACCTTTCCAGGTATGGTTAGCCCAAGAACCATTTTTAATGACGTTAAATGCTTGCCGCCCGGTCATGTCATGACAGTAGATAAGCAAGGTATGCAGATTGAGCAATATTGGGATCTTGATTACCCTGAGCATAACCCTAATATCCAACCTCACACAGATGCATATTACGTTGAAAAACTAGATTATTTACTACGTCAGGCAATAAAAACACGTTTGCATGCTGATGTTCCTGTGGGTTTTTATTTGAGTGGTGGCCTAGACTCATCACTTATCGCCACACTGGCCCACGATATGGACCCCCAGCAAGTATTCAACTCATTCGCCATTGGTTTTGGCCGTGCGGATATTGACGAACGCCAATATCAACAACAAGTGGTTAACCAAATACATTCAAACCATCATGAACAGATTTTTGATTATGAGCAAATTAACCAACGCTTGACTCAGGCTGTTATCGCAGCCGAATCCCCCTTAAAAGAGTCCTATAATACCTGCTCGCTAGCGTTATCACAGATGGTTCAACAACAAGGAATAAAAGCAGTATTAACTGGTGAAGGTGCTGACGAACTGTTTGCGGGATATGTGGGTTATCGTCTGGCCCAGCAATCACGCGGACAAGAAGAATCCTTTGACCTTGAGTTTATGCTGGAACAACAAGCCAGAAAAACGCTATGGGGAGATGAAAACTTTTTCTACGAAAAGGACTATCACGAGTTTCATACTCTCAAGAGCTCACTTTATTCGGCTGATACCAACGCCGCTTTGCTTGGGCAACACTGTACTTCCCAGCCCATAATTAACCCTGCACGGATAGCCAATCGTCATCCCACTCATCAGCGCTCTTATGTTGATTTTAAACTACGTATCGCCGATCACTTATTAGCCGATCATGGCGACAGAGTCACATTTGCTAATTCGGTGGAAGCCAGATATCCATTTCTTGATATTGATTTAATTAATTTTGTACGCACGATACCACCAGAGTTGATGCTAAAAAACGGCAATGAAAAATACCTGCTCAAACAACTCGCAACCAAAACGGTGCCAGAATCCATTATACGACGCAAGAAATTTTCTTTTGTGGCCCCTGGTAGCCCTTTTCTTCTGCAAAATAAACCCGAATGGATTATGGACATGCTCAGTAGAGCCACCATTACTCGCCAAGGGATTTTTAATCCCGATACCGTAGAAAGACTGACTAATAGTGCCCTCAGGGGGGGGCATGACATCAATCAAACTTTCGAAACTGACTTTTTAATGGTGGTTATTACCACAGGTATCTTACTTCGCGAGTTTGTTGAGTCATAAGCAGTGTAGTGGCCAATATTTTCAGTCCATCATATTTTTATTTCAGGTAGGTAATCATGACTAAGTATTTTGTTCACAAAAAATTCGCTGAAACGGCAAGTTTATTTCCAAATGAAACCGCCATTGCTGAAAGTCAGCGCCAGATAAGTTATCAACAACTCAACACTTATGCCAATAATCTAGCTTATCACATTAGTGATACTACCCATCAAATAGGCAAACCCGTTGGCTTGTTCTTACCCAAAAGTATTGAATACATTTTAGGGGTATTAGCTGTTCTCAAAAGCGATCAAGCCTTTTTACCCTTATCCCAAGAGCAGCCTGATGCACGCCTTGGTGATATTTTACGCAAGGCACAACCTAGCCTAATAATGACCACTAAGGAGTTGGCGCTTTCGCTGAAGAAAACACTCGCCGCACTGGATTTGCAACACATAACCATCAAGATATTTAACTACGGTAATACCGGTGAACTTGAATTGACTCACCTAGACTCAGGCGCATTACTACACAAACCATACCCAGATACTGATCCACGAATGTCTGCGACCCCTGAGGACAGTAACTATATTATGTTTACCTCTGGTACCACAGGAGATCCCAAGGCCATCGTCGGTTGCCATAAAAGCCTCAGTCACTTTATTCATTGGGAAATGAAAGAGTTTGCGTTATCGAGCCACCTACGGATTGCTCAACTAGCTCCCATTACGTTTGATGTCAGCTTACGAGATATTTTTGTGCCACTGCTCAGCGGTGGGGTTTGCTGCATTCCTGAGCCTGAAGTGCAATTTGATGCCAGACGCCTGTTGCTGTGGATTAGTAATAGCCATATCAATTTAATCCATTGCGTTCCTTCTATTTTTCGCTTGTTAATGACAGAGCTTGAAGCTGATAACAATACTCAGGAATACAATAAACAAAAATTAAGCCATTTAAAGCATATATTGCTAGCAGGCGAGCCTCTATTTGGTCGAGATGCTAACCGCTGGATAACATTGGTTGGCAACGATATCGAATTAGTCAATCTTTATGGTCCTTCCGAAACGACCTTAGCTAAATTGTTCTATCGCCTTAAAGGCCCAGTTGAACAAGCAAACCAAATGATCCCCATCGGGAACCCTATTGCTAATACAGCAGTGTTGATCATCGCCAATAATACCTTATGTAGAGTAGGTGATATCGGTGAGATTTATATTAAAACCCCTTTTCGCAGCAAAGGTTACCTTAATGATCAACCATTGACAGATTTAAGCTTTATTCAAAATCCACTCAACCCAGATAATGAAGATATTATTTATAAAACGGGTGATTTAGGCAGATACCTAGAAAATCACAGCGTCGAAGTCCTCGGCCGCCTCGATCGCCAGGTTAAACTCAACGGGATACGTGTTGAGCTTAATGACATTGAAGGTCACATCCATAACTTACCCGAAATCGATCAGTGTTTTATTAATCTCTACAAAGATGAAGATCAATCTAGCAAACTAGTATGCTACTACACTTGCCATCAAGATATTTCTATCACTGAGATCAAAAGCTTACTCGCTGACAAACTCAGTGCCAATCTCATTCCTAACATGATGATAAAATTAAACAGCTTCCCTTTAATGCTCAACGGCAAAGTCGATAAAAAAGCACTACCCAATCCAGCAACGTATTTCAATGACTTTAACATTAAAGAAGAACAAGACCTAAGCCCTACCGAGTTAATACTCAGTGAGATTTGGCGCACCAGCCTTGGGGCGGCTAGCCTCAGTAAGTCTCATCATTTCTTTGATTTAGGGGGCACTTCATTAACTGTCATGAAAGTACTGGGTGAAATGTATCGTCAACTAAATATCGAGATCTCTATTCAGGATTTTTACCAGCATGACACAATTTCAGCGCTTGCCGATCATATTGATAAGCTTCCAGTATTAACCGGTGTAGATTATCAAGCCATCACATTGGCGCCCAAACAACACTATTACCCCCTGAGCAGGCAGCAACAAAGTCTCTGGCTCAGTGAGACACTAGCGGATCAGCCTGGGCATTTTACGATTCCCGGTGCCTGCCAATTAACAGGTGATTTAAATCGCCAGGCATTTAATCAAGCCATTGATGCTTTAATCAGTCGCCACGATAATTTACGTGTCGTCATTGATGAAGAAGAAAATGGCATCCCTAGACAGCGCATTAAGGGAGATTTTCATTACCCACTCGACATTATTGACTTATCTACTTGTCCCGACGCAGCAAAGCAGGCTAGAACAATAATGCTCAACGACAGTCAGCAGGCTTTTAACTTGGCTGAAGCGCCATTATTTCGCTTAAAGCTCTTTATGCTAGATAAGCAAAATCATTATTTCTATTTTTGCTTCCACCATCTGATTTTTGATGCTTGGTCTATGGGACTCTTTGGTCAGGAACTCATGTCAGCCTATCAAATACTAGCAACTGGAGGAGAATATAAGCCTGCACCTCTGGCGATCCAATACCAGGATTTTTGTCACTGGCAAACATTGGAGCAACAACAGGAAAAACAAATAGCTCAAAAAAACTATTGGTTAAACCTATTTGCACATTCCACTCCGATACTGGAACTGCCGACTGATTTCCCCCGCCCACAGCAAAAACATTTTCGTGGTGCTCAATTAGACTTCACTATCGACAGCGGCATGACCAAGCAACTTAAGCGATTGAGTATTAATCAAAATAGCAGTTTATTCTCACTGTTAATGTCGATATATCAAGTTCTACTAGCTAAATATACCAATGAGCAAGATATTGTCGTCGGCTTCCCCACTGCTGGGCGAGATCATCCGGATTTGAATCCGTTAATGGGTATGTTTGTCAATACATTACCTTTGAGGAGTCAATGTGATGACAAACTGAGCTTTAATGAATTTTTAAGACAGACTACAAACAATATCAATGATGCACTCGACCATCAATCCTATGGACTAGAAGATTTAGTTAACGCTTTGGATCTTCCAAGGGATATGAGCCGAGCTCCACTATTCGATACTATATTCATGCTACAAAATTTTGAACAAATTAAGCAAAAAAATAAACAACTCATCTTGTCCGAACTGCCAACTCTACAACATACGCCCTGGTATGATTTAACCTTTAAATGGATAGAATCAGAGGGTCTTTTACACTGTAATATTATTTATGACGAAGAGCTATTTACGTCAGCAACTGTCTCTCGCTTAGGCCAGCACTTTACCACTATTGTCAGGATGGTTTTAGCACAGCCAGATATCAAACTGGCTAATATTTCACTATTAACCGCTGCTGAGCAACTGCAACTCATTGATGATTTGCGTCCAAATGATAGCCCGATCAATGAGCCTAATATCGTCGGTTGTTTTGAAAATCAAGCAAAAATAGCCCCAAGCACTATTGCACTGTCTTTTTTCGAACAAAAAATAAGTTATGAAAGCCTTAACCGTCAAGCTAACCAGCTTGCTAGATATATGCAAACATTAGGCGTCAAACCAGGTGATGTCATTGGCTGTCATATGCCAAGGTCTCCCTTAATGATCACCAGTGCATTAGCTATTTTAAAATTAGGGGCCATTTATTTACCACTAGAAATAAGTTATCCCCAAGCACGAAAGGAATACATTATTGCTGATAGCGGTATTAGTTTTGTGTTGAGCAACACTAACAAGGAAGATGACAATTTAAGTCACATTTTTAAGGATATTTGTTGGATAAACGCCGATGCTCCCCAGATTATCAATTTTGATAGTAACAACCTCCCGCTAATTCCCGCCACTAATGACTTAGCCTATATTATCTATACTTCTGGTTCGACGGGGAAACCTAAGGGTACGTTAGGGCATCACCTAGGGGTCGTGAATCTTGCACAGCATTTTAAAGTTTATCTTAACCTCACCGCGAATGATCGCTTTTTACAGTTTGCCAATTGTTCATTCGATGCTTCAATTTTTGAAATATTTATTACGTTATTAAGCGGCAGTACTTTGGTACTCATCACCGAGGAGATAATATTAGATACTCATGATTTTGAAGACTATTTGAATCAACAGCAAGTCACAGTAACTGTACTCCCCCCACTTATGTCCGACAACTGACCCCTGAGCACCTGAATAGTCTGAAAACATTATTGACTGCCGGATCGACGACTGATCACACTCTGGTAGAAAAATGGTTGGATAAGGTCAGGTATATTAATGCTTATGGCCCGACTGAAACCACCGTCTGTGCCAGTGTTTTTGAAGTGTCAGCCTCTGCTTGGGCAGACTTAAAGCAAAATAACAAACCGATCCCTATTGGTAAAGCAATCAGTAACCTCCGCTTAGATGTATTGGATCCTCACCTGCAGCAATTACCTGCGGGTATTTCCGGTGAATTGTACATTTCAGGGTTAGGTGTCTCTCATGGTTATCTCAATCAGACGGGATTAACCAAGCAATATTTTACCCCAAACCCACATATGCCTGAATTACCTATGTATAAAACCGGCGATCTTGCCCGTAGGCTCGCCGACGGTAATATTGAATTTCTCGGAAGGAAGGATGACCAAGTTAAAATTCGCGGTTACCGAATAGAACCCATGGAAATTGAACATCAATTACTACAGCTTGAGCAGATCGCAGATGCCCGAGTTTTGGTCAATGGTAAGGCCAGCCAACAATACCTGAGTGCTTATTATATTGGGGTTGCTGATGATGAAAGTATTATCCGCCAAGCACTATCAAGCACACTCCCCAAGTACATGATTCCTTCCACTTTTACGGCCTTACGCACGTTTCCCATGACTCCCAATAATAAAGTGGACAGCAGCGCCTTACGTAAAATGTCAGAACAACAAAAAGGAGGCATAATTAGTCTACCAAATAGCAAGGACATTGAAGCTAGCATAGCGAGTATCTGGAAAAGAATCCTTAATATAAACCACATTAATCAAACACAAAGCTTCATTGAACTTGGCGGCGATTCGATAAAAGCGATTCAAACCGTTGCTGAATTAAAGAAATTGGGGTTAAAGATAAAAGCTAACCATATCTTGCAATATCCAACCATAGAGCAGCTAAGTCAACACGTCACTTATGCATTGCAAGAAGACAATATCCAAGTTCAAGGGCAAGTACCACTAACCCCTATACAACAGTGGTTTTTTAATCATTATCAAGGGGATAAGAACAAATTTTTCCAACACGCACTCTTATCCTTTACTGATAAGATTCACCAAGCAACCCTGCAACAAGCAATGCAAGAGGTCATGAAGCAACATGATAGTTTACGCTCATCATTTGTTTATGACATAGACTCAAAGCAATGGCGGCAAGAGGTATTAACCCCAAACATATCTATTGATTTTCATTGCATTCATCTGGAAAAAATTGACCATACATTAATGGCTATTCATATGAACGCACTAGCCAACCAAAGCTGGCTCAATAAATCCCCACTGTTGCAAGGCATTATTTTCAAAGCAGAAACTAGCGATGACCATGTATTTCTTCTTGCTCATCACTTGATCGTCGATACTGTTTCATGGTGGATTTTACTCGATGATATTGAAAAATCCTATCAACAGCTACTCGCCGGAAAAAAAGTAGACCTAGGCAGTAAAACCAGTTCATTGCAGCAATGGTCACAACAACTTCATAAATTTAGCAAGAGTGAAACATTGCAGCAAGAACGAGAATTATGGTGCCAGACAGATCAAGCCCTGAACTCTGCCTTTCGCTTTGCACCAAGCAAAGAGCAGACTGATACAGACAACATAAGCCTTGTACTGAGCCAATCACAAACCAAGGCACTATTGAGACAAAATATCCACCAAGGCATAGCTGTACACGAACTACTGTTAACCCTACACGCTAGGGCCATGGCTAATATATTTGGTGCAAACCAGTATTCCGTTTTCATTGAAAACCATGGCCGAGAGGAATGTTTTGACACTCTAGATGTCAGTCGGACAGTGGGTTGGTTTACCAGCATTTATCCTTTGGTGTTGGCGCAAAATAAGCCCTGCCCCTTATTACTAGATATAGCCAAAACAAAAAATATATTACAACAAGCCCCTAATAAAGGCTTAGGCTATGGTGTACTCAACTATCTACCCAGTAATAAGAGCATAACTGAAACGTATAGCAACATAATGCCACAAGCCAGTTTCAATTATTACGGTACCTTTGACCGACAAAGTCAGCGGAGCCGAATCGTCGATGTTGCTAAATTTGATTTACCCGCTCTACGTCCGCCATTGCAACATGTTATGGACATTTCTGGTTCAATTAGAGGAGGTCAACTTCATATCGAACTCCATTATAACAACAATCGCCTAGCGACGGATCTAGCTCAGCAGTGGCTTGCTCATATCAACAAGGAGTTGATAGATTATATTCACCTAAAATACGATAAAAACATGCCTAAAGTAGACCAGGCGTTTGAACAAAAACTACAAACTGGCATAGACAAAATTCTTACACAATATGAAATACCTGGATTAGTACTCGGTGCGCGCTTTCCTAACGGAGAAACTGTCATCTGCTGCCGGGGTATCTCCAATACCCAAACACAAGCTAAGTTAACTAAAAATCATCAATTCAGGATCGGTAGCTTATCAAAAACTTTTGTCGCTACTCTTATCCTACAGTTTGTTGATGAGGGGAAGATCTCACTAACCCAAGCAGTCGGAGATATCTTAAGTCCTAGCTTGATCAACAACTCAGGCATAGATAAAAAGATCACTGTCAGACAATTACTTAACCACACCTCTGGGCTAGAGGATTATATTAATAATGGTGAGTTTAAAGACATTTGTCTAAATCAACCTGAAAAAATATGGGAACCTGAAGAACTGCTCCGCTATTTTAATACTTCAGTGACCCCACCTCTTCTTGAAACTCATTCACAATGGCGATATTCCAGCAGCGGTTATATTTTACTCGGGCTTATTATCGAAAAAGTCACCGGAGAAAAATTTGAACAGCTGCTTTTTAACCGTATCACTGCGCCACTTGGTTTACAAAACACTCATTTTGCAGATAATAATGCATGTCAGAAAAGCCTAGCATCAGGGCATGACAAGCAGCTAAATCCTTTACCCAATAAAGACACCAGCTTCACTTGGGCGGCCGGAGGATTAATTTCTACTGTTGAAGATCTGCTCACCTGGCAGGCAGCCATCAACGATGGGCGACTCTTGAGTCAAGAGATGCAAAAGCAGCGCTTGGATTTTATAGACTTACCCGCGCACGTGAGTTTGGATCAACATATCCAGGCTGGTTTGGGAATTTTCAACATTGAGGGGCATCTAGGGCACGTAGGAGATATGCTTGGACACGAAGCTGCCATATTAGCTCATGATGATGTTCAGCTGGTTGTTTTACTTAATGGTGAAACCAAACACCCAGCTATGGTATTTGGCGGATCGATATTTGAAGCTATTTTCGAGCTGATTTAGTCAGCTCATCACGTTAAGCACTCCTATTCTTAATTTCAAAAACCCGACCTATGGTCGGGTTGGAGCACGCAATTGAACACATCATTATCGGATAAGGACGCTCGCCGTAATTTTAAATATATGTGGTTGGGCCAGTTCATCAGTCAGTTTGGTAGCCAAATTACATCAATAGTACTCATTTTTTGGTTAAAAGAGCAGGTAGGCTTGGCTTCAGTTATGGGACTATCAGCGATGTTATTTTCTCTTTTTATCGCCATTTTTTCTCCGCTAGGAGGAGCCCTTGCCGATATTTATTGCCGTAAGACCATCATAATATCCAGTGATTTACTCGCCGGGACAGCATCTATTTTATTGCCACTAGCTTTCTATTTCTTTCCTGATCAGCTCTATTTGCTTATTACATTAGTACTCTTGATGCAACTAGTGTTAGGTGCTGTTTTAGGTTTATATGATCCTGCTTACTCTGCATTACTGAGCAATGTGGTTGCAAAAGAGCAGCTTCCTCTTGCCAATTCCATCAAAAATGCCACTATTCAAGGCGCAGTATTAATTGGTCAGGGCATAGGATTATTACTCTATAGTCAATTTGGGATTATCTCTATCTTAATAGCTAATAGCCTGTCATTTTATCTTTCCGCCTTGAGTGAATCGCGAATAAAACTTCCTCAGCAGGAAGCTAAGCCCGTAAAAGCAACACACACTTTATCAGATTCAAAAAAAATCATCGCAGGCATGAAGCAAGGGTTGATGTATATCAGCGAAAAAAAATCTCTGAAATCTTTATTGTTACTCATTGGCGGGATCAACTTTCTTATTGGTCCTTTTGTTATCCTACTGCCTTTTTATGTTGAACAAATCTTATCCGTTCCAGACTATTGGTATGGATATTTAATCGCAGCTTTTGGTGGCGGAGGGTTAATCGGCTACCTATCTTTGCCTTTTTTTAAGTCCAGAGTACAAGACTGGTCTGCTTTGGGCCGTAACAGTTATCTATTTTTTGGTTTCTTACTTATTTCGCTCGGAGTAAGTAAAAATATTTATTTATCCTTAATATTATTCATTGCTTGTGGCAGCTGTTTTGGACTAATCAATACCATGATAGAAACAGCCATATTAACCAACACCCCAGATGATAAACGTGGTCGAGTAATGAGTATTTACCGCGTTATTACTCGCCTATCCTTACCTTTAGGTATGGTTATTTCAGGAGGGTTGGTCGATTTTTATCACTTTACTATTGAGAACATTTTTATCGCTTGTGGAATTGCGGTGCTGATACTGTCTATACAGCAATTTATCCAGCAAAAGCTCAAAGAGGTACTAGCGTTATAATCGGTTCTGTCGCAAAGTTGACGAAGTAAACTAAAGTGTTGATGATATTCGAATATTGATTTGGAGTATCCACTGCATGACATTTAACTTCTCTGGGCGACATTATCTATCGGATATCATCATGCAGCCCCTTCGCTATTATCTGGCCTACAAACTCAGTTACCGTGAAATTGAGGACGGTAATTGTCAAAGTAGTTGAGATGTTTTTACGATTTAAACTACCTGTAATTCCTCGCTTGTTTTAGGCTCAATGACCCGATCCGGATTGAGTTGCACTTCGTTTTGCCAGCTCCAGTTCCGAGTCGTGTTACGCCACCGTTCCGGGTGCGCTTGGCGGGCGGCTTGGTAGACGGCATGGCGTTTTTCTAACAGCGCTTTGTCCTGCCCATGATGCCGTTGTGATGGCGTGACGAATTGAATGCCGCTGTGTCGGTGCGTATGGCTGTACCAATCCACAAACCGCCTCACCCATTGCCTTGCTTCATCCAGACTGGCAATGCCTTTGTGCGGCCAGGCGGGCCAGTATTTCAACGTGCGAAACAATGACTCCGCATAGGGTAATCCCCCCATTTTTAAGCTCACTTAGAAGTAGAGGCTAGGTATGTAATGCCAGTTTTTGTTTCGGGGTGATGCCGCCCAATCCCATATGCGAGCGTTCGTTATTGTATGTCCAAAGCCATTGTGTCGCAGTTTCTTGTACTTCAGCAAGGCTTTCAAAATCATCGCAAGTTAGCCATTCATAACGCACAGTTCGATTATAACGCTCGATATATGCATTTTGCTGCGGGTTACTGGGCTGAATATAGGCCAATTCAATCGATTTTTGCTCTGCCCAATTTTTTAATAGGTGACTAATATATTCAGGGCCATTATCGGACCTGATTCGTTTTGGCTTGCCGCGCCATTCAATAATTTGATTCAGGCTGCGTATGACGCGCTCTGCTGGCAAAGAGAAATCGACTTCAATGCCCAATCCTTCCCGATTAAAATCATCAATCACATTAAATAAGCGAATGCTGCGGCCATCGGCTAATTGACCGTGCATAAAATCCATCGACCATGTTTCATTTTTTGCCGCTGGCACTGCTAATGGCGCTGGCGTTTCGCGTTCTAAGCGCTTTTTAGGCTTAATCCGCAGATTTAACTCTAAATCGCAGTAAATCCTGTAGACCTGTTTATGATTCCAGTGCTTTTTCTTTACGTTTCGCAGATGCAAAAAACAAAGGCCAAAGCCCCAGTTGCGATGTGTTTCCGTGAGTTGAACCAATGAGTCAGCGATTTGGGCATTTTCTGCATCCAGCTTACGAACATAGCGATAGCAAGTCGTGCTAATCGCAAAGCTGGCGCAAGCTGCACGAATAGAAACGGCCTTGGTTTCAACGGCCCATTGAGCCATCTCACGACGCTGAGATGGCTTCACCACTTTTTTGACATGGCCTCCTTGATGATATCCGCTTGCATCTGGGCTTCGATATACATCTTTTTAAGGCGCTTATTTTCGTCCTCCAGCTCTTTCATCCGCGTCATCATCGAGACGTCCATGCCGCCAAACTTAGCGCGCCATTTGTAGAAAGAGGCAGAACTCATGCCGTGCTCGCGGCACAGATCGGGGACGGTTGAACCGGCTTCCGCTTGCTTTAAAATCGCCATAATCTGGCTGTCAGAATAACGTGCTGCTTTCATGTAGAGCTCCTCAAAGACTACGAGAAAATTCTACTTAAAAATGAGCTGGTTTTGTGGGGGGATTACCGATGATCTGCCTGCAAACTAAGTTTGAATTGATAGCGTTTCTAGGCACTACGTATTTACACTGGCACAGATAGTTTACTAATAAGCAAAAAACTATTGCGCTCAATCTAGTCCACTTGGTTGCGATAGAGTCGGCTCAGTTAGGTGAATTGACAATTTTTGGCCTGATTTTTTCTCAGATAGGGAAACACCGCCTATCGTGTCAATGGCTTTTTGAAAGCCAATATTGGCGGGTAAATGGCTGGCAATTTGCGCCTGCCATTCTTCGCCCAAAGCGCCATCAATATTGCCGATTTTCTTTTCCATCTTGCTGATGCTGACTTTTCTAGCATCCAGTTCGGTTTGCCACAACGCCATACCGCAGCCAATATCACCGCCAATTAAGGCAGGATAAATGTGCTCTGCCGAAAAAAATGCCGCACCAACTGGATAGCCGCGACCGGGATGCAAATCCGGCATGCCGGAGACATATTCCATGCCGAGTAACTTGGCGGTGTTTTGAAGTTGTTGGATCGCATCGCCTTCGATCCAGATGTCTGTAGCCGCGATTAAGTTGACGCGCTCAGACAAAGTTTGAACGTAATTGCCCATGATAAATCCATATCAGATTTTAAAAATGCTTGATGTGGCAGGCCGAGGCCTTGGGCAATGCGAGGGATTTAGAGCAGAGAAGACTCGATCAACCTAGGCACGGACTGCGGAGAATGTAGTGGTGTTTTGCATGGTTTGTTCTCCTTTTACAGTACGGTTGATGAGATAAGTGGATCGCATCGTACACCTGATTCGATACAAGTTGAAAGACAATTCATGTTGTAGCTTGTAATCGTATGTGCAATGCAACAGATAACTCCCCTTTCAATTTTGTGGCCTTGAGAGGCCGCTAAGGCCGAGTAGCTCAGGCACGAAACTAAAATGATTAAGGCCGCTACCTGATGGTTAGCGGCCTTTCATTTTTTCTGCTTCGGCACTGACACATCGGCCTAAGCGGACATTTCTGTGTGAGTTTTGGAGTTGTCTAGCTTGGCTCGAGAAGTCCATCTTGCACACACCCCTTGATGGGCACGATAAACATGATTATATTTAGCAAAAAGCTAGTAATGTGATCTTGCCCTGTGGGCAGTCGCACCATATTTGGGAGATATAGGAACAATATGGCAGTCCTGAAGAGGGACACATTGTTGATGAGAATTCAATGATGCTTGCGCACATATGATTTAAGATCTTGTGCAGCTCTGCTTGAGCTATCGCTCAGCAGCGCCAGCCTGTAAGCAAGGCGATCCGTAGCAGGTACGGATAAAATACAAATTCGGGTTACCCGATTTGAAGTAGTGCGATGGCATTTTGCCACCGCTACCAGTCCCTAAGAAGGACACCTCGCCGCAACACCGAGGAAAACGCAGTTTTGCCAAGCAAAATGCAGCACTTATCTCGTAATGAGCATAGTGACAGTCCCTGAGAAGGACACTCCACAACGCTTGCGTTGCATATTGGTGGGGTAATCGTGCAGTGCCGTCAGGTCTGTGCAGGAGACGTAGTGTGACTTCACATCGTTTCTTCGCTCTGAAAAAGGACGACTAGCTGCTTTTCAACGATTACTTTACGAGAACGAATATGCATATCTGCTACATCGATGAAGCTGGTTGCCCAGGCTATTTGCCAGCAAACAACACCGAAATCCAACCCGTCCTCATCATCGCTGGCCTTGCTTTACCAAAAGAGGCTTTAGATTCGATTAGTCGGCAATTTATCAAAATCAAGCAACAGTATTTGTATGGCGAAACTAGGCCAAATTCTCGTCATCAAGACGCACTCAACGAGCTAAAAGGCGCAGATCTAAGGCGGGCAATTCGCGAAAGGCTTAAGCCAGAAGCGGATAAAGCACATAAGCTAGCCCACCAACTATTGGAAACCTTGATCGCCCACGGCGCAGAACTGTATGGCCAAGTCATCATCAAAGTACCAGATGATAAGTTTAATGGTACTCAGCTCTACGCTGAAGCGATGATGCGAATCGCTAAGAACTATCATCAACTCCTAGATAAAGAATTGAGCAATGGCCTGATCGTGGCGGATATTATTATCTCTTCATTGTTGATGCCTTTGGCTCTCGCAAAATTCGGCGAACAAGTCCCAGAGAGCAAGCACAAGAAAGAAGAAGATTTACAGAATTTCAAACGTTATGAAAAAAGGCTGAAAACGCTTTGCCGTAGCGGCTCTAGCCTTGTCGCGGTACAAAGCAATCACCCCGACCTAGCGATTAAATTTTTGTAAAATAAGGCAGATACTGACTAGCACGCCTCCTAAGTGGACTAAGCAAAAGTAAGTCACAAGGATTTCTGTTGTCACTCATGAGTGGCTGCTTTGGCCGAGGAGCTAGCGCTCGCGACACAATTTGAGCGTCTGCAATCAAGGTCATTGCAGGCGTCATTTAGCCCAAAATTGTTGCGCCTCAGCGTCTGTTGTTGGCCGATAGCGGCCTGTCGCTCAGTCTAACCCAGTCGTTTCAACCGAGCATTAACTCTCGTTTTATGGTGGCGAAATTGGTAAGCGGAGAGGCGACGTTCGATGAGTTTGGGTGGATAAATCTAGTAAGATTTTACAAAAACAAAGTAAGCTAAATAAATGTGCCTTATTACACCGCTGTAATTAAGTGGCTTGTTTCTGCATACAAAAAATTAGATGCTCCCCCACCAATTGATAAGGCGATGCGATGAAAGTTAAAATATTTTGTATGCTTGCTCTGGTTTCAACGGGCCTGATGGCCAGTGAGGCGAGAATGCCTGAAGACATGCTGCGAGGCAAAAATTCGCAGTATCAGGATGGTTTTCGAGATGGCTTTCGTGAAGCGATGAGGATGATGAATAGCGGTAGCAGTAGTGGTCAGGGAAATTACAGCCGCAAAATTCAAATATCAAAAGCGAGCTATGGTTCTGCGCGTGGGCGCTGTGATTTTACCGACAGGCTGGGCCGTTCTGCCAATGACAAATCGTCTTATCACTTCAAAGCCGGTAATCAATGGTGTGGCGATCCTTCAGATGGTTACCAAAAAATGGCAACAATTGAATATTCTTGCCGTGGCAATATGAAAAGAGCCTATGTGCGGGAAGGCCAATCTGAAACGCTACGCTGTAACTAATCAAAAAGGCACCTCAATGATTTGAGGCACCTTTTCTCAAAAATTAACGATAGATGTGACTGAAGGCGGTCTCAGCGAAGCTCATCAACTACCACTGATAGCGCAGCGATGATAAGACGGTGCGGCCACGGCCAAAGTAGCAATAATTGCTGCTATAGCACGATGCAACATTGTCTTTATCCAAGATATTATTCGCACTGAGCTACACGGATGCGCCTTTAAAGCGGCTATCAATCAAATTGCCGAGCTGTAAATTAAGTGAAAAATCGAGCAAGGTAACGGCGGGTACTTTTAGGGTATTACGGGTATCAGCCCAAGTGCTGCCGATATAGTGAGCAATGTGACAAGTCATGAGCATCGCTGCGCGATGACCATTTAGTCGCTGTTACAAGGGTAGTGTTGTACCGTTTGGCCAAGGCATAGGCCGATAGATTCAAAGCCTGCATTTCGGCACGAACACGCAGTGTTGTTCTGGCTTGAGGATGGATTTTAGTCACGGCTATGCCTTGTGTGAAAGTCACTGGATCAGGTCATGCATGATGTCTCTGGCTTGGAACAGAAGCCAACTGCGAATAGGGATATGATGACCCAGGACCCGACCGCTAGTGAAATGGGGCACAAAACAACTCGCAAAAAAATAGATCTGCAAAAAAGTATTTGACGCCAAGAAATATTAAGCAATACAATACCTACCAACTAGTCGGAAGCAAAGCACTTCAGAGAGGACAACATTACTTATAATGGAGCACTTCTGAAGCAGAATTATCTATCTAATTAGATAACTCAGACGTTCTTATCGTTTCTTTTGCATACCAACTAGTTGGTATATTTACATACGTACTACTGAAAATACGCGCTGTGAGTGGTTTAGCCATAATGGCAATGCCCGCTTAATTGAGGGTCATTTTAGATCCTCAATAATCATCTCTTAAAACCCAAAGGAAATATTATGAAAGCAACTGGAAACAAACAAAAACGCGTTCTACTGGTAATGAGCTCAGTTGACGAAATGGGTGTCAGCGGTAAGCACACCGGCACTTGGTTCACTGAAGTCGCTGCACCATATTACATCCTGACTGAAGCAGGCTATGAAGTCGTCCTCGCTTCACCACACGGTGGTGAGGCTCCAATTGATTTGCTAAGCCATAAAGTGCCATTCACAACTGAATACACAGAACAATTCCTGAAGGATCCGGTTGCTCTGTATGCGGCAAGAAACACCCGTAAGCTACGCAATATTGACTACGACGGCTTTGATGCCTTGTTTGTACCTGGTGGTTATGGCTTGCTGTGGGATCTGGCTTCTGATTCTCATCTACTGAAGATGATCAAGGAATTCCATACAGGGCAGCGCCCTATCGCCATGGTTTGCCACGCGCCGGCTATTTTGCGAGATGTGAAGAAGGATAACGGCGAGTATTTAGTAAAAGGCGTTAATCTAACTGGTTTCAAAAATGCAGAAGATGCGGAAATTGAACTGGATAAACACCTGCTGTTTTCTTTAGAAGACGAGCTCAAAAGCCGCGGCGCTAACTATTTGAGTAAAGCAAATTGGGAGCCAAACGTGGTGATTGATGGCCCATTGATGACTGGCCAAAGCCCTGCTTCAGCAGCACCGCTGGCTCAAGCGCTAGCTGACCGTCTTAAAGCTTAATATTGACGCAAAAGCAGCAGCTAACTGGCTCTGCCTAATACTGATCCTGCTGCCGCAGGATCAGTATTTTCTATAGAAAAGCGGATTGTATTTCTAACGGTAAAGCTGCCGATTAATCAGCTCAATCTGTGCATTATTTAGAATAATTAAAATAAAAAAATTTCCAAATAGATTTTTAATAGCGGCAATACACACCCCCCAAATCACAAGGTAAAACGCTATACTTAGCATCATTAGTAATTCAATCGGCCAAAATCGAACCGTGCTTATCGCGGGCTATAGCGAGGGGCTTGGTTAAATGGGCACCATGAACTCACTTTAAGTAGCATCGTCATTACGGCGATGAAGAAATTTTTGTGCTGGATGACGTTTTCCAAGGCAAGCATGGAAGCTACCCAGCGGGCACTTGGCTGCGCAGCCCGCATTTGAGTTTGCACCAACCGTTAGTGATCAGGTTTGTACTATTCTGGTCAAAACAGGCCATTTACCCATCGTTAAAGAATAAGAGTAAAAATATGAAGCATTTTTCAGAACTATCTGCCATGGCTGAACACGTTGTGAACGCCGCAGAAAGTTTAATCCAAGAACGTGGCTATAACGGTTTTTCATACGATGATATAGCACGTATCGTTGGCATAAAAAAACCTAGTATTCATCATCATTTTTCTACAAAAAGTGAGCTTGTCTCCGTCGTTGCACAGCGCTACACACATCGTTTCAGAGAGAATCTTCTGCAGATAGAGGGGCAGCACGCCAAGGCGCAAGATCGTTTATCTGCTTACGCAACACTCTTTGAAGAAACTTACAAAATAGACCAACACCTTTGTCTGTGTGGAATGCTTGGGGCGGAAGCTAGCTCATTACCTGAGAATATCGTGCTTGAAGTACATCGTTTTTTTGAAGTCAACCTCGATTGGTTAACTCAAATCATTGAAGAAGGGCAGCGGGCTGGTCAGCTAAACAAAGCACTCTTTTCAAGAGATATCGCTGAAACTTTTTTATCTTCCTTAGAAGGCGCAATGATCATCGGACGTGGCATGCGTTCCACAATTGGTCCAGCAAAAATTGCGCAAAGCTTGCTAAGTACTCTCTCTTTAACGGCAGCGTGAATTAACACTCCTTGCTATAGAGAGAGCACGGTTGAGCGCCCCCCAAAGCAGCAGCAAACCTACAGTCTAAATTTTGCCGCGGCTTGATTTAGCTCGCGGGCAAGCTCCTCAAGGCTACCCACCTGCTCATGGGCCGCTTGTACAGAAGCATCAGACTCTTCCACCATCTGAGCAATCCGCTCCACATTGCCAGCAATACTATTACTCACTTGGCTTTGCTCCTGAGTTGCATTGGCCACATCACGTATTTTATCTAAAGTGGCTCGGGTAACACTATTGATCTCACGCAAGGCAGCAGCTGCTTTTTCTACTAGATCAACACCCAATGCAACCTGAGTTTGCACAACGTCCATTGAGCCTGCAGCAATATCCGTATCCTCCTGCACAGCACGAATCGTGCGAGTAATGTCTTGTGTGGCACCGCTGGTACGCTCTGCTAGTTTGCGTACCTCATCTGCCACAACAGCAAACCCCCTACCCTGCTCGCCAGCTCGTGCGGCCTCAATGGCAGCATTTAGGGCCAATAAATTAGTTTGATCAGCAATTTCTTTAATCACCGCACTCATGCTGTCAATTTCGCGAGAGCGCTCAACTAAGCCGCGAATCAGACCCGCTGCAGTGCCAATATCACCAGAAACACGGCGAATCTCGTCTGCTGCATGCTGCGCCATTTTTTCACCTTCAGTGGCTAGCTCTGCAGCATGCTGAGAATTAACCTCTGTTTCTCTAGCACTAGATGAAATATGGCTAATACTGACCGTCATTTCTTCGATTGCCGCAGCTGTGGAAGACGTTGCCTCCGAAGTCATCTGACTGCCTCGGCTAATTTGCTCTGTCTCTTTATTGAGTTGCTGAGACGCATGGGCCAAAGTAGACGACGCCTGATTAAAACGCTGAACCATACCGTGTAAACCCTGCTGCATAGAGCGCATCGAGCCCATTAAACTATCACTACCAGCCTGCGTTTCAATTTGCTTGGATAAATCGCCATTCGCTATCGCCTGTGCAATATCCGCCGCATCTTGGGGCTCCCCACCTAACTGCCCTAAAATACTGCGCATCGTACCCAATGCCAGCATCCCCATCACGGCAAGAATCACCAAGCCTGCCACCAGCATTTTTAATGCGCTATTCCAAAATAGGCGGTCAATATCATCCAGATAAAAGCCAGTACCAGGAATCCATCCCCAAGGCTCAAACTTAATCACACCATTTAGTTTTGGATATACCGCTTTATCCTCGCTTCCTGGCCGCGCAACATCAGTTATGTAGAACGCTTTACCGTCTTTACTTTCAGCTAAGCCATCACGAACAACCTGTATGGCCGTTCTGCCATCTGGTGATTTTGCCCCCGGATCAGGCTTGCCCATACGCTTAGGGTCAATATGAAAGACAAAAGTATCATCCGTCATGCTACGAATATAGAAATAAGTGCTGCCCGCTTTTTGCGCAGCCAAAGCCTCTTTCGCACGACTTTGCGCCTCCTCACGGCTCAGCTTGCCGCTGGTTTCTAACTCTTGAAAATGCGTCAATTGCGCTTTCGCTAAATCCAGTAGCTGAATAATTTGCGTACGGCGCTCCTGCATCATGCTTTGACGCAGCTGGAATAAACTGCCAACGCTCACAATGATGATACCCAAAAATGCGGCAATCACAATAATCCAAATCCGTGTTCTTAGTTTCATTTTTCGCACATCCATCAGTGAAAATCATACATGCAAAAAAACAGCTTAAAATCAAAGGTTAGCAATAATTATAAGTATAACCATAGTCAAAATAAAACAACGTGCCTATTTTTTTTACACAATAGCAGAGCAAAAAAATTGTCCTTATAAAAAAGAGTTAATATTAGACTCAAGATCGTATACTTTATTTCAATACCGTAAAGAACAAACATAAAACCATAAGCAAAACCACCGATCAGCCACCCAGCCATCCAGCCACCAAAGATGAAAAAAATTAACTAAGGATTCAATTAAATAATATAATACAACTCAGCACGTTTTGTTAAAAAATTAAATTAATTTAATAAAGAATAATAATTATTAATTTTTATTAAAAAATATAACACATAAATAGCGTCATTAATTACACAAAACAACAAGTGCCTCATCAAACTCTGCCAAACGTCGTAATATGCGCGGGGCAGGCAAAAAACAAACACTCCTTAGTAAAAAATCACACATTCATCACTTTATATTAGCAAAAACACTATTGAAAAGCCCCAATCTTGTTACGCTGATCAGATATTGCTTTTGAGCAAAAGAAAGTAGGGAAAAACCTGCTATATTGCCCCGCCCCCAAGAACCATAACGCAGTACTGCATGACACCGAACACGATTAATCATTTAGGAAACACCATCATGGCACCGCAAGAAATTTCTCTCGATGTACTTCTAGAAAAGTATGCCAAGGGCACAGAAGCCAGCATTAGCGACGTACAAGAGCGTGTAGCCAGTGCTTTAGCCTTAGTAGAGCAGCCCGATTTGCAGGCTTACTACGGGGAAAAATTCTTGTGGGCGCAGCAAAATGGCTTTGTGCCTGCTGGGCGAATCAACTCTGCAGCGGGGATGAATTTGCGCGCCACGCTGATTAATTGCTTTGTGCAGCCGGTAGGTGATTCTGTATCTGGCCAGAGCGATGGCAAGCCAAGCATTTATACGGCGCTATCAGATGCAGCAGAAACCATGCGCCGTGGTGGTGGAGTGGGCTACGATTTCTCCACTATTCGCCCTAAAGATTCGCTGGTACGCGGCACACGCTCACGCGCCTCTGGGCCGGTTTCGTTTATGCAAGTGTTTAACGCATCGTGCTCTACGGTGGAATCCGCTGGGGCGCGCCGTGGTGCGCAAATGGGCGTATTACGTGGCGATCATCCTGATATTCTGGAATTTATCCGCTCTAAAGACCAAGGCGGCTTAAGCAACTTTAATATCTCGATCGGCGTGACTGATGAGTTTATGCAGGCAGTGAGCAACGATAGCGATTTTTGCTTAGTCCACAAAGCCGAGCCAAGCGAAGAGCGCAAAGCGGCAGGGGCTTATCAGCGTGAAGACGGTGTGTGGGTACACGAAACCATCCGTGCCCGCACGCTGTGGGAAGAGGTGATGAAATCCACCTACGATCACGCCGAGCCTGGAATCTTGTTTTTATCCCGCATGAATACTGATAACAATCTGTATTACTGTGAAACCATCGAAGCCACCAATCCTTGCGCTGAACAGCCTTTGCCAGATTACGGCTGCTGCTGCCTGGGCTCAATTAATCTAACGCGCTTTGTAAAAGAGCCTTTCAGCAAAGACGTTAGCTTTGATTTTGAGGCATTTCAAGCGGTTGTTACCGTGGCGATTCGCATGCTGGATAATGTGCTTGAAGCCACGGCTTGGCCACTGCCACAGCAAAAAGCCGAAGCCATGTCTAAGCGACGCATTGGTCTAGGCTATTTAGGCCTTGGCAGCATGTTGGTCATGATGGGTCTACGCTACGATTCTGACGCGGGCCGCGCGCTGGCGCAGCAAATCTCGACCGTAATGCGCGATGCCGCGTATCTGGCCTCGGTTGATTTAGCCAAAGAAAAAGGCGCATTTACCCTATTTGATAGCACCCAATATCTAGCGGGTCACTTTGCCAAACGCCTGCCTAAGGCCATTCGTGCAGCGATTGCCAAGCATGGCCTACGCAACTCTCATCTATTATCGATTGCGCCTACAGGCACCATTACACTGGCCTTTGCAGACAACGCCTCCAACGGGATCGAGCCTGCTTTCTCATGGGTTTACAACCGTAAAAAACGCATGCAGGACGGCACAACACAAACTTATGAGGTGGCCGATCACGCTTGGCGCTTGTATCGCCAGATGGGCAACGATGTTTCCGACGATAGTAAATTACCCGCGCCCTTTGTAACCGCACTCAATATGTCGGCCAGCGATCATATGAAGATGCTGCAAGTGGTGCAGCCCTTTGTGGATTCGGCCATCTCAAAAACAATCAACGTACCGGCCGATTATCCTTATGCAGATTTCCAGAATCTTTATATGGATGCATGGCGTGCAGGGCTAAAAGGCCTTGCAACTTACCGCCCAAATAGCATTTTGGGCAGCGTGTTATCGGTGTCCAACGAAGCCCCTGCTATCGTTGAAACCATGGCTCCTGATGATGATTTACTGCGCAAACAATTCGATCGCCGCCCACTTGGCGATCTAGAATCGGTCACTTCTAAAGTGCAGTACATGACTTATGAAGGCAAAAAAATTGTTTACCTTACCGTTAGCTTTATCCATATCACCGGCATGGTGGGCGGTGAATTAATCACCATCGAGCGCCCATTTGAGTTCTTTATGCCTGCAGGGCAAAAAAGCGAAGATCAGCAGTGGATTACCGCCAGCATGCGGCTGTTATCTATGGCGGCCCGCTCTGGCGGCTCGATAGCCAAAGCATTGGCCGATCTACGTGAAGTAGTTTGGGATAAAGGCCCAGTGCGCTGCGGTATAATTACTAAGGATGATGGCAGCCAAGCGCCGCTATTCCATGATTCTGAAGTGGCTGCTATTGGTTATTCATTACAGCGCACCCTGATGAAACGCGGCTTTCTAGATGCTGCTGGCAACCAAGTGCCAACCCAAATACTGGCCGAGCGCTTTAAACAAAAACATCAGGATTACGCCATCGATGATTTAGCCGCCAGCGCGGATAGCAGCCCAATCAGCTACATAGCCACCGGCAAAAAATGCCCAGAATGTGGCGCTTACGCCTTACAAAAAGTGGATGGCTGCAGCCGCTGCGTGTCATGCGGTTATGTAGGTGCTTGCGGTTAAATCCAGTTTTGTAAACATAGCAAAACCGCTATTTTCCAAAAAATTGGAAATAGCGGTTTTTTTTCTTCTTTTTATCGCCATAGCTAAACATCACCTGCTTGCATACACATTGAGGGCTGAGTCAATCTACTTACTGAAGTGCTGTCTCATGAATACACACCTTTGTAGCACGCGCCATTTACTCAGAAAACTTTCATCATTCCTACTGTTAAATGCACTCCACCATTGTAAAACCAACTTAAATCATTCATAAACTTACGAAAAACTAAACTATTTAAAACTCAAAGGATGGAATAGCACAGGAAAAACCTTAGACATATGTCATGATTTTGTCATGTAAACACGTTAACTTACGCGCAATAAATGCCACTAGTACTCAATCAGGCATTTGACAAGCACGATTTTCTTTCTGTGACCGGAAATTCTGAGGAGTTATAAATTGTTAGATGAAATGCAAGCTTCCCGCCGTCAAGCCTTAAAATTATTCTCCAGTATTCCACTTTTACCACTGAGTGGTGCATCAGCAGCGTCTATGCTCATGACCGCCTGTGGTGGGGATAGCGATACAACGGCAGTAACACCACCGGGCACATTAAGTTTTGAATCAGCTAGCTTTAGCAGCATGGCAGCCCCAAGCATTAGCGACCCATACGCAATGGGCACCACCAGCGTTGGCTCCGCCCTGAATGTGAAACTCAGCGATGGCACCACACAAAACTTTAAATTGGCTTACAAGCCTTTCTTTATCACCGGTGATTACGTTCCTGATGGTAAAGGCGGCTATAGCCTATCTGGCGGCTATGTTGATATCAACAACAAACCTATTCTGGATACATCTGTAGCCGGCCTTGAAAGACAATTCTTCTCTGATTGTGCAGATGGCACATCATTGATTAACTTAGATAAAGCAACGGTTTCTGGCATCAAGGGCAAAGCGGTGTTTGCGGTTGTTCAGTTTGAATACACCTCAAACAACCAAGCTGGCCAGAGCATGTATGGCCAGCTGCCTTCCCCTATCGCCGTGCTGACGCTAGATCAAGATCAAGCCACAGGTAAGCTAACACTGGTTAAATACCATAATGTAGATACCTCAGCAGCGCACATGCTGTGGATCACCTGTGGTGCCAGCATGTCACCATGGAATACCCACCTCTCCAGCGAAGAATACGAGCCAGATGCGTTTACTGCCTCATCAGATGCACAATTTAAAGCCTTCAGTAAAAATGTATTCGGCGATGAAACCAAAGCAAACCCTTATCACTACGGCCATATGCCAGAAGTAACGGTTAACCCAGATGGCACGGGCTCGATCAAAAAACATTACTGCTTGGGCCGAATCTCGCACGAGCTGATCCAAGTGATGCCAGATAATCGCACCGCTTTAATGGGTGACGATGCAAGCAACAGCGGCTTATTTATTTTCGTGGCAGATAAAGAAAAAGATCTGTCCTCAGGCAGCTTGTACGTGGCTAATGTTGGAACCGGTTTCTCTATCGACCCAGCAGCACCCGGTGCCGCACTGACTTGGATTAAGCTTGGTTCTGCCACCAGCGCAGAAATCGAAAAAATGGCCGATACCCTGAAGCCAAGCGATATCATGACGATTGCAACAAAAGATCCGGCAGATGCAAGCTACACCAAGATTTTTTTAAGTGGTAAAACTCAATGGATCAAAATCAAGCCAGGCATGGAAAAAGCAGCAGCCTTCCTTGAAACTCACCGTTATGCCAGCTTTGTGGGCGCCAGCATGGCCTTCACGAAGATGGAAGGCACCACAGTGAATGTAAAAGACAAAATTGCCTACTCTGCACTGCAAAACATTCAGGGTTCGATGATTGCTGGCGATGCCGCAAACAACCCTGCTTACAATGTTTCACTTGCTAAGAAATTGAGTGCGGGCGGCGTGATGGCGCATACCTTAACGGGTGGCCAAAAAGATTTAGGCGGCGCAGCCATTAATAGCGAATGGGTACCCGTACTGACCAAGGCGTTGATTATTGGTGAAGATATCACCAAAGATATTTTGGGCAACACAGCAAATCCTGACAAGATTGCCAACCCAGATAATCTGAAATTCTCTGAAAAACTACGCACCCTGTTTATTGGTGAAGACAGTAGCCAGCACGTAAATAACTTTGTATGGGCTTACAATATCGACACTAAAGTGCTTTCACGCCTGATTTCTATGCCTGCCGGTGCAGAAGCGACAGGCTTGGTGGTTGCAGATGATGTAAATGGCTGGACTTACATCATGAGCAATTTCCAACACCCAGGCGAATGGATCTCCACTATGGATGCAGCAGCTAAGGCACTGGTTAACCCTATTGTTAATAGCAATTACAAAAACAAATTTGGTTGCGCTGTAGGTTATCTAACTGCTGAAGCCACCAGTATCAAGTTATCTAAAGTATAAAACTCAAAGACCTCGCTCCTAACGGGCCTTGATAAAAAAGCAGCAAGCGAAGAGTATTAACCCCCTAGCAGCCTGTCGGACTTAGACGGTCGAAGCAAAAAATCGCATGGTCGAGACCAGATTTTGCCGGATTTGCAGCGCCAATAACGAGTTATTGGTCAAAAATCTGGTGAAATATAGGCCGATCAGGTGATTTTGCAGCTGACTGATGCTAAGTCCGACAGGCTGCTAGGCTTGCTGCTTTTTTCTTTAAAAATCACAGTAAAGCAAACACCGCGGCCATCGCTAAGAGTAATGAATCCAGCTCTTGAGCCACCTTATTCGCTAGCTCATCAAGTACGCTTGCCTGCCTGCTTAAATCATCTAACTCACACTCGGGAGCAACAGCCGTAGCCAGAGATGGATATAAATACGGCGATTTATGGCGTAACTTCTGCTGCTTGGACACAAGCGCTACCAGTCTTTCTAGGCAAACGGCGATATCAGGGTAGTTATCTTTCACCGCTCTAATCACAAATCCCGCACCGGCAGCCCCTTCACACTTTTCAGCTTTAAGGAGCAGAGCCATGCCTACTAGCCGCTGTGATTTTTCTACGATAGCGGCCAAACGCAGCATGAAATTTTCTTCATGGTAACGGTAAATTTCAAGGCTATCGGAAGGGGTTAGCGCTCGGATAAAACCGCTAGCGGTGGCAAGATTACTCAGATCGAGCTCTAGCTCAGCCAGCTTTTCATACACTTTGGCCACATAGCTTTCTTGGGCACTGGCATGAAAACGCTCGCCCAGCTCGGCTACCGTCTTAAGCATAGCTTGGTAGCGCTCAAAGTAGGGGGCAAGGCTGCGCAAGGCGGGGTGTTCGATCAGCATAGCGGTTCACATTCATTTATTTAAGCGCAGGGATTATCCTTGATAAAGTGCCACTGCGCTTATACAGATATTGCCGATTTTATTTAAACAAAGCCTGCCAGCCCAACAGACTAAAAATAACGACTTCCTTGCCCAAGTAGATGCTGAAATAACGGTGAAAACAAATGGCAAGTAATCACTAACCAAGCCACTACTACCACCAAGGAAACAAGCTGTTCAAATTTTTCTGAAAACATGGGGCACCTCTTATTTAGGCTAAATCTCGCTCTTGCTAGGGTTATCCCTTAGTAAAACAAGCTGCCTAGCTACTCGCTCAATGAGTTAAAAATCATGCTACTAGCTATATAAATTGATTAACTCGCATTTATTGAGCATATTTTATGCCGAACACCCGCTAAATTTCTTAACCATAATCAACATTTTATGAAAGCTTTTGTAAAGTTTTCTCGGCAAAAAATATTTCAATACGCTTGCGCCTCCCTCAGCCAGCCAATTTCCCTTGCCGTTTTTTCGCCAATGATCGTACGGCTCAGATTATCTGGGATGGTGGCCAAAGCCTCGCTAACGGGTACGCGCCCGCCCATCAATTCAGCAAAAGCTTGTGGATAGCGTGGTGATCTATCTGCCTCAGCAAAGCCATCAGGATAGATCGGCATATTGGTGCTCAGATCATACTTATCCGTGGCATTAAGGGTATGCAGTAGCTCATGCCCCACAATCACTAGGTTTTGCTTAGCGTAACGCTTATCCCCAAATAGATTAATCCGCCCAATACGGCCTTTGTTAAGCGCCGTAGAGTGGCTAAGCTGTGGGTGAGTGGCCGGATCATAATATAAAAGATACAAGCGAATATCGGGTGGCACGCTCACTTTTGGGCTATTACGCCATGCAAAATATCTGAACTTTAGACTCCAAATAATGGTGCTAAAGACATTCCCATCCGTAGGTGGCGCAGGAGGGACATTTTTCACCTCAGCCCCCAGCTGTAGCTCAATCGGCCGGTGTATCCCTAAGCGATATTGCTCAGCTTCATTTGAGTAGTACTGCGCCAGCGGCTCAAAATCATCCTTACTTAAGCTGCTTAGATAAGCACTGACCTCAGGGCTGTTGTTTACATTCACTGGATAAACGGCCACATACAAGCCCTGCTTCCACTCTGTTGCACCCTTATCCAGCCAAGTCATCTGAGCAACCTTAGCCAAAATCAGTAACAAAACAATAATTCGAATTTTTTTCCACATACGAGCCTTTCATTTAGCTTGGGCATAATGCCTACGCGTAAGGCAATGCATCCTCACCGCGCAGGCAAGATACACCACTTTTGCCCATCTTCACTTTCTGCATCATTATTTTTCTGCCAAGCTATTCGTGTTACTTATGTTTTAATAAGAACCTAACAAAAACTGACTCCCTTATGGAACACCTCTTCAAAACGTTTCTGCTCTTTGCCGCTACCGCACTATGCGAAATCATCGGCTGCTACCTACCTTATTTGTGGCTACGCAAAGGGGGATCGGCGTTTCTGCTATTACCCGCCGCAATCAGCCTGATGCTGTTTGTTTGGCTGCTCACCCTTCACCCTGCCGCCACTGGCCGAGTCTATGCTGCCTACGGTGGCGTCTATGTGAGCGTTGCGCTGCTGTGGCTATGGCAAGTTGATGGTGTTAAACCAGATCGTTGGGATATAACAGGCTGCATGATTATGCTGATCGGCATGGCGGTGATTTTGCTAGGGCCAAGGGCCAGCAATTAATCCCAGCAAAACCTCGTTTTAAGAAGCTCATATGCTTAAGAATGAAAGCTGCTACTTCGCCAATCTAAACTTGCTTTTTATTCTGTAATCAACCATTGTCAATATCACCATGCATTGAAAAAGCAGTACTATCCGTGCCATTTAAAATGAAAAAATTTATCATTAATATATATTTATTGATATTTTCATCCGCAAACCAATTAAGCTTTGCAGAAGAGTTTAATGTCATTTTACCGCAAGAAGACCCATGGGCTTTTCCAATGCCCCTTGCCCAAGCCCCTAACGCATACTCAGGCATTCTCATTGATTTGCTTAAAGAGTTTGAAAAAAGAAGTGGCCATCACGTTAATATTTCAATCTCCTCCCCTTCCCGAACCATTGTGAGTTTACAGGAGGGGCGTAGTGATTTTTCAATTATGATTTGGGTTAAAAATCACGATCAATACGCAATTAAAGGCGTAAACCTATTCCCTATCCATATTGGCATCAGGGCAAAAAAAGGCGTTCGGGTTATTAGATATGATAATTTAAAAGAAATAACGACGAGTATCCCTAGGGGATTGGAAATTGAGACTGAATTTGATCAAGATAAAACACTAAAAAAAGATGAAGTGCTCGACTATACCGTGGCCATAAAAAAAACCGCGCTAAACCGTGATTCACAGGCAGTGGCTGGCTCATTAGCCACGATCAACTACATTATAAAAAAATTGAATCTTAAGAATGAATTTGGCGATACTTTTTTATTAGGCACTACCCATTTATCCATTCATTTTTCAAAAAATTCTTTAAAAAAACCCTATTATGAAAAAATAAATGGCATTTTTAAAACAATGTTAGAAGATGGTACCGTTAGGGACATCCACCAAAAGTGGATGAACTAATTCAAAAATTTATTTAAATTAAAATAGATCAATAAATTAACCATTTTCCACTACCTTTTACAGATACTAAATATAATTAGATCAAAAAAAAGCCACCCCAAAGGTGGCTTTTCAACATATGTAGAGAGATTACTTCTCAACAAACGCACGCTCAATCACGTAATCGCCAGGCTGGCCGATACGCTTAGAAACTTGGAAGCCGCGAGCATCCAGTAGTGCGCAAGTGTCTTTTAACATGGCTGGGCTACCACAAAGCATAGCGCGGTCAGTTTCTGGGTTGAGCGGAGGCAGGCCGATATCACGCTCTAACTTACCAGATTCAAACAGATCGGTTAAACGACCTTGGTTACGGAAAGGCTCACGCGTCACCGTTGGGTAGTAGATCAACTTTTCCTTAACCGCTTCACCGAAGAACTCATTATGTGGCAGCTCTTTTTCAATAAAGTCAGCGTAAGCCAGCTCGCTCACAGTACGCACGCCGTGCACCAAGATGATTTTTTCGTACTGCTCATAGGCATCTGGGTCTTGAATCAAGCTCATAAATGGCGCAAGGCCGGTACCCGTTGAAAGGTAATAAAGGTTTTTAGCTGGTTTTAGATCACTTAATACCAGCGTACCGGTTGGCTTACGACTAACCAACAGCGGATCGCCTTCTTTCAGATGCTGCAGACGCGAAGTCAGCGGGCCGTCTGGCACTTTAATGCTGAAAAACTCTAGTGTTTCAGAGTAATTTGGGCTGGCAATCGAATACGCACGCATTAGCGGCTTACCGTTCACTTCCAAGCCAATCATTACAAACTGGCCGTTTTCAAAGCGCAGTGAATCATCCCGCGTCGTGGTAAAGCTGAACAACGTATCATTCCAATGGCGAACCGATAACACGTGTTCGGTAGCAAAAGCGCTCATATTTTTCTCTTTAGCTTAAATAAGTTCAGTAATAGCTGAAAACCCAAAGCATAAAACACGGAAGATCACGGAAAAAATCTTTAAACACATTGTTTTTCTCCGTAATCCCCGTGCTCTCCTTAACTCCGTGGTTCAAGGTTTGGGTTTTAATAGTTAATCATTACTCAGCCACCAGCGCAGCAGTCAGCGCGGGTACGGCTTCAAATAAATCGGCCACTAGACCAAAATCGGCCACTTGAAAAATAGCGGCATCTGGGTCTAGGTTGATGGCAACAATCACTTTACTGTCTTTCATTCCCGCCAAGTGCTGAGCAGCGCCAGATACACCCGCAGCGATATACAACTCAGGAGCGACCACAGTGCCGGTCTGGCCCACTTGCAGATCGTTAGGCGCGTAGCCTGCATCCACCGCAGCGCGGGTAGCGCCAATGGCGGCGTTTAACTGAGCAGCCAAGGGATTTAAAATCGCATCAAAGCGGGTTTCCAGTGGGCGGCCACCTGTGATCACCACGCGGGCTGAAGCCAGCTCTGGTCGATCGCTCACGGTATGCGTTGCAGAAACAAAGCGCGCTTGGCTGTGTGCTGCTTGCGCAGCATGACTCACAATACTTACCGGCGCGCTATTGCACGCTGCTTCAAAGCTAGTCGCGCGCACCGTCAAGACTTGCAATGCATCTATGCTTTCTACGGTGGTTAACACGCTACCCGCATAGGTTGGGCGAACATAAGTAGCTGGCGCAGTAATGGTGATGACATCAGAAATCATCGCCACATCCAGCAAGGCTGCTACACGGGGTAAGGCATTTTTGGCAGCAGCAGAATTGGCCGCTAAAATCACTTGATACTTAGGCGCCAGCTCTAAAAGCAAAGCGGCCACATCTTCGGCCAGCGGGTACTGCAAAGATTCAGCATCCACCCGAATTACTTCGCTCACACCGGCAATAGCGGCGGCATCAGCAGCAACGGTGTCTACGCCATGGCCCAGCACCACGAGGTGAATAGGCGTATTCCAAGCCCCCGCTGCGGTAATCGCTTGGCGAGTGGCTTTTTTAATTTGCTTGCCGTCATGTTCGGCTAAAACGAGTACGCTCATTTAGATGGCCCCCACTTCACGCAATTTGCTAACCAACTCTGCCACACTGGCAACTTTAATACCCGCTTTACGCTCAGCAGGCTCGGCAGCTTTTAATAATTTTAAGCGCGGGCTAGCATTGATACCCAGATCCGCAACGGCAATTGTCTCAATCGGCTTTTTCTTTGCCATCATTAAGTTTGGTAATTTTACAAAGCGCGGCTCATTCAAACGTAAATCGGCCGTAATCACTGCGGGTAGCTTCAGTGCCACGGTTTCTGTGCCGCCATCCACTTCACGTACCACCAATGCTTCACCATCAGCAATGGTGATACTAGAAGCAAATGCGCCTTGGCCTGCATTCATCAGCGCCGCCAGCATTTGGCCGGTTTGGCCTGCGTCGTCGTCAATCGCTTGCTTGCCTAAAATCACCAAGCTTGGCTGCTCTTTATCGACCACGGCTTTAAGTAACTTCGCCACGCCAAGCGGTTGAAGCTCAAGATCGCTCTCAAGCAAAATCACGCGGTCTACGCCCATAGCAAGGGCGTGGCGCAATACATCTTGGCAGGCTACGCTGCCAATGGTCACACCCACAATCTCAGTAACCACACCGCGCTCTTTTAGGCGCAATGCTTCTTCTACGGCAATTTCGTCGAAGGGATTGATGCTCATCTTCACGCCAGCAATATCCACATCCGAGCCATCAGCCTTAATACGTGGCCTGATGTTGTAATCCACTACGCGTTTGATCGCGACAAGAACCTTCATAAAATCCCTCCTCAGTAGCGACGTATTTTAGGACAATGTACAATATCTGGTAAATACTATTCTTTGATAAAGATATTCTATTTAGCAGATATGCTAGCCATAAAGGCCTGTATTATAAACAAAGCTCGTTTTGTAGGGTGGGCAAAATGCTTTACCTTGCCCACGCGAACAACACGCTGGCAGTAAAACGTGGGCACAAAAATGGGCACACCCTAGCTATTTTTAACCAATCGAACACGCCATGAACTACACCCTCAGACAGCTCGAAGTATTTACCGCCGTAGCCCGCAGTGAAAATGTTTCACGGGCGGCAGAATCTCTGGGGATGAGCCAATCGGCAACCAGCACTTCGCTAACCGAATTTGAGCGGCAGTTTAAGCTTAAGTTGTTTGATCGGGTAGGCAAAAAGCTACAGTTGAACGAGTTGGGACACATTATTTTGCCCCGTGCGATTGAGCTGCTCGATCGCGCCTCTGAAGTTGAAGCCCTCTTAGAAGGTAAAACTGGCTTTGGCCCTATGCGTATTGGTGCCACACTAACCATCGGTAATTACCTTGCCACGCTGTTAATCGGCGAATTTATGCAAAGCCATCCTGGTTGCCGTATTGATCTGGACGTACATAACACTGCCAATATTGTGAGCAAGGTTGCGCAATTTCAGTTGGATTTTGGCTTGATCGAAGGGGATTGCTCGCACCCTGATTTAATTGCGGCTCCTTGGGTAGGCGACGAGCTAGTGATTTTTGCCGCGCCCGATCATCCGCTCAGCCATAAGGCGGTCGTTACTTTAGATGATTTAATCGCTACGCCATGGATTGCCCGTGAAACTGGATCAGGCACACGGCAAACCTTTGAGCATGGTATGCGGCATGTTTTATCTCAGCTGGATATTCGCTTGGCGCTAGAACATACCGAGGCGATTAAACGTGCGGTGGAATCCGGCATGGGCATTGCCTGTATTTCGCGCTTAGCACTAAAAGAAGCGTTTCGCCGTGGCAGCTTAGTAGAAATCCCTGTAGCTGGCTTAGATTTTAAACGGCAATTCCATTTTATCTGGCATCGGCAAAAATTTATCACCCCCGGCATGGCGCTATTTATTGAGCGCTGCAAAGAAGTGGCGGCTGGGGTAGCAAGTAGTGATCAAATTATTCTAAAACCCTAACAAAAGGCTTATACCTTGACGGCTAAAACAAAAGAATGGGTAAACATGGATTTTCCTAGATTGGCAATGCCGTAGTGGCGCTCTTATGAAAACCATAAAACGCCAAATTGAGATAAATCGACCACAAGTAGAAGTGTTTGATCTGACGCAAGACTATGCAAAACGCCTTGATTGGGATTCATACCTTACTAAAGCTTATCTACTTGGCAATGCTGACGAAGCGGGTATTGGCGTCGATTCATTCTGCCAAAACCGATATGGATCAGTGATGATCTCACGCTATATTTCGTTTAACCGCCCCCACGTAGCCGCTGTCACGATGATCAAAGGCCCATTTATCCTTAAGCGGTTCAGCGGCGCTTGGAACGTAAAGAAAATCAACGAGCAAAGATCAAAACTAACTTTTACATACCATTTTGAATTAAAGGGTGGTGTTATTGGTCGTTTATTACTACCTATTACTTCTCACCTCTTTGCAAGCGACATGAATAAAAGACTATTTGCAATAAAACGATACCTTGAATCAAACATAAAGCGCCCCCGCTGACGTGAGCCGCATCGTTCATTGATAAGCCATAACATTCAGCTCAGATAAACCGCTAGCTCCAGCCCCAGCTAAACCGTTTTACCTTTTTTGTGCATCGATATCCGCCAAAGACTCTGCGCCCTTAGCCGTAATCTCATAACCTACGGCGCCTTCAATCGAGCTGATATGAGATTTCTTAAGCAGAAACTCTTTCACATTTGCATCCAGCAGAGCGATAGGATTTGCTGCAATTTTGCGTAAACCATCGATGCAATGCTTCATAAACAGCGTTTGCGTGCCTCTTTCGGTGATTTTCATAATGCCATTACGGCCATAATCCACGTATTTAAGGCCAGAAAGAAGCTTGGCATATTTCAACACCAATGGGCTAAGCCTTTTGCTTTTTAAGCCACGGCTTACTTCTTTAAGCGCTTCAAATTCGTCGTCTGTTAGTCCAGCATTCATATTGTTATCCTGCCTGTAAGGCTTAAGGGCGGCCATGGTACGCGTCCTTAGTCTGTTGCGTAAACGATGTTGTACAACAATTGTTTTTTAGTGCCTTCGGCACGTTCATTTTGGTGCGTGCGTCCCGCTCCGCGTGGT
The DNA here is from genome assembly GCF_004194535.1 of Iodobacter fluviatilis. NCBI lineage: Bacteria > Pseudomonadati > Pseudomonadota > Betaproteobacteria > Neisseriales > Chitinibacteraceae > Iodobacter > Iodobacter fluviatilis. Next base: position 3,496,793 of record NZ_CP025781.1, on the reverse strand, counting down.
TCACTCTCTGCATTCAACTCACTTCGCTTAAACACAAATTGACGATACCTTCGTCTTATTTATTCCTCGATCGGCTTGTCTCAGGGAAGATAAAAACACCGATGCCACTATTCGTGATTTAAACAAGGATTAGCTAGCAGCCTGTCGGACTTAGATGGTCGAAGCGAAAAATCGCATGATCGATACCAGATTTTGCCGGATTTGCAGCGTCAATAACGAGTTATTGGTCAAAAATCTGTTGAAATATGGTCCGATCAGGTGATTTTGCAGCTGACTGATGCTAAGTCCGACAGGCTGCTAGAGACGATTACACTAACTTTAGCTGCATCATCGATGCGTGGCCCAGTTTTGGGTCCAGCTCAAAATTTACAAAGCCAACTGCTTTATAGAGCGAATAAGCAGGCGTATTGCCTTCCAATACTTCTAAAGTGATTTTGCAACAGCCTAAGCCACGCGCAACCTCAATCACCTTAGCCATCACCAGCTTAGAAATCCCCACCCCTCTAAAATCGGGGTGCACCGCAAAATCATGAATATTCAGCAGCGGCTGGCAGGCAAAGGTTGAAAAGCCTTCAATACAAATCGCCAAGCCCGCAGGTGCGCCATCGCTAAACGCCAGCACGATATGCACGGTACTGCGTTTTTTTAATTCCGTAATTAAATTGGCATGAGCAAAGGGTGATAAAGCCTGATAACCACCCATAGGATCAAGCGCATATTGATTTAATAAATACACCACCGCCTCGGCATGCTGTGGATGGGATAAATCAGCCTGAATGACTTCCAGCATACAATCTCCTTTATTAGTAATAATAAGTTTGCCACTTAGTTTGATGCTAAGCAAAGCGCCGCCGCTCAATAAGACTTCGCCTTGTGCGATAATGCGCCCCCTGTTGCAGGGAAAACGCCCTGCCATATATAAAATACAATGCAACAAGGAACACCCATGCAAGCAATCACCCGCGATGTGATGGAATACGATGTTTTGATTGTGGGCGCTGGCCCGGCTGGCTTATCGGCGGCGATTCGCGTTAAGCAGTTGGCGGCCAAAGCAAACCAAGAAATCAGCGTCTGTATTTTAGAAAAAGGCGCAGAGGTTGGCGCGCATATTCTGAGCGGCGCGGTGATTGATCCGATTGCACTAGATGAGCTGATCCCAGATTGGAAGGTGCTAGGTGCTCCGCTTAAAACGCCAGTGACAGACGACCACTTTCTGCTACTGGATGAAGATCAGGCTTTCCGCATCCCCAACCTGCTACTTCCCCCACTGATGAATAACCACGGCGCGTATATCGTCAGCCTTGGCAATGTTTGCCGCTGGCTGGCGGAACAAGCCGAGGGCCTTGGTGTAGAAATCTACCCCGGCTTTACCGCCGCTGATGTGCTTTACCATGAAAACGGCGCAGTAAAAGGCGTGGTAACAGGCGATATGGGATTAGATAAAGCGGGTAAGCAAAAAGCTGATTTTGCAGCCGGCATGGAGTTGCACGCTAAATACACGCTGATCGGCGAAGGTGTGCGTGGTTCACTGACCAAGATGCTAGAAGCGCAATTTAATTTACGCGATCAGGCTGACACACAAAAATACGGCATCGGCTTTAAAGAGCTGTGGCAGGTTGCACCAAGCAAACATCAACCCGGCCTTGTGAGCCATTCTCAAGGCTGGCCGCTGGACAACAGCACCGGCGGCGGCTCGTTTATTTATCACCTAGAAGACAATCTGGTGGCCGTTGGCTTTGTCGTGCATTTGAACTACAGCAACCCAAACCTCAGTCCTTTTGATGAATTTCAACGTTTTAAAACACACCCAAGTATTCGCGGCCTGTTTGAAGGCGGCAAACGCTTAAGCTACGGGGCAAGAGCAATCTCTGAAGGCGGTTTGCAATCCATTCCAGAACTGACTTTCCCAGGTGGCGCGCTGATCGGCTGTGCTGCAGGCTTTTTAAATGTGCCACGCATTAAGGGCACACATAATGCGATGAAGAGTGGCATGCTAGCCGCCGAGGCCGTGGTGGAAGCACTCGCGGCAGGCCGCAGCAACGATGAGCTAATTGCTTATCCGGCGGCGATTAAAGCCTCTTGGGTTTGGCAGGATTTAGATAAGGTCAGAAATATCAAGCCTGCGCTGTCAAAATTCGGCAATATTTTTGGTTCAATGTATGGTGGTTTTGAGATGTGGCTAGCCAGCTTTGGCGTGCGCCTGCCTTGGACTTTCCGCCATAACAAACCTGACCATGCTTGCCTAAAGCCTGCTAATGAATGCTCGCCAATTAACTACCCTAAGCCAGATGGTAAGGTAAGCTTTGATAAACTGTCGTCAGTTTATATATCTAATGTAAACCACGAAGAAAACCAGCCCTGTCATTTGCACTTGGCCGATATTGAACTTGCGATCAAAGTTAACATTGCTCTATATAATTCACCTGAAAGTCGCTATTGCCCAGCGGGTGTATATGAAGTAATCCAAACGGACACAGGCCCTCGCCCGCACATCAATGCGCAAAACTGTATTCACTGCAAAACCTGCGATATTAAAGATCCAACGCAAAATATCACGTGGACAACACCAGAAGGCGGCGGCGGGCCTCATTATCCGAATATGTAATGTACCGCGAGGGCATAAGCAGTATGCCCTCGCTACATACCAAGGAATAATATGATTATCCAGAAAGAGATTGTCGATCTTGCTACCCCCACCGGCCTGATGCGCACCTATGTGCACCGACCAGAGGGCGATAAAGCCTATCCGGTGATCTTGCTATATTCAGAGATTTTTCAGCAGACCGGCCCGATTGAACGCGCGGCAAGACTGATGGCTGGGCATGGCTATGCGGTGCTAGTACCAGAAATTTTTCATGAGCTAAACCCCCTCGGCACGGTGCTGGCGTACGATCAAGCCGGCAGCGATAAAGGTAATAGCGATAAGATGGGTAAATCTATTGAAAGCTACGACACCGATAATCAGGCCATGATTACTTGGCTGGCGGATCAGCCCTGGTGCAACGGGCAAATCGGTGCGATGGGCTTTTGCATCGGTGGCCATCTGGCTTTCCGAGCGGCCTTACAGCCACAAATCAAAGCCACGGCCTGCTTTTACCCTACCGATCTGCACACCCGTGTTATTCCAAACCAAGCAGGCCAGCACAGCATGGACAGACTCGCCGATATTTCTGGCGAACTACTGATGTTCTGGGGCAAGCAAGACCCACATATCCCCGCCGCAGGCCGCGCATTGGTTTATCAACAACTCTCAGCAGCAGACATTAACTTTAGCTGGCACGAAGTCAATGGTCAGCATGCCTTTATGCGTGATGAAGGCCATCGCTACGACGCGCAATTAGCCATGCTTGGCTATCAGTCTGCGCTTGGTTTATTTGGCCGTGTTTTAGCCTAAGACCCCAAACGGCGGCGTGTTGCCCTTTCTGAATAAAGACCTAGGTCTTTATTCAGATAGATGGCATCAAACCAAGAAAACCTGCTCATAAACTAGCTAAATATTTTTTAAATCGATAAGCCCCTATGGCAAAGAGCAGCAGCGCCGCAAATACAGCAGCACCAAGCTGCACCAACCGCCCCTGAGTTGTCCAGTTAAAGACCAGCCCCGCTGCAGCACAGAGTAATAAAGCACCGGCCCCCCATTGCAACAGCTTACTTAATAAGGCTTGGTCAATCTTGCGGCAAAGCAGCAAACCGGTGCTTAATACCCCCCCCATCACCGCAGCAGCAATCCCCCATACCCCAAAAAAAACGGGTAAGCCAAGCAAGAGCATCGCTTGTATTACACTGCCGCTTAGCTCGCAGATTAAAGGGGTACGGGTATTGGCAGCAGCATAGTAATAACGTGCCAGCAAAGCATTCCATGCGCCAAAAATAATCGATACCGCAAATAAAGCCAGTAAAGCTGGGAGCGGGCCAGAGGCTAGGCCAGCAGGCAGAAGTAAATCCACTAAGGCCGGTGCAGCCGCTATCAATCCTACGGCGGCAGGCAGTGTCAGCAAAGTGCACAGTAGCAGGCCCGTATCTAGCATCTGCCGCCGCGCTGATGCCCCCTCGCCGCTCATTTTCCCCAGCAGTACTTGATTGAGGCTCATCAGAGCAATCAGCGGGATGTTGACTAATTTACGCGCTAGATTCAGTAAAGTGACCGATCCTTCCCCCAGCAAGGAGGCCACAAGTCTTTCCAGCAAACTTAGCCCTTGGCTGGCGGCACTGCTGCTCAACAGCGGCCAAAGCTGCTTCCATAAGGCGGCATGATCACCAGCAAGGGGGCGATACCAAGGCCGCCAGCCCGTGCGCCAAGCCGAAGGCAATAAAAGCAGCACCATCAAAACACTGCCCAAAATAAAACACTGAGCCAGCACCACGGGGTCGGCCGTTTTTTTCGCCACCCAGAGATACAGCACCACGGGCAGATTAAATAAGAACGACCCCAGCCCCGGCAACACAAAGCGGCCATCGGCCTGAGCGGGGATAGTTAAAATGGCCTGCAGCATCAAGCCAGGAATCACCCATGCAAGCCAGCGCAGCGCCTCTGTGGCTAGTATTGCATCCGCCACGGATAAGCCAGGCCCTATGACTCTGACCAGATAAGGCGCCGCAAGGGTGATTAGCAATGCTAAAAGCAGCCCCAACCATAAAAACTGCCGGATTTGCCCTGCCAGCCAGCGATTGCGTGAGGGGTGAGCTTGCAAAAGCGGCAGAGCCGCCGCCGACAACAAGCCTCCGGCGAGCATGGTGCGTAATGCTTCAGGTAAAAATAGGGCGACCAGATAGGCATCGGTACGCCCTCCCGCCCCCCAATCCGCTACCAGCAGCCATTCACGCCCAAAGCCAAGAATCAGCCCAGCTAGGGTGGCCAGCGTCAGTAAAAAAGTGCTACTTAGCATGGTTAGCTCAGCTCAAACAATAGGCTCAAAATTAACCTTTAATAAAACAGGGTAAATAGGCCTTTTCCGCCCACTTTGTAATTTAAATCATGCGGACGTTCGCCCATCACTTTGGCCCCTGAGCCGCCGACAATTTTATAAGGGGCAATTTCTTTGCTGACCAGTGTATTAGCGGTAACTACAGCACCACGCCCTATGCGCGAGCCGTGGCCAATCAGTGCTCCTGTGGCAATCCATGCATAATCATCAATGTAAATCGGCGCAGAAACAGACCAGAACTCCGGTGCAGTTAAATCATGGCTACCTGCAATAATTTTGGCATACGAGGCCACCGCCACATGGTCGCCAATAATCAACCCTGCACGGGCATCAACCTGGCAGTGCCAAGCAATGCAACTGTCATCCCCGATCACTAGGTTTTCTACACCCAGAATTTCTGTCGTGCGCCAGACGGCCGAGCCCTTGCCAATTTTTGCCCCACCAAGGCGCAGCCAAGCCAGCCTTACATGATGGCTTGGAATTTTATTAATCAGAATGTTGTAACACTGCTCCCAAACCCGCAACCAGCGGTCTTTAAACGTGGGCCAGTTAATGCCGTAGCGGGGAACTAGCGTGGTAGGAAGCTCATCGCGCAGCAAAGCATAAAAGCGCCTAGCCAAAGGCTGATCGATCCGAGTTTCGATATTAACCGAGCAGATGGATACGCGCGGGTTGGCAACATCGCCCTCTTCAAACACCACCTCATTTGCCAGCATCCATTCATAGCTTTTTGCCAGTTCTGCCGAATCTACCACCAGTTGTTGCGCATACTGATCCAGCTGACTGCGCAGTGCCGTGGAATGATAAACACGATGTTTCATAGCGAGCTCTTCCTATAAAGATCCGCTCTAGGAAGCGGCTCATGGTTCTGATTTAAGCGACGTGCAGATTGCAGATTAATGGCCATCACTAACCAGAATAAGGCAATCAGCACCATGGTAAAGCTATAGTAGTGATCAAACAGCCCAGTCAGCAGTGCCGCCAGCACCCCCGCCCCTGAGCCCACCCATATGCTTCGTTCCGCATTCAGCTTTGAGAGTCTGTCCACCGGCCTGCACTCACGCCACCACGCCAGCGTTACGGCAATAAACAACAACATGCCAGGCAGCCCCAGTTTGTAAACATAGTTTAGCCACAAATTAGAAATCCCCAACAAGCCCGTAGCGGGTGGTGGCGGATCAATTTTGAAACCAATACCCAGCGGATAGCGGGCCATTGCATCAGGGAAACGCCGGTATTCATCCATGCGAATCTCAGTACTGGCATTGGTCGATGAAAAAGTCGTCGCCAGCCGTTCCTGTAAAGGCGGGTAAAACACGACCAACGCAGCCCCTAACGCTAGCGCCAGCCCAATCACTCGCCCAGCATAAGGCGCACGGACAGAGGTGAGCCAAAACAGCACCAATGCCAAGCTCACAATGGCACCGCGCGAGCTACTAAACAGCAGCCCTGCAGCCCCAAGGATTGCCACACTAAAACCCAACAAACGCCGCCAACCGCTTTGTAAAAGCGCATAGAAAAAGGCTAGCGGCAGAAATAGCGCCAGCACGCCTCCGGTTAGATTAGGGTGCACCCAAGGTGATGCCATGCGGGAGAAATTAGCCGAAAAAATATCTTTCACCGCCTCAGGATGGGCGTATTTCAGCTTTTCTAGAATCACAATAAAGCTATTGGCGTTGTGATCCTTTAAAAACATCCCTACCGATAACAACAACATTGTTAACGAGCCAAGTAGCAGTGAAACAATCAATTGATCCCGCTGCTGCGGGCTTTTTACCAAAATAGGGAATAAAAATAACGGCGATAAATTAATCAGCCAGCGTAGCCAGTTCACAAGGCCGTTGCCTTCTGCATTAATCATCAGCTGGCCAAATATAAAAGGCAGCGCACTGTACAGCATCAACAAACGTAAGCGGGATTCCGTTTTGCCAGACTGCCAAGACAGCTGCCCCTGAACCATCTGCAGAAAAACCCCCAGCCATACCAAACCGAGCAAGGCCTCAGAGATCGTCACCCGCATGCCGATATTGACCGTGGTATAGGGAATAAAGGTCGCCACAAAAGCAAACATCAATAGCCCGCTAAAAGGTTGGCGGACAATGACTAAGGCCACCACCGCGGCTAGCATGCTCATCAGCATGGCAGGCACAGAAACAAAAGTCAGAATGGCAGCAAACAGCAGAGCGCACAATAAGGCCAGCCCACACGAAAACCTACTCATTGCGGCATACTCAACACACCTTGCAGCAATGCATGCACCCGCTTTGTGTAAGCAGGCATGGCAAACTCATCTGCCCATACCTGACGGGCCGCCCAGCGTAAGGGCTGAGGACGTACTGCCAGCTCTAACATCAACTGCTGTAAACCAGCGGTATCCAGCGGAGAGAAACGGGGACTATCTGTTGGGCAAATCTCATCCAGAGCCGAACCCAAGGCAACGGCCACCGCAGCGCCCTGCGCTAGCGCTTCAAGCACTGGCAGTCCAAATCCTTCCGCTAGCGATGGCTGCCACAGACAGCTGGTTTGTGCGTACAGCGATAATAATTCGGCATCGCTGATGCCTGATACAAAATACATGCCATCCGCAGCACGCAACTCAAGGGGTAAATCATCAGCACTGCCAACCAGTACTAGAGCAGGTACACTGGCATTCTGCTGTCGCGCTTGCTGCCAGCACTGCACAAACCAAGGGATATTCTTACGCGGCTCTCTGGTTCCAACCACTAGCCAGAATAAAGCGGGCAGCGCTGGGAAAGTACACAGCGGATCCGGTGCGGCAAGGGCAGGCACGGCATTGGGCAGCACAGAAATTTTACCTGCTGCCTCGGGAAACAAGTACCGAGCCTGATCGGCAGTAAAGACTGAAGGCGTCCAGATTGCGTCAGCCAGCGCCACCGAGCTGCTGATCCCCAAACGATCAATTTGCCGGTAAACCATCGCCTTCAAGCGGCTGCTGTGATGATTAGCCATTGTTAGCTGAAAAACATCGTGCAGCAGCAAAATATAGCGGGTATGTGCCGGAGCTCGCCACACTGGCAAGCCGGTATTGGCTGTAGCAATATAAATATCAAGCTCTGCTGCTGCGATGGCTGCAGGCAAAAAACGCAGCTCAAAATTCACCCGCTCCCGTGGCCGGTGCAGACCATATACAGGGCTGGCCGTCGCCGGACAGTGCGCCAGCATACGATGAGGGTGGCCCAGCGGCGCAGCGGTAAAACGGTGTAACTGCGCGTTTTCTCCGGCCAGAATAGCCTGCTCAAGTGCCAGTACCTGCCGCGCAATACCTGAATAAGGCGCTGCGGTTACCGGACGATAATCAATTCCTATCTGCATATTTTATTTTCTGATAGAGAGTTTCAAGCTGGCTGGCACTGATCTGCCAGTCATTGTTTTGGCACACATAATATCGTCCTGCTTCTGCCATTGGCCTTGCCAACTCCCCCTGATGTAGTAACTGCAGCAGGGCTTGCGCTAGCTCAGTAGCCGTTGTTCCAACTAGATAATCATGGCCATCCTGCAGCGCCAGCCCAGATACCCCCTGAGGCGTACTCACTAGAGGCAGACCCGCCGCCAGCGCTTCCAGCACCTTCAGTTTAGAGCCTCCACCTTCGCGCAGTGCCGCCAAAAACACCGCTGATTGTTGCTGCTCCAGCGTTAAATCCTCAACAAAACCCTGCCACTCAATACGCGGATCTGGCCAGCGTTCACGCCAAGCAGCTGGCATGGCATAGCCACAAATTGCAAAACGCACGTCGGGCATCTGCTGCCAAACCAGAGGCAAAATCTCGTCAAGGCTCCAAGCCACTGCATCTAGGTTAGGTGGATATTCAAAATTGCCCACAAACAAAACCCGCTGGCTGTCTAAATTAGGCTGCACACAGGCAAATGCAGCGGTATCAACGCCATTGATCACCACATCCACTTCACGCTGGCAATGTTCAGCCAAGTTTCTTGCATCCCCTGCAGTTACTGCGGCCACCTTATATGGCAAACCTAATATTTTTTTCTCCCAGCGGCGATAACGCCACTGATCAAAGTAAATATAAAGCCGCAGCCAAATTGGCAGCTGTTGGTAAGTTGCTGCGCCTATCGATGATTCAACATTGTGTTCAGTCAGTAAAAAAGGTTGTTTTTTTTGCTGCAGATGCCGGAAAAATGGCTGCAGGCCATAGCTATGCTCTATCTGCACCACATCCCAATCTTCGGTTAGCAAATCAGCAAAGACGCGCTCCAGTGCAGGAGCAAATCCATTCACACTCACCAACAAAGGGTAAGGTGCAAATACCGCAGCCAAGAGAGTGAGCGGGTGCTTGATTGGCCTGCGCGGCAATACAATCAGCCTGTCTACAATCGTTTCAAGATGGGCTTTTGTACTCGCCGACAGTGGTGTCTTACTTTGCACCAGTAAAGTAATGCAGTGCCCTTTATTGGCTAATGTGCGCAGCAAATGAAACTGGCGTAGCTTTCCGCCACTACTGGTGGGCCAAGGCAGATAGGGTAAGGTCCAGAGAATTTTTAAGGGTGGAGTTGTCGATGACAGCAGGGCGGCGCGGGGCTGTGATTGTGTGTGCACCATTAGCGCCATTCCAATATTTGCAGTTGATGCGTCACGGCCAGACGGCCTGACTTTAAGGCTGTTTTAGCGCCAGTGAGCGGCTGATACAGCGTTGCACCTTGAGCGATAGCTACATCAATCACGCCCGGCTCATCCGCCCAAAACATCCAGAGCTTACTGCCATCAGGTTTTTTCCATGCAATGCTGTACAGGCCATTAATCGAGCCTTTATAGCTTGGTGCCTCTCCAGGAAACAGGCTAGGACCAGTAATTTTTAGAAATTGCGCTAGCGCCTTATAGGCAGGCTTAGGTTTACCATGTAAATCCAGCAGGCCATAGCTACGATCACGCACGCCCGCACGGCTATCTAAATCAGACAGCGCAAACAAAAATACCCGATCAAAATCGGAAACACTCATCAGCACCAGCCTGCGTAAAAGATAATCTGCCTGTCCAACTTCACCAATCAGGCTTTGCTCTTCCTTAGGCCCTGCATAGCTAGACCAGCCCCACTCTGTCGCCCAGATTCCTGGCACTTTCATGGCGCGTAAACGCTGGTTAATTTCTTTAGAACGCAAAATAAAATCACGCTCTTTGACATCGTCCCCCTCAGGCTCTTGGCTATAGGGGTGATAAGCAACAATCGCCCCCAGCCCTAGCGCACCCATTTTGCCCAGCTCTTCCAGCATTAGCCCCCCTTTAACCGGCATCTGGCTGTAATAGGCCATACCCGCCATCACAACCGGCTTGGCTGGTGCGATCTGCTTGAGCACACGCACCGAAGACTGCAGCAGCCTGCCATAATCTGCAGCATTTTCAGCGGGCCGCCAGAAGGCCGGTAAATTAGGCTCATTCCATACCTGCCAAGCATCCACCGAAGGGTAACGCTTAGCCAGCATGCCCATGCGCTTTGCAAAAACCTCATAATCTTTTGGTGGATACTGGTCTTTATTGCCTGCCAGAGCCGGTGCACTGCTGGCAAAAGGTGCCGAACCAACCAAATAAAAAACTGATTTTAACTGCTTGTCTTTCAAAGCATCGACCACAGTATCTATGGGCTTAAAGAGATAGTCATTTTCTTTGGTTTCATGCCTATCCCAGTGTAAATCTACCCGTGTCCACTCCAAGCCAAGATCCCGCAGCCTGTCCATCTGCAAGGCTGCCTGCGGAGGGCTAAACCATAAAAAGTGCGCATTAACACCTAAAAAATCCCGCCAAACGACAGGCCGAGGCGCGACAAGCCGCGTTTCTGCCGCAAGCACCGAGCAAGCCAGCAAAAACAATAAGCAGGCAACACAACCATTTTTAAAGTGCATTTATTTTCCTTCAACTAGGCTACCGAACAAGGCCTTAAACTGCTTAGCGGTTTCAGGCCATGCTCTGGCCTGCCCCAGCTTTTGTGCATTGATACTTCTTTCTAGTAAAAGATCAGGCTGATCCAATAGGCATTGCAGCTCAGCCGCTAAGGCCACCGTATCGCCTTGAGCATAAATTGCACCATTTCCAAATGAAACTTCTTCAGAAAAAGAACGAGCATCTGAAGCCACTACGCTGCGCCCACAGGCTGCGGCCCATGACAACACGCCACTGGTTCCACGCATTTGCCCCAAATAAGCTAGTTTTTTAGATTCTTGATATGGCAAAATAAGCACATGATGAGACTGGATCAAAGCCGCAATTTTTTCCTGTGGCACATCTGTCTGCCAGCGGACAAAACCATCAGGCAAGCCAGATAAGGCAATCTTATTTTTTAATTCATCCAGATAAGACGAACCATTGGCAAAAGTCATTTCCGGTGCAGTCCCCCCGCCAGAGTTAAAGATACAGCGACATAAGGCCGCTGTATCTTTAACAACGCCAGCGCATCAATCAGGTCCTCAATTCCTTTTCCTCGATAGATAAAGCCAAAGTACAGAATCTGCAAAAGCCCAGACGGAGGAAGAGCGGGTAGAGGTTGAGCGGCGATAATTTGATTACCATGAGCAATCTTGCGCACCTTGCCATCCGGCAGACGCATACGCTCAGTCAGGCAACGTCCCCCCATTGCGGTTAAGGTAATCAAAACCCGCAGTTTTGCGGCAAGGCGGCGCTCTCTTGCTAAAGTGAATGGATCACACAACAAAATCAGCAGCTGATAAACCCAGCGGGGAAGCAACCTGTTCAGCAGCAAAGGCCAGCCAGCAGGACGCCAGATCAGGCGTTCAGGATCGTGCACTGTGGCGCTTAAAGGTAAACTTGGATAATGCTCGGACAGCCACTCTAGCGCCATAAACTCACCGCTGCGCCCACCGCCAAGCTCCGCATGAACCAGATCAAACTTCTGCCAGTCAATGCTCTGCATCTGCCGAGCGATACCACTCGGACGATCGGCAAGCCGCTGATTTTTAAATGGAGCGATCAGTTGCAGGCTCTCCTGACTGAGCGCCTGCTGCAAGGAAAAAGCATAATCTGCAATGCCATTTTGTTCTGGTGGCAATGGTGCAATGAGCGCAATTCGCATAAATAGCCTTATTAAGAGCTCAGTTATTATTACAGCTTTATAGAGCTATAAATACCTGAGCTCCCAGTGCTTTATCGGGAAATACGGTTAAGTAAACCCGAAGATATTTCAAAGCGCCGCCGATTAATAATCACACCATCTACTTTCTTAAACGCTGTATTTAAAATAGATAAGGTATTTTCAACCATAGGTACCGTTGACTGACCCGCCTCTATAACCATTAATATCAAATCCGCTTGCTTTAATCGAATAAAAGCATCTGGGTTCACTAATAAAGCAGAGGCATCAATTAAAACCACCTCGTCAGCAGTAGCGGATTCATTATCAGCAATACGGCTTTTAATTCCGCGCTCAGTTAAAATACGCTGAAAATGCATCATAATAAAACTAACACCCTCACCTTTTCTCGATGATGTAATACCAATATTTAGGCCCCGCTGCTTTAAAACATCCAGCGGCAGCTGACTATAAAGTCGATAAATACTCGCCTCAAAAGACGGTACAATTTTATTTCCTTCATGCTCCATGATGGTTGTCCATAAAGGCACGTCAAAATGCGACTGCACTTTACCGCCGTCATGAATACGCTGGTCTAGTAAATAGCAGAGATAAATCACAAAGAAGCCGACGGCTATACCTGCGGGCAACGCCATAAATAGCATTAATAAACTTTTAGGAAATACACGAGACGGTGTAAAAGTAGCCTGCTCAATGACTGCAATGTTGCTGATACGGCTATTATCTAATTCGCGGTCAATTCTAGATTTCTCAAGGCTATTGACATACAGTAAGTAATTTTTTTCTGCCACTGCCAAATCACGCTCTAATCTCGAGAGCTCAGGGTCAACGGATAAAATACGCTGCCGCTCTTGCTTTAGCTTAAGCAGCTGCTGATCATATGCGGCAATTTGCGCCTTTAATTCACTTTGCCTAGTATCCCGCTCCAGTGCCGAGCGTTTTAACATCGTTACAAGCTCATTGGGAACGAGATTTTCTGAGCGCTGCAAATTGTCTTTTTGCTCAGCAATCTGCTCTTTTAATATGCGAATGCTGTTATTTAATTCCAGTACGGGAGGTGCTTGATCCTGATAATTTTTTAATTTTTCAATCCGCTCTAAAACTAAGCCACTTAGCTTGAGTTTTAAATCCTGCTGCACAGGATTCAGCCCCACTTCACGCTCTTTACTGACCTCCTGTGGCAACCCTGCCGCGCGGCGACTAGCGCTGATAATACCTTTTTCTAAGCCCTGCTGTTCGGCACTGGCTTCCCCACGCTGAGCAGACACTTTATTAATTCTATCCGTTAAGCTTTCCAGCCTCTCTTTGCTACTCACTCCATCAATGAGTTTTAGCTTTTCAGTAATTTGTGATTTTGTTTCCACTACCTGCTTTGCTAAGCGCTGGCTTTCGACTTCATAAAACTCATACAAGCTATTATTTGCAAGCTTCTGAGCACGCTCCTCTTGATAAATAGCAATCCACTTATTCACAACGCGCTGAGCAATTAATGGATTATCCCAGGTAAAACTGATTTCCATTACCGATGAACCGGCCTCATGGCTCACAGAAAATTGTTTTTCTAATTTACTAGCAAGGCGTTCAACGGGCGTTTGTTTTTCTGCTAAGCCAACAAAAACCCCAATAGAGCGTACGCCTTCAATAACGTTATTCATGCCCTGCTTAATATAATATTTAATCAGTTTCCAAACTGTTTTTTCTGTATTCTCATTCATTTCATTAATATAAAATTCAGCCACTTTGCGAATAATAGGCCGACCAGTTAACATTTTTTCTTCATCAACAATAGGGTCACGCTGCGTGCTAGGCGCAACTAAGGTCTGCCGGTCACTGTACTCAATTGGTACCGTGCTCATTGCCCGACCTGGTTTTACCAAAAGGCGAGACTCAGAAACATAACGAGATGGCAGAAAAAAAGCAGCCAGTACAATTAATATTGTTGTGGCGATCATCGCCCACATAAATTCTTTTTTAAAGATGTAAAAAAGCCGCAGAATATCGCGAAAAGACCTGATATCAATCATGGGATAGATACCGTTGTGGAGCTTTGGCTTTTATTTAAATCATAACTAAAACCAATACCTATACCTTTTGAGAAAGGCAACAGCTGATTAAAATACATATCTACGCTCTCTACTGCATTTCCTAGCAGGGATTTGGGTACAAAAACAATATCACCACGCTGCAATATAACGCCGCGTCTGTTATTATCGGCCAATAAAAACTGACTAAAATCAGTAAAATAAATCTGATATAACCCTTCTTCATTCATCCTTAATAAAGCAATATGATGGCTATCTGCAGAAGGCAATACACCACCTGCACCGATAATGGCCTGCTCAATACTCGCTGCCGCCGTTAGCTCATAGGCAGAAGGATTGCGCACAGCTCCGCCGACAAACACACGGTTACCAGGTGCAATAGCAATATTGGTGGTTACTTTGGGATAACGGTAAATTGCTGAGAGCTTCTTGCTGATTTCTTCAGCGATATCTTCGGGAGTACGGTGAGTGGCCTGAATCAGCCCAGCATAAGGATATGAAAAAGTGCCATCTGGCCGCACAAAGAACAACGACATTTCATCTTTTTCAGCAGGCGTTTGCGCATCCCTTACTATCCTCAGTGTATCGCCATTCATCACTCTCGTTACCGGAGGAGGCAGCTTACTGATGTCGTTTAATTCAATCTGCTTCTGATCTAATACACTTTGTTCAGGCAACAGCAGGCTACTTGGCGTAGAGCAGGCACTCAGCAGTAATACACAAATACAAAACTTTTTTTTCATACACTTTTATTTCCAGTAACCTGCAAACATGCCAATGTGGCGCTTTAAGGAACACGGTAAATACTTTTCTAAATGCCCTGTGCGATACCCCGCAAGCTTAAACACGACCCTGACCATCACTTCAATCGCCCGCCAATACTCCCCAGACTTTGCAAGCGCCTCCAACTCAGACAAAACAAAGCGCTTTCCTTCGCCACTTGCCTTGCCAAAATGCTCTGCAATCCATGATTCCTTGCCGTAAAAAACGCCAATATCAAAATAGCGTCTGAACTCTTGCAGTACAGTATAGTGGTGCGAGTGATAAACCTCTGCACTGGCTTCATAGCGAAGCAGCCAATGATTAAGCAGCATTTTTCCCGCAACATAGGCGTCTTCAGTACCAATAATATGCTGCGGAAAGCCTCCAACAGACTCCAGAGCCACTGCGCGATAAGCCGCAAATGAATCTGAACTGAAACAGGTTTTAATTCCCAATTCAGCCGCATCACCCAGATGCTTGGTACGGCTCTGAGCAGGATAATTAAAACAGCGAGCATGGCTTTCCAATACACCCGCTCCCTGCCGAGGCAGCTGGCGGCCATACGCCACAGCAATTGCATCATCAGACAAAATTGCATCCCGTAGATTTTGTAGTGCATAACGGTTAGCTGGTATTGCATCTTGCGTCATATATATCAGTACATCAGCGTGTACCTGATGCCTTGCCCACTCACGTGTACCGCCATGGTTAAACTGACTGGCTGAAATTGTTACCAATTTAGCCCCTGCTGCACGAAAGCGCTGCACTGTGTCATCAGTGGACTGACTGTCAATAACTAGCCACTCATCAGGTTGCAGAGTTTGCTCAGCTAAAGCCGCCAGTAAGCGATCTAAATATGGCCCTGCATTTCGTACAGGCAGAATCAGTGCAGTGCGGATCATTTAACTAAGCTCCATTATGAAAACCATGCAATATCTGCTATTGAATTTTTTCTACTACAACGCAGTAAAAATTGCGGTGCAGTAAAATTATTCGGCAAATATACACATGAAAATACTCACACCGAGCTAAGTAATTTAACCTATATTAAAAAATAAAAACCATTCAAAACAAAGACTTAATTAAAACAAAAAACCAGTACCAATTTATCATCAATACCATTTTTTATTTTAAAAAAAATAAAAAAACATTTAATTAAATAAAATGAAAGCCAAGACAAAGCTACATGAAAAAAACCAGCCCAAATGACACTACCACTCCAGATATTCATGATTAATACACTTAGCAAGCTCTGCAAATACAGCAAAAACCATGAATCCAAAATAATCTCTAATACCACTTACAAAAATATCCAAATCATAAAAAAGGTATACAAAAAGCGGATCAGTGCAACTGATCCGCATAAATGAATGAAAAAAACCTTATAAAAAAGACTCAGGGTGTGATCTAGTTCAACAAAAAAAACTACTCTGCTATGAGAGCACAAGCTATTGCCCTTGGTTTTTTGCGATGCAAAAACCATTTACTAATCTGCGGCAAAAGTAAAAAGCCCTTTAATACACCTCATTTCGTCCAAGACTTGCTTGCTACGCCAGAAGCTGATAAAGAATAAACTACTCAACATCACAGTGACTAAGCCCGTATTTGGCCTGTGATATAGTCAGATGAAGATAGCCAGAATAAGCGCTAATTACTAACTAAGCGTAGATATGAAAACACCCCATGAGGACAGTAGTCCAAATTTGGGGTGCAGTTCGGTTTATAGACTGATTATTAAAAATAACTTAGCTCACATTACATACTCAAATCATACGGAGATTACTTATCTTTTCCTTATTACCCTGAGTAAATAAAAAAGAGTAATGACTTACATTGATTATTTCATTCGAACCGGTAACTTCTGAATCAATAAACCCAGCAAAATCAACAGTAAGCCTAACACCGTAGAAGGAAAAATGGCTTCGCCCAAGATCGACCAAATTAAGAAAAGAGAAACAAATGGTGCTAAGAAAATAAGATTAGCTATTTTTGCAGTACTGTTCGTGAGCTTCATTGCCATTAACCACAGCACAAAAGTAAAGCCCATCTCAAATGCACCTATATAAGCCGCCCCAGCTAATCCCTGCCATGCAATAGCACCTAGCTCACCCGTTAATGCGCACCATGATAATGATAGCGGCAAAGATATTGCAAAATTAAGCGTTAAACCCAATACAGGCTCGCGTTGATCTTTAGTATTAAAAATCCAATAGATAGCCCACAATAGGGTAGAAATTAAAGCCAGCACCACCCCGCCTACATTAGAAAAGCTCAACTGTAAAACATCACCGCGCGTACCAATAATCAGCACGCCAAAATAACAAAATACGGCAGCAAAGATGTCGCTTCTTTTTAAAGCCTGCTTTAAAAATGGCACAGCTAACAATGCCATAGTTAACGCCCAAGTATAATTAATGGCCTGTGCTTCCTGAGCAGGTAAGAGCGAATAAGCCTTAAATAAAATCAAATAATAGGCAAAAGGATTAATAGCCCCAAACAAAAGTGAAATACGCCAATTTTTTTGCAAGGCAGGCCAAAGCTCTTTTAATCGGCTTTGCACCATTAAAATAGATAGTAGTGAGATAAGTGATGCACTACTGGCGTAGAGAACTAATTGTGCAGGGCTTAAATAAGCTAGGCTAATCTTAAATGCTGTTGCCACGGTAGACCATGCCAGTACGGCAAGCAGGCCAAAGATGGATGCTGTTTGCTGTTGAGTCAAAGCCTATCACCCCTATTTTAGAGATCAAAGCTTAACAAGCATCAAGTGTGTTGGCTATCAGGAAATACGGTGGCATCAAGCAAGTATTCATGCAATTGCAATGCACTCTTGAATAAAATAATTGCTTCTCCAACCTCGGAATAATGATATGTCGACAGAACATCAAAGGCCCTGTCTATGCGGCGCAGCACAGTCACACTAAGCGCTACAGCCATGTAGCAATTATGTTGCATCCTGCCTCTGTAGCATTGTGCAGAAAATAGGGATGTGGACCACTACTCGCAGTAGATTGCGGCAGCGATGTTACTTTTACTGGCGAAAAAAATATCAGCCACTTGTTTCTTCCAAAGGGACCGAGCGTGGTTTTTGCAAGCAATGTGACAACCATTTATTTTACCGTTTAATAGAAAACCAGTCGTTTATTATTCCAGATGGCTGATTTACAGAGCGAAACGATCTAATTTTTTATCACCAAATATTTATTGATAAAAAACCAGATTTTTATGCATTTGTAATGCTACGCATCCTTTAAGCGAAGCAAAAGTATTTGCGCAATATTCGCCAACAAATAAGTGGAGTAGCATAAAGTTTACTTGTCAGCAAACAGTTCAGACTGTTGGCATTTAAACTGACGGCGTAGCCAACGAATGGGTACACCGACAATCGGCAATTTTTGCAGTAACTCTTCCGCGGCATCCCAATAATCGCGGTGAAGCGTGACATCACCATCCATATTAAAAACCAAATGTGAGCCACCGCTGACATGGTAAGGCTTGCCTTGCAGATTAAATTCAAATACCCAAGTGATAAATGCTTGCTGCCCTTGTTCAATCCGCTCCGCAATAATAAAGTGCGGGTTGTCCGTGGTAGCAAACATATGGCTAAAAATAGCCTCTATAGCCGCCACACCTTGCACATCGTTAAATGGATCTTTAAAACGAGCATCAAGCGCATAAAACTGCCCTAATTGCGGCAATGTTTGTGGGCTAATTTGGCTATACCAGTCTAGTAATGCGGTCAATTTAGTCATGATAGTTTCAAAAAACGGTGAAAAAGTGCAAAGCGCAAGCGATAGGGTAGCAATTGCAGTAGCTTAAGAACTTGTGTAAAGCGGCGTGGGAAATGAATTTCAAATTGCCCAGCGCTGATGCCTCCCCAAATGGCCGTAGCGGCTTGCTCCGAGGTTTGCAATGCAGGCATCGTAAAGGCATTTTTTGCTGTCAGCTCGGTTTTTACAAATCCTGGGTTAATCAGGTAAACGCTTAAGCCTTTTGGGTGTAAATCGCTATATAAAATTTCAGCCAAATTGATCAGTGCAGCTTTGCTTGGGCCATATACCGTAGCGTTGGGTAATCCCATATAGCCAGCCACACTGGCAACTAATGCAATCCCGCCGCTGCCTTGTGCCAGCATGTTTGGCAAGATGCTTGCAAGGCCCGAATACACCGCGCCTAGATTAATGGCTAAAGTCTGTGCAGCACCGGCAGGAGTGACTTCCCAACTTCGCTCGGGGCGATAATCGGCGGCACAAAAAACAACTAAATCTACCCCCCCCATTGCAGCGCAAGCGGCGGCATATGCTGCGGGCCAAGCCGTTTGCTCGCTCGCATCAAAAGCAAGAACATGCGCCTTGGACTGGCTTTGGGCAATTTTTTCTAACTGCGGCAGCCGTCTTGCCGACAAAGCAACGTGGGCACCGGCACCAAGCGCCTGTTTAGCCAACTCCGCACCGATTCCGCTAGATGCACCAATGAGCCAAATACGCTGATTGAGCCAGCTTGGAATCACGGGATTCATCGGCGTCCACATGATTAGTCTCTTTTCTTAAAAAACAGCGTCACTTGGCCAAGCTCAAAACCAAATTTTTGCATGCTGGCGCGATTCATCATTGATTTGCTGTCAATCAGAAACATCCAATCATCAAATTGCACCTCATAGGTTTTACCATCTACCGGTAAAAACATCGTGTATTGCCAGTTAAGCGCATTGCCAGATATTTTGCCGATTGCTTCGCCTTTAACGTCGTCAGCCGTTCCCCGCCAGTTACCATCTGCTTGCTGAACTAAGGTCCAGATGCGTTGCTGCGTTGTGCCATCATCATATTTAAAGCGTTCATCCAGCACTAACTTGCCTTGATTTTGCGTGCCAATCATTTCGACATAAAAACGCTTCACCACTTCGCCGCTGCGCTTTTGAAACATGCCCCATGCATCCGTTCTGCCGACAAAGTACTGAGCCAAATCCAGCTTGGGTTCAGATTTTTGATATTGCTGCACATCAGGTGATGCACAAGCGGTGAGCATGCCGCAAAGTGCTGCTAGTAGAGATTTTTTCATGCGTTTACTCCGGCAGTGTGTGGACGAATTCGATTTAGCAAATACAATGCCAACAATTTAAATCCACAAGGCAAGCCAGCGTATATCCAAGCCAACGCAGGGCCAGCAACTTGTCCGGGTTGATAATCAAGTAGCGCCAATAGCGGCAAGGCTAAGCCCGATAACGCTAAGGCCAATTTGCCGAGTAACGTCCAAACTCCAAAATAGGCAGAAGGCGAATCCTCATGCTGAATTATCTGCGCCAAGAGCACTGGGGGCAGCGCAAGATCCGCGCCCAGCGCTAAGCCCGCCGCAATGCAAACCACTAAATAAGCAGAATAATCACCAACACCGAGTAACGCTGCGCCACAAAAAGCCAGAATCGCCAGCAACATGCCACAGCGCCACGCGCACAAAGCACCTACTTTTTTAGCCAGCATCACCCACAGCGGTAGCCCGATCGCAGCGGCCACAAAATAAGTGGCTAAAAAGGCACCTGCGAAACTGGCAGCTTGAAGACGATCATTAATAAAAAACAGCGCCAACGTGGATGGAATAGCCACTGATATGGCATTGATAAAATAAGGGAGAAGTAAAGATTTAAAACCCTGATTGGCCTGCATAGTTTGCCATAGCTGCCGCCAACTAGACTGTGGACACTCTTTGCGCTGCCAGCTTGGTGCATAGTGCATCAGAGCAAACAGGGCTAGTGCCAAGATAGCAGCAAAACCCAAGCCGTAACGACCAAAATGACTAGGAATGGTGGCTGCGGGCTGAGTTAAAATCCAGCTTGGGATCACACTAGCTAAAATCACCCCAAATAATCCAGCGCCCTCGCGCCATGCTGCCGCGCCAAGTAGCGCCGTATTTGGGTTAAATTCATCTACCGAAAGCCGAGCGCCCCATGATAAATACGCAATACTCAGCATGCTGTGGGCGGTGTAGGCTATCACCAGCATAATTGCCAGCCAAGCCCCAAGATACGCGGATGATACGGGGGGCAACCAAAGTCCTAAAAAAGCCAAACCCAACAGAACAGCGCCTGCAATGAGCCAAGGATTGAGCCCGCCATGCAGGCGGTCAATATAGCGCCCTAGCCATGGGTCTTGCACGGTATCTACTAGCCGTGCCAAAAATAACACCCAGCCCGTGCTAGCCAAAGCCAAGCCCAAATTGCTGCTGTAATACGCAGGGATTTGCACATACACTGGCAATGCCGCCATCGCTAGCGGCAGGCCAAGCAAGCCATAGGCCATAAAGCGCCAGCGCGAGTGCTGTGCGCGACTCATTTTGCACGGCCCAATAATTGATCACGCAAGCCGCTATCCTTGGTACGCTCATCAAACCAGATAGCAAAAAAGGCTTTAGCAAATTCTGGATCGCGAATATCAGCAAGCAACTGGTTGCGATTATAAAAACGGCAGCCTTGATTCGGCAAAAATACCCCAACCAGCTGATCCCCTTCATTGACATTGGTAAAGGCACGATACATTTCACCCTCCCAACGTTTAAGCTGTTCTGCACTATATTGCTGGCCAAATATGCGCTTGATTTCATCGATGCTGGTTTCAACAAACTGAGTACGGCTAATACTGCGGTGATAAGTCAGCTCAAGCGCAAATGGGGAGTTAAGACTAAATTGCGGGTTTTCACTCCATAATTTAGCGGTATAAATCCGCAGCCTAAACCAAGTCAAATCGCCGCTCCCCAAGGCCTTAGCTTGTGGCAGCTCATCGCGCCAAGTGGCAGCACTTGCAGGTATAGCCAGAGCGATAAAGACGCTAAGCGCAATTCCCTTAAGCATTTTAGTTATCCTTATGCAAAAGAAACTGCACTACATCGGTCTTACCTTCATCAAAGCCCGCTTCACAATAGGCAAAATACAGCATCCAGATTCGCATAAAACGCTCATCAAAGCCCTGTACTGCAATCGCTGCCGCTTCATTGCGGCAAGCGGCCTCCCAGCGGCGCAGTGTTTCGGCGTAATCGCCGCCAAAATGATACTGATCGGTGGTTTTAAGCCCTGCCGCTTGCGCATTTAAGGCAAAGCGCTCTGGACTGGGCAACATACCCCCAGGGAAAATATACTGCTGGATAAAGTCTGTGCCGCTGCGATAGCGCTCAAAGGCATTTTCATTAATGGTGATACTTTGCACCAATGCTTTGCCACCTGCTTTTAAGCGGGAAGCCACAATTTTAAAGTATTCAGGCCAGAAGGCTTCACCTACAGCTTCAAACATCTCAATCGACACTATCGCATCATATTGGCCAGTCAGATCGCGGTAATCGCATAACTCCAGCTGCACTAGTGAGCTCAAACGCTGCAGTGCAATCCGCTCCTGGGCAATGGCGAGTTGCGCCGCAGAGATCGTTACACCATGCACATAAATGCCTTGCCGCGCAGCGTACTCGGCAAAACCGCCCCAGCCGCAGCCAATTTCAAGCACACGGCTACCCGCGCGTAACTCAAGAGTATCAATAATGCGCTGATATTTATTGAGCTGAGCCTGCTGCAAACTTTGCGCATAATCGCCATTAAACACCGCACTAGAATAGGTCCAAGTTGGATCAAGCCAAAGCTGATAAAACGCATTACCAATATCGTAATGGGCATGAATATTTTTACGGCTACCCTCACGGGAATTGCGTCTAAATAAGTGCTTAAGCCGATACCATAGGGTTGCCAATTTACCGCCAAACACCATTTTATCCAGCACGTTTTGATTACGAATCGCCAGCCGCAGTAAGGCCGTTAAATCTACCGAATCAATCCAGCCCGCCTCATAGCTTTCGGCAAAACCAATATCACCCGCACGTAAAATCCTCTGGCAGGCCCGCCAATCGTGAATCTGCAAAGAGGCGTTTGGTGGCTGATGCAAATCGCCAAACATCAGATGCGTACCTTCGGGCGTGATCAGTTGCAAATGACCATGCTGCAGTCGGGCTAATAGATTTAGAAACAATTTAGCCGCCGTGGGCGCACTTCGGCTTATCGTTTGCAGAACTTGTGATTGACTCATAATGGTTTATCCTCTGACACGGTCAAAGAAGTGGTGGGCGAGGCGGGTTGACTAAAAAATGGCACACGTTTTCGCCAAAGCTTGAAGGCTTGCCAATGAATGCGTGCAAACACACCGAGCGTCAATAAAGGCTGGGCAAATAGCGCGCGGCGCAGCGTGGCGCTGTTTAAATCTTGGATATGGCCCCCTACAGAGGTCTTGAGCAACAGGCCATTTTGATCAAAATAATCGATCCCTACCCACGCCGTGCTGGCGGTATCCTTAAACCGAAATTGATAATGCCCATGTACTTCGCAAAACGGCGAAACATGCAGCATTTTTTTGCTTTCAATACGGGTATGGCTCTGGATACCGTTTTCTTCAAAGCCTACAAGCAGATAGAGATGCGTTTCGCCAAAAGTGTTATTCACTTCAGCCAACACAGCTCGTAATTCACCGCTTTGGGCATAGCAATACCAAAAGCTCACCGGATTAAATACCCAGCCCAATACGCGCGGAAAAGTATGTAACCAGATTTCACCATCGGCGCTAATCTGATGCTTTTCGAGCAGATTACGTGCCCAATGCTCAAGATTACTTCCATCTTTAGGGCCATAATCAGCGGTATAAACCGAAACAGCTCGCCAGCAGTTAATACCAAACCAGCGGGCCTTGATTTCATCTAGGCGTGCTAAATTAATCCGCAAGCAAAACACCGGATACACAAAGCGATTCTTTGCAGGGCGAACACGCTGATGCATCACTTGCCCGCTAATAATTTGAGCGGGGGCTCTCATGCTAGTGTTGTCCACGCAGGGGCCAAGCCAAAGTCCTGAGCCACCCTTAGCGCAGATTTCAATCCATCCTCATGAAAGCCATATCCCGTCCATGCGCCCGCATACCAAGTGCGATTTTCGCCTTGAATACTGGGTAAGCGCTGCTGAGCAGCGATGGCCCCATGATCAAATACAGGATGCTCATACTCAAACTGCCCGAGCACCAAATCTGACGCGGGCGGTGAGAAAGGATTAAGCGTTACAATCACAGGTGATTTAAACGCTAAATTTTGTAGTTGATTAAGTAAATAGCTTACGCAAACTGGCCGTTGCCCATCCACACTGGCACCGCCAAGGTAATTCCATGCCGACCAAACTTTGCGCCGTTGTGGTAACTGGGATGGATCGGTATGCAGCACGGCAATATTGGCCTGATAACGTATGGCAGATAGAATTTGCTGTTCTGCCTCGCTGGCATCGCTCAACATACTAAGCGTTTGTGGCGCATGCGTAGCAAACACCACGGCATCAAATAATTCCTCACCAACATAGCTATGCACCGTTACACCAGCACTCTGACGTGCAACTTTAGCAACTGGGCAATTGAGCCTAATCTCAGCGCTGCTGTTTGCATTCAAAGTGTCGGCAATTTTGCGTACATACTCTCGCCCGCCTCCTTCTACCGTTTGCCACTGCGGGCGATCGTTCACTTGTAATAGCGCGTGATTTAGGCAAAAACGTAAAAAAGTAGCCGCTGGAAACTGTAAAATATCATTGGGAGAGCTAGACCAAATCGCCGCAGCCATTGGCAGTAAATAGGCATCACGGAACATCGCACCATAGCCACCTACTTCAATCAGTTGGCCTAAAGTAGAGCCATTAGCAAGCGATTGGCTTAAGTTGCTTTGTGCTGCGGCGTTAAAACGTAAAATATCACGCAACATGCTGATAAACCTTGGAGATAGAATCCGCTGCCGCTGCGCAAATACTGTATCCAGATTTGTACCCGCCCACTCTAGCTTTCCGCCATCTAGCGAAACACCAAAGGACATATCGGTGGCATAAGTTGCTACATCTAGCTCAGCAAATAGTGCAATTAAATTGGGATAAGTTGCTTGATTAAATACCAAGAACCCAGTATCTACAGCTTGAGTTTTCCCTTCTAAGCTCACCTCCACCGTATTGGTATGCCCACCCAGATAGCTCCCCGCTTCAAACAACACCACGTCATGCGCACGACTCAAAAAGTATGCACTGGCCAAGCCAGAAATACCGGAGCCAATAATAGCGATGCGTTGACGAGCACTGGTCATTTTTTTACCGTTTAGGAAGAAGGTGGCTGTGTGTTTTTCTACTTCAGTGCTAAGATTACTACTAAATCAGAAAAAAATATACCAATTAGTATCGGAATTTACCAATGAGTATTTTAAGTAAGCTAAGTTTCAAAGATCAAGCCTTTAAACTGCGTGAAAGCGCCATCTTGGATGCCACCACAGCGGTACTCAGCACCAAGGGGTTTGATTTAATGACGATGGATGACATCGCTGGCGCTGTGGGTATATCTAAACCCAGCCTCTACAAACACTTCAAATCCAAAGAAGATTTAGTGGGTGAAGCGCTGATTCGCTTGATTGATGGTGCAATTGATTATCTGGCTCAGCTAGATAAGGCGCTCAGCCCAGTGGACAAATTGAGTGCCTTGTTAGAATGGGCATTGCGGGTACGCTTAGAGGGAGGAATGCCCTTTTTGCCATCCACCAGCCCACATGTGCGTGACATGCTAATGCGCAATATGAGTTATGTATTGCGGATAATAAAGCTCAATGGCCAGCTGGAAGCACTGGTGGCCGCGGCGCAAAAAACTGGCAATTTAAATCCAGATCTACCTAGCGATGTGATCTTGTTTAGCTACTACTCTAGAACCTGCGATCCTGCCGCAGAGTTTCTGCAAAAATTCAGCAAAATGCCTCACGATGACATCGTGGCGCATATGCTGAAAGTTGCATTTAATGGCTTAACCCCCTAAACCAAGACTGCAATCTACAAATAAGGGTAGGGGCGATAGGCCACGTTTAATATCTCAATTCAAAAAATTGAACGTGACCTGTTCTGTATTGTGTCCTTGATTAAGCCCAAATGGAGAACAAGCGATGACGCATCCAGCAAGAAGCTGGCATCCAAAAAAACTAGCTAATACCAAGTGGACAGCGCTTGCACCACAGCAACGTGAGAAGCACTTTATTGTTGTCAAAGTTGAGCTCAGTCCCAACGATGTACAGAAAGTAGGGCAAATCACACTGGAAGCAGTAATCAGCAAACGGCATTTCACATTACACTGGAGCGCACTTGAAGATGAAGCGCAATGGCGTGTTGGCTGGCTATAACATGATAATTTGATGTGCTTTTGTGGGGGCATTACCTAAAAATACGACATTAAGATAGTGCTCTATTATTCAATGCACAGAGGCTTATTGACGCCATACAAAAAAAGCGGCATATGTATTTTTAATAAATATATTAAAGGGTAGGACTTTATTCTTTATTTCATAAAAAAACGTAGACGTTTAGATTAATACTGAACATCTAAAAATTAACTCGATGATTAAGGGATCACTCCTTTTTGTTTTGCGTCTTTAATGGCACGATTAAATTCAACTAAAAACGCCTGCATCTTCATTGACTTATGAAAGGCCAGATAAATAGGATCACGGACAAGTGGCTTACTCAAATAAACAAACTGATCGCGCTTATTAAATAAATCAGGATATTTTTTTAACAGCGTATCTAAGCCATTCTCTGCATCATTTACGACAGCACAATCAACCCGATCATAAAGCAGCTTTTTTAAGCGCACATCAAAAGCGTAATTTACATCGACCTGAAACAACTTTGCCGCCAGTGCATTATCAAACGCCTCTCCATAGCTCGCCGCATTGGTGACACTAATGAGCTTACCTTTTAAATCTGCCACCGAGCTAAAAGGAAATTCTTTGCCTTTTTTTACCACTAGGCCAACAATTGATTCATGAAATGGCTCAGAAAAATCAAAAATCTCAAGCCTTGCTTTAGTTTTAGATAAACCAACAATACCTCCTTTACCTTTTTCTGCCATCAAATAAGACCGCTTCCAAGAGGCCATGTCTAATATGACTTTATTGCCACTTATATGCTCATAATGCCTTATCAAGGTAGTGCCAATTCCATCTTCGCGTCCCTGCTCATCACGAAAAGTAACGGGGTGGTAATCATCACCGGCAAAAATAAGCACCTCCTCTGCCCAAAGAGTAGAGCAATAAAATAAACATAAAAATATAAATGAGCCAAGCCTAACTTGCATGATCTATTCCTTATCGAACCCGCACTAGCTTCAGGTTAGCCCATTAAAAACCAACGCGCCTTGTATTACGCCCAATAAAAAACCCCAGAAGTAATTCTGGGGTTTTTTATTGGGCGTTTGATTCTAAAAAGAATTAAATCATGCCTTTAGATTTCAACAACTCAAGCATAGTCGAGCCAAGCTCAGCTGGGCTGCGTGTGTAAGCGATGCCTGCACGCTCAAACGCTGCAAATTTTTCTTCTGCAGTGCCTTTACCGCCAGAGATAATCGCACCAGCGTGGCCCATGCGTTTGCCCTTAGGCGCTGTAACACCAGCGATATAACCCACTACTGGCTTAGTCACGTAGGACTGAGCAAATTCAGCCGCTTCTTCTTCAGCCGAGCCGCCGATTTCGCCGATCATGATGATCGCATCGGTATCAGGATCGTCTTGGAATAAGCGCAATGCGTCGATATGGCTCAAGCCTGGAATTGGATCGCCACCGATACCGATACATGTAGATTGGCCCAAGCCCAGCGCTGTAGTTTGCGCAACTGCTTCGTAAGTCAATGTACCCGAACGGCTTACAATACCGATACGGCCTGGCTGATGGATGTGCCAAGGCATAATACCGATCTTGCATTCGCCAGGAGTGATAATACCCGGGCAGTTAGGGCCGATCAGGCGGATGCCGGCTTCATCAACCGCTTTTTTCACGTACAGCATATCCAGTGTTGGCACGCCTTCGGTGATACATACGATCAGCTGAATACCCGAATCAATCGCTTCCAGAATCGAATCTTTAGCGAACGGAGCCGGTACGTAAATAACGGTCGCATCGGCGTGGGTTTCGCGCATTGCGTCTTTCATGGTGTTGAACACCGGCAGATCAAGGTGACGTGAGCCGCCCTTGCCTGGTGTTACACCGCCAACAACCTTAGTGCCACACTTCAATGCTTGCTCTGCGTGGAATGTACCGTTTTTACCGGTGAAACCTTGCACCAATACTTTGGTGTTTTTATTGACTAAAACGCTCATTATTTTTTCCTTTCAGCGGATGAAATGGCCGAATTAAAGTGCGGCAACAGCAGCAACGATTTTCTCGGCTGCGTCGTTCAAACCTTGAGCCGATGTCAGCTTCAGGCCTGACTCGTTCAGAATCTTAGCGCCCAATTCCGCGTTATTGCCTTCCAAACGCACCACAACCGGCACAGTCACATTTACTTCTTTAACCGCAGCAATAATCGCTTCAGCAATCATGTCGCAACGAACGATACCGCCGAAGATATTGATCAGCACGCCCTTCACCGAATCATCAGCCAAGATCAGCTTGAAGGCCTCGATCACGCGATCTTTAGTTGCACCACCGCCTACATCCAAGAAGTTAGCCGGTTGGCCACCTTTGAGCTTGATGATGTCCATTGTGGCCATTGCAAGGCCAGCGCCGTTTACCATACAACCGATATTGCCTTCCAGCGCAACGTAGTTCAGCTCGAACTCAGAGGCTTTTACTTCGCGCTCGTTTTCTTGCGATTTATCGCGTTGAGCCAGCAATTCTGGCAAGCGATACAGCGCGTTAGAATCAAGACCAACTTTAGCGTCTACGCAGCACAACTCGCCGTTTTCACGCAAAGCCAGTGGGTTGATTTCAAACAGCGCGAAATCATTAGCGATAAATGCCTCAGCCGCACCCAACATCATTTTAGTAAAATGTGCTACTTGCTTGCCTTCTAAACCCAAAGCAAACGCGCAATCACGCGCTTGGAATGGCTGCATGCCAACCAATGGGTCTACAGTTACTTTGATGATTTTTTCTGGGGATTCTTCAGCAACAGTTTCGATCTCAACACCGCCTTCGGTGGAAACCATAAACACCACGCGCTGGCTGGAGCGATCTACAACCGCACCAAGGTATAGCTCGCGCTGAACTGGGTACATATCTTCACAAACCAATACTGAATGCACAGGCTGGCCCGCTGCATCTGTTTGGTACGTCACTAAGTTTTTACCGATCAAGCCTTTAGCAATTTCTGCGGCTTCTTCACGGGATTTAACCACTTTAACGCCACCCGCTTTACCACGGCCACCGGCGTGAACTTGCGCTTTAACCACCGCAAATTTACCCCCCAGTGCGTCATAGGCAGCAGCTGCTTCTTCTGGAGTGTGTGCCAAAATGCCGCGTTGTACTGGTAGACCGTATTTAGCCAATAATTCCTTGGCTTGATATTCATGAAGATTCATCTGAGACCCTTTGTAAGGAGAATGTTGTAGGGTGGGTTAGGCGGTTTTATGCCGTAACCCACCATTAGCGCCATGGTGGGTTACGCCCAAACAGGCTAACCCACCCTACGTATTTACAAATTAAGAATGCAAACCACGCTTATCACATGCTAAAGCCGCTTCGTGCAAGGCTTCAGACAAAGATGGATGAGCATGAACAATACGGGCAATATCTTCTGACGATGCGTTAAATTCCATTGCGACAACCGCTTCAGCAATCAATTCTGAAGCAAATGGACCAACGATATGAACACCTAAAATACGATCGGTGGTCTTATCTGCCAGCATTTTAACAAAACCCTTAGCTTCGCCAAGCGCTAAAGCACGGCCATTGGCGGAGAACAAGAATTGACCTTTCTTGTATTCAACGCCTGCGGCTTTAAGCTGCTCTTCGGTCTGCCCTACCCATGCAATTTCTGGGCTGGTGTAAATCACCCAAGGGATATTGTTAAAGTCGATATGTGGATGCTGGCCTGCGATACGCTCAGCCACGGCCACGCCTTCGTCAGACGCTTTGTGTGCCAGCATCGGGCCACGAACCACATCACCAATCGCCCAAACATGAGGCAGATTGCTTTGGCAATCGTCGTTGACTTCGATCTGGCCGCGCTCGGTTAGCTTCAGGCCAACGGCATCTGCGTTCAGGCCAGATGTGTTTGGCACACGGCCAATGGCCACAACCAACTTGTCAAATACGCTGACTTGCTCGCTACCTGCTACATCTTTCCAGTGCACGGTTACGTCTTTTTTACCGACTTTAATTTCGCCAATTTTAACGCCAGTATTGATAATCAGACCGGTTTCTTTAGTCAGAAATTTCTTGGCTTCACGCGCCACTTGCTCATCGGCTGCGCCTAGGAAAGTAGGCATCGCTTCAAGCACAGTCACTTCACTACCCAAGCGCTTCCAAACCGAGCCCATTTCTAAGCCAATCACGCCAGCGCCAATCACGCCTAGGCGTTTTGGCACAGCAGGAATCGCCAACGCGCCTTCGTTATCCAGCACCAGATGATTATCGATGGTCACGCCTGGCAATTGGCGAACGCTAGAGCCAGTCGCAATAATCACGTGCTTAGCGGTGATTTCTTCAACTGTGCCATCAGCCAGTTTGGCTTCCAACACGTAAGCATCGCCTGCTTTGGCTTTAAACGCGCCTACACCGTGGAAAGACGTCACTTTGTTCTTTTTAAAGAGGTAAGCAATGCCGCCGGTGTTTTTAGTAATGATGTCTTGCTTACGCGCCAACATCTTAGCCACGTCCATTTTCAACGTGCCGGTGGAGATACCGTGATCGCCAAAATGGTGGGCTGCATTGAAGTAATTTTCTGACGATTGCAGCAGTGCTTTAGAAGGGATACAACCCACATTCAAACACGTACCACCCAAGCTCGCCTTGCCGTCTTTGTCTGAAGTGGCATCGATACATGCCGTATTAAAGCCCAGTTGCGAAGAGCGAATCGCCGCCACATAGCCACCAGGGCCGCCGCCGATTACAACAACGTCAAATTCTTTGCTCATGGTTTGGAAACCTTTGAGAAAGAGCAAGGGCGTTATCAACGCCCCGACTCTGTGATTCAATATTTAGCGATATGCCATGGCGGGTTACGCGATAAAGCCGCTAACCCGCCCTACACAATTCACATTAATTAGATATCAAGCAGCAGACGCGCTGGATCTTCGATAACTTCTTTGATAGCAACCAGCGACAATACAGCTTCGCGGCCATCGATGATGCGGTGATCGTAAGACTGAGCCAGATACATCATCGGGCGAATCACCATTTCACCGTTTTCTACCACCACACGCTCTTTCGTTGCGTGCATGCCCAGAATTGCTGATTGTGGTGGATTGATAATCGGTGTCGACATCATCGAGCCAAAAGTGCCACCGTTAGAGATGGTGTAAGTGCCGCCAGTTAGCTCGTCCATACTCAACTTACCGGCTTGAGCACGCTTACCAAAATCAGCGATGGTTTTTTCGATTTCAGCCAAGCTCAATTGATCCGCATTACGAATCACCGGCACCACCAAACCACGCGGGCTACCTACGGCTACCCCAATATCAAAGTAGCCGTGGTAAACGATATCGCTACCATCAACGGATGCATTCACAATTGGGAACTTCTTTAGCGCATGCACAGCCGCTTTTACAAAGAAACCCATAAAGCCCAGCTTCACGCCGTGGTCTTTTTCAAACTTATCTTTGTATTTATTACGCAGATCCATCAACGGCTTCATATTGATTTCGTTGAAGGTGGTCAGGATCGCGTTAGTTTGTTGCGATTCGAGTAAGCGCTCGGCCACACGCGCACGTAAGCGGCTCATCGGTACGCGTTGCTCGGCGCGATCGCCTTGCAGTACGGAAACGGCTGCGGATGCTGGAGCAGGTGCGGCAGCGGGTTTAGCTAGATGATTCTGTACGTCTTCTTTCAATACACGGCCACCGCGGCCTGTGCCGCCAACGTCGTTAGTGTTCACGCCTGCATCAGCCGCCATCTTTTTAGCCGAAGGCATCACTGCCGTGCCAAAACCAATGGCGCCCGCAGAAACACCGGCTTCTTTAGCCGCAGCTTCAACGCGAACTTGTTGCTCGGTCTTTACGATTTCTGGCACAACATTGGCAGGTGCAGCAACGGTGGCTTCGGTATCAATGGTTGCGATCAATTGCAGGCTACCTACAATTGCACCTTCATTTTGCACAATCGACACCAAAACACCAGCTTGTGGCGCAGCGATTTCTAACACCACTTTATCGGTTTCGATATCAATCAATTGCTCATCGCGAGCAACTGCGTCGCCTATTTTTTTCTTCCACTGTAAAAGTGAAGCTTCGGAAACGGATTCTGGTAATTGCGGTACGGTAATTTCGATAATCATTTTGTAACTCCAAGGATCTGGCGAGTAGATCGGGTGGATTAACCACCCTGTTTATCCATTAGATGTCGAATAAGGCGGGTTTTCACCCGCCCTACATTACAGAGTCATTGCTTCTTCAACGAAAGTTTTAAGCTGCGCAGTATGCTTGCTCATATAACCAACCGCTGGCGATGCCGATGAGGTACGGCCTGCATACAGCAGGGTTTGCTTAGGATGCATACACGCTTCTAAGCGATGGCGAATCTGGTGCCATGCGCCTTGGTTGCGTGGTTCTTCCTGTACCCACATCACTTCACGTGCGTTCGGGTATTTTTCGATTTCAGCTTTTAGCTCTTCCGTTGGGAATGGATAAAGCTGCTCAATCCGCACAATCGCGATGTCTTTAATATCACGCTCACTACGGCCAGCCAGCAAGTCGTAATACACCTGACCTGCACACATCAACACGCGCTTCACTTTCTTGGCATCCAAATTGCCCTGATCACCGATCACTGGAAGAAACTCACCATTGGTGAAGTCTTCAATCGGGCTAGAAGCAAACTTCGCCTTCAAGAGCTTTTTGCTCATGATGATAATCAGCGGCTTGCGACTTGGGCGTAACATCTGGCGGCGCAGCGCATGGAACATCTGCGCGGCTTCAGACATCATCAGCACTTGCACATTATGCTCTGCGCACAGCTGGAGATAACGCTCAACGCGAGCTGATGAGTGCTCAGGGCCTTGCCCATCATAGCCGTGTGGCAACATCATGGTTAGGCCACATAAACGGCCCCACTTGGTTTCGCCAGAAGTAATAAACTGATCGATCACCACTTGCGCGCCGTTGGCAAAGTCACCAAACTGCGCCTCCCAAATAGTCAGCTCATCCGGTGCAGAGCAAGCGTAGCCATATTCAAATGCCAATACCGCTTCTTCATTCAGAATCGAATCGATCACGGTGAAGTTAGCTTGCTTTTCTGCCAAGTGTTGCAAGGGCACGTGCACGCCCTGATCCCACTTCTCACGATTTTGATCGTGTAATACCGCATGACGGTGATTAAACGTGCCGCGGCCGCAATCCTCACCAGAGATACGTACAGCGTAGCCTTCGGTTAGTAAGGTAGCGTAGGCCAAGTGCTCAGCCATACCAAAATCAACTGGCTGATCGCCATTGACCATGGCAATACGTTCTCTGATAATTTTTTCTACGTTTGGACGCAGTTTAAAACCATCGGGCACCTTGGTGAATTTCTCAGTTAGGCGCAGCAAATCTGCCTGAGGCACCGCTGAGGCCACAGGATGACGCCAATGCACACCCATATAGCGGGAGAAATCAATCGCGTGCGAGCGTTTGTAATCCGTCAGCGTGGTTTGCTCTACATGCTCGCCACGATCCAGCGCTGCGCGGTAATCTTGGATCAGATTATCCGCTTCGTCCTTAGTCACTACACCTTCAGCAATCAGGCGATCGGCGTATTTCTTACGCGCGCCGGGATGCTGGCCAATCTTTTTGTACATCATTGGCTGCGTTACAAAGGGATCGTCCGCTTCATTGTGACCAAACTTACGAAAGCACACCAAATCCACTACCACATCGCGGTGAAATTTCATGCGGAATTCGAGTGCAGCTTGCATCACCAAAATCACCGCTTCAGGGTCATCGCCATTCACGTGGAAAATCGGCGCTTCAACCATTTTGGCGATATCAGTACAGTAAATCGTCGAGCGGGTATCGCGGGTGTCTGAAGTCGTGAAACCGACTTGGTTATTCACCACCAAATGCACCGTGCCGCCTGTGCCGTAGCCACGGGTATTGGCCAGGTTAAACGTACCTTGGTTGGTACCCAAGCCAATAAAGGCTGAGTCGCCATGAATCAGCACCGGCAGAACTTGCACACCCAGCTTATCGCCACGACGTTGCTGACGCGCACGCACCGAGCCTTCAACCACAGGGTTGACGATCTCAAGGTGGGATGGATTAAACGCAAGGCTTAGGTGGATGGGGCCGCCAGGAGTCGGGATATCAGCCGAAAAACCCATATGATACTTCACGTCACCGGAAGACAAATCGCTGACTGAGCGACCTTCAAATTCGCTAAATAAATCACGCGGCTGTTTGCCTAGCGTATTCACCAGCACATTTAAACGACCACGATGGGCCATACCGATAATCATTTCCTGCACGCCCACCGCACCCGCGCCTTGGATTAAAAAATCCAGTGCGGGGATCATGGAATCGCCACCTTCCAGCGAGAAGCGCTTTTGGCCGACGTATTTTTTATGCAGGTATTGTTCTAGTGTTTCTGCCGCAGTCACTTTTTGCAGTGTGCGTTTTTTTTGCTCGATACCATAGCCAGGTGTTGAGCGACGGGATTCAAACCACTGCTGCACCCACTTGCGCTGTTCTGCATTGGTGATGTGCATATATTCCAAGCCAATACTACCGCAGTAAGTTTGCTTTAAAAATGCAATCACTTCGGCAAGAGTTGCACGCTCCATCCCTGCAATATTGGTACCAAATGTCGTTGCCATATCGGCATCGGTAAAACCATGATGCTTCGCATCTAACTCAGGCAAACGCGCTTGATCCATACGTTGCAAAGGATCAAGGCTTGCTTGGCGCGAGCCCATAATGCGGTAAGCAGAGATCAAGCGCAGCAGATTAACCTGCTTGCGTGTGGCCTCTTCATCGACCGCGCCACCTTGCTGAACATAGCGAGGCTGACGAGTCAGCTGGCGGAAAGATTCCTCGATCGGCGCTCGTGGAATATCACGATCAACCACACCAGGGCTTTGCTGCATCTTATCGAAGTAGGAGCGCCATTCCTGATCAACCAACTGTGGGTCGCTCAGGTACTGCTCGTAAAGCTCCTCAACGAAAGGAGCATTCCCGCCAAAAAGGTGGGAATTAGACCTCAACTCTCTCATCATCGCCGTAATCAAATCCAGTAATTTAGCAGGCTTAACACCATGCAAGACCGCCGTCTCACTAGGAGGCGGCTCAAAACATGTACAACAATGGGCACGGCATGCCGTGCCCTAAGCGATTAACCGCGCTTATCTGCAGGCACGTAGTCACGCTTAGTAGCGCCAGTGTATTGCTGACGCGGACGACCAATCTTCATACCAGGATCGGCAATCATCTCATTCCAGTGGCTGATCCAGCCCACAGTTCGCGCAAGGGCAAAAATCACTGTAAACATCGGCACAGGAATACCCAAGGCAGACTGAACAATACCTGAGTAGAAATCAACGTTCGGGTACAGCTTACGCTCGATAAAATATTTGTCTTCCAGCGCAATTTTTTCCAGAGCCATGGCAAGCTTGAACTTAGGATCGTCTTGTAATCCGAGTTCTTGTAATACTTCGTAGCAAATACGACGCATCACGCTGGCACGTGGATCCATATTTTTGTAAACGCGATGACCAAAGCCCATCAATTTGTGCGTCTTAGCCTTTACACCTTCCATAAAGGCGGGCACGTTCTCAATATCACCAATTTCATCCAACATCAGCAAAACGGCTTCGTTAGCACCGCCGTGTGATGGGCCCCATAGGCAGGCAATACCGGCAGCGATACATGCAAACGGGTTCGCACCAGAAGATCCTGCTAGGCGCACAGTTGAAGTTGACGCGTTTTGCTCGTGGTCTGCGTGCAGAGTGAAAATCACATCCAGTGCGCGAACCAGCACGGGGTTAGGCACATATTGCTCGCACGGTGTCGAGAACATCATGTGCATAAAGTTTGCGGTATAGCTTAGGTCATTACGTGGATAAACAAACGGCAGACCTTGGTTATAGCGGTAGCACATTGCAGCAATGGTCGGGATCTTTGAGATCAGGCGGAACATCGCTACTTTGCGGTGCTCTTCATTATTAATGTCCAAGCTATCTTGGTAGAAAGCAGATAATGCCCCAACCACACCCACCATCATCGCCATAGGATGCGCATCACGGCGGAAACCGTTAAAGAAACGGGTGAGCTGCTCATGAACCATGGTGTGGCTCATCACCGTTTTATTAAAAACTGCACTTTGTTCTGCGGTTGGCAATTCACCATTAATCAGCAGATAGCAAACTTCTAGGTAATCACTTTGTTCTGCGAGCTGCTCAATAGGATAGCCACGATAGTAAAGCTGGCCCAAGTCGCCATCGATAAAGGTGATTTTAGATTCACAGCTTGATGTCGCTAAAAACCCAGGATCGAAAGTAAACATACCGGTCTTGGAGAACGAGCGGATATCGACTACATCAGGCCCAAGTGTGCTTGGTAAAACTGGAAACTCAAGCGTGTCTTTGCCATTGTTGTAAGTCAGTGTGACTTTGTTTTCCATATCAAATAGCTCCAGTGAGTGGTCGTCGTGTGATTTGTGCGCTTCGTACTTGTTCCAGTATCGGTCTTAGCCGCTCGTCTGGACATTCTGTTTTACAATTTAAGTAATCAAGCAGATCATTATCAGACAGCAACAAAAGGTCCTGAAAAAGAATCAAATCGGCTGCAGATAAAGTGGGAAGCACTTCTTTTACAAATCGCTCTAACTGCAGATCGACTTCCAGAAGGCCCCGGCGGGAGCGCCATACGATCCGTTTTAATTCAATTTCATCCATCAGATCTTCCTTGCTATTTTGTAGGGTGAGCACGTTTTACCTTCCTTACGCGGCGCCTTAAAGCACCTCGCGCGGGCACTGTGCCCACCCTACATAGGTCTGATTAGCTCATGCGCTTAATCATTAAATCTTTGATCTTGCCAATTGCCTTAGTTGGATTGAGTTCCTTAGGGCAAACGTCAACGCAATTCATAATGCTGTGGCAACGGAACAATCGATATGGATCTTCCAGATTATCCAGACGCTCGTTGGTTTTCTCATCGCGAGTATCCGCAATAAAACGGTAAGCTGCCAGCAAACCAGCAGGGCCTACAAATTTATCTGGATTCCACCAAAATGACGGGCAAGATGTTGAGCAGCAAGCACACAAGATGCATTCGTACAGGCCATCTAGCTCTTTACGATCTTCCGGTGATTGCAAACGTTCGCGATCAGGCGGTGGATTATCGTTTTGCACATAAGGCTTAATCGAATGATATTGTTTAAAAAACTGTGTCATATCAACGATTAAGTCACGAATCACCGGCAAACCTGGCAGCGGGCGAATTTCTACCGGCTGCTTCAGGCTGGCCATATCGGTAATACAGGCCAAGCCATTTTTGCCATTAATATTCATTGCATCTGAACCGCAAATTCCTTCACGGCAAGAGCGGCGAAAGCTCAGTGTATCGTCTTGTGCTTTTAGGCGAACCAGCCCATCTAACAGCTTTTTATCAGACGGTTCTAGTTCAACATGGTAATCCTGCATGTACGGCTTAGCGTCCACATCAGGGTTGTAGCGATAGAGCTTGAAATGCATCTTCATCGGTTTTCTCCTGATGCTATTAATAGACGCGTTTTTGCGGTGCGATGTAATCGACCGTTAGCGGTTTGGTATGAACTGGCTTGTAAGACAGCGTGCGTGTTTTTCCATCAAACATCGTGTGCTTCATCCACTCATCATGACGATCAGGGAAATCATCGTGCGCATGTGCACCACGACTTTCCTTACGGGCTTCGGCACAAATCAGCGTTGCAACCGCCACTTCGATCAAGTTATCCAGCTCCAGCGCTTCAATTCGCGCGGTGTTAAATACCTTGGATTTGTCTTTAATTTGCGTCAGCTTGGCACGCTCGGCCACGGCTTTGATTTCTTCAACGCCCTTGGCAAGATTCTCAGAGTTGCGGAATACACCGGCACGCAGCTGCACCACTTTTTGCATGGCATTACGTACATCTGCCACTTCTTCGCCACCCGTTTGGTTTTCTAAACGAGCCAGACGCGCCAATGAGAAGGCCGCAGCATCAGCAGGTAATGGACGCAACTCTGGGCGCTCATTTTTAATAAACTCGATAATTGTATTGCCAGCGGCCTTACCAAACACCACCAGATCCAGTAATGAGTTAGTGCCCAAGCGATTTGCGCCGTGCACAGAAGCACAAGCACATTCACCGGCAGCGTAAAAGCCTTTTACGCGCACTTCAGGATCATCGCCCAGCGGAGCCACCACTTCACCCTTATAGTTGGTCGGAATACCGCCCATCTGATAGTGGCAAGTTGGCACAACGGGGATTGGGTCTTTGATTGGATCTACACCAGCAAATTTAATCGCAATCTCACGAATACCAGGCAGGCGCTGCATGATGATGTCTGGACCTAAATGATCCAGCTTCAGCATGACATGGTCTTTTTCTTTACCACAGCCACGCCCTTCCAGAATTTCCAGCGCCATCGCACGGGAAACTACGTCACGGGAAGCCAAATCTTTGGCGTTTGGTGCGTAGCGCTCCATAAAGCGTTCGCCCTCAGAGTTGAGCAAGATGCCGCCTTCGCCGCGCACGCCTTCAGTAATCAATACTCCCGCACCGGCCACACCCGTTGGGTGGAATTGCCAGAATTCCATATCTTCAAGTGGAATACCTGCGCGCACGGTCATGCCGAGGCCATCGCCAGTATTAATAAAGGCGTTGGTAGATGCGGAGAAAATACGCCCCGCGCCGCCGGTAGCAAACAACACGGCCTTGGCGTGGATAATCGACACTTCGCCGGTTTCCATTTCTAAGGCAGTTACACCAACGACTTCACCCTCTTCATCACGAATCAGATCCAGCGCCATCCATTCCACAAAGAACTGAGTATTGGCGCGAACATTGCGCTGATAAAGCGTATGCAGCATGGCGTGGCCAGTACGGTCGGCTGCGGCACAGGCGCGTTGCACCGGTGTTTTACCAAAATCGGCCATGTGACCGCCGAATGGACGCTGATAAATCTTGCCGTTTTCTAAGCGATCAAATGGCATACCGAAGTGCTCAAGCTCAACCACGACTTCAGGTGCCTGACGACACATAAATTCAATCGCGTCTTGGTCCCCAAGCCAGTCCGAACCCTTAACGGTGTCGTACATATGCCATTCCCACTTGTCTTCTTGGACATTACCAAGAGAGGCGGAAATCCCACCCTGCGCCGCAACAGTGTGCGAGCGCGTCGGAAATACTTTAGATAAAACAGCGGTTTTTAGACCGGCTTCAGAGAGCTGCAATGCGGCACGAAGGCCTGCGCCACCTGCACCGACAATGACAGCATCGAATTTACGAATAGGAACGGTCATCGCTTATGCACCCCACACAACTTTAATCATATAAACCAAGCTACCTGCCAGCCATAACAAGGTCAGCACGTGCATCGTTAAACGCAAACCAACATGCTGGAGGTAATCCATCCAGATATCACGCACACCAACCCATGCATGCCACAGCAATGCAAACAGGCTGATGGTGGTCAGTACTTTTACCCAAGTACAGGCGAATAGTTGTTGCCATGCCGCAAAAGAAGCATCTTGTGCAAGCACTAAAAACGCCACGACACCCACGGTGTAAACCAGCATAATCACTGCGGTTATCCGCTGCACTAACCAGTCTTTTAGGCCGTAATGCGCGCCTGTTAATTGACGATTTACCATAACAGGGCTCCAATCAAAACGGTCAGCACTAGGCTTACCAGTAGCACAATTTTTGCCGTGAGGCGGGCTGTTTTCAGCTCAAGGCCCTTATGAATATCTAAGAATAAGAAACGAACACCTGCGCAAACGTGATGCAAAAAAGCCCACAAAATACCCAGCAGTGCAATTTTTACAAGGGGATGTGAAATACAGGATCTAAATGCATCAAAACGCTCGGCGGAGGCCAAAGAGCCCTCTAAAGCGTAGAGCATAAAGGGAATCGCCAAAAACATCAGCGCGCCACTCACGCGATGCAAGATGGAGATAATCCCAGGTAAAGGAAGACGAATCTTCGCGATCTCTAGGTGCTTGGGGCGTGTTTTTTGCATGCGCACTTCCTCTTTAAGTTTTACTTCTGTCAGTGAGTTCAAACTTGTCACCTACAACACTGACCGGTTATTTACAACTTAACTGCAACTCATACTTCGCAGCTCAATTTACAGCTTATTTATGCTTGCTCTGGTGGCGCTTGGAAAGCCCGTTGCTCAGACCTAAACCAAGCCACACTCCAAACCTGCGGTTTACCATCAAAATCTCTTGCTAAACGCACAAGTTGTAACAAAGGTTCGTGCACTTCAACTTGCAATAATCTTGCTTCGGCACTCGCGGCGGGAATCGCACGATAGCGAACCTCACCATCTTTTAAACGCATTCCAAAATCACGCCAGCATAATTCACGCAAATTACCGCGCAACTCACGGATTCTGCGCATTTCCAAATTCGGGAAATTCGCTTCAGGCAAAAACATTTCTTCTAAACCTATCACGGTGCCTGCTACGCGCAATAAACGGCGAACCTGCCACAGCGCCGCACCACGCCTTAATCCTAAAATCTCTGCTAACTGCTCGCCCGCATGAATGCGCACACAGCCGAGCATTTCAATTTTTGGCTTTTCGCCACCGTAACCAGATAAAGGCACAAACAAAGCTTGTGCTAAAAAATCACTGGCATCGCTTACAAAAGTACCTACGCCTTGTCTGCGATATAAAACACCTTCAACGACTAATACATCTAAAGCTTTGCGTACCGTGCCTTGGCTAACACCAAAACGGTGTGCTAAGTCATTTTCGCTCGGCAAACTTTCATCGGCTCCCCACTCACCGGCATCAACTGCCGTTGTGACTGCACGAATAACCTGACGATAGAGGGGTATGGCTGCAAGTTTGCTCATATTTAAGATAGGTTGCTTTTTATCATGTTGTAGCATCATAGTCTACTACAGTCTTATATAAGACAAAAGATACACAACATTATATTTCGTATAGCAGCAAAACGCGCACAAAGCCACCACGTGCGTGATAGACTTTCACTGCTAAGCTTACGCAGTAGCTAAAACACACTACCATCCGTGTAAATACAAGCGTGCAGGATGTAGTCAGCAGATAAATTTATAAAAAAGAAATACGGTTACGCTCTGTTTTGCTCTACAAATAAAGAAAATAATCGGATTCCCTGATTGAATAACTTTTGTAGTAAAAAGTAATCAGCGAGGCTTTTTATTAGATTGACTGCTGAAAATCCCAGCATCGTTCACCGAGGTGCTAACCCCACCCACAACCGGAGTGACCTTCATGAAAAAACCTATTCGCGTTGCCGTTACCGGCGCTGCCGGCCAAATTGGTTATAGCCTTTTATTCCGCATTGCATCTGGTGCAATGCTGGGCCCAGATCAGCCAGTGATCTTGCAATTGCTCGACATCACCCCTTCCCTACCCGCATTAAATGGCGTGGTTATGGAGTTGGATGACTGTGCATTCCCATTATTGCAAGGCATTGTACAAAGCGATGATCCAAAAGTAGCCTTCAAAGATGTGGATATCGCCCTCTTGGTTGGCGCTCGTCCACGTGGCCCGGGGATGGAGCGCAAAGATTTGCTCGAAGCTAACGGTGCTATCTTTACTGCTCAGGGTAAAGCACTGAATGAAGTGGCATCGCGTGACGTGAAAGTACTGGTAGTAGGCAATCCAGCCAACACCAATGCTTACATCGCAATGAAAAATGCTCCGGATTTAAACCCAGCCAACTTCACAGCCATGATGCGTCTGGATCACAACCGTGCTCTGACTCAAATCGCACAAAAAACATCAACAGCCGTAACCGATATCAACAAGATGATCATCTGGGGCAATCACTCTGCTACCCAGTATCCAGATCTATTCCACGCTACAGTGAAAGGCCAAAGCGCTTCTGCTCTGATCAATGATCAAAAGTGGTTAGAAACAGAATTCATCCCTACCGTTCAGCAACGTGGTGCAGCCATTATTAAAGCGCGCGGTTTGTCGTCCGCCGCTTCTGCAGCCAATGCCGCCATTGACCATATCCGTAATTGGGTACTGGGCACAACGGATGGCGATTGGGTGACGATGGGCGTTCCAGCTAATGGCGAATACGGCTATAGCGATTTGATTTTTGGCTACCCAGTCACTTGCAAAGATGGCAAATACACCATTGTTGAAGGCTTGGAAATCAGCGAATTCAGCCGTACCCGCATGGACGTTAGCGCGAAAGAGCTGTCTGAAGAGCGTGATGCAGTGAAGCATTTAATCGGTAATTAATGGCTTAGGAGTACGGCAACGTGCCCCTAAATAAAAAAGGCGAACCCAAAAGGTTCGCCTTTTTTACAGCTAACAGCCTGATAAAGCAGGCTGCTAGCGGCCTGTCAGACTTAGGCGGTCGAAGCGAAAAATCGCATGATCGAGACCAGATTTTGCCGGATTTGCAGCGCCAATAACGAGTTATTGGTCAAAAATATGGTGAAATATAGGCCGATCAGGTGATTTTGCAGCT
Organism: Iodobacter fluviatilis; assembly: GCF_004194535.1. Taxonomy (NCBI): domain Bacteria; kingdom Pseudomonadati; phylum Pseudomonadota; class Betaproteobacteria; order Neisseriales; family Chitinibacteraceae; genus Iodobacter; species Iodobacter fluviatilis. Next base: position 3,454,354 of record NZ_CP025781.1, on the reverse strand, counting down.
GACTGATGCTAAGTCCGACAGGCTGCTAGCTAAGCCAATTACTTAGCTTTAATCGTGTACAAAGCAGTTTTACCTGCTTCCACCTGACCTACAGCAAAATCAATCACGCCATCAAACTGCTCAACATTGCTAACAACCACAGGGCTGATGATCGATACCGCATTTGCAGTAAGGTATTCAAGATCCAACTCCAACACGGCATCACCCGCTTTTACGCGTGAGCCTTGTTCTAACAAGCGAGTAAAGCCTTTACCCCCCAACTTCACGGTATCCAACCCAATATGCACAATCAGTTCAGCGCCGTTATCTGCAATCAGCGCAAATGCGTGATTAGTGTTAAATATTTTAGCAATTACGCCATCTGCGGGGGCCAACACAAGCTTACCCGTTGGACGAATCGCCAAGCCTTCACCCACTGCCTTGCTCGAAAACGCAGCATCTGGCACTTGCAACAAGGAAACCACTTCTCCGCTCATTGGGGCTACTAAAACTAAGTTGCCCATCACTGGCTTAACTGCGACTGCCGGAGCAGCAAAGGCTGCCACTTTTACTGCGGCTACCGCTGGTACTTCAATCACTTTGCCCGCCAATAACTGACTCATACGTGTGGCAATCAGCTCAGCTTTTGCACCCACAATAATCTGCACATTGGTTTTATTTAGTTTAATCACGCCTGAAGCACCCAAGCGTTTAGCCGCAGCTTCATCCACGATAGCAGTGTCGTTCAGCGTCAAACGCAGGCGGGTAATGCAAGAATCAATACCCACTACATTAGCGCCACCACCAATCAGATCGATATAAGCATGTGCCAATGAATCAGTATCACTACTTACCGGTGAGCCATCTTGCTCTACGCCTTCTTCGTCATCTTCTTCTTGACCTGGAGTCTTAAAATTGAATGTTTTGATCGCAAAACGGAAGCTAAAGTAGTAGATCGCAAAGAATGCAAAACCTTGTACAACCAACATCAGAATATCTTTAGCCAACGGGTTTTTAGTCGACAGCACCAAGTCAACCAAACCTGCACTGAAACCAAAGCCAGCAATCCACTGCATACTTGCTGCGATATATACCGAAAGACCGGTTAATACTGCGTGCAATAAATAAAGCGCAGGAGCTACAAACATAAAGGAGAATTCAAGTGGCTCAGTCACACCGGTAAAGAAAGCAGCAAAAGCAGCCGCAATCATCAATGAGGCAACGCGTGCTTTATTTTGTGGCTTAGCGGTGTGATAAATTGCCAGCGCAGCACCAGGCAAACCAAACATCATAATTGGGAAGAAACCGGCTTGATACATACCCGTTACACCCAATACTGCCTTACCTTCAGCAAGGGACTTAGCCCCACCCAAGAAGTTAGGAATATCGTTAATACCCGCAACGTCAAACCAGAACACGCTGTTAAGAGCATGATGCAAGCCAACAGGAATCAACAAACGGTTAAAGAAAGCGTAAATACCCGCACCTACTGGGCCCATACCCATAATGCTTTCGCCAAAATGCACTAAGCCATTAAACACGATAGGCCATAGATACATTAGTGGGAAAGCCAACGCCAGCATCACTACCGAAGTGACGATCGGTACAAGGCGACGGCCACTAAAGAAGGCAAGCGCTTTATGCAGCTCTACAGAACTAAAACGGTTATATAGCTCCGCAGTGATCACACCCACCAAAATACCGATAAATTGGTTATTTATTTTTGCAAATGCCTTAGGCACTTGATCAAGGGGCAAGCCCTGAATTTGAGCAACCGCACCTGGTGATAACAGGGTAGTTAATACGTAGTAACCAACCAAACCGGATAAAGCAGCAGCACCGTCTTTATCTTTAGACATACCGTAGGCAATACCAACCGCAAACAGAATCGACATATTATCGATAATCGCAGCACCCGATTTAATCAGGAAGGCTGCCAGGGCACTATTACTACCCCAGCCTGTTGGATCGATCCAATAGCCAATACCCATTAAAATAGCTGCAGCTGGCAAAGTTGCCACCGGCACCATCAGCGCACGGCCTATTTTCTGTAGATAGCCCAGAATATTCATCACATCCCCTTTTTACTTGCTTAAACAACGAGTGTTAGTACGACTCTCGTTGAACCAAAATTTTGAAGCTCGAGAGCTTAAATGCTTGTGCAGAAAACTAATCCATACACCTTACAACACCAAACACGTTGGATTATTCACTGCACCGTGATAATTGGCAATCAAAAGATCAATACACTGCAATTAAATAACAAGAAAAATAAATATCACAATACTAGCGGATGAGAAATAGCAGCTACTTGAATTAAAAATGCTTATAAATAATATAATTATTATTCTAGCCATATTGACTAGGTAATTTACAGACTTCTCAACGGGCAGATATTGAGCTAGCTCAAAGGGAATAAGTCATAAATGTAGTTTAAAATTCAAACTGCATATTGCATTGCAGCAATAAATTATTACAATCAAAAAAAACTTGCCAAGGCCTTGCTGTATATGTAGAAACAGCCCATAAATGGGCTGTTTCTATTCAATTTCAAGGATAAATGTAACTTTATCTTTCAAGCCAAGTAGGCCATTTTTAAGAGAATCAACGGACTACTTTTTTTTGTATTGCTCAAAACGCTCTTGAGCTTCTGTTTCTTTTTCGCCACCAAATGCGTGGGTGCTTTCAAACCACAGCACATTAATCAGGCCTAAGGCCACGGCCAAACCCACGCCAAGTATCCAAGTAAAGTACCACATTGTCCTACTCCTTCTAGCGCATCCTCATTGATGCGGTGACTGGAAAATTAATAGCTATGTGTATCATTTTGCAGCCTTTCCACCGTGACCGGCCCACGCATAACGCGATACACCCAAGCGGTGTACAGCGTAATAATAGGTACAAAGATCACCACCACACCCAGCATCACACCCAAGGTTTTTTGGCTAGATACCGCATCCCAAACCGTTAAGCTAGAGCGCGCGTCTAAAGTTGAAGGCAAAATAAAGGGGAATAAAGCAATCGCTGTGGTGCACAACACGCCAACACTCGCCACGCCACTCAGAATAAAGGCGACCTGCGGTACACGCCTCCAGCTCGCCAAAGCCGATAATATTGCAGCAGCCACACCTGCAATAGGCACGCTCCAAGCCAGTGGATATTGGTTAAAGTTGTTTAACCATGCGCCACTCACGATCGATACTGTTTTATCCAGTGGATTTAGAATCCCTCCAACATCACCCATGCTATCGATATGCCAAGCGGCAAGTTGCCCAACCCACACACCACCAAGCGCAAATAACAAGGCCAAGCTCAACCCTGCGATGATCGCAGCGCGGATAGCACGGGCCTGCAATTGCTCTCTGGTTTTAATCACCAAAAAAGTAGCGCCATGCAAGACCAACATGGCAATAGCCACCACGCCCGCATACAGTGAGAATGGGTTAAGCAAATCGTAAAAATGCCCCGCATAACTCACCCGCAAAGTGTCATCAAATTGAAAAGGCAGGCCAATAAATAGATTGCCTATCGCTACCCCAAACACCAAACTTGGCACAACACTACCGATAAACAAGGCCCAATCCCAGCTATTACGCCAACGAGGATCAGCCAGTTTGCTACGGTAATCAAAACCCACAGGGCGCAAAAACAAAGCAAACAGTACAAACATCAAGGCCACATACATTACGGAAAAAGCCGCCGCATACAAGAGAGGCCAAGCAGCAAATAAAGCCGCCCCCACCGTGACCAACCAAACCTGATTGCCTTCCCAAGTGGGCCCTACTGAATTAATCACTAAACGGCGCTCATCATCGGTCTTGCCCACAAAGGGTAAGAGAATCGCCACGCCCAAATCAAAACCACCGGTGAGGGTGAAGCCGATCAGAAGAAAAATCATCAGCCCCCACCAAATCAACTTTAAAACTTCATAATCAAGCATGATTTTTCCTTAAGCGTGCACAGCAGTTTGTTCACCAAAATAACGGCCCGTGTGCAAGCTGGCAGGCCCAAGGCGGATATATTTCAGCATTAAATACATTTCAATCGCAAACAAGCTGCAATACATCAAGCCCAAACCGATCATGCTGAAATGTAATTGCCCTACACTGAGCGCTGATGCCGACATAAACGTAGGCAGAATCCCTGAAATCGTCCAAGGCTGACGACCATACTCAGCCACTAACCAACCGGCTTCAATCGCTACCCAAGGTAGCGGAATCGATAGCACGGCAAGGCGTAATAGCCATCGCTGCGGCGCAAGATTGCGGCGTGCCAAGAAATAAAACGACAAACTAAAAATAAACAGAAACAGCATCCCTAACCCCACCATAATCCGGAAAGACCAAAAGATTGGCGCTACATTAGGAATCGTATCCGCAGCTGCCGCTTTAATCTGCGCGGGCGTTGCATCAACCACATTGCGAGTGTATTTCTTCAGCAATAAACCAAAACCTAAGTCAGCCTTATGAGCTTCAAATAAATCATGTGCTGATTTGTCCCCCGCTTTTAAACGCGTTAATGCGCCATAGGCTTGTATCCCGCTGATGATTCTTTGCTCGTATTCAATTTTTAAGTCTTTAATGCCCGTGACTTCCTCGGTGGTAGAACGAGTGGCAATTAAGCCCAGCGCATAAGGAATGCTCACTTCATAATCCGTGCGCTCTTCTTTTTGATTAGGAATACCAAATAGCGTGAGCGGTGCTGGTGCGGGGTGGGTATCCCATTGGCCTTCCATTGCGGCCAATTTTACTTTTTGCACCTCACCCGTGGTGTAGCCGGATTCATCGCCTAAAACAATCACGGATAAAATAGAAGCAAGACCAAAAGCGGATGCAATAGCGAATGAGCGCAATGCAAATCCGGTATCTCTAGCTTTTAATAAGTACCAGCTTGAAACACCCAATACAAACATTGAAGCAGCCACATAACCCGCCGCCACCGTATGTACAAACTTAACTTGGGCCACTGGGTTAAAGAACACCTCGGCAAGGCTCACTAACTCCATACGCATGGTGATGTAATTAAACTCTGCACCTACTGGGTTTTGCATCCAGCCATTGGCAATGAGAATCCACATGGCCGATAAATTAGAACCCAATGCCACTAAGAATGTAATTCCTAAGTGCTGCACCTTAGATAGTCTATCCCAGCCAAAAAAGAATAAACCCACAAAGGTAGATTCTAAAAAAAAGGCCATCATGCCTTCAATAGCGAGAGGTACACCAAAGATATCGCCCACATAATGCGAGTAATAAGCCCAGTTGGTACCAAATTGAAATTCCAACGTTAAACCGGTGGTGACGCCCATGGCAAAGTTAATGCCAAATAACTTTCCCCAAAAACGCGTCATATCTTTGTAAATGACTTTGCCCGTCATGACGTATGCGGCTTCTGAGATCACTAAAATCCACGAAAGCCCCATGGTGAGTGGTACAAATAAAAAATGAAACATCGCGGTTAAACCAAATTGCATGCGCGACAATTCCACCACTTCAGCGGCGGGAATCATAAAAAATCCTTTATAGATAGTTAATGCTACAGCTGGCGTTGTGTTACTTCGTCAATGGGCTAGATGCAGTACCAAGAAATCGCTCCGCCACCATGGGTTGTGGCACCAACATATGCTTGGCCACTGGCTCAGAAAAAAAGCATTTCCAGATGACAAATAACAAGGCCATCTTTATCAGCAGCACCACGGTAATTTCCTGCCACAAAGGTAAACACTTGTTGATTCGCATCATTTACTCTCCACGCCCACCAGGGCGTAAATGCCCTGCGAAACTCAATACTTTTTGTACTTTTGAACCTAATCGCATCAGGCTTTCTAAGGTTTCAGGAGATAAATGCTGCACTTCATCAAACCAACCCGTGGCCAGCTCAATCAACTCGTGCATTTCGCGCATACGCTGTTGTGCGTGTTTATCCGCTTCTGAAGTTGCCTCGTCCATCAAGGCATCGCGTAGCAAAGTGAGCGTTGGCTCGATCTCGCGCTTACGTTTTTCTTCTACTAATGATCTAAAAATTTCCCAGACATCTTTGGGCGTTTCAAAGTAATCGCGTCGATCACCTGGTTTATGCACTAATTTGCAGAGCTTCCATGACAGTAGCTCCTTCATACCCATGCTGACATTGGAACGAGAAAACCCGAGTTGCTCAGCAATTTCATCAGAATTTAAAGCCTTAGGTGAAATAAACAGCAGCGCGTACATTTGCCCCACGGTGCGATTGACCCCCCAGCGACTCCCCATTTCGCCAAAATGCAGTACAAAACGTTCGTTGATTGGTGAGAGATTCATGGAATATTCCAAATTTCAGTAATTACTGAAATTATAATAAGTTCTTTGATTTGAAGCAATGCAAACTTCTCCGAGCCAAGGTATGACGCACGCGTTTTTTCTTGCTAACATCAATGCTAGCCTTGATTTGTGCCACAGCAACCCCAATGATTACTGCTTATTTTTGGAGTATTTATAAATGAAAATACGCATTGAAGAGTTATTAGAAAAGGTGATCTTTCAGAGCAGATGGCTGCTCGCACCTTTTTATTTGGCGCTGATTTTGGGCGTGGTCGCGCTGTTTGCTAAAATGCTCAAAGAACTCTTAGGCATGTTCAACGCCCTGATTACGGGGGATGGCAATTTAATCATTGCCATTTTAGGGATGGTAGATGTGACTTTAGTCGCCAATCTATTGTTGATTGTGATTTTTAGTGGCTATGAGAATTTCATTTCTAAACTTGATATTGCCCATCAATCGGTGGACAAGCCCTCCTGGATGGGCAAGGTTAGCTACGCAGATTTAAAACTTAAGTTGATTGGTTCTATTGTGGCGATTTCAGCCATTGATCTGCTCAAGGCATTTATGAATATAAAATCCACAGACCATACCGAGCTGGCATGGTTGATTGGTATCCACCTGACTTTTGTTGTATCAGGCGTCATGTTTGCAGTGATGGATAGAATTGCAGCAGGCAGCCCAAAGCACTAAGTAAAACGGTCGGCTTAGCCAATTTAAAACAAGCCGACCTTTTTTATGCTTTAGCGCTAAAAATAAAATTGATTAAAAATTAAGCGGCTTATTTTTATCTATACAAATCAGCCACCTAATTGACTTATCCACATCTTATCCTTAGTTAGACTCAGTTTATGCGTGGATAAGCGCCATGCCAAAGAGATACTCATCTCCAAACTAGCGGGCCCTTGGTCGCGTATTAAATTCATCATTCATACGCTGCTCATTACGTAATTCTTTTTGCATTTCAGCGCTTAAATGACGCTTTTTTAAAGCCTCAAATGCTTTTACTTTTTTTTCACACTCCAGCCATACATCACGCTGACTTTCATAAACAGCGAGTAAACGATTAATCTCTTGCTGCTGTGACAATGCCACATCATCGAGCTTGGCTAAAAACAATTGAAAATCACGCCACTGTGAAATACCCATGCCACCTTGGCCGTTATTTAACAATCTTGCTCGATATTCAACCCGATATTGATCAATTTGATCCAGCTTACCTTGGGCACTCAACCACAGCGCCTGCGAAGCTTGCATTAGCCGTGCCGCATCTTCACGTGCATCAATTGCCAGCTCTAATAAGAAAGCAAACCGAAACTGGGCCACGTCTACAACTCCTGCTTAGCTCACATTAATAGCTGTGAAAGCTTCATTCTAGCCGCATCATAGGGCTCGCACTCGCTAATTCCTTGCTGCAAAAAAGTCTCAAAGCTAGGATTACGTCGAATGGCTTCATCCAAAACGGGATCAGAGCCCGGTACATAAGCGCCCACGCTAATCAAATCACGGCTGCGCTGATAGCGAGAGTAAAGATATTTAAAGCGCCGCACCACTGCAAATTCTTCTGGAGAAATAATATCGTTCATCACACGGCTAATCGATGCCTCAATATCAATAGCAGGATAATGCCCCGCTTCAGCCAACTGACGGCTCAGCACAAAATGACCATCTAAAATAGCCCGTGCATTATCGGCAATCGGGTCCTGCTGATCGTCTCCTTCGGATAACACAGTATAGAAGGCAGTAATCGAGCCACCGCCTTCTTCCGCATTCCCTGCTCGCTCTACCAATTGTGGCAAGCGTGCAAAGACCGAGGCTGGATAACCTTTGGTGGCTGGTGGCTCACCCACAGCCAAAGCGATCTCCCGCTGCGCCATAGCGTAACGCGTGAGCGAATCCATAATCAGCAAAACATGCTTGCCCTGGTTTCTAAAATACTCGGCAATCGAAGTGGCATAAGCAGCGCCGTATAAACGTAGCAGGGGCGGCGTATCGGCGGGAGTCGCCACCACCACCGAGCGCTTTAAGCCCTCGTCACCCAAAATATTCTCAATAAAATCTTTCACCTCACGCCCACGCTCACCAATCAAACCCACCACCACTACGTCGGCGGTGGTGTAGCGCGCCATCATGCCGAGCAGCACCGATTTACCCACACCCGAGCCCGCAAACAAACCCAAACGCTGACCACGCCCCACTGTGAGCATGGCATTAATCGCCCGCACGCCCACATCCATGACGTGGCGTACTGGCTCTCGCGTCATTGGGTTATAAGGACGAGCAAAAAGTGGCATGTAATCATCGTGCTCAATACGCCCCTTGCCATCTAGCGGCCGCCCTAGGCCGTCTAAAATTCGCCCAAGCAACCCCCAGCCTACTGGCATTTGCCGACCATGGTCTTCTAAACGCCGCTGCGGTGGCCTTGGGTGGCCATAATCAGGCACCCACGCTTCCACATCCTCATGTGGCACCACTTGCGCGCCGGGTTCTACACCGTAAATCTCCGCGATCGGCATCAAAAACAGCCTATCCTCGTGAAAGCCCACCACTACAGCCTCTACCGATGCACCACTAGGCGTCATTACATCGCAAGATGCACCAATGGCAAGGCGTAAACCTACTGCCTCTAAAACCAAACCCGACACCCGCACTAAGCGCCCACGCGGCAGCCACGGCCGCATCCAGCGTACCGCATCTTTGCAATCAGCCAAATATTGGCTACAACCTTGCAATGCTTCAGTCATGTTTATCTGCTTCAGCAGGAGGTTCAAAGCCGTGATTTAGCGAAGGCTCAATCTCGGCGTCATCAGATAGAGCTGATTCAAGCGATGCAAAATCTGATTGTGTTGCAACACCATCAAGCTCTGAGTCTGGCTCTGGCTCTGGCTCTGGCTCTGGTTCTGGTTCTGGTTCTGGTTCTGCTTCTGACTCTGACTTTTGTTCTATTTTTGGCTCTGGCTCAATATCTGGGGGAGTAGAAGTCACAGGCTCTGCCACTTTATTTAATGGAGCAGCCCCAAAAGGAGGTTCAGGCGCGTCCCAAACCAGATCAGGGCGTCCATCGCGGCCCAATACCCGTAGAATATTCTGCCAGCGAACCGGCAAAGATAAATCAACCGCAGAATCTGGGGTTTCAATCCGACAGCCGCCAGACTCTAAGTGCGCATCAGCGATAAATCGCCACGTGTCACTCAGCATTTCGCCGCCCAACATGGCAGAGATGGCCGTTAAGTCTTCTGGGTTTAAGAATACCCGCGATGGGGATCGCGCTGCAGGCATACTGGCTAAGGCTTCTCGCACAATAGGCAGTAGGCGCTCAGGCGAATCACTTAATTCATCCCGCACCATTTGCCGCGCAATCACAACCGCCAAATCCAGCACTTCATTGGCAAGCATGGCTTCTGCTTTTTGCAAAGTAAATTCCACACTCGCCAGTACAGCGCGAAGACGATTAACTTCGTCTTCGGCCACTAAGCGCCCAGCCTCTAAGCCCGCTTCAAAACCTTCGCTTTGTGCTTGCTGAGAAATAGCTTCAATTTCTTCTGCAGTTGGAAAAGGAACATCAGGGGCGGCCGTCTCTTCCGGTTCAATAGGCAAAGGCACTAATACGTCATGCGCTTCGGCCTCAAGGTTTGCCTCAGCTTCCTCAAGAGAAATCGCATCTTCTAAACTCACTTCGGCCAACTCTGCAGCCGCTTCTGCCTCTGCTTCATTAAGCGAGGCTAATTCCCATTTTTCCCAAGCACTTAATTGCTCGCGTGGAATCACGCGTGGATTACTCATTAGAGGGTCTCGAAAAGCCTATTATTCTAAATAATTCAAGGCAAGATTGAATAAACACGATGCAGTGTCTATTTGATATATCAAGGTAATTCATTAAAGTGCAGCACTGCAGCATGCCTAAAGATGGACTTTTTATCACTCTCATTACTCAACCAAGCCTTCATCACCCTTACCACCCAAGACAATTTGTCCTTCATCGGCCAAACGTCGCACGATTTTAAGGATTTCTTTTTGCTCAGCTTCAACATCAGATAGCTTAACCGGTCCACGTGCTTCTAAATCGTCACGCAGCATTTCAGCAGCCCGTGAAGACATATTTTTAAAGATCTTTTCTTTGAGTGCTTGGCTCGTACCCTTCAGCGAAATCACCAAGGAATCGGATTGAATTTCGCGCATCAAGAGTTGAATACCCCGGTCATCAATATCTATAATATTGTCGAAGGTAAACATTTTGTCCTGAATTTTTTGTGCCAGCTCTGGATCGTAATCACGTACACTAGAAATCGCAGCAGCCTCTATCACTCCACCCATAAAGTTGAGAATATCGGCAGTCATTTGCACACCACCCATGGCGCTCTTTTTCACCTTATCAGTGCCAGACATCAATTGCGTAAGCACGTCATTCAACTCTTTCAAGGCAACTGGCTGCACGCCTTCTAAGGTGGCAATCCGCAGCAGCACATCATTACGCAGCCGCTCTACAAAACAGCTTAAAACTTCCGCTGATTGATCGGATTCTAAATGCACCAAGATGGTCGCAATAATTTGCGGATGCTCATTTTTAATAAGCTCAGCAACCGCAGATGAATCCATCCATTTTAAAGACTCAATCCCGTTATTATCATTACCCTGCAAAATGCGATCAAGCAAATTAGCGGCCTTATCAGTCCCTAACGCTTTAGTTAATACCGATCGAATATATTCATCCGCCGCTCCCAAGTTGGCTCGATTCTGCGTGGAGGCAATAAAATCGCCGAGCACGATACCAATCTCTTCACGCTTTACCCCATCCATCCCCGCAACGGCAAAGCCTAGCTTTTGCACTTCCTTGGGGCCTAAAAACTTAAACACTTCAACGGCCACGTCTTCGCCCAAAGTCATTAGCAAGAGAGCGCATTTGCGCACCCCTTCGTCCTTTAAATCAGCAGCCATGGTTTGCTCCTCAAGGCTTAAAGCATTGCTTCACAACATCTTTTTTTAGTTATATGCTGCAATAAAATGCCAGTGTGAATCAGTACAAAGGCCACTCATTCAGCCTTAGCAGTTTGCCAGTCACGTTGATAACCCTAAGCACTTAAGCCATTGGGGGCTAAGTATCGCTTCTTTCTTAAAGTTGTTATCCCTTTTTATTAGGACCACCGCCTTTATCATCACCGCTACTTAACATCCATTCACGCAAGATAGTGGCCACCATGCGAGGATCGTCCTTAGCCAACTCTCTAGCCTTCTGCAATAGCACTTCATAGGCTGCCAGGCTGTTTTGATTTTCATCTTCTTCTGGGCTCTGCTCAGTATCGCCATCTGTCCCTAGGGTTTCGCCAAAATCCAACTCTTGTATACGGGCTTCTTCGCGGGTTTTGGCCATATCCTTCATCAGTGGGCGCAAAACAAACAACAGCAAATACAACACAACAATGGCAATGAGCGCTAGCTTGCCCACATCGGTGGCATTAGTTTGAATATAAGCCAAGGCCTGATCTTTAATTTTCTTCTCTTCAAGGGGCAAGGAATCGGCAAATGCAGCATTCACCACATTCACCGAATCACCACGCTCTTTGTTATACCCTATCGCTTCTCGGACTAGATTATTGATCTGAGTCATTTCTTGTGGGCTAAACGGCAGGTATGTCATTTTTCCGTCTTTACCTTTACCTGGCTTATAGTTAAGTACTACGGCCGCGGATAAGCGCTTCACTCCTCCTACTTGCTGCTTCACATGCTGAATGGTTTTATCCACTTCATAATTAATCGTGGCTTCCTTACGACTATTGGCACTGCCACTACTGAGTGCCTCTGAAGCGCCGGAAGCAACTGGCGCTGTAATAGGTGCCGCCGCTGCGCCTGGCGGCTGATTAGATAATGCACCAGGCACACCACCAGCCGATTCACTACTGGATTTACCTTGTAAATCCAAAGTTTGCTGACTGCGCATGGCCGAGCTATTAGGCGGTGAATTTGGCTTAAACGACTCCGAAGTTTGCTCAATCTCAGCGAAATCAATTTGCGCCGTTACTTCGGCTTTTACATTTTCTTTACCCACCAGCGGTGCCAAAATGGTTTCTACCCGCTCAACAAAACCTTTCTCTACGTGTTGTACATAAAGTAATTGCCGCGGGTCTAAATTGTTTTGGCTCATTTCCGGCAATTTAGATAATAAATTGCCATCTTGATCCACAATGGTCACGTTTTTAATGGGCAATTCAGGGATGCTAGAGGAAACTAAATGGATAATCCCTGCTACCTGGCCACCATCTAATATTCGCCCTGGATATAAAGTTAACATCACGGAGGCCGTAGGTTTTTGCTGATCACGCAAAAACACGGTTTGTTTAGGCATGGCTAAATGCACCCGTGCTTTACTCACCGATGCAACCGTTTCAATTGAGCGCGCTAATTCACCTTCAATTGCACGTTGATAATTGACTTGCTCAGCAAATTGAGAAACGCCAAATTTTTGATTATCGAGCAGCTCAAACCCCGCATTACCTGATTTAGGCAATCCCTGTGCGGCGAGTTTTAATCTAACGTCATATATTTTATCGGCCGTTACAGAAATAGTGCCGCCAGGATCAAGCTTATAGGGCACATTCATTTGCTGTAGCGATTGAACGATGGCACCGCCATCTTTATCAGGAATATTGGTAAATAAAACACGATAGGCTGGCTCTTTAGACCAAAGTAAATTACCCACAATAAGCGCAATCACTGCGGCCACGGCAACCATTAATCCAATCTTACGCCCAGACGAAAGCGCGGCGAAGCGCTCACGCGCAACCCCAAATCCTCTTGCTGTAATCAGATTGTTATCTGCCGCTACACTTACCTCTGCCATACGTCAAAATCCTATGCAGGCTTTAAATAGCCTGTCTAAATTCTAGTCTAAATATTTCATCAGTGCTTACATGAAATATTCAGGCTAGCCTAGGCTAAGCTTTAGACCTGCATATTCATGACTTCCTGATAAGCACTAACTAGCTTATTGCGCACCTGCACCATGGTTTGGAATGAGAGACTGGCTTTTTGCAAGGATACCATTACGTCTTGCAAATTGGCTTCTGGCGCTCCTGACTGAAACGCAAGCTGTTGAGCTTGTGCGTCTTGTTGCACTTGATTCACTTGATCCAAGGAAGACTTTAACATCGATGCAAAATCAGGTGAGCCGGCAGTAGGCTTTACTTGCGACGCAGCCTGCCCACCCGCTTGAGTAGACATCGCTTTTAATTCGCTAAGAACCTGATCGATTCCTTGCACGCTCATGACTTATATCCCCTTTTAAGCCCTTAATCAATGTTTGCTGCCATCAAGGCAGGTGTCAGCTTGTACAATAAGGCTAGGCCGATAGAAACACTCAGTAAGAACACGCTTTTAAATTGTAGGTGTTTAGATTCATCTACCGCAAGCAATACTCGCGCCACTTACAACAAGCCCATAGCAAATTAGGAAAAATACCCATTATTCTGTTTTACTCAGCCTTAGCTCGCCCAAACCCTCACCGTTGAAAAAACGGCACTTAGATCAATAGATCAGGATTTTGCTCACGATATTGCTGTAATTTATACCTTAGCGTTCTTTCACTCATCCCAAGTTTTTCTGCAGTAGATTTACGCGCGCCACCTAAAGACTTAAGTGTTTCCAATATATGCTTTTTTTCCAACTCTTTAATATCACTTACGACAACCGGCATATCTACAGGGGCTAAATCGCCGCTCAATGTCTGCAAAGCGGCAACATTTGCCGCAGAAGAGTGCACTGGCAAATAAAGGTGCTCTGCAGAGATTTCATCTCCTGGCGCTAAAATCAAAGCACGCTGCATCACATTATCTAATTCACGAATATTCCCTTCCCAAGCATTTGCAAGCAGAGCCGATACAGCACCAGCTGATAAAACGGGAATACGGCGTTTTTGCCTAGCAGCATGCCTAGCCACCATGGCTTTAGCCAAAGGCAAAATATCATTACTACGCTCACGCAATGCGGGTAAATGCAATGGAAATACATTTAAGCGGTAAAACAAATCTTCTCGAAACCGCCCAGCCGCCACTTCTTGCTTCATATCTCGATTTGAAGTGGCTAAAACACGGATATCAATCTGTATCGGCCGACTACCCCCGACCCGCTCGACTTCACGCTCTTGAAGCACGCGTAGCAATTTAGCCTGCAGCACCAGCGGCATTTCAGAGATTTCATCTAATAATAAAGTACCGCCATTGGCTTGTTCAAACTTGCCCAAGTGCTGGGTTGCAGCCCCCGTAAATGAGCCCTTTTCATGCCCAAACAGAGTGGATTCTAATAAAGTTTCTGGAATCGCAGCACAGTTAATAGCCACAAAAGGCCGAGCAGCACGATCACTATTGCGGTGCAAAAACTTAGCAAGCACCTCCTTTCCCGTACCAGACTCGCCGGTAATCATGACGGATGCATCTGACAAAGCCACCCGCCGCGACATATCTAATAGGCTAAGCATGGCAGGATCTTCAGCAATGACATCATGCTCATCGCCCGCCCCCAGCATATATTTAGCCACTTCTTGTAGTAGACGATCAGGCTCAAAGGGCTTGGGCAAATAATGACATGCACCAGCATGTAAAGCGGCCACAGCTTTTTCAATCACACCATAGGCCGTCATTAAAATAACAGGGAGGTAGGGATAGAGTAATTTAATTTCTTGCAGCAGCGCCTCGCCATCTATGGGCTGCATTTGCACATCAGATAGCACTAAACCTACGCGGTTTTTTTCTAGAATATTCAGAGCATCCTGCCCTTCTTCTGCCAGCAAAACCGTATAGCCGCCTAACTCAAGGGTATCGGCCAGTGCCTCTCTTAAGTCATCATCATCTTCAACAATTAAAATCGGTAAGCTCATTGCCTGCTTCACTATCGGGGGTTTCGAAAAACCTTTATTTCTAAATAACACAAGGCACGTCTTAAAAATAGTCGTTACATACTATTGATAGTTAAGGGCACTTTTCATACGCAAGACAATACTCTAACAAAAGATAGGGTATTCAAGGTCTGCTATTAAATTCGTACATTACGCCCACCATGCAAGGTTAAAAACCCAAGCACGCGAGTAGAAATATCTTTTAATGGCAGAATTTCATGCACCCCACCCAAGGCAATGGCTTCTTTAGGCATGCCAAATACCACGCAGCTAGCTTCATCTTGGGCAAAGTTATAGGAACCCGCCTGCTTCATTTCCAGCATGCCAACTGCACCATCTTTGCCCATGCCCGTCAAAATAACCCCAATGGCATTTTTCCCCGCTAAATTAGCCACAGATCTAAACAATACATCTACCGAAGGTCTATGACGATTTACTGGCTCACCTTGAGACAATTGACAAACGTAATTCGCCCCTGATACCCCAAGCATTAAATGCGAATGCCCTGGAGCAATATAGGCATGCCCAGGCAATATACGCTCACCCTGCTCTGCCTCTTTAACAGTAAGACGGCATAAAGAATCTAAGCGAGCAGCAAAAGACTTAGTAAACATTTCGGGCATATGCTGGGCAATTAATATCGCCGGCGAATCGGGGGGCATAGGCATTAAAAATTCTTTTAATGCTTCAGTTCCGCCTGTTGAGGCCCCCACAATAATTAATTTTTCTGTTTTTAAAATGGGTTTAGAGACTTTAGGAAGCACCACGTCTGCCGAATGGTTTGGAGTAACACTGCTAAGCATTGGCTTCACTTTAGCCCCCGCAGCACTGCGGATTTTTTCCCGAATATCATCGGCATATCCTTGAATTCCACGCACAATATCCAACTTTGGCTTGGCAATAATATCCACCGCACCTAATTCTAAGGCGCGGAGGGCCGCTTCAGAACCCTGTTCAGTTAACGAGGATATCATAATCACTGGCGTGGGTTTAAGCCGCATAAGCCGCTCAAGAAACTCTAGGCCATCCATCTTGGGCATTTCAATATCAAGAGTAATCACATCTGGATTAAGCTCTCGGATTTTTTCCCGAGCAATCAAGGGGTCTGGTGCGGTTGCAATGCATTCTAAATCGGGTGCTTCATCAATAATTTCTTTTAACAGGTTTCTCATTAATGCAGAATCATCAATGACGATCACTCTAATATTTTTTTTCATCATTTATTTCCCGCACTAAACTCGCTGGACTAAAATATATTTAGCTAAATATTAAAACGACCCCATTTTTACATCTAGAACAATTCAATATCACCACCCTGCTTAACATCCTTGATCCTAGTACGATAATCTTTTTCTCTATCAACAATGGTATTGTTATGAACCGCTTTAAGTTTTTTAATTAATACACGTCCTGTTTGTGGAAAAAAATATACTTTCCTTGGGTAAATATCCAGCAAATCCTCACCCACAATTGGAATTCTTTCTAAGTTTAAAAAAGACCTTACAAAATCTACATTTTTTTGCCCAATATTAACGACCGTAAACCCTTTTAATACATTACCACCACCAAAAACTTTAGCCTCTAAAGAAGCGCGCGAGCCGCCCATTTTCATAATCTGATTAATCAACATTTCCATTGCATAAGTACCATATCGAGTCGATAAGCCTGCCATGGCCGTGGCCTCATCAGCCGCCTCTGGCAGCATAAAGTGATTCATCCCCCCAACACCGGTCTTTCTATCTCGGATACAGGCCGCGACACAAGAGCCCAATACGGTCACTAAAAGCATATTTTTCCCTGTAACATAATATTCACCAGGCAGTAGCTTTGCGGCATCAATATCAAAACTTTTATCAAAATATAGCGTTGGAGCGAGTACCTCTTCATATGATTTACTCATCGATGAGCGCCCCACTCTTTAATCGCTTTATCCGTTAAGCGATACACTGTTTTGCCACAAGAATGAAACCATTCAGACATATGATGTAGGTTTTCTGAATGCCCAACATAAAGTAAACCATCCGATTTTAATAAACGCCCCATTTTTTCCAGCATGACACGCTGAGTAGGCTGATCAAAGTAAATCATTACATTACGGCAGAAAATAGCATCAAAATAGGGCGTTAATGGCCATGAACTAGCCAATAAATTAATTTGTTTAAACTCAATCATTTCTCGCAATTCACGCCTAATTTTGGCTTGCCCTGTATTTTCTCCTCGACCTTTTAAAAAAAACATTTTACATCTTTCTTGCGATACTTTATCCAATTTATCCATTGAATAAATACCATTTTTTGCCTTATTTAATACTTGTGTATCTAAATCAGAGGCAATAATCTCTACATCGGGCTTTAATTTTCCATAGGCTTCTACTGCGGTCATGGCTAAAGAATAGGGTTCTTCACCGGTACTGGATGCAGAACACCAAATACGCACAGGGCCATGTAAATGCTGTAATTGCTCGGTTAGCATTTCAAAATGATGCTTTTCTCTAAAAAAGAAAGTCAAATTAGTGGTTAAGGCGTTGGTAAAGTGCTGCCATTCCCCACTTTTAGGATCTGCTTCTAGAGAATTTAAATAATCACTAAATCTTTCGAGATCTAAAACCCTTAAACGGCGAGCTAAGCGGCTATATACCATGGATTGCTTGCTATCATTTAAACGAATACCCGCTCGTGCATAAATAAGACCAACCACACGGCGAAAATCAGTATCGGTAAAAACAAAATCTTGCTCACGCGTATTTGTCATATTGGCCAATTTATCATCATCTGGGGAAGCTTATCCACAACATCAATTTCACCATCCTTTGAGCGTGATCGCCGACTGGATATAAGGCTGCTCTAGTGTAAATAGATGCAAAGAATAGCCCAATGAATGATTGATGCCGAGGATTGCAAATTTTAAATGCCAAAAACCAAGCTAAAGAGGGGCAGCACCACTTAAACTGCCCCACGGCACTCTACGACTTAAAACTCTTCCCAATCACCATCATCGGCAGTAGGGCTTGGTAGCTTTTTGCCGGAGCTCGCCGATTTAGATGACGCAGGGGGAGAAGCACGCTGAGCAGCGATAGCAGGACGAGCAGCTACCGGAGCACTGCGCGGTGCCGGCAAGCGTTTTGCGGCGACCCCTGCTTGTTGATATGAAGCACCTAATTTAAAGATCGCAACGGCATCTGCAAGGCTACCTGCCTGCTCTTCTAAGCTTTCTGCAGCAGCGGCGGCTTCTTCAACCAAGGCAGCATTTTGCTGGGTGTTTTCATCCATCTGCACCACAGCCTGATTGACTTGCTCGATACCTGAACTTTGCTCTGCGCTGGCTGCAGAAATCTCGCTCATAATGTCGGTGACACGTTTCACCGCAGCAACCACTTCTTGCATGGTGCGCCCTGCATCGTCGACTAAGCGTGAACCTAACTCGACTTTCAGTACCGAATCGCCAATCAGGGTTTTAATTTCCTTCGCCGCTGCTGCCGAGCGCTGCGCTAAATTACGCACTTCGCTGGCCACCACCGCAAAGCCTCTACCCTGCTCACCAGCTCTTGCCGCTTCTACCGCAGCATTCAATGCCAAGATATTGGTTTGGAAGGCAATGCCGTCAATGACCGAAATAATATCGACAATTTTCTTGGCGCTATTATTAATCTCGCTCATGGTAGAAACCACTTGCTCAACCACCCCGCCCCCTTTCACCGCAATATCAGAAGCACCAATCGCCAACTGATTCGCTTGCTTAGCGTTTTCTGCATTTTGTTTAACGGTACCAGTAAGCTCTTCCATGCTCGAGGCCGTTTCTTCTAAGCTGGCCGCTTGCTGCTCAGTACGGCTAGAAAGATTGTTATTACCCGCAGCAATTTCTTGCGAAGCCGTATTAATCAAGCCTACCGAGTCTTTAATCTGCATCACGATTTCAGACAAACGCTCGCCGGTTAAATTGCAATCATCCTTCAGCTGACCCAGCGTCCCTTTGTAATCATCATTAATCGTTTCGGATAGATCACCACGCGCTAAGGCCCCCAACACCCTGACTACATCGGCCAAGCCTTTTTCATTAGAATCCATTAACTGATTGATCCCTTCGCACAGGCCCAGGGTAAAGCCTTCTTTGCCTTCAAGTTTGGCGCGCTTAGAAAAATCCCCATTCACTGCAGCAGCTTCCACAATATTGGCAATTTCAACTTCCACGGCGACTTCCGATGTACGATCAAGCCACTCAACCACCGTACCTTGACGACTCCCCTGCTCATCGTGTACAGGATTTGCCACCAGTTTAAAAGTGCGACCACTGACCACAATTTCAGCGATATATGTGCTACGTAAACTACTTAACATATCACGCTGATGTGCTGGATTTTTATGAAACACATCCACGTTTTGCCCAATCAGTTTATTCACATCAAACTGAGGCAATACTTTACGCAATTCATTTTGTGCACTGCTTAGCATACTGATTACTGATTTATTCATGTAAATGATTTCACGATCATTATTTGCAATCATTACATTTGTAGTGCAATTATCAAGTGCGGATTTAATTCGACTATTGTCTGCACTTAAGCGGCTTTCAATTTCTACACGTTTCTCTTCTGCAGCTTGGGCAGCCAATTCAGCCGATAGATCTTGCCATTCCACCACGGTACCCTGTCTCTCCCCATGATCATCCATCACAGGGGAGGCAATTAAGCCAAAGGTGCGCCCCCCAACCAAAATACGCGTTTTATATGTGCCACGTAAATTAGCAAGCATATCCCTTTGATGAGAAGGATTTTTATGAAATAGATCTACATTCACCCCACCTGCTTGTACTTGCCTTGCATTAAACTGTGGTAATTCTTTGCGGATATCTGCCTCTGCTACTGATAGCATATCAATGACAGATTTATTCGTATAAATAATATTTCTATCATTATCTGCAATCATCACATTCGACGTTACACTGTCTAATGCTGATTTAATTCTTGAGTTATTCGATGCTAATTTATTTGCAGCACTTTCAATTGCAATGGCATCGGTTCTATCTTGCCACTCAACCACAGTACCAATACGATTTTTGTTTTTTGCAAAGACAGGCGTCACTAATAATTTAAACGTCCTCCCACCTAAAATCAATTGCGTCTCATGCATTGAACTTAAACCAGCTAGCATACTACGCTGAAAGGCGGGGCTTTTATGAAACACATCAATATTGCTTCCCAATACTTTTGAAGCTGAAAAATTAGATAAATCTTTACGGATATCCGCCTCTGCCACGCTAAGCATTTTTTCCATTGAATTATTGGTATAAATAATATTAAAATTTTCATCCGCCATCATCACATTCGTAGAGGCCACATCAAGTGCAGATTGTAAATTAGCACTTTCTATGAACTCTGTAACATCACTTGCAAATTTAATGACTTTGCAAGGTTTGCCGTTTTTATCAAAAATAGGATTATAGCTGGCTTGAATCCAAATTTTCTTGCCGTTTTTTCCAATTCGCTTATAAACACCAGAATCGAAATCACCACGGCGTAATTTATCCCAAAAAGAAATATATTCCGATGACTGCCTTTCTGTAGGCTCAACGAACATACTATGATGTTGGTCTTTTATTTCGCTTAATCTATACCCAAGTACACTCAGGAAGTTTTCATTTGCCGTGATAATCTTCCCCGTTAAATCAAATTCAATAACAGCTTGGGCTTTTTCAATTGCATCTGATTTAGCTTTAAATTCAATTAGCTCTGCTTGCACCCCAAGCAATTGTTTTTTCATTGCCTCATCTTTGGCAGGATCGTAAGAGAGGTTCAAAGCCATATATTTTGCTTTTACTTCTTGCAACTCTTCTTGCAAGCCAATAATCTGCTTTCTAGTTGCTTCTTCTTTAGCGGAATCTGTAAATAGATTGAACATCATATTATCCTCGAATCATGAATTAAGCGGGAATGGCAACATGATCAACCAATGACATATCATTACTTGTCATCAGCTTTTCAATATCAACAAGGATAATCATGCGCTCTTCTAAAGTACCCAGCCCTTGAATATAGGCAGTATCTAATACCGCACCAAACTCAGGGGCTGGCTTAACGTGATTAGCTGCCAAAGTTAAAACATCTGAAACACCATCGACTACAATGCCCACAGTACGATTAGCCACATTTAGAATAATCACTACCGTAAAATGGTCATACATAATATTGCCAAGACCAAATTTAATTCTTAGATCAACAATGGGTACAATATTGCCGCGTAGATTAATTACCCCCTTAATAAAAGCAGGAACATTGGCGATACTGGTCACTGCATCGTAGCCACGAATTTCCTGCACCTTTAAAATATCAATGCCATATTCCTCGTTACCCAATGCAAAAACGAGGATTTCACGAACGGCATCTGGGTGGTCTAAACCATTATCCATCTCCGGTCCTCCTTAATAAAATGAATTCGATGAGAATCACTCAAGCTGCTACGGCTCGAGCTATTCCTTGGCTAATACGCACCAATTGGGCGACATCTAAAATAAATGCCACGTGCCCATCCCCCATAATGGTGGCGCCCGCCACCCCTGGCACTTTTCGATAGTTTGTTTCTAGATTTTTAACCACAACTTGATGCTGGCCTAATAAATCATCCACAAACATCGCTACTTTTTCCCCTTCTGCCTCTAATATAATCACCAAGCCTTCATGAAATTCAGTGACTTTAGGGGGAACATTAAATATTTCATGTAAAGCAATAAGCGGTAGATATTCGCCACGAACATTAATCACCCGCCCTTTACCCGCCATTGTTTTTACTTCATCGTGCCGTGGCTGTAATGATTCAATAATAAAAGCCAGCGGGATAAGGTAAATTTCATCGCCTACCGATATAGACATTCCATCCAAAATTGCCAATGTTAATGGCAATCGAATACTCATCGTGGAGCCAATGCCGTACATTGAGCTAATTTCAATCCGCCCGCCCATTGATTGAATATTCCGGCGCACCACATCCATGCCTACGCCACGCCCAGAAACATCCGTTACTTGAGCGGCGGTTGAAAAGCCAGCTTCAAAGATAAGTAACCAAACTTCCCCATCCGTCATCCCGTCGTGCACAGCAATATCACGCTCACGCGCTTTAGCTAAAATACGCTCACGATTAAGCCCAGCCCCATCATCCGCTACCTCAATCACAATATTGCCGCCTTGATGAAAAGCACGCAGAGTGAGGGTTCCCGTTGCGGATTTACCTTTAGCGACACGCTCATCCGGCAATTCAATTCCATGATCAAGACTATTTCTAACTAAGTGAGTTAAAGGATCAGAAAGTTTTTCAATAAATCCTTTATCTAACTCAGTACTTTCACCAATTAATTTTAATTCTATTTTTTTATTTAATTTACCAGCCAAATCTCTGACTAGTCGTGGAAAACGACTAAATACAAAAGAAATAGGCATCATACGAATCGACATCACTGATTCTTGTAATTCGCGAGTATTGCGCTCTAATTGCCCAACACCAGAAAGCATATTTTCATGGATAACAGGATCAAGATTGAGTGCAGTTTGAACCAACATTGATTGGGTAATCACTAGCTCGCCGACTAGATTCAGGAGCTGATCAACTTTCTCTACACTCACACGAATAGAAGTATCTGCCGCCGCTACGTTTGCTTTTGCAGAAGGCGTTGCAGCCTTCGTTTTACTCGGCTCTGGCTCCTCAGCCTTAGCAATACTCACTTCTGGAGCAGGGGCCAATACTTTAGGCTTTGGGTCCAAAAAGCCATAACCGGCCCCCTCTGTAACGGTTGCAGCTTCGACGGGCAGGGTAGCAGGCGAGGGTGTAATTTCAGTAAAAAAGCCATAGCCCTCACCATCTTGAGTGCTTACCACAGGGGCATCATCAGTGAAGAAACCGTAGCCATCCCCTCCTTCCATCGTGGGGGCGGGCTCATCCTCGGTAAAAAAGCCATAGCCTTCGCCATCGCTCAATTTATCCGCAGCAACCTCATCCGCAGCAGCGCCAACGGTTAGCCGAGTATGCTCAATAGCAAAAGCCAGCGTATCTAGAATCTCTTGGGCTGCAGCCGTAGTGAGCAGTTCATACACCCAACACCTGTGCTCATTACCTACTGTGTGACCAACTAATTCGCCATAGCCTGTTAATGCTCTCTTAACAGCCTCTTCATCAAAGCTTGCACCCGCACTAACACTGATTTGTAAACGGGGCTGCTCAGCCGATTCATTGGCAAACTTCTCTAGCAGGGTTGTTATTTGTTTTGCTGCTTCTAAATCTGCACTGCCGCCATCGCGATGCGAGGACAAAATATTCTGCAAAACATCGCCACTACGCAAAAATACATCAATCATGTCTGCGCGAAGATCGAGTTCATTTTTACGAATCCGATCTAGCAAGTTTTCTAGGATATGGGTTACCGCAGCTAAATCGGTAAATCCAAATGTAGCAGCGCCCCCTTTAATGGAGTGCGCAGCCCGAAAAATAGCGTTTAAATCCTCACTATCGGGATCATCCAAACTGAGCTTAAGTAAAATAGATTCCATTGTTGCCAGGTGTTCTGCAGCTTCATCAAAAAACACTGCAATAAACTGGCTCATATCAATTGCCATACCCCCTCCTTCAGCCAAAAGCCTAGCGAATGGCTAACCAATCACTTTGCGCACAACTTCAAGTAGTTTCTGAGGGTCAAAGGGTTTAACGAGCCAACCTGTTGCTCCTGCCGTTTTTCCTTGCATTTTCATTGCATCACTTGATTCTGTAGTGAGCATCAGCATCGGGGTCGATTTATATTGCGGTGTGGCTCTCAGCGTTTTAATTAAAGTGAGTCCATCCATGCCGGGCATGTTTTGATCGGTAAGGATCAAATCAACTTGTGTTTTTTTAGCCTGCTGCACACCCAAATTGCCATCACTGGCTTCAACAACGTCATAGCCCGCGCTTTTAAGCGTAAACACCACCATCTGCCGAATGGATGTGGAATCATCAACGGTCAAAATCTTTTTAGCCATATCGCCCCCAAGCCTATAAATTTTTAAAAAATTAATATTTATACCAAATCACTTTTTCATATACCCAAAGCATAGTGATAAAAAATGTCAGATGGTATGTAAACTTAAGTAGTTAAAATAAATCTACATCGCCACTACTCATATTGCCCTGCGCGACAGGATTTTTATGCATTGAATCTGCCACTTGCACCGATCGCTCACCCAAAGTTTGAAATTCAGTTACTTTTTCTTTCCATGCCCGCATTGGGTTTTTATCATTTGCAATATAACCATAAATTAATCCCAATGCTTCTTGCATTTCTGCCTGAGCCTCCACACGGCCTTTAGCGTGTAATAAAAGCTGATTCACTAAATCCTGGAATTGTAAGCCTCGCACCGCATTAGCAACACCTAGCTCCACTTGCGCAGCGATTACTGCTAATTCACTCACCACCGCTTCAACATTTTTATTCATCTCACCAATCTTAGTCATGGTTGATTCAATTTGCACCTTTGATTGCATTGATTTACTCATATCTTGCGAAGCCAACCTCATAATCGCTCCATCAGCAATAGATACAGACTCATGGATTTGCTTAATATTTACCCTAATTTGTCGGCTAAAATGATTAGTACGTGTTGAAAGTGCTCTTACCTCATCAGCAACAACGGCAAAACCCCGCCCTGCTTCTCCAGCCCTTGCTGCCTCAATAGCTGCATTTAAAGCCAGTAAGTTAGTTTGCTTAGCGATGGATTCAATTTCATTTAATACACCCAATACTTCTACTATTCCTTCCCCTACCTGCTCCATTTGCTCAACTAAGCCCATTGCCGTATAAGAAGTAGAAACAATACTTTCTACAAACGTGCTTAAAATACTCCTTGTTTCACTCACAAAACTTTCAAAACCAACGCCTCCATCCTTTTTTGAATGTAAAAACAATGACTCCGCCATTTCTTTTTGTAAGCGGGACTGATCAGCAATTTGCACAAAGCCATCCAGTAATGCAGGTATGGCATCTTCAAATATGTCAGCAGCGCGTTTTACTTCATCATCAGCTAGTTGCAATTGTGCTACTGAAAAAAAAGCCATATCGGATTGAGCCTGCAAAGAGCCTCCCATCTGTAATAAATCAGTAAACTGAGTATCACCTAAATCAACAACGCTCTCTTTATTAAAAAATAATAAAATAAGAATAGGGCACCAAGCAGCAAGCAGCCCACAGATCAGTAAGAGCCACGCAGAAGCATTCAGCCACATGATAAAAAAGAATAGGAAACTTACGAAAAATGCAAAACAAAATAAAATAGACAGGTTCTTTTTTAGCATAATAAAACCTCAAAATCAGTACGCAGCATCAACGAGAAATCGCCTAGCCGCTTCACACTCATAAAGATAGCTTATATGGCTAAAATTGAAACAAGAACAATAGATAATGGATAGAATACGAAAAATAATTTATGAATGCAGCCTTTTAATTTTTTTTAAAAAGCCATCTAGTTATTAAATAAAGAGTAAGTATTTAATATTTGATAAAAATAGAAAATAACTTAGGCTGCCTCTGTACGAGGAATATAATAGGCAACCACTTCATTACCCGTGCCATGGTATTGCGTAGATGCGCAAAGAGATTTAACCAATGCAATCCCCCGACCAAAGGCGAGCTGATGCGACAGCGCATCTGTTTTAGAACTTAACTGTGCCCAATCGAAACCATGGCCACTATCTTTAACGCGAATTCTTAATACGTCTTTGTCCTCATAATGCAGCCCAGTTAAATCAATTTCAATTCTACCTTCGGTGAGTTGCTCTAGACGAATAGCACGCTCACACAGGTATTGCTCCATCCCATCAACACCACGTTTCATGGAAGAACTCAAACCAAGCACGCCATGATCTAAAGCATTAACAAATAGCTCAGTTAAAATTAAAAAAACATCTGATTGGCTAAACTCAAGAGAGCGCACTCCGCCAATAAAATTCATCATAAAAGGCACCGTATTAATATGCCGAATTTCATCCACGCCTAAGGCAACACTATAACGCCAAGCACTTTCGCCTAGAGCCGCCAATGTTGAGATATTAACTACTTCGGTACTATGGAAAACCCGCTCAACAGCAGTTGAGCTCGTTTTATCTTTATCACCAAAATAAGCCAGTACAAGCGAGATATCATCATGATGTGCCTCGCCCTCTAAAAATGCAGCTAGATCATTTTGAGCATGCTTTAATCTTTCTGTGGCGGGTACTTCCGCGAGCACTTTTAATAAACGCTCTAGGCCATAATCACCTTTTACAGAATGCCGCGCTTCAATTAATCCATCCGAGTAAGCAGTAAGGCAAGCAGGCTCATTAAAGTAATAACGATCCGTCATCAAATCCATGGCATGGGTAGGAACAATACCTAATGGTAAATGAGATGATTTCCACGTGTGTTTAACGGCACCACTTGGGTCAATGACATGCACAGATGGCATACCCCCATTCCACACTTCAATACAGCCAGCGGATTCATCAATTGAAATCAATACCAAGGCGACAAAACGGCCTATAGGCAAAACTTGCCTAACCTTGTTATTCATTTCAATAAGAATATCTGAGATCGTGTAGCCCTTTTCAGTCATAGTGTAAAACGGCTGGGTTAATGGCAATACATTAAGTGCAGCAGTTAAACCATGACCAATGCCATCAGCCAACATCAAATAAAGCGCCTGCCCAGGGGTGCGGGCTGCAGCAATTAAATCCCCAGAAAGGCTTTCAGCTGGGGAGAGATAGTATTCAAACTGAGGGTCATACAGTAATTCAGCATTAACCATTTGTTCCATTAAATGGCTAACTACGCGTTTCTCTTCTTCTGCTCTATCGTAGTAGTCAGCCAACTTAAGCGACTGCTCACGTACTTTACGATTCAATTCTAAAGTACGGCTAAAGGCTTTTAATTTGGCCTCTAAAACCCGAAAATTTACTGGTTTATTTATATAATCATCAGCCCCTTGCTCAATCGCTTCGGCTAATTTGTTTTCTTCTCCCACGCCAGTTACAAAAACGATGGGCACCCATGTTTCATTCGCTTCATGTTTAATAGCAATCGCAGCATCTAGCCCTGACATGACCGGCATCATCATATCCATCAGTACCAGATCAGGCCGTTCTAAACGCCACGTTTCTAAGGCCTCTAAGCCGTTGCGCGCCTGAATAGCCTTATGCCCTAAGGCTTCCACAAAGCGTGAAATAAGTAAGAGCACTGATTCAGTATCGTCAACAACTAGAATTTTCATTGTAAGCTTTAACGTATGGTGAAAATCTTACCGAAACAGGCAATTTCCAGCACTTGCCTGACCGAATCTCTACAATTAACCAATGCTAAATTCTTACTCGCAGCACCGATTTTTTCTTTCAGCAATAACAACATGCCTAATGCAGAGCTGTCTAAGTAATTAACATTTTGAAAATCAACCAGCACTTCTTTAATACTTGGATTGCTAATAAGTGTTTCACACACCTGGCGAAACTCTCGGTGAGCGCTGAAATCGAACTGCCCGGAGAGAACCACGCGGCCCACTTCCCCTTCGATCTGCACAGTTGGTGTCATACAAACCTCAATTTCATGAAAGATATATGTTTAAAATTACTATGAAGCACATAAGATGGGCGAAAGAAAAAAACCATCTCTTGCTTTCATACCTTAGTCGGGCAATACAAAACTGGCAACCGTATCGTAAACGAACTACCTGCTCCAAGGTTGGAATTTACGCCAATCTCCCCACCTAAGCGAGTCAGAAGGTTACTCACAATCGCCAAACCAAGGCCTGTGCCGTCTTTTTTAGTGGTAAAGAATGGCTCAAATAAACGCTCTTGCACCTCTACGGACATGCCGCAGCCCTGATCCTCCACGTTAACTTCCGCCATACCTTCATTTAGTGTAAGCGATAATTGAATTATGTCGCCCTTTTTAGATGCAAGCATGGCATTGTCTAGCAAATTAGTCACACAACCCAACAGTTCCTTGCGGTTTGCGCTGACGGCTAAAGTATCTGCCCCCGATGAAACATTAAGCACGCAACTTATTTGATGGCTACTCAGCTGCGGCAGCATCATTTGCTGTGCTTCATTGAGTAAACCCAATAAATTCACTGACTCCAATGGCACGTCTTGGCCACGGACAAAACTCAGCATATTTTGAATTAATACTTCTAAGTGTCTCAAGCGCGCTAAATTTTTTTGCCCAAATTTTTGTCTATCTTGATCACTTAACTCAGGCTTAGCTAGGTGCGCAGAATAAAGTAATGCCGTAGCAAGTGGGGTGCGCAGTTGATGCGCCAGACCTGCGGTCATTTCCCCCATGGCAGCTAAACGTTTGTGTTGGGTAAGTGCTCGCTGTAATTCCCACATATCACTCACGTCATGAATCAACATGATTTTGCCATGCTCATTTGGCATATCGTTCACCATAATACTGATGCGTCGCTCTCCATTTTCTGTCTGGGATAGCCATAGATCAGGGCCATTGCTGGCCTGTAAATGCTCAGTAATATATTGCTGCCAAACAGCCCCTAAACATAATGATTTCATCATTAAACCGGCAGCAGGATTGAATTCAACCACCACGCCATGCTCATTTAATTCCACCACCCCGCCAGGTAAACGCTGCAAAAGTAATGACAGCCGTCTTGATAAAGCGGCCTTTTCATCTAACTCGCGGCGTAGATTTCCATTGGCAATTTCCAATTGATCGGTCAAAGAAACAACTTGCTGCTGTAAATCTGCGTAAGCCAAGCTAAGCTGATTTGAAGCTTCTGTAAAAAGCGAAAAAGCACTTTCCAACTCACGGGGGTCAATACCAAGATTGTCCATATAACACCTTCCTTGTTGCTTTTTCTTTTTTACATTATAAAGTGACTAGACAGCAGTCCAAAACAATGATCTATATTTTTATGGAAGCCAAGATAATTTAAATATTAGTGAAAGTTTAAATAGTTCTAGTCTTACGGCTATAATTGCTTCTTTTAGTGTTTGTACAGCTGCTTCCTAAATGTTCCATCTCAACACCGTCGGTTAAGAATACTTAAACGCAGCCTGGAGCTATTTCTGTGTCTGACTTATTAAAAAATATTGACGCTCGTACAAAGCTGGCTGGTACTAACAAGCTGGAAATCCTTTTATTTACTCTCGGGCAAGATGAGCGCTCTGGCCGACGAGAAAACTTTGCAATCAATGTGTTCAAAGTGCGCGAAGTCATGCGAACGCCGGAAATCACCAAAGCGCCAGATATGCCCCCTTCAATCGAAGGAATGGTGAGTTTGCGCGGAGTACTGGTTCCCGTCATTGATTTAGCACGCTACGCGGGTATTGCTACCACAACGCGCCCAGAAATCATGATTGTTTCTGAATATAACGGCCACACACAGGGTTTTTTAGTTGAAGCGGTTGACACCATTTTACGACTGGATTGGTCGCAAATGCGTGTACCTCCCGACATGCTAATGTCACAAATGGGCGGTTTAGTTGTTGCGGTAACCGAGCTTCCAAATAATAAGCTTGTAATGATGATGGACGTTGAAAAGGTACTGGCTGAATCTGTACCTGGCTCTGATAAAATCGACCCTGAGTCCTTAATTCAAGATGTTAGCTTAGCCTCAAAAACTGTTTTTATTGCTGATGATTCGATCGTTGCTCGCCGTCAAATTGAAATGACCTTAGATGCGATGCATATCAAACATATTTCTACCATTAATGGCAAGCGTGCTTGGGAAGAATTGCAGCGCCTCGCACAATCTGCAGATTTGCAGGGAAAATTAGTAAGAGACATGGTTCATTTGGTGCTCACCGACGTAGAAATGCCAGAAATGGATGGCTATATGCTCACCAAATTAATTAAGAGTGACCCACGTTTTGCAGGGATTCCAGTTTTAATGCACTCGTCATTATCTGGTGCCTCTAATCAAAAACTAGGGCAATCCGTTGGTGTTGATGGTTATGTTGCCAAATTTGAGGCGCATCGACTATCTGAAGCAGTTGCCAATTTCCTAATTAAAGAATAATGCACCACTAAGAACAACAGCGGAGGTGATTCATGTCAAGTAATTCGAGCAATTTACTTGAAAGCATTGATGCGCGAACCAAGCTAGCTGGTTCCAATAAAATGGAAATCCTGCTGTTTACCCTAGGCACGCGTGAAATATTTGGTATCAATGTGTTTAAAGTACGCGAAGTATCCCAAACACCAAAAATTACCAAGACTCCAAATATGCCCCTTGGTGTTGAAGGTGTTCTTTCTTTGCGTGGTAATATCATCCCCGTTATTGCACTAGCAACATTTGTAGCTACACAAGAAACGCCTTCAGCAGAAGCCACCAGCACCATGATTGTGACTGAATTCTCGAAGCACACTCAAGCCTTCCTCGTTCATGAAGTGGATCGTATTATTCGAGTTGATTGGGACAAGGTTCGTGCGCCAGAAACCATGCTGGCAGGTAATCAACAATTAATTACCGCCCTCACCGAACTACCCGATGGCAAGCTCGTATCCATCTTAGATGTAGAGCAAATTTTAGCCAGTGTGATTGGCGACCCCACGATTCCTGATTTACAAAAAGCGGCCATTAATCCTGAAACATTCATGTTTTTTGTGGATGATTCAATGGTGGCCCGCAAAGAAATTATTAGCGTACTTGATAAAATTGGTGTTAAGTATCACCAAGCTAATAATGGCCGTGAAGCATGGGATAAACTGCAAAACTTAGCGAATCGCGCCACACATGACGGCGAACGGCTGCGCGACAAACTAAAAATGATTTTAGTAGATGCTGAAATGCCAGAGATGGATGGCTATGTATTAACTAAGCACATTAAGTCTGATAATCGTTTCCAAGGTATTCCCATCGTAATGCATTCATCTTTATCTTCAAATGCAAACAGAGCGATGGGAAGCAGCGTTGGTGTCGACGCTTATGTGGCAAAATTTGACGCCGTCATTCTAGCCGACACAATCACCCCTCTGCTGGTTGGTTAAGATCGGTTTTATAAAACAAGCCGTTTACAAAGAGTGTAAACGACATGGAGTATCATATGGCAGATAGTAACCTGCGTATTTTAGTGGTGGATGATTTTTCCACAATGCGCCGTATTGTTCGTAACCTTTTGAAAGAACTAGGTTTTTCCAATGTTGACGAGGCAGAAGACGGCCAAGTTGCATTGCATAAGCTCAAAAATGGCTCTTTCGAATTTGTGGTTACCGATTGGAACATGCCGAACATGACTGGCATTGAGCTACTACGTGCAATTCGCGCAGATGCACAACTTAAACATCTACCGGTCATGATGGTGACGGCAGAGGCTAAAAAAGAAAACATTATTGAAGCGGCTACCGCTGGCGCAAATGGCTATATCGTAAAACCATTCACAGCTGCCACATTGGATGAAAAACTGAAGAAAGTTTTCGCCAATATGAGCAAGTAGAACAAGAACCTGACAGACGCACAGGAGGCGACTGTGAACGATCATGCCCTAAATAGCGGAGATTCCGCTGACCTAGAAGCGCTATTCGATAGTATCTCCAATAAGGAGAGTGAACCGGAAGCCCCTGCCCCTGCTCCTGCCTCGGCTGAAGTTAGTCCACTGGCAGCAAGCAGCCCTCCGGTCACACTCACTGCTGAAGAGATGAACGATCCTGCTCGCGCTATGTTTTCACACATTGGGCAACTAACACGAAAATTACACGACACCCTAAAAGAACTCGGCTTAGATAAATCATTAGAGAAAGCTGCAACGGACATCCCCGATGCGCGTGACCGACTCTCTTATATCGCGACCTTAACCGAGCAAGCGGCAGATCGTACGCTCAATGCACTTGATTTTGCTAAACCCATCCAAGACAAAATCAGTGATGATGCAAAAGCACTCGGTACGCAATGGGATAAGCTTTTAGCAAACCAGTTATCTGTCGATGAGTTTAAAGCTTTGGTTGAAAAAACCAGAACACACTTAAACGACACCGTTACAGGCTCAGATCAAGTGAGCAGTAAGATGTTAGAAATTATGATGGCTCAAGATTTCCAAGATCTCACTGGGCAAGTCATTAAAAAAGTACTGGCTATGTCCAAGCAAATGGAAGCCCATCTGATGGACTTCTTGCTGCTGTTTTCTCCACAAGGCACCGTTGTTCGTCACGAGGCCCTGACAGTAGATGGTGACGCCTCCTTACTCAATGGCCCAGTTATTAATCCTGAAGGTCGTACGGATGTGGTGGCTAATCAAGGGCAAGTAGACGATTTGCTTGAGAGCTTGGGTTTCTAAGCCTCTAATTAAATGAAAGAGCGCAACCTTAGGGGGAGCGAAGATGAGCACTGACTTTGGCGGCATGGAAGACCTGCTGCAAGATTTTTTAACAGAAGCATCTGAGCTCCTGTCTGAAGTAGACAATAAACTAGTTGAGCTTGAAAAAAGGCCTAACGACAAAAATCTACTAAACGATATTTTTAGAGGGTTCCACACCATTAAAGGTGGCGCAGGCTTTCTGAATGTTGATGCGATGGTGCGCCTCTGCCATCGCACAGAAAATCTATTTGATAAGCTGCGTACGCTTGAGCTGGTGCTTACCCCCGAGATTATGGACACCATAATGGCCGCAACCGGCATTGTGCGTGATATGTTTGGTGCACTAGCGAAAGGGGCTCTACCTGCGAATGCACCAGAAGAATTAATCGCAGCACTCGATGCAGTATTGGAAGGACGGCCATTAGAAACCGCTGTTGCCCACGTTGCAACAGCAGCCCCTAGCCCAGTTCCAGTAGCTCCAGTAGCTCCACCGGCTCACGGCCCTGATTGGGATGCCTTATACAATGCACTACTTGGCAGCACACCTAGCCCAGCCATAGCAGCAGTTGTTGCACCGATTGATAACGAAACACAACATGGATCTGCAGCCATGGAACAAATTGTTACTGATCCAATGAATAGCTTAAAACCCGCTCCTATAAAAGCTGCGGCACCCGCCCCTCAACAGCAGCAACAGCAGCAGCAAGTTGCAGCGGCCCCCCAAGAAGCCACGATTCGTATTGATACTGTACGACTAGATCAAGTGCTTAACTTATCAGGTGAAATTGGTCTAACCAAAAACCGTCTGACTACGTTACGCACCGATATTATGGCAGGCAAGATGGATAGCAACACCTTAAAAGCGATGGATGAGGCAATTAGCCAGCTCGATCTCTTGGTAGGTGATTTACAAAACGCGGTAATGAAAACGCGCATGCAGCCTATTGGCCGCTTATTCCAAAAATACCCGCGTTTAGCGCGCGACTTAGCCCGCCAACTCGGTAAAGACGTTGAGCTGGTTATTTCTGGTGAAGAAACCGAGCTAGATAAAACCATGCTCGAGGACTTAAATGATCCACTCGTCCACTTAGTACGTAATGCGGTTGATCATGGTATTGAAACCATGGAAGACCGTAAAACCAGCGGCAAATCAGCTAAAGCGATTGTTCAGCTATCCGCCACGCAAGTTGGCGACCATATTCTGATCGCGATTTCGGATGATGGCCGAGGAATGCGCCCCGATGTGATTCGTAAAAAAGCAGTCGAAAAAGGCTTAATTGACGTCGAAACAGCGAATAGCCTCGATGACAAACAAAGCTTGCAACTGATTTTTATGCCTGGTTTTTCGACCAAAGACCAAGTTTCCAGCGTATCAGGACGCGGTGTGGGTATGGATGTGGTTAAAACCAATATCCAGCGCCTTAATGGCCGTATCGATATTCAATCGGTAGTTGGCGAAGGCTCACGCTTTACCATTTCTCTGCCACTCACCTTGGCGATTCTGCCGGTATTGGTGGTGCGCGTTTGCGACCAACCCTTTGCAGTACCACTGGCTATGGTGCGTGAAATTATCCCAATTCGTCACGAACAAATCCAAGAAGTATCTGGCCGTGCCACGATTGTGGTACGTGATGAAATCCTCTCAGTACGCTCCTTGGCCAGCCTACTTGGCTGGGAAGACGTTCAACTACCGCAGTTTGGCGTGTTGATGCAATCTGCTGAACATTCCTTTATCTTGGCCGTAGATAGCTTTATTGGCCGAGATGATGTGGTCATTAAACCACTGCAAAACATTCGCCCTAAAGGTGTTGCGGGTGCAACATTATCGGGAGATGGCTCCGTCGTGCTTGTTTTAGACATGGAAGATCTGCTAGGTGCTGCGGACGCAGATAACTCTGCAATCCGTACCTCGCGCTTCCTTGAAAAAACTGAGTAGCTCCATAACATTTGCAGCTAGGATAATTCATACCCCTAGCTGCACACAGAACTGGTACAATTTTCCGGTGCGAATATCACCTCGATGTCGCGTACAGGGTGTTTCCAAAATATGACGCAAGACCATGCATTTATAGGCCGCCAGCCTATCCTTAATCGCCAACAAGAAATTATTGGCTATGAGCTGTTATTTCGACTCAATAAAGAAGCGGTTACCGCAAATTTCTCCAGTGATATGCAAGCTGGTACCAATGTACTGGTAAACACGCTCAGTAATATGGGAACAGATTGGCTAGTAGGTAATAAATTAGCCTTTATCAATGTTGCTGAATCAATGTTAGAAAGTAATTTCTTAGAATTACTTCATCCAGAGCGTGTGGTTTTAGAAGTCGTTGAAACTACCGAAGCGACACCACAATTATTAGCACGTTTGCAAAGCCTGAAAGACCAAGGCTTCTCAATTGCCCTCGATGATTTTTTACTTACCCCTCAAACTGCACCGTTTTTAGAGTTTGCTGATTATATCAAGATAGATATACAGCTATTAGGCATGGCACAAGTGCCAGCACTATCTAAAGAATTACGCGGCTCTAAAGCACTACAAGTTGCAGAAAAGGTTGAAACAAAAGACGAATTCAAACAATGCATGGATTTAGGCTTTGAATGTTTCCAAGGTTATTACTTTGCCCGCCCAGAAACACTGTCAGCTAAAGTCATTAACCCCTCGTATGCCAACATCCTAAATCTTTTAAATATGCTGCGTAACAATGCAGAATTAAAAGATATTGAAAATGCACTTAAACGTGATGTGGCTTTATCTTTTAAACTATTGCGCTACATTAATTCAGTTGGGTTTGGCTTATCCTGTGAAATTCAATCGTTCCGCCATGCAGTGACTATTCTAGGCTACCAAAAACTATACCGCTGGCTCACTCTGCTCTTAGTTACAGCGGGTGCGGATAATGGTTCACCACCTGCCCTACTCAAAACAGCGATTACCCGTGGCCGTTTAGTTGAATTACTGGGCTCTCATCTGCTAGATGGCCAGGATAGAGACAATCTATTTATCGTTGGCGTATTCTCGCTACTCGATGTATTGCTCGATATGCCAATGGAAAAAATATTAGAAACACTGATTTTGCCAGAGAATGTCACAGATGCCCTACTGACCCGCACAGGCATTTACGGCCCCTTCCTAGCACTAGCAGAGGCTTGTGAAGACCCAAGCATGTCTGAAGTACCCTTTTTATGTGAGCAGCTGCAACTCACGCCTGACATGCTAAACGGCTCTCACGTTCAAGCACTAAAATGGGTTGAAGAACTGGGCATATAATCATTTTTTAGAACACAAAAAAAGACGCTAAATGAACTGCCCCAAAAAATTGGACACCCGTCCATATTTTTGGGGTGTTTTTATGTCCAAGCACACAACGCAACGCAAGCTTTCTGTTGTTCAGTAATATTTAAATGCCGAAGCAGACATCAAAATGATCGCCAACCAACATGGCATCGAGTACGCCATTTTTCGTAACTGGGTGAGGTCATTTCTCCTGCATGGTGGATCGTGCTTAACACCCAAATACAGTCATTACGATGCCGTATTCAAGCTCTCCGTGCTCCAGCACATGTGGGACAATCATATTTCCCTGCAGAAAACTGCCGCTTATTTTGATATTCGTAGCCCCACTTGCTTGAGTGAATGGAGCTCGAAGTATGACGCTGGCGGAATTGCTGCCATTGAACCTGCGCCTAAAATCACCCATGCCCGTCGCCGAAAATAATACAGCTCTCCCACCGATTGATGTTAATGCAAGAGCGGGGTTTGAAGTCGTGCGTTCGGCCTAAAAAGCACCGTTCATACAAAGGTGAATGCGGCAAAGTCGCGCCAAATAGATTGCAGCGGCAATTTAGCCCCCTGTATCAGGATAGTTGAGATACAGCCCGCCTTGCCAAATAAAGGCTTTGCCAGTCTGGATGAAGCAAGGCAATGGGTCAGGCGCTTTGTGGATTGGTACAGCCATACGCACCGGCACAGCGGGATTTAATTCGTCACGCCATCGCAACGGCATCAAGGGCAGGACAAAGCTCTATTAGAAAAACGCCATGCCGTCTACCAAACCGCCCGCTTGGTACGGCCGGAACGGTGGCGGAACACAACTCGGAACTGGATCTGGCAAAACGAAGTACAACTCAACCCAGGCTGGGTCATTGAGCCCAAAACAAGCAAGGAATTACAGGTAGCTTAAATCGTAAAAACATCTCCACTACTTTGACAATTACCGTAATGCGCCCGCCACTTCTAAATACCCAAGCACTTTCGTGCATTTCAACTTCAATATTGAGCACTCTTTAGTAGAGCATTTTTTTGACCAAGGTGCGAAATGCGCCAGCACTTGGGCTAAGTCCTCGTGATTTTCGCCAGATCATGGTGAAATCTCTCTCAATCTTCAAGTCAGTAACAGCTAACTTCACAAGCGAGCCATTGGCTAACTCTTCCGCGATGCTTCGCTGGGAAATCCACGCGACCGCATTGCCAAGCAGTAGTAACTGTTTGATCGCTTCCGTGCTACCAACATACAATTTAGGCGCAAGCACAAGACCATGCTGTGCATATGACTGCTCAACAACTGCACGGGAGCCAGAGCCTGCCTCCCGCACCACGAGTTCGCCACAGCCTATTTCCGCAGCACTTACGCTGCCTTTGGCATACAAGCTGTTGGATGGACTTACCACTGGAATAATCTCATCGTGCCCAATCAATACGGCATCGAACAATGCAATATCGTATGTTCCCTCGATAAAGCCGACTTGTCTTTCTTGGGTCAAAAGCGTCTCTTCAACTTGCTCCGTATTTGTAACGGCCAAGTCAATGGTCACTCCAGGATAAAGACGCCGGAAAGTGTCTAAAATTTTAGGTAAGAAGTAAACGCCAATGGTTCGGCTGGCCGCAAGGCGAAGATCACCACGTAGCACCTCAGCAAACTCTCCTACCGCATTTTCGGCTGAATTGGCTAATGTAAAGATTTGGGCAGCGAACTGAGCAAGTAGAACTCCTGCCTCCGTAGGTTTCATGCCTCTTGGTAAACGATCAAAAAGTACAACGCCAAAACGCTCTTCAAGCTCCCTAATCTCCCGTGTCAACGCAGGTTGACTGACGTGCAGATGCTCTGATGCAGCCGTCACGCTGCCCATTTTTACTACAGCAAAGAATGCTTCGAGGTGGGTAAAGTTCATAATATCAATCTATATCAAAATCATATGGCAGCCATAGTAAATATGTATTTTTTTTATAAATAGCACCGTTCTATATTAGAGGCATCTACTCCTTATGAAGTAGATGCATTCACTCCTTACGAAGGATGATGATTATGGGAAGCCTTGCAGAGAAAGTTCGCCAGTTCACGCCTAACTGGTTTGCCATCACGATGGGAAACGGCATTGTGTTTTTAATTTTGGCCGCACTGCCGATTCACTTTAGTGGCCAACAAATACTTGCTGAAGCACTTTGGGCTATCGATACGGTTGTATACATGATTTTTGCATTGATGTTTACGGCTAGATTGATTATTTACCCTGACACGATCAAACCCATGCTACAGCACCCCGTCCAGTCCATGTTCCTTGGCGCTATACCCATGGGGCTGGTTCCTATTATTAATGGCATCGTCATTTTTGCAGGTCCACGCTTTGGCTCAGATGTTTACTCGCTGGCTTTTTTTGTTTGGTGCTTCGATGTCGTGCTTGCTGTGGTGATTGCGATTGGCGTGCCTTATTTAGCCTTTCGCTCTCAAAACCATGCATTTGAAAAGCTCACTGCCGTGCTGCTCTTGCCCATTGTTGCGCCAGAAGTCGCAGCATCAAGTGCTGCAGTATTAGCGCCTCACCTCGCTCCAGAAATTGCTCGTTATATTATCGGAGCAGGCTATGTTCTTTGGGCTATTTCAGTGCCGCAAGCATTTATGGTTTTGACGCTGGTGTTTTTTCGATTAGTGATCCACAAACTACCGCATCGAGACTTGGGTGTTTCAAGTTGGTTAACCCTTGGCCCCATTGGCACTGGCGCTCTTGGCTTACTCACTCTTGGACAAGCCGCGCCTGCAGCCTTCAGCGGAACTCAATTAGCTAGCGTGGCCATCACAGCGAGGGATTTTGGTGTGATTGGCGGTCTGCTGCTTTGGGGAATGGGGATTTGGTGGCTCGTGTGTGCCATTTTATTTATGAGTCATTATCGCCGAGAAGGCTTGCCATTCAATCTTGGCTGGTGGGGATTAACCTTCCCGCTGGGGGTCTATGTTGCAGCTACATTGAATCTGTACTTCATAACTCAACTTATTGTGTTCGAGGTGATAGGCATTGTGCTTGCTGGGCTTTTGTTAGGTCTATGGCTCATTGTGCTGATTAAAACACTTAACGCGCTTATACATGGTCGCTTATTCCATGCTCCCTGTTTAAACGATTTAAATTAGCTATTTAATTAGCAATCGTTAAGTCATTAAATAGCACTTATTTAACTACTAAGAGATATATAAAAAATGAAAATTTATACTTTTATTCTTGCGATAGGACTTGCGTGTATATCTGCCCTATCGGGGGCAAATGAAGGCCCTTGCAAAAACAAGAGTTATTCATTGCAGCTTTTGGGTTCTGGTGGCCCCATTTCAGATGATGGCCGCTCTTCTTCTGCATCCTTGATCTGGTGGAAAAACAAACCTCTATTCATGATCGACGCTGGTGGGGGCTCATTTCTACGGTTTGGTCAGTCTGGCGCAAAACTAGAGGATGTACGTTTTATCGGTCTAACCCATTTTCATACCGACCACGTTTCAGATTTGCCCGCTCTTTTGAAAGGCAGTTATTTCTTTAATGCCCCGCACAATATTGACATTGCTGGCCCAACAGCAAGTGAAGCATTTCCTAGCTTGACTCATTTCATGAACGCTCAATTTGCCAAAAATGGCGCTTATGCTTATTTATCAGGAATCTTTGATGGAAAAGGAGATATTCCCTTAAAAGTGAAGCTGACTGATGTGGATTACCATCAAACAGCCGCAACAAAAGTCTATGAAGACGGTGATATTACGATCTCAGCCCTCGGTATTCCTCATGGCAATGTCCCTACGCTGGCATACCGAATTGATACACCCGAAGGGCGGATTGTGATCTCGGCCGATCAAAACGGCAGCAATCAGCATTTTATTGATTTTGCTAAAAATGCCGACATATTGGTCATGCCGCTCGCTATTGATGAAGGGGCCGACTCCAGCTCTGCTTTCCTACACGCCAAGCCTTCCACCGTCGGCAAGATTGCTGCGGCAGTTCAAGCTAAAAACCTCGTTTTGAACCATTTCATGGGCAAAAGTCTACGCACCAAAGATCAGTCTATTGCCATCATTAAGAAATACTACAAAGGTCCTGTTTATGCTGGGCGAGATTTGTCATCTATTTCTGTGAATTAAATTGTATTGCGATAAAACCATCGTAATTTTAATAAATAATTAAACTCGTTTAATCCAAAAAAAGAGGCAAAAATTGAAAAATAAAATCATTTTATCGATAGCGATGACTTCATTGGTGACTATGTATGCAGAGCCATTGATGGCCAAAACCAGCCATGCAGCACAGCCCGTAAAAAGTGAAAGTGGCAATGGCGGAAAGTGCGCAAGCGGGAAATGTGGAACCGTAAAAATGTACGAGAAAGCCGACCTTAAGAGTGATCCTCAGGACAAATTGGTACGCGCTCGTGACGGAAAATGCGGCAAATCTGGGCAAGGGACACATGCAGCTGCTTCAAGCTACAAAATGACGGAGGGAGTATGCGGACAATAGCCCCTTCCTCTCTGGGAGTAGGGCTACGCAGCGAGCACGCTCAATGGCTATCTGATCAGCCCATAGACCCCAATATTGATTTTCTTGAACTGACCATTGAAAACTGGTTGGAAGTGGGCGGAAGGAAACGTGAGCAGCTGGATATTCTGTCTAGCAAATACCCACTGATTGCCCATGGGCTAAGCCTTTCAATTGGCGATACCTTGCCCTTAAATATAGAGTTTATTAAAAGAGTAAAACGCTTTCTCGATCGCTACCAGATCGACGTATATAGCGATCACTTGAGCTATTCCAGGGACAAACAAGGCTATTTATACGATTTATTGCCGATTCCCCGCAGCCCAGAGATGGCGGTATATATTTCGGAAAAAATACGGCAAGCGCAATATATTCTAGAACGCACGCTTATTCTGGAAAACATCAGTTACTACTACAACCATGATGGGCAAATGAACGAAGCGGAATTTATTAACGAAATTGTTGAACGCAGCCAATGCCAGCTATTGCTAGATATCAACAATGCTTATGTTAATGGCGTAAATCATGATTACGATCCGCTTAAATTTATTGCCAACCTACCATCAGCCTCAATTCGGTATTTTCATATTGCAGGCCATTGGCAGCAAGAGGATGGCGTCATTATTGATACACATGGTGCAAATGTATGCGGCGAAGTGATTGAACTGGCTAAGCAAACTATTAAATTGCACGGTACTAAGCCCTTGGTATTAGAAAGGGACAACCACCTTCCTTCATTAAAAGACTTATGCGGGGAAGTTTCAGAGCTAGGTAGCCAATTGCTCTATTCGCATTAGAAACATCCAATAAATGCCGCAAAAGGAACATGAAATGAGCGCTTACGTAAATATGGAGCTTAGTCAGGAATTCAGCAGCATACTGCGCAATAAACAATCCATCACTAAAGATCCTAGCATTTTACTGTATCGCGAATTTTTGCGTGGCAATATTGAAAATGTAATTGAACACACTTTCCCCGTGTTTTATCAAAAAACGGGAATAAAAAACGTTCAACAGCATATTGATGATTTTCTGCAAGACCATCATGCGCTCTCGCCTGAGTTTCATCATATTGCCACCGAATTTTTAACATTTATTCAAGAAAGAGTTTCGCCAGAAATACGGCAGGGTTTGGAATACGAGTGGGTGCTTTTTTGTGTTGAGATTGATGAAGGCATCGTTAGCCATTGCTCACCGGAAGGATTATCCAACGAATCCATCCTTACAACTAATCCAACCCTGCTTTGTATAACGCTCAATCAAGAAATCGATGGTTTACAGGGCTCTTTCGCTATTTTTCGAGACGCCCAACATCAAGTCATCCGCAAGCCTTTAAGCCTGTTTGATCATTGGATGCTTTCGCAAATAGGCACTAGCTGCTCTTTCCTGGCTTTGAAATCCAGTACAGAAACAACAGAAATGCAATTGCAGCATTGGCTAAGTGAAGCTACAGAAATTGGCCTGATTCAACACCAATCTACGCTAAGGCTCGAATGCTGAAAATAAACAGCACTTGGCCCAAATACAAAACACAAGGAATATGAAAATGATTAAGAAAATAATGCATTATTTTGATAGTGCAGTTTCAGCGTGCAGCCGATATGACTTTATAGCCCTACTTTGTATTCGGCTTTATTTATTGCCGGTGATTTATGTAGGCGCATATTCTAAAGTGGTCGGCTTTAATGAGTCCGTTGCTTGGTTTGGCGCTTCATCCAGTGATGGAGGTTTAGGCTTGCCATTACCCTTCCTATTTGCGTTTTTAGCGGTGGCAACCGAAGTAGCCGGTCTGATTTGTATCGCTCTAGGGCTATTTACCCGCGTCATGGCCATTCCGATGATGATCTTGATGAGTGCTGCCAGCGCTATGGTGCACTTGCCACGCGGCTGGTTGGCTATTGCTGACAAAGGTGCGGAATCGAGTCAGCGCTTGGCAGGGCTCTTATCTTGGCTGGCAGAGAACTTCCCTGGCCGTTATAACTACATTACCGAGTTTGGCGACCCTGTTATTCTAAATAACGGGATGGAGTTCGCCGCCACTTACTTTGTCATGCTGCTGGTGCTGTTCTTTTATGGTGGCGGACGTTTTGTTAGCATGGATTTCTGGATTCGCAAAAGACTTACACAATAAAGCAGAGATTGCCTTAAATGCCATGACATAGATTTGTCATGGCTCTGCTTAGCCCTATAAGCCCACTTCTCGCTTAAATACTTGTGTTTCCGCCACTCTACTCGCTGATGCCGATGCCTGAAGTGGTGGCACGCCTACTTTATCACCCCGCCTTAACTTACAAAGACACTCTATGAACGTACTTGATGCGCTTACTATGGCGCGCATTCAATTTGGCGCCAATATCAGTTTTCATATTCTTTTTCCCTCTATTAACATTGCACTGGGCTGGTTTCTATTATTTTTCAAATGGCGTTATATTAAAACCGGCCAACAGGCTTGGATGGACGCCTATGCTTTTTGGATCAAGATATTTGCATTGTCATTTGCACTAGGCGTGGTCACCGGTGCCACCATGAGTTTCCAATTTGGTACCAATTGGCCAGGCTTTATGCGTGTCGTCGGCAATATTGCTGGACCGCTGCTCTCTTATGAGATTCTTACGGCCTTTTTCTTAGAAGCCACCTTTCTTGGCGTGATGCTGTTCGGAAGATCTCGCATTTCCGAACGTGCTCATACCTTAGCCACCTTGATCGTGGCTCTCGGCAATACCATGTCGACATTCTGGATCTTGACGCTTAACTCGTGGATGCAAACGCCTGCTGGCTTCGAG
This sequence comes from Iodobacter fluviatilis, assembly GCF_004194535.1. Taxonomy (NCBI): domain Bacteria; kingdom Pseudomonadati; phylum Pseudomonadota; class Betaproteobacteria; order Neisseriales; family Chitinibacteraceae; genus Iodobacter; species Iodobacter fluviatilis. The sequence goes on along the minus strand of NZ_CP025781.1, from coordinate 3,411,344 downwards.
ATGGTCAATGGCCACGCCGTTGTGACAAGTTGGTTAGAAGTCATCTTCAATCCCTCTGCCCCATACCGCTTCGCGCACATGCTGATTGCTTCTGGCCTAACGGCCGCTTTCTTATTAGCCGGTTTGTCCGCCTATCGCCGGCTGAAGGGGGACAGCAGTGAAGGAGTGAGCCTGACCTTAAAAACAGGCGTGCTTGCCGCTGCGCTGTTGATTCCACTGCAGATTGTAGTGGGGGACATGCATGGCTTGAAAACACGAGAAGTACAACCCGCCAAGCTGGCCGCGATAGAGGGCATCTGGCGAACGGAGCAATCTGTGCCCTTATTATTGTTTGCGCTGCCCAATGAGCAGACTCACAACAATGACTTCGCGCTGGGTATTCCAAAGCTGGGTAGCCTGATCCTCACCCACTCTTTGGATGGAGAAATAAAAGGACTTGAGTCCTTTCCCCAACATCCCCCTGTAGCAAAAGTGTTTTGGAGTTTCCGCGTCATGGCGGGTATCGGCTCGCTGATGCTGCTTGTTTCTTGGCTGGCCGCATGGAAGCTGCGCCGCAAAGAATCACCACGCTGGCTATTGCGTATTCTGGTGGGAATGACTTTTTCTGGATGGGTCGCCACATTGGCGGGATGGTATGTCACAGAAATGGGGCGCCAGCCTTGGCTAGTCACAGGCGTGTTAACTACCGCTGAAGCCGCTGGTGGTGCTACGCCAACCATGCTGGCTTCTAGTTTAGCCATGTACCTATCTCTATATGCGTTTCTACTTGTCGCCTACGTGTCGGTGCTATTTCATTTGGCTAAAAAGGCCGCCAGTGCTCAGGTACTCACTCAACAGGAGCAACTCGCATGAATCTGACTTATTGGCTGCCTGTTATTTTCGCTGGCTTGTTAACCTTGTCGATGCTGATCTATGTGGTACTAGACGGCTACGACCTCGGAATCGGCCTGCTACTGCCGCGCGTAGAGCGTGCGGAAAAAACCCAGATGCTTGCGACGATAGGCCCGTTCTGGGATGCAAATGAAACTTGGCTGGTATTGGGAATAGGCTTATTGCTCGCCGCATTTCCCGCCGCTAATTCACTCGTGTCTAGTGAGCTCTATCTGCCGCTTGCTTTCATGCTAGGCGGGCTCATTATCCGTGGGGTCGCCTTTGATTTTCGCGTTAAAGCGCGTGAGCCACACCAGCCATTATGGGATAGCGCTTTTTTCGTCAGCTCCCTGCTGGTTTCCCTGATGCAGGGCTTGATGCTGGGCCGTTATCTGATGGGTTTTAGCGAAGGATGGGTGGCTTGGGGCTTTGCCTGGTTAACGGCCTTATGCCTTTGCACCGCTTATGCCTTACTAGGGGCCAGTTGGCTAATTCTAAAGACCACAGGCTTATTGCAAGCTCGTGCTTATGTTTGGGCAAAACAGGTGTTATTAGGCGCAATCGCAGCTGTGGCCTTAGTCTCTATCGCCACCCCCTTGGCAAGCCCAGCGATCGCCGTCAAGTGGTTTGCATTGCCGCAGTTTCTGCTGCTATTGCCACTGCCACTAGTCACTTTTGGCTTATTTGCATTGCTGAATTACTTACTGCCGCGCCTTGCTCGCCGCCAGGCCCAAGGAGATGACCGCTATTGTTGGGTGCCATTTGTGCTGTGTGTAAGCATTGTGCTGCTATCGTTCTGGGGGCTTGCTTACAGCATATTTCCAGATATCGTTATCAGCAAAATGACGATATGGCAGGCCGCAAGTGACACGGAGGCGCTATGGGCGATTCTAGTGGTTGCTGCCGTGGTGCTACCGGTCGTGCTCGCATACACCGCTTACGTTTATCGCGTTTTTCATGGCAAGGCGGCTACAGAGCTAAGTTACGACTAAAGCCTTATCACTTAGGCATCACATCACAACCGTTATTCGTTTTGCTTGATGTTTTGCTTGATTCAAACAAAGCATTGAACGGGCCTAGCGAGCTAAGGTTTTCGAACCATAGTTGGGGCCGCTTCTTGCTTTCAACATAATTCCACAACCGAAGGGATGAGGCATGATGGAGTTAACGGAGACCTTCAGCCTGGTTGTATTTGGCGGGGGTTAAGGATGTATTTACGTGTGAGATTGTCCGTTATCCAATGGGTTCACGAATGATGAAAAAGTAAGTAAGTGCCGAATTAACACTGGCCTTGGCACATAAACGTCCCAGTAAAGGCTTGGTTTTACACTCGAATCGCGGCAGCCAATATTGCTCTTATAGCTACCAAAAAAAATCGTTGCGGCGGGTTTATAAGCCTCGATGAGTCGGAAGGGAAATTGCTACGACAACGCGCGGATGGAAAGTTTCTTGGGCTCGTGAAAAGGGAGTATCTCAACTATCCTGACACAGGGGGACGAACCGACTGAACAACCACCAGTAATTCCAAAGGCACTTACACAGAAAGATTTACAGGCTCAACCGGTCCGCTTTAGTAGTGCTTTTTTCTCTATGGCCAATAATTGCAAATCACCATTCCAAAAATAGCCTAGGCACGGGCCAAATCGAAACCTAGAATTCGTTGTTTCATTTCAATCTCCCATACCGCACAGCGCCGTATTTAGAACGAATAACTCACAGCAAGAGAAGCTAAAGGACTAGTTTTTGATTCTGTTAAAGGGCTATTTTCAGCATTCTTAAATAAACGCTTCACCCCTACAGATGAGGAAATCCCCCAGTTTTTATCAAAGGAGTGATTCCACGTCAGGCTTAAGCTGCCCGTATCAAACCCCGCCGTAGGCGCATAAGCCTTATACCCTGAGGCAATGCTTTGCACTGCAGTCACACCATAATAAGTTTGCGCGTATTTAGCATCGGCATAATGTGCAAAGGCACCAATAGATATTTGATCAGCCTCTGTAGAGTAAATAGGAACCGCCAGCGTTACATTATAGGCATTGCCATTTTCACGATGATTCAGCTTCAACTCTGCCCCCAAGGATAAATGCGCAATCTCCCATAGATTTACCCCAGCCTTTAAATTTAATAGCGCCGAGTTTTTAATATCTCCCATCCCCTTAAATTTAATTTTTGTATCTGAATAATTGGCAATATCGTCACCACGACTGCCCCCATAACCTAAAGCAATACTGCTATCAAAAATACCTTTTCCTACCTGAAAGCCAATGCCACGTATGCCTGCAAAAAAACCATTTGCAGCCTGATAATCAGCATAAAAGAGAGGGGATACTTTATTCTTCTTGCCGCCTACAAACTCCGAGCCGTAAGCCATTCCAACAGCAAGGGTTATTTTTGATTCATCTGCTGGCTGATCTGCGGCATAAAGGGGAGCAACCACAAATAGAGAAACCAGAGCAATAATACGACGCATGATGCTTACTCGTTTTTTGAAAGTAAACCATCATAACAGTTCGATCATAAAAAGATCCCTCTTGAGTTGTTTATAATTTGTCGCAAAATTGTATGTAATAAAAAGCTAAATTAAGATGTATAGAAAGTGTAGATCTTTGCAACGAAGTGTCTTTCCCCAAGCCATCACTGGCAAGCGCTTGTACAATACCGACTGCATATCAAGCTAAGGGCTAATAATGTACAGGTTAATGCTAGTAGAAGATGATTCCAAGCTGGCGGCGCTCATTCAGGAGTACCTCAGCAGCTATGAGTTTAAGGTAGAGATCATTAGTCGCGGGGACACGGCTCTCGACCACTATAAGGCAACTCTGCCCGATATTATTGTGCTCGATTTGATGCTACCTGGCTTAGATGGCATGGTCGTATGCCAACATATTCGTGAAATAAGTAAAGTGCCTATCTTAATTCTGACTGCACGCGAAGATATGTTTGATGAAGTTTCTGGCCTTGAGCAAGGCGCAGATGATTATATTAATAAGCCGATCCAACCCCGAATTCTACTCGCCCGATTACGGGCACTATTAAGACGAGGCGCAAGAAAGCTGAGTACCCCAAACGCCCCACTTAGCTTTGGCGAACTAGAAATATCCAAAACAGATCGAAGTGTACGCTGGAAAAATGAAACCTATAATTTAAGTAATTCGGAATTCAAACTATTACTCTTACTGGCCGAATCCGCAGGCCGTGTTTTATCACGCGATGATATTTTAAAATCCATGCGCGGTATTGAATTTGATGGGACAGATAGAAGTATTGATAATAGTATTTCGCGTTTACGCCGCAAGTTTAACGATCATGATTCAAAAAAAATAAAAACCATCTGGGGTGAAGGCTATTTATTTAGCCCTTCAGCCTGGGAGTAAACCGCTATGTATCGCATCTATTTACGTATCTTTGTATTGATTGCCGTCGTCACCCTTTCATTAACGCAAGTGCTCAGCTATATAACCACTCATTTTTATGCAGAGCAGCTTGAACAATATTCAGTTAAAGATGCGGTTGCTCAGATTTTTTTAGTTGAACTATATCTAGACGATAGCCAAGGGGCGCTCTGGTTTAAGCGTTTTAAAACGCTGCAGGAAAAATCCGATAATAGCTATACCCTTATCCCACTTGAACGCGCAATAGCCATGATTGCTCCCCACAACAGACAGAAGTTGCTGGAAAAGAAAGTGGTGGTTGACTTTCAAAGCGAAGCTTATTTCCGCCGGGTAGATATAGATAATTCAAAATTCCCCGGCAGCGCTAATCAGGTTATTTATGCCCCTGAAAAAGAAAATCACGCCTCCATAATTGTCAAAATAAAACGATTTCAATACACAATTATCTTTCTTTTATTACTCACTCTTTGCGGAGTTTGGTCTTATTTTCATTGGAGAGAATTGCAATCTCTCTCCAAAACAGCGAACGACTTTGGTTCTGGCCTATTATCTAGCCGTGCAAAGGTTAGAAAAAGCGCCAGCATCTATCCGCTTGCCCAATGCATGAATTTAATGGCAGAAAGAATTGAGCGCTTAGTTGATTCACAGAGCGAATTACTCCATTCCGTTTCCCATGAGTTACGCACGCCGATTGCTAGGCTAGAATTTGGCCTAGAACTACTCAAAAAAGATGCCCAAAATAATGATCTCAACCCGCGTTTTTTAGCAATGGAAAATGATTTACAAGAACTTAATGAGCTAGTTAGCGAGCTACTTAGCCTAACAAAAATTGAGCAACAACAAGCACTGCCAATGCATAAAATTAATCTGGCCGAAATGCTACATATGGTTTTAAATTCGCTAGAGCATGTCATGCACGGCAAAGAAGTTAGCCATGCTATTCACTCACAAAATAGCATGGTATTGGGTGACTCTAAACTGCTAAGCCGTGCGCTTAGTAATCTTTTGCGCAATGCCGCCAAATATGCAGAGCATAAAATCAAGATATCCACCTTACAAAATAACGCAGGTGAGCTAGAAATCACCATTGAGGATGACGGCCCTGGCATTCCAGACAAAGAGCGTGAGCATATTTTCGAGCCTTTCTATCGGCTCAATCGAAGCCGAGACAGGGCGAGCGGAGGATTTGGTTTAGGGCTAGCAATTGCTAAAAAAGCAGTGACTTTGCATCAAGGGGAAATTTGGGTCGATCAATCAACGCTAGGTGGAGCACGATTTACCATTCGTCTCATAGAAGCTTAAAATCCACAACTGCCTTTAAGGCCTGCGAATTTAAGTAATAAGCCTGTAACGGCTATGCCGAAACCATGCGCTGTGGCATCCAGCGTATGGCCTGTGGCACAGGTTGTGCGCTTAAAGCATCAGCCATCACTTGCTTAGCACAGCTGGTGCACTGACCACAGCAGGTTGACACGGCTGTTTGCTCTTGTAACTCAGCAAAGGTGCGCACGCCACCGGCCACGGCTTTGTAAATGGCTTTGTCGGTAACACTATTACAGATGCAAACATACATGGCAGGCTTCTAAGACTGATAACTGTTCTCATTATATTCCAAAACAACCACTTGCCAAGTGATAAATAACACCCATTCTCAAAAATCTGCGTATAAAGCATATCCAATCCCAAACCGCCTATTTATGATAAAAAATATCAGCTTTATGAAAGAAAATCGAATTTCATTCTTTAATTTTTCTGATACATAAATTCGTTAAAAATAATAATTAATGCAAGCTTATGCCAGAATGCTGACGCAACCCACGTTTATTCCACTGCCTAACAAAATGCGCTACGGCTATAAGACGAGCTGCACAATCTAAACATCTACTTAGCAGCCTGTCGGACTTAAGCGATCGTAGCGAGGGAAAGACTGGTTTGAGACAGATTTCGTGCGTTTTTGAGGCGAATAGCTGGCTATTAAATGAGAAAATGCGTGAAATATGGCCAAATCCGGCTTTTCCGTAGTAGATCAGTCTTAAGTCCGACAGGCTGCTAGCGCCCTTCCCATTTGCTATGAGCGCGCACTGACGCTACTTCCTCGCCTAAAAGCCGCTCATACCAGTAACACCGAGGCGCAGACTCGCTCATGGCAAACGGCACAGCAAGCTCAGGTCCGTGCATCAACGTTTTATAGAGGCCGTGGCTCAAAAAGCGTGTGAAACAGGGCTATTTGTAAGCAGCCGCCCCTACTTACAAGCGCTCGGCATGATATTAAAGAGCACATAGCAGCTGTGCTGTTTGCACGCACGCTTACGCCACTCCCCAAAGGATTGTGGCTGGGATGGGCGTTGTTACACAAATTAGTCATACCTTGCTACTGCTAAAATGTACGTATGTGCAAGTGGCAGAACTACAAGTGCGTGTTGCGATCTTAAATCGCTTCACGCAATTAGGTGCGCCAGTAACGATTGTGGCGTAAATCCGCATGGAGTTTGGGGCGGTTCGTCCTTAAATTGATTTGTGCAACAATACCGTTTTCAGGTATTAACACGTCATTAAAAATGGAGCACTGCCATTTATTCAGAGGCTTTCTAAAGAAACAATGATCAATTTTTAATTGTATTTCTGTTGTATGTATATACAATGCCATTTTTACAAACCAAATAAGAATTTCCTAATTATGTCTCTTCCTAAAAAAGGCTTGATTTAGCAATTCGTACGGCATAAAAAGCATCCACATCGGCGGTGCTTTGATTCGGTGCAAGACTTTTCGTTTTAAACTCAAACCGTGGGCAGCAAGGATTGTCACTGGGGTGTACACATTAATCGTGGGTATTGATTTGTGCGCCCTTGTTCCTCGTATGCTACATGCCTTACTTATAGCCAAGCCATGTCCGCGTGGATAATTAACTGAGCAAGAGACATAACAGGTTAATGCTTAACTAACTTTCTAGGTATGATTATGTCAATTCCGAACCAAATTGCAAGTCAGAACCCGCTGTCCAATACTGCACAAAGTAGAAATACAGCTACAACACTAAATAACTTAGCGTGTGAGCAGGAAATAGATTCTGAATTTGAAAAAGTTAAATATCAGCCAGAAATGCATAATAAGTTTTGCCATCTTTTTCCCAGTGATGAGTTTTTTCATAAAAATGGCCAAAATATTGATAATTACCTTGATAAACTATGGAATGGCTATCATTATATTCAAGCTAAAATTGCTTATGGCCCGAAGTTCCCTGTGACAGACTATTCCTATGAAGAAATGATACAAAAAGGATTGATGACTGATATAGGAAAAAAAAGCGATCAAGTTTTTAACGCATTTGCAGACATTGTTGATGGGAGTATTCGGCCTTCGTCTCCTTACGCTGTATTTAATATGGTGCCGAATCCAATGTTAGATTCTATCGCAGCCGCATCTTTAATGCAGCTCTATAATATAAATGCCATTATGGATAACTACGGTGGAAAATCCTTATTGTTTGAGCAGCAAGTAGCAAGAAGTTTAGGTGAATTGGCAGGGTGGGATCAGGCGACAGGACTTTCGTGCAGTGGAGGCAAGCTTACTCTTTTTTATGGAATCAAGGCAGCAATTGATAGAATTGAGCCTAATGCAGCAATTGTGGGTATTCCAAATGATTTGGTTATATTAGTTGCTGATGGAGCACATTATTCTCTTGAGCACACATGCAGCCTATTGGGGCTAGGCAGCCAGCAATGCATTCGTGTACCTATTCAATCTTCTGATGGAATGCAAGCCGATGATTTAAAAGCAGCATTTGCATCACAAGTTGCTAAAAAAAAACGAGTTGCTGCAATTATTGTCTGTGGAGGAACAACGTTAGATTTTCTATGCGAAGATACACATGTTGTGCATAAAGCAGTTTCAGACATTGTCAATCTCTATCAACTTAATTATTTCCCTTATTTGCATCTGGATAGTGTTATAGGTTGGCTCTGGCTGAGTTTTATGCAGGCGCCTGAGGGGATTTATGACGAAATGAATATTAATGAACCAATTAAGAGTAAAATTAATTCTGTATTAAATAAGTTTAAATACATAAAGCATTTTGATTCATTTGGTGTTGATCTACATAAAAATGGACTTTCTCCTTACTCTAGTAGTTTTTTTATTAGTAAAAAAATGGCAATCACAACACGTAAAGAAAATGAGGGGCAAGCACAATCATTACATTATGGTGAGTTAAAGGCATTTGAGAATACAATTGAAAACTCACGTTCTGCTTCAGGCATTGCAAGCTCATGGGTTGCATTACAAAGATTAGGCAAGAATGGTCTTAGAACCTATTTAGCTGAATTATTACATTCAACAGAACAAATTAAAGATTGCCTTCTAGAATATAACCAAGTAAATATATTAAATAATTACTCTTTAGGGTGGGAAATTATTTTTTCAATACAGCCAAATAAAGAGTTAAGCATTTTGCATTCAAATAATAAAATTTACGAAGGTTTTTATCAGTATGTTACTGAGCAAATCAATAGCGGAAATGAGATACCTAGCATCAGCATCGTTAAAGATTTTCGCCGTGAATATGGTAACAATTTAGGACATGGTTTTATTTGTTACAACATGGTCCCTGGTTTGAGCAAACAGAAAGCACGTGAGCTTGTCGATCATATAATGATGGCTTTTTCAAAATATGAACAATTGATTTTATCAGGGCGCTATTTTATAGCGAATGAAGATATTAGCTCGCCAATTCGTTAGTTTTTATTGCGGTTATATGTACTTTAAAACCATCCTATTTTTCAATTTTTGAAGCATTAAAGGGGTGGGGTTTTCCACGTATATGCATCGATAATACCATGGAGTAAAAATATGCCTATTGAACTTTGTCGCCAGCCCAGCTCGTATTTTCTTTCAGCATCAGAAAACATGATGCCGAAAGAAAAAAATGTTGAATTAAACTCACAAGTCAGTATAGATGCTATTGATATGCAATCAGAAAAAGCAGACTGTGGAGTTAAACCTCTTTCGGTTATTCTAATTGGCGTGAGCCATTTAGTGGAAAAAGTCAATGGATCATTATTGATGGCAAAGGAAGGTATCCAAGTTGTAAATGGGGATAGATTGCTAATTGATACCGCCAATACTGTGCATTCAAGACGTGGACCCAATCATGATATTTATGATCAGGTAGATAAGAGAAGTCGTCCAGATTACATATGGTTTCATGTTTTAGAATTAAATGGTAATGATATTACCGAAAGTGATTTGTATGTTCGTCAAGAGACATTTATAACCGATGACCATGAAGTATTGAATGCTTCCAACATTGAACTGAGTAATGAACATCGTTTCTATCCATTAAAAGTAGATAAATATGATTATCCTACTTTATTAACACATCAAAAATGCGCTCCAGGCGCATTAAAGACGATTAAAGATATAATTACCGCAGTTGAAGTACGGGAGGAAAATATCAATGTTAAATATGAAATAGAAAAATTTTGTTCGGAGTTATCTACACATTTAGGTGGCACTTTTGTATCATTTCTATATGGTTCATATGCAACGGGCAGTCAAAAGGAGGGTTCTGATATTGATGTTATGTTTTCTTGTGATAATCAAACTTATATTGTATATCAGGATAAACTCGTTCCTTTACTGACTGATTTTTTAAAAGTATTGCATGATAAAGTGGGGGCTAGAGTTGACGATGAAGTTCCTGCCGAGGCAAAGCATTTAATCTGTGCGCAAGAAATGATGGAGGCGGCTAATGGCAGAATCTATTATCCTCAAGGTGATACCGGCAAACCGAATATACATACATTGTCATATTTCCTAGATAAAGAGGTTGTACTGGATGGGATGAAAAAGTCTGAGAGTGGTAGGTTTGGAGCTGATTTTTTAGCGAGTAAATATTTGAAATTACGGTTGATTTTTAATATTCTAACGACACCAAATGAAATAGCAAGCAATAATAGTGATGTTGTTTTAGATATAAAAAACAATGTAAGAGATAGTTTAATTAAACTTAGCGGTGATTTATTAGCTATGAGACCTGACGAAGATCAATTTGGGGTTGGCCATTTACTACAGGATGGCCATGGCAATGCAGGTGAGATGTATTTAGGATATAAATTTGATCGTGTAGGGGTCGCTGAAAAGTTAAAACAGCTGATTTATAACTTTAATTAACCTGATTATGTTTCTTGCTCAGCCAAGCGCCCAAGGCTTGGCTATGAGTAAGGCATGTAGGGCACACAAATCAAAACGCCGATTAAATCGATACTACATTTCTGCCAAATAGCGACCCGCATATTTACCGTATTTGAATGCATGATAGGTCCCTGATTGCGCCGTTTTTAGATTCCCCAGCATCACATTGTGCCATTTAAATACGTCAATTTCCGTTCCGGCCTTACCTTTGGGCGCTTGGCTGACTCGGTGCTTAAATCTCAATTGTCGCACCACTTCAAAAACAACCAGACCGTCCGAAGTCACCGTGCTCGCTATCTTGTATAGCAATAAGGGATTTTAATGATGTTTAAACACTCTATTCATCATTTATTACTTATCCTTAGCTACAAATCCAAGCGCTTTAAGCCATTTTCGATCCTGTCTGATTGTTAAACCGTATATTGCGCTGATATTTTTCTGAGCTGGATTGCGCGTACTTTACTAGTAGGCGCAATCATTTTGCTTGATGCATGTTTTTATGCAGCATGTGCCGGTAGATTTTGCTTAAAAATGGAGCGTAAGCGCAATTTTTACCACTAAATAGTCTTGAACCCTGCTCCGCGATAAAGGTCTACTTCCTTTTCCCAAACACTGCACGTAAGAGGAATACTTTGCCTCATCCCCCTCCTATCCCCACATCCAAGAGCGACCCAAGCTGCTGGGTGCTTATTTTTATCGCATGGCTGATCGCTGCCAGCGGCACACTCGGTGCTCTATTTTTTGGCGAGGTGATGGGTCTTCCCCCTGCACTTTGTGTTGGTATCAGCGGATTTTTATGTTTCCACTGGCAATCTTCCTGCCGCTGGCGCTGTTCCCACTCGATACTAAAGTAGCCCGCTATGCCTTGCCTTTAGCGCTGATCGGCCTTGGATTTGCGATTTTTCACTGGTTTTTGCAGCTGGGGCTCATTTCGCCTTCCGCCAGCCCTTGCGCCCAAGGCTCGTCGTGCTCTGAAATAGAAGCCGAATGGTTTGGCTTTCTGACTATTCCACTGATGTCGGTCTGCGCCTTTGCGCTGATCAATATTTCTTTATTCGCTACATTTATTCAGGGTAAAAAATGAAGCAGAAAATTATCTTTATCGCCGCAGCGCTGGTTTTATTGGCACTGTTTATTGTCGGAACATTGGCATTTAAGAATAAGCAGCACTCGGCGGCCCAAGCGCATGTTCAGATCAATCAAGAAGCCTTAATCCGCATGCATTCGCCCATCATTGGTGCGCAAAATGCAAAAGTGACAATTGTTGAATTTATCGATCCCGCTTGCGAAGCTTGTGCAGCGTTTTACCCTTTTGTAAAAGAGCTGATTGCAAAAAATCCGGAGCAAATCCGCCTTGTGATGCGTTACGCCCCATTGCATCAAGGCGCAGAGCAGGTGATTGCCGTATTAGAGGCCGCACGTAAACAAGGCAAGTATTGGCCCGCACTTGAAACCGTGCTTGCTACGCAAGATCAATGGACAAAAAACCATCAAGCCAAGGTCGATCTCGTACTACCACTACTCGCGCCTCTGGGGCTGGATATGGCGCAATTACAAACCGATATGCAATCCAGCGGCATTCAAATAGTGATTCAGCAAGAAATAGCCGATGCGAAAGCACTGGGCGTGAATAAAACACCAAGCTATTTTGTAAATGGGAAACCACTGCTCAGTTTTGGCTACCAGCAATTAAGCGATTTAGTTGATGAAGCGCTCAATAAGTAAGCAAACAGCAACATAAAAATAGCCCTTCGCTTACACAGGGGCTATTTTTGAGCAGATAAATGGAGATGAACAACTAGCCTTTCTAATAAAACGAGCTAAAGTAAATAAAAATACAACTCTGGAGCTGATGATGCTTAAACCACTGCAAGAATGGATTTGCGATAGCTGCGGCAAAACCATTACATCCCCTGATGAAGGCTATGTGATTTGGCAGCACGATAGCAAGCAGCACGATTTTGATTTTAGAATCATCCACAAATTTGTGTGCGAGCCGCCATCCTATCCCTCGTCTGTGCCTCTGACTGATTTCTTAGGCAGCAAAGGCAGCACCTATTTACTCTCGTTTATTAGCCTTGGCAAAATCAAAGCACGCGGCCAATACCGCAATTATTGCCATGTGCTCGATTTCGACGAGTTCGTCGATCTATATCGCCGCGTACAAATCCCCTATTACGAAGAAGCGCGCAAGAAATTTAATAACCCCCAATTACTAGCCGATATGGAAGACGCCAGCGAAGTACATCCTTATCAAGAAGAGGTACTTAAGCAGATTATTGAAAAATACTAACCCTCCCACTCGGAGCAACTGTTAAAAAAGATAAATTATCTGTTTTTTAGTAACAACAAGTCGATACCCATTAGGCCATTTCCATTTTTCATTAAATAATTTTTAGGCAAAATGGTAAATTCCATCAACCTTTATGCAAAAAAACTCAATGACAAACAATTTATTACCCTTTTGCTAAGTGCATAAACACCTAACAAAAGGGTAATCATAATAACTTACATTTATTGAGCCCTGATCGCCCCGCCATTTTTTCAGAAAAAGCAGGCTTTTAAGCAGCGACTAATCAAGTTAATACCAGATGCGTATATAGTTTTTGTTGTTATCCGCAGGGTAGCGCACAAACTCTTGAATACCTAATCGCTCGCCATTTGCGTCTTTGAATTTATAAAAACGCATCGTCCGACTGCCCTGATTATCTTGTGTAGCTAAACTCATCCCTGCAAGCAACCGTTTGAAGTCATCCGCAGAAATAGCGATAGCTGGCTCACCTGTAATGATTTCTTTGGCACCGCCAACTGCATCAAACATCAAAGTTTTTCTACGCCCATCGTCTAAACAAGTACCCTTATCATGACGCTTACTAGATAATGTTTTATTTAAAAAACTATTCATATCATTCAATTGGATTGCCGCTGCATTAATTAATAAATGCTGCTGATCTGGCGCGCAAAGAGAAATGAAATCCATTGCAGGATTTGCATTTTTAGATGAGCCATTGCCAATATCAGCACGAGATTTCTTATCAGAATAAATCAAATAATCAATTTGGCTATCGTTTAATTGCTCTGAACCACCTATAAAACTCAAACCATCATGATTCCAAGGGCTACCCGCAGTAAAATTAAAACGCAAGCCTGTTTGCTTTGCTTGAAAATTACGTTTTTTTCCATCAAGAATCACTGCGCCATCAGCGCCTGCCACAACAACAAGGCTCGCTGCATCAAGCGTTTCTGGCTTATACGCCATATAGCTAGAAGGGCCAGTCCAAGGCTCCAAAACAATAGGAGGTGGCGGATTAAAATCAACACTCAATCCGCCCCCACAGGCGGTCAGCAAAACAATTAAGGCACTGGCTGCTGATGCTGGATAAGAAATAGCCATAATATTTCAGTTCCTTTATACAATTTTTTTAACTCCGCTTTGTCACCATATTACAAAACGCCCTTCAAAAAGAGCGTTGGTAAATAACGAAGTATCGGTCAGAAATTAAATACAAAATTGATAGTTACGGTGTGCGCATTGTTTACCATAAGACAGACAAGGGCTTACACAATCATCCCTCCTTGTTATTACTCACTATCGGTGCATTACACATACAGCAATCAAAAGCCTTCCTTTACAGGAATGCATTTGCACTTAACCTATTCACTTGATCTGCTGAATTCATGATTAACACAAAAAACCCGAAAGCAAGGCACCAAGGCATACAAAATCCGTAGCAGATTAAATCTACATACCAACTCTGATGAGTATGCAAAGGAGGCGTTCAATAAATATGACTTAATGCCAAAAAAACCATTAAATAACAAGGCTTCAAGTACATATGGTTGTTTTTATTCAGCGCCTACAGCCATTTGCTTCCAACTTTCTTGCTCAATCCCAAGGAAGCTCCTGCACGAATTGAACCATCAGAGATAATGCACCAGCAGTAAGCACCCAGCCCTCCCATATAACGCCCTTTTCTTTTTTCGTCATGCTGAGGTTTTTATCAGGCAGGAGGATTTACGGGAGATTTGCAGGCGATAAAGCGCTGTTTAGCACGGGCGTGACCGAACTCGGCTGCTGGGCGGGCACATGCACGGCGCAAATCCTATGAACTGTATGAATCGAACCAAAGCCCGATTGCCGCCTAAGCGCTGCGCCGCATCGTGGCTCTGTATGCGCTGGAAGGCGAGGTCAATGCGCTGGATCTCCATCTGGAGGCTCGCATTGCCGAGCGGGCGAGACGTCGTTTGCTCGAAGCCAAGCCCTTACTGAACGACTTCAAAACGTGGCTGGATCAGATATGACTCACCACAGCGCCCCATAGCGGTCTAGCAAAAGAGCTGCATTACAGCAGCAAACGCTGGGATGCGTTGGTGCACTACAGCCACAGTATTGCTCGTTACTTCATTTGCAAGTATTTCAAGGGTTTTAGCATCAATACCCTTGATACCCGTACTATCGACTGCCGCTACTTTTACACACCGAAATAATGGCAATAAGGTGTCTTTGCCATTGGCAGATCGATTAAGCAGAACTGAATAGCCGCGTCTCTAAAATCGGCTTATCTATTGGCTAGGTATTCATTGCACATTTATATCAAACAAAACAGACAAGACAGTGAACCACACGATTTAAGTGCTACGTGATCGGTTTTCCAGTTTGTGGGTTTACACTTTTTCGATTTGGATTTGCTCATGCTACTGTTCTAAACAGCAACAAAATTTGACCAATTTATGCAACAACGCTGCTTTGCCAAATACTGCAAAATGACGAAATTATTGCATCGAACTCAACTAAATAATGCTGAACGTGAATCCTCTTTCATTTATGGGCCATTGATAAAGCTTATAAAATAAATTGATGACTTACCCGCATCCTTCCAGCCAATCCGACGTGCATTCCTCCTGAAACACCACGGCTTCACAACCATTAAACTCAGCAAACTGCTGCAATTTTGCCCTAAAAGGTGCAGCAAAGGTATCGCTATCCGGCATCTCACCCTCTAGATGAAAGCGCATCACTTCTAAGCGTTTTGCTTGTCTGTGGGCTTTGCAATCGATGCGGCCAATAAAGCGCTCTCCAAATAAAACCGGTAGGCAGAAGTAGCCGTACTGGCGTTTAGCGGCGGGCACATAACACTCCAGTTTGTAATCAAAGCCAAATAATTGTTGCAAGCGTTTACGGTGAATCACGGCATTATCAAAGGGGGAGAGCAGGTGCACGGTGGGACTAGCAATCGGGGAAATGGCCAGTGCGGCCGTTGCTTTGTAGGCATTGGGGATGCCGCAATCTGTAAGCGCGCTGATTTCACCGCTGGCGATTTGTGCGGCCAGTAGTTCGCGCAGGCTGCTTTTAAGGGCTTTATCGTTATGTAAATGGCTAAGCTGCTCAAACGTGATTAGGCCGTGCGCACGCAGATTACTACGCAGCAAATAGGTGGCGTAATCGGCTAAATCTGGCGCTCGGGTATCCAGATCTGGCGGCAGGATACGCTCCTTCAAATCATAGACTTTCTCCATGCCGATACGCTGGCTCACCATTAAATCGCCCTGAAAAAACAGCTTTTCTAGTGCGCGTTTACCAGGGCCCCAGTTCCACCATGTGCCGCCCTTGGTTTTATGGCCTTCTAGATCACGGACCCGCAGCGGGCCTTCATCACGCACTTTTTGCAAAATATCCTGCATCAGCGCGGGGCTGATTTCACTATGCCAAGACTGCGCGCTATCTCTGGCGGCGGCCATGCGGCGCTGCGTAAAGCGATAATCACGCATGGGCAGATAGGACGCAGCATGAAACCAGTATTCAAAGATTTGCCGCTCGGCAAGCAGCTGGTTTAAGTATGGCGAGCGATAATCGGGCACTCTAGACCACAGCACATGATGGTGTGCGCGCTCAACCCTAGCAATAGTATCGATCTGCACATAGCCCAGATGCTCAATCGCCGCCAACGTGCCTGTAATACCCCCTCCAAAATAGGCCGCACCAAGCAAGCCTTGCTGCGCTAAGGCTAGGCGTTGTAATTGAAGGTTTGTGTAAGTATGCATGCCTAGCCCATAAAATAGAACGATCGTTCACCTTATGGTAGCGCAGCGCAAGGGACAGTAAAAGAGATTCAGGATTTGAGAAGAAAATGTGTTTAGTGATCACAACACGCAACGCTCAGTTTCCCCCCTAACTGAGCGATTTACGTTTGCTATAGGCTTAGTTATTAACCCGCTGCGTATTGTTGAATAAATTTTTGCACAGCAGTTGGGCGCAACGGGGGTTCTCCCTTGCTGCTAAATATTTGTGCTATTTCATTACGGATCAGCCCAGCTTCCAGCGTGCGATTTTTGGTATCTACCATCAGCCAAGCCGTGCCAATTTTTGCATCCGTAGGGGCTTTGCCCAGCACATATAAGACACCATCATATTGTAGAGCACTTGCCGAGCTCATCAGGGATACAAAGGCTGGATGCTCGCTATTAAGTATATTCTTTAGCTCTGCGCTAATTGGGCTTACCGCAGTAAACAGCCCAATATTTTGAGGAAGTTGGCCTTGATATTGTTCTAGCTGCTGCCAACTGCTATCGCTATTTAATGCTTTTTGCGCCAGTAAAACCCCTTTGGCTTTAACGGAGCTGGCAAGCTGATTAGCATCTATACCCAAAGGTTGCAACACGTCATTGGCTTGACCCGCTATCTGCTCTAATGCCCCATCGCTTTGTTTTTTGATTTCAGCACTGACTATGCCCGCAGCCGATGAAGCGGCCTGTTGAGCTATTTGGCTGGCTTGATCACAACCACTCAGTGCAAGCAGTAAACTAACAAGGAGTGGTGTCATTATTTTTTGCTTGATTTGAACGGGCATCACTTCGATCATCCACAGGATTAATCAGAGTAAGAGTGCTGCTCAGCAAGCAAGTTTCTATTTTGAATAAATATTTATGACATTGCCACTACAGATGAATCAGCTAGGCTATGCAGCCCACTAAAGCACAACTTCCTCCTTACTCCCCCTATCATTAGCGGCTTTTGGGCCGCTATAGTTTCTGCTTTATCTCCTCTGGCAAGCTCTAATCAGGGTACTACTCATACCAGCGTTGCCATAGCTGCTGCATATCATTTTTTAATAGATCAGTAATGGCATCAGTCACTTTCTTTACCTCATCTGCGGCGGGAATGGCGGATGCAAGCCGCAGTGATTCAGCTTGCGCGGCTTAATTTCTGGGAGTATGGGCTGATACAATGGTTTTAATTCAATAACTGCCGAGCCTGCAATCTGATCAGGGCCCTTACTTATGACTTCGAGCAGAGGGGGGGGTAATTCTGAAGTTGGGCGATTGAGTATCAATAACGCAGCCAAACACACCACCCCAACGCTGGCAAAAGCATCCACATAACCCGCAGCAAGAGCGCTGTTTACCTACGCCATATTTTGAACAGGAGCAGTAAGCAGCTCCTGCAATATTTTGGCAATTAAGACTGGCCTTGTTTCCCCCCTTGCCAGCAGGCCACATAAAGAGGCGCATCCACTTTGCAATCCTCATTAGGCACGGGTTTAGCTTGCAAGGTTTGAAATGGCAAAACGCCCGCCCATACCTCGATATGCATATCCTTAGTATCGTCCTCCGCACCACCGCTGCGCACCTTGGCGGCGGCCTCATCAAGGGTGATTTTCAGCACAATGGTTGCGCCCAATTCTTGCTTACTGCCGCTGCGCACTTCGTTCTTACGCCCAGGGGCCAGCTTATCCATAAAGGCATCCAGCGCTGCCATTTTTTGCTCCGCTTCAATCACCGTCACAAACTTGCCGTAAATCACCACCGAGCGGTAATTCATCGAATGATTAAACGCCGAGCGGGCCAGTACCAAGCCATCAAGATGGCTGATAGCAATACTGACCTCTGCTCCGCTAGACAAATGCTTCATTAAGCGGCTGCCATTAGAGCCATGAATATACAGCGCATCATTGATACGCCAATACGCCATAGGAATGCAATGCGAGCCGTTTTCATCTTGAAACGCAAGGTGGCACAGATAGCCCGCATCTAAAATACCATGCAAAACCTCACGCTCATACACGGCCAGCTCAGGGATACGGCGAATGCGGGTACGGCTACTTGGGGCTGCGTTCATTATTATTCTCTTTGTGTGATTCAATTTAGATGCATGCAGCATAGCCAAAGTAGTGGCTCTCACATAAGATCCATCTATTATCATTTTTTTAGAACCACAACACATTAGAATGGATTATGCACTTATCCTTGCCCAGTATCAGCGCCAACACCTTGCGGCCAACTACTCACGCCAACGTATGCTTTATGAAGCACTCAGAACGGCGATTTTAAGCCAGCAGTTACTCGCAGCAACCCGCTTACCGGCTACACGCCAGCTTTCTGCCGAGCTGGGTATTGCCCGCAATTCAGTGATTTACGCTTACGAGCAGCTGGCTAGCGAGGGCTTAGTTTGTGCGGATCAGCGTGGCACACTGGTTGCCCCGCTTAGCTTAAGCCTCCCCACTAGCAAGGCAGAGATACCACAGCAAGGCTTATCCCAGCGGGGCCGAGCGTTTAAAACCCCATTTATCGATCCAGATACCTTGGCCGCCTTTACGCCGGGCGTGCCTTCTTTAGCGGATTTCCCCCACGCCCGCTGGCAACGACTTATTGCCCGCAGCTGGCGCAATATCAAGCCAGAACAACTGGCTTATGGCCATGCAGCGGGCGAGCCTGCTTTGCGCGAAGCCATTGCGGGGCACTTACGCGCAGCAAGAGGAGTGGTCTGTGATGCCAGCCAAGTTTTTATTACTGATGGCACGCAAAATAGTTTGGACTTATGCGCCAGGCTTTTTGCCGATGCCGGCGATTTAGCCTGGATAGAAAACCCCGGCTATACAGGGGCCACCAATGCCTTTAGTACCGCCCAGCTTTTACTGCGTGGCATTGCCGTCGATCAAAATGGCATTAACCCTAGCCCAAAAGACTGGCAAAACCATCCGCCACGGCTGATTTATGTCACCCCATCGCATCAATATCCGCTGGGCAGCGTGTTAAGTTTAGAACGCCGGCTGATGCTAATCCGCCAAGCACAAGCGGTGGGTGCCTTGATTATTGAAGACGATTACGACAGCGAATTTCGCCGCGATGGCCCACCCCTACCGGCCATGCAAGGCTTAGTGCCTAACTCACCCGTGATTTATCTAGGGACATTTAGCAAAACTTTATTCCCCGCGCTGCGTACAGGATTTATGCTGGTGCCCCTGCAATTTACACAGGCGGTGGAAGCGGCGTTGGCGCAGTGCCATCCACTCGGGCGGCAAATAGAGCAGATCGCTTTGGCTGAGTTTGTTCGCAGTGGTGAATTTGCCAGCCATTTACGCCGAATGCGTAAGCTTTACAGCGAGCGTAGAGACGCCATGAGCGAAGCCATTACGCGCCATTTTGGCCCCCTTGCGCCTATCTATGGCGGCTCGTCCGGCATGCATTTATCAATAAAATTGCAGCCACAATACCCCGATCAAATCATCAGCCAGCAAGCGTTCAGCGAGCGGCTGATTGCTAGGCCTTTAAGTGCATACATAATCAGCCCAGCGCTTCCCTGCAATGGTTATATCCTTGGCTATGCTCAGGTTCCAAGCGCAGAAATGGATGCAAACATTGCCCATTTGGCTAGACTAGTTAAGACCTATTAAGTGGCAGGTACAAGGCTAGCAGCCTGTCGGACTTAGCATCAGTCAGCTGCAAAATCACCTGATCGGCCTATATTTCACCAGATTTTTGACCAATAACTCGTTATTGGCGCTGTAAATCCGGCAAAATCTGGTCTCGACCATGCGATTTTTCGCTTCGACCGTCTAAGTCCGACAGGCTGCTAGGCCATTTCCTTTATCAGAAAGAAGGTTGCCCTAGTAATTGCTGAAGATCATTCTGCCCAGCAGGCAAAGGCGAAGCATTGGTTTTTACTTTTCTGATCCAGATACCGCTGATTTGCTCAGGATAGCGCAGGGCTATTTCGGCGTAGATTTGCGGGTCAGATTCACCATCGTCACCCACCAGCGCAAATTTCACCTCAGGAAAATCATGCATGATCGCAGTGATGCGCGCGCGTTTATAGGCCCGTTGGTCAAGAATAGAATCGGTGCTTTCGTCCCCAATTTCTTTCAGCATCAATATGCCCTGTGGGAAGCCGTTTTTCTGCAAAAAACGCCGAATGCCATCCGTAAGCTGCTTTGGAGACGCTGAAACATAGAAAATCGGGGAGGCGGCGGGGTTGGCATTGCGCTCAGCCAACTGCCGATAGGTTTGGGCCATCTGCGGCACCGCTTGGCGTGATTCTGGTGGAAGTGTCAGGCTATTACGGAGTAGTTTTATTTTGTCTGGCACTTCACTGACTAAAATAGTGTCATCAATATCAGAAATAATGCCGAATTGATTACGAGGATCATGCACCAGCAAAAAGGCGGGGCTACTTGCAGCAGGATCGCTACGGATGCTTTGCCAGCCGCTACTTAACATTAATGGCTGATTACTGGTTAACTCCCAATAACCGTGATCATCCACACGGCTTTGCCACTGCGCCCCATCAATCTGCCAGCTCACCTTACCCTCAGCACTGCTGGCAAAAAGCAGCCGTGTATTACGGTGCAGGCTTTGCACTGCCCCAGAGCCTGCTTTGGCAGGCTGATGATTATCCTCAGTTAATCTGCCAGAAAACCGATAGCCCTGAGCGCTACTCCAGCCATCGTCCACAATAGCTTGCAGGGCGGACGCTGACGCGGCAAAACTGCCGATAACTGCAATGACAATAAGCTGAACCGCTCTACACATACGCATACCTAAGCTCCCTATTTAAACAGCCCCGTTGTTAGCAACAAATAGGCAGATAAAGCATCCAGCCGCAACGCCTCACCCGCCAAACTCAGCACCAAGGCCAGACACATCGCTGCTAGCCTTAGGCTTATTTCACTAACACCTGCCCCATCATGCCCTGCCCTTCGTGCTCTAAGATATGGCAGTGGTACATGCGTAAACCTTTGTGTTGCTGCGTCACTAAAATACGGGCGCTTTGCTGGGGTAGCAGATTAAACGTATCAATCAATGCACGCCATGGTGCGGGGCTGGTTTTGCCTTTGAGCGTACTATCTATCATTTCAAACTGCATACCATGCATATGAAATGGGTGATCCATATGCGAATCGTTAAAGATCTCCCATAACTCGGTATCCCCTACTCGGCTGACAAAATCCACCCGCTGCATATCATAGCTTTTGCCATTTACCAAAAACTGCATCGAATGCTGGCCCCCTTCCATGCTCATGGTTTCGCTAAAAACCACCCGCTTTTTAGCCACAGGGATGCGCTTGGGCGGCAAACTGCGTAAGCGCTCTGGCAATTGGGCACTCGTGTTTTGGATAAATTGAATGGTGGCTAACTTAATATCTTGCTCAGGCGCTACCGCCCCCATTTTATGCCTATCGTAAGCCATTGCCATTAAATCAACTTCAGCCTCGGGGCCAGCGACTAGCCATTCTGCACGCGATCCTGGCGCGAGCAATAGCTCATCCAGCTGCTGGGCTTTTTCCAGCAAACCGCCGTCTGAACCCAGCAGAATGATTTTTCTACCTGGCAAAGCCAGCCGCAGATAACGGGCGCTGCAGGCGTTCCAGATGCGCCAGCGCTGCGCTTCTGCCACTTTAATCAGCGGCTGGCGCTGGCCATTAAGCAATACAAACTGCCCTTCTCGGCCATTCATCCAGTCATTCATAGTGTTGTCTGGAATACTGCCATCGGCGGCGAGTTTTAGATCAGAGATCACCAAATGCTGCTCAGGCAGATGCGCCAACACATCGTCTTTAGCCCGCACAATAAACAACCCGGCTAAACCGCGATAAACTTGTTCCGCCGTATCGCCATGCGGATGGGGGTGATACCAATACGTGCCTGCGCAGCCCTTAGGCAAGCTAAACCGATACAACCGCTCGCCCCCCACCGGCACCGCATCCTGCGGGTTGCCATCTTGATCGGATGGCACCGGCAAGCCGTGCCAGTGCACCGTAGTGGGCTGAGCCAGCTTATTGATAAAGCGAATCTCTACGATATCCCCCTCAAAAGCCTCAATCAGCGGGCCAGGAATATGCTGGTTATAGGCCCACACCGTGGTCTTTTTACCCGGCAGCAACTCTACTTCATATGGCTCCGCCGTTAGTGTTGCCGACACCATGCCCTTTTTAGAGCTGAGATTAGGCAGGCGATATAAAGCGGCATGGGGCTGGCCAGCTGGCAACGCATCGGCAGCCAGCAGTGGTAGATTATCTGCCGCTATTTTCAAAGGTATGCTCGGCATTTGGCTATGCGCCTGCTGCATAGCGGCCCAAAGCGGCTTCGACATCAGCGCAAAGCCTGCCGATGCAAGGCTGGCATGTAAAAAATGTCTGCGATTCATATCCATAGCCCCTATTCAATCGAGAAAAGTTTAGGTTCTGCCGACTGGCCCAGCTCATAAATCTTTAATGTACCTTTGATTTCTGGCCCCATTCCAGGCGAGTTTTTCGGCATACCAGGCGCGCTAATACCGGCAATTTGCGGTTTTTCTTTAAGTAACTTATGAATCGCCGCCACCGGCACATGGCCTTCTACCGTGTATTGCCCAATACGAGTGGTATGGCAACTGGCCAATTGCGCCGAGCCATACTGCTTTTTAAGCGTAGACATGTCGCTACTATTAACAGCTTTTACTTTAAAGCCATTTTTCTCAAGGTACTTCACGTACTCCTCGCAGCAGCCACAAGCAGGATCTTTATAAAGGGTGGCATTGATCGCCGCAAAGGCCGGTTGGGCAAGCAGAACCAACAGCATTAAGAATAATTTTTTCATGATTAAATCTCTTATAAACAGCAAGCTACAGACGTGCAGCAGCCCATTTAAAATACACAAAAGATGTTGCTCACCAACAGAGCAAACAGCCATTCGGGCGAGTATGACCCACCCTGCAAAACATCTCGTGCATAAGGATAGTAAAGCGCTTAACTAGAACGAAATAATCGCGCCTAGAGTAGGTGGCTTATAAGGAGATTCAAGGGGAGGATCAGGCAAGAATTGAACGGGCGCGGCGCTAAAAACCGGCTTTATCGCCGTAAAAGCAGCAAAAGGAAGCACATTAGGCAAGGCAGGATAATGGCTAGTACATGCTTGTACGCAGTCGGCCATATCCAGCATGGCAGAATCCATCTGACAGGGGCCATGAGACTGAGACATGTGGCAAGGCGTGCTAGCGGCAGACGCAAGCCAGCCTGCCGTATTCAACGACAGCACTGACACTAGCAATAAGAAAAACCACACTTTTTTCATTTCTTGATTGTAGCACTGCAAGCAAAAATGGCGTATTTGAAAAATTACATGCGGCTTAAAAGAAGGCTCTATAATCCCTTTTTTTTAATGTAAGCCCGCCAATATGGCCGCTTAAGCCTTAAGGACAATGCTTTATGCTTCTCTATGGCAGCACCGACTCTGGCCACTCTTATAAAATCCGCTTATTCCTTCTGCTTACAGCCAGTCCTTTTGGCGAGTACCCATTTTAGTCGATCAAGGCAGAGTACTCTGCCAATCGAATGCAATTCTAAGTTACCTTGCCCAGCAAAGTGGGCAATTCACAGGAAATGAAGAGCGGCAAGCGGTGCTAGCAGCCTGTCGGACTTAAGCGATCGTAGCGAGGGAAAGACCGGTTTGAGACAGATTTCGTGGGTTTTTGAGGCGAATAGCTGGCTATTCAACGAGAAAATGCGTGAAATATGGCCAAATCCGGCTTTTCCGTAGTAGATCAGTCTTAAGTCCGACAGGCTGCTAGAGTGGTTATCTTGGGAGGCGAACCGCATCGGCTTTAGCGCGCCCAATTACCGCTATGCTCTGCTCTGGGCCCCGCAAGGGCCCGAGGTTATGGCCTATTTACATGCACGGCTAATGGCCGATCTGGCCATGCTGGAAGACAAACTTGCTGGCCGTGAATTTTTGCTGGCATCAGGGCCAAGCATTGCAGACATTAGCTGCTCAGCATATTTATTTTGGCTAGATCAAATCGGCATTTTAGAGGCAGACTTACCCAATATTAACCGCTGGCTAAGCGCGATACGCCAACTGCCCAATTGGCAACATCCTGATGTTGCCATGCAAAGCAATTAATATGGAAAATTGGCTAGGCTAATGGGTAAAGGCCATCGCTAAATTAAATGATGGCCTTTTTAATGCCAATTTACTGTAATACGCAGGGCGAAAATTATTTAGCCAAACGACGGCGGGTAACAAGCAAGCCCACTAAGCCCAACCCCATTAAAGTGTAGGTTTCTGGCTCTGGAACAGGCATGGCCGGCACGATACTAAAGGAGCCTGCACCAATATAACCATTTTAGGTGCCGGTTTGAAACTGCAATAAATGCTTACCAGTTAGAGTAGCTAATGTCAGGCTATTTTCATAAGCTTTTTTATTAGCAAATGAATCAAGCATTACACCATCTAGCCACATGCTTACAGATGCATTTGCTGTGGGTTTAGTTGCCGCATTATATGCGTTTTGCACAATAGACCAAGTCAAATAGCCTTGTTTTAATGTGGATCCAAAATCAATCGAGAAATCATATTTATTGGTCTTAACTACTTTAAAACCCCCAGTTGCCACGCCTTCTTCAAACGTGGCTTACGTAGCCGCGGCGGCAAACACCGCCGTACTTGCTGCAAACATGACACCTGCAATCAGTGATTTAAAGATATTCATCTATTCTCACCTTAAAAGTTGATTATAAAGTGATAAATAAACCTCACCTCTGCTTACATAAATTTAAAACAAAGCACAAGCGAACATTCATTATATTAATTAATCAAACCCTAAAAAACAAATAGGTATTTCTAATTTATCGAGTATTTCATTAAAACACCAAAAATACGTTTATTACATTAGTATGTAATCAAACAATCATCATTTAAAGCACATAATTTTTATATAAATTTAAAAAAAATTAAAAATCAATCATACTTAACAATACTTTACCTAGATTACGATTCTCTGCAATATATTGATGGGCCTCGGCTACTTTTCCCCAATCAAAAACGCAATCAATGGTTATTTTTAAATCACCAATAGCGATTAAAGGCAGTATTTTTTCGCGCAGTGCGGTAGCTAATTCAACTTTCACGCCCAAAGGTTGAGCCCTAAGGGTGGAGCCGGTAATGCGCTGGCGTTTCATCAGCAGTAAACCAAGATGAGCCTCGGCACTTATGCCACGTAATAAGCCTATCAACACAATCTGCCCATCCATATTCAAGCACGCTTGGTTTTTAGCGAGATAATCACCGCCTACCCCATCCAAAATCAAATCCACTCCACCGGCTTCTTTGACGATGGCGGCAAAATCATCTTGCTGGTAATCCACCACTAGATCAGCCCCAAGCTGGCGGCAAAACTCACCTTTCAAAGTGCCGCCTGCCGTGGTGGCAACCCAAGCACCTAAATGCTTAGCAAGCTGAATACCTGCAGCCCCTACGCCACTGGCCCCCGCATGAATCAGCACCCGCTGGCCTGCTTTTAGACCTCCAATTTGCACCAAATTAAACCACGCAGTCATCCACGCTTCAGGTAGGCTGGCTGCATCGGTAAACGAGAGCCCAGCGGGTATTTTCATGGCAAGACTAGATTCTATTATGCAATATTCTGCATAAGCGCCGCCCCCCACAAGGCCGAATACCTCGTCTCCCAGAGCAAAACGACTCACGCCCTCACCCACCGCAGTGATCACACCTGCTACTTCTAAACCCAAGATGGGCGAATCCCCCGCAGGAGCTGGGTAGCGCCCTGCAGCTTGGGCTAAATCTGCCCGATTAATCCCGGCGACATAAACTTGTATCAATAACTGCCCAGCCTGCACGTGGGGCAGCTCTGCGTGGCCTAAAGAAAGTAATGGCTTGGTCTGAATAACTGCACGCATCGATCGCCACCTAAAGAATGTGAAAAAATATTGAATAACCCATACTGTCACAATGCATTACACATGCCAAAGCCCCCCCCAGCCTCACTTTCATCATTCTTACTGCTTTTGCTATTCCATGCTATTTGCGGCCTTCACCTATTGGTAAATATGCCGAATACCAAGCCCTTATAAGAGCATTTTCCTAAGCGTCATTTTTAATAAGGGATGCTAGGGTCTGTTGACGTTCCATTCGCCATTGCGCTGAGCCGGAAAACGGCCAGGCACAAGGCATGTGACGAAGACAATAACGGGTTATTGTCGAGGAGCATAACGCAGTGAATGTCTGCCCATGCGTCGTAGCAAAGCCGCACATGAAGTAGGTGCGCTGCTTGCTATTCGTGGACGTCGCCATAAAGACGATCTATAGAGCAAAAACGTCATCAACTTGGTTGATTTGCTATGCCAAAAACGCCATACAAACAGTTTCACCAATAGTTACAAGTTGCTTCATTTACATTGTAGTCCAGCGTAAGCACGTGTTAAAAACTGTCCTCTTCTAAAAAATCACTCTGCATACAGCAGTGATCAAGGCCTAAAGCCTTTCTATTTGCACTGACGATATCGCGGCGCTTAGCCACTGATTTTCATCGAAATGGGCCGTAAAACATCATTACGGCCTCAGCCAGTGCACCCCATCTGCGATTTTTAAATCGCTAGGGTCTGTTGAGTTTTTCTGCGCTCACGCAGCAAAACCAGCCCAAAGTAAGGCAACCCTCAATTCCTAAGTTGTCACTCTCACCATTGTGAGCGGTTTTGGCCGCTCTACAATAAGGAGTATGCACATGTCTGTATATCTAAAACGTGGTGGGTTCGTCGTCTTTTTGGCGGCCATCTTCGCCATTATTCAGTCGCATCCGGCTTGGCTAAAAACTTACCAGAGCGATCTAATTTACCTAGGGCAGCAGCATCTGCGCTTGGTTGCCTATTCGATGTTTCTAGCGCTGATTATTGGGCTACCCGCTGGGGTCATACTCAGCCGCAGCTGGGCCAAACGCTTTGCCGAACCGATTCTGCAAATCTTTAACATCGGCAATACTCTGCCCCCGCTTGCCGTACTCGCGCTGGCCATGGTGCTGGTTGGCATTGGCGATCAACCCGCCATCATCGCCCTCTTTTTAGCTTCACTACTCCCCATTGTTCGTAACACTTACACCGGCCTTTGCGGTGTATCGCCCGCCTTGCTTGAAGCCGCACGCGGCCTTGGCATGACCCCAAGGCAAAGCCTTTACTTTGTTGAGCTACCCAATGCTGCTCCCGTTATTTTGGTGGGGGTGCGGCTAGCACTGGTGATTAATGTGGGCACCGTGCCACTGACCTTCCTCATTGGAGCCAGTAGTTATGGCGAGCTAATTTTCCCCGGCATCTTTTTAAATAATCATGCCCAGCTACTGGTTGGCGCAGGGGCGACCGCCATTGTCGCCTTAGCACTTGATCAAGCCGTTGCTGGCCTTGGACGTGTCTTTGCCGGACATGCTGCACACTAAAAGGAAACGGCCATGAAACGACTTATCATCAACATCAGCCTTATTCTGGCGGCTAGTTTTGCCAGCGCAGCGCAGATTCGCTTAGGTAGTAAAGACTTTACCGAGCAGCATTTACTCTCTGCGATGACTCGCCTCTACCTTGAAGAAAAAGGCTTTGAAGTCACCGCGACCACCGACCTACCCAGCGTCATCCTACGCGGCGCACTGATCAACAATCAGCTGGATCTGGTTTGGGATTACACCGGCACGGCGCTAATCGTTTATCACAAGCTCACCGAAGTAAACCCCGAGCAGAGCTATGAAAGAGTGAAGGAGCTGGATATTCCCAATGGCTTGGTCTGGCTTAAGCCCGCCGCCATGAACAATACCTACGCCTTTGCCATGCAACGCAAACGGGCCGAGGCGCTAGGCATCAGCACCATGAGCGGTATGGTCAAACAATTCAACCAGCATAAAAATTGGAAAATAGGGCTGGATATCGAGTTTGCAGGCCGGCCTGATGGCTTAAAACCGATGCAAGAAAAATATCAGTTGACGTTGGATCGCCCACAAATGAAGCAGATGAATTCAGGCCTGGTTTACAACGCCATTCGTGATGGCTTTGTTGACGTGGGCTTGGTCTATGCCACAGATGGCCGAGTCAAAGGCTTTGATTTTATTATTCTCGAAGACGATCTACACTTTTTCCCCAGCTACGCGGCAACACCCGTCGTAGAAAAATCCGTACTGGATGCCAACCCCGGCCTTGAAGAAGCCCTCAACACCCTGTCTGCGCTACTCGACAACGATACGATCTCTACGCTTAACGCCAAAGTAGATATTGAACACCTGCGTGTGGACGAAGTGGCCGCTCAGTTTCTAAAAGACAAAGGCTTACTGCAAGGAAAATAAGATGGAAATCATTCACTATGCTTGGGAAAACAGCAGCTTTATTATGGGATTAACCCGTGAGCACATGATGCTGGTCTCGATTGCCGTTGGCCTTGCCATTTTGTTGGGTGTGCCGATTGGTGTACTGATTATGCGGCTGCCCGCGCTCGCCCCTTGGGTGCTTGGCCTTGCCACCGTGATTTTAACCACCCCATCCATTGCGCTATTTGGGCTGATGATTCCGCTTTTCTCGCTGATTAATCAGGGGATTGGCTATGTTCCAGCCATTTCGGCGGTGTTTTTATACTCACTCCTGCCGATTATCCGCAACACCCACGCCGCATTTCAGCAGATCGATCCAGGTATTCGCGAATCATGCAAAGGCCTAGGTATGAGTTTTTTCCAGCGCTTGTGCTGGGTAGAGCTACCGCTGGCTGTACCACTGATTTTTTGCGGGATTCGCACCGCCGTGGTGATGAATATTGGTGTGATGGCGATTGCCAGCACCATCGGCGCAGGTGGCCTTGGCCTGCTGATTTTGCATGGTATTAGCCAGAGCGACATCCGCCAATTGATCGTTGGCGCAGTGATGATCAGCCTGCTCGCCATTGTGATGGATCTAATCCTTAGCAGCATCCAGCACTACCTCACTCCTAAAGGTATCCGCTCATGATTACGCTCGAAAATCTCAGTAAAACTTTTACCCAAAAAAATGGCCAGAGCATGCAGGCTGTCAACAATGTGAACCTGCATGTTGAAGAAGGCAAAATCTGCGTCCTGCTTGGCCCATCGGGCTGCGGCAAAACCACCACGCTTAAAATGGTCAATCGCCTGATTACGCCCACTTCTGGACGTATTCTCATTAATGGGCAAGATACCCAAGAAATAGATGTGGTAGCGCTGCGCCGCCAAATTGGCTATGTGATTCAGCAGATTGGTCTGTTTCCAAACATGACCATTGAAGAAAACATCTGCATCGTGCCGCGTCTTTTGGGCTGGGATAAAAAGAAAAGCCGCGAGCGTGCACGTGAACTGATGGATATGGTGGCGCTTGATCCTAAACGTTTTTTAAGCCGCTATCCACGCGAAATGTCTGGTGGCCAGCAGCAGCGGATTGGGGTAATCCGTGCACTAGCCGCCGATGCACCAGTCTTGCTAATGGACGAGCCTTTTGGCGCGGTCGATCCAATTAACCGTGAATCCATCCAAAACGAATTTCTACTGATGCAGCGTAAACTCAATAAAACGGTGCTGATGGTTAGCCACGATATCGACGAAGCCCTCAAGCTAGGTGACAGTATCGCCATCTTCAAGCAAGGTAAAATTGTGCAGCATACCAGCCCAGATCAGCTGCTGGCCGCCCCTAAGGATGAATTTGTGGGCTCCTTTGTGGGCCAAGATCGAACTTTAAAACGCCTACTGCTGATTAACGCTGGCCAAGTGTGTGATGGACAAACCACCATCACGGCGAAACCTAGCACCGCGTTAAAAGAAGCATTTAATCTAATGGATGATAACGATCAGCGTTTTCTGACCATCGTGGACGAAGCTGGCAAGCCATTAGGCTATGTCTCACGTAAAGAAGCGCGTCATGCAGAAGGAGTATGTGCAGATAAGGTTCATGCTTTTGAAGCAACAGCACAAGCCAGCGATAATTTACGCATCATTCTGTCTAAATTATACGAACACAATCTAGTTTGGATGCCGATTGTGGACGACGAAAACAGTTATCAGGGTGAAATATCGCAAGACGATATAGCGCGCCACCTCAGTAGCCCAGCAATCACCTTGGCAGTCTAACCAGCCACCAACTAGCCACCAACAATAAGCGATTCAGCCCAAGCCCCTTATTGCCGTAAACGTAATACTTACGGCAATAAGGGATTTTTTTGAAACAAATACAATTGGTAAGCATTATCATTCATGATAAGGTAGAGGTATTGTGAATGCCTTAAGAAGTTTGCCCTCATGAGCCAAGAAGCCACGCCTAAAAAAAAACCACGTCGATTACAAGTCCTAAAAAGTGTACAGCTAACGCCTCATCTGCAACGCCTCACCTTGGGCGGCCCAGAATTAGAGCACTTTCCTAGTGGCAGTAATGGGGCACATATCAAGCTGCTGTTACCGCAGCAAGGGCAAGCGCTCACGCTACCTACGGCAGGGCCTAAAGGTTTGATCTGGCCAGCGGCGCAAGATAGGCCCTTAGTGCGCACTTATAGCATTCGTCAATTTAATGAAGAGCGCAAAGAGCTAACCGTTGATTTTGTGATTCATGATGAATATGGCCCCGCTTCTTTTTGGGCCAAACACGCACAGATTGGCGATGAAGTAGGCCTTGGCGGCCCAGGCGGGCCTGCACTCTTTAATCCAGATGCTGAGTATTTTTTACTGGCAGGTGATCTATCCGCCCTACCTTTGATTGCTGCAGTACTAGAAATGCTGCCAAGCAATGCTATTGGCCATGCCTTTATCGAAATCCCCTCCGAGCAAGACCAGCAAACACTGCAACATCCCGAGGGCATCAAGCTGACTTGGTTAATCAGCCCAACACCTAGCTCGCGGCTTCCCCAAGCCGTTTTGGACTTACCTTGGCCAGAGCAAGTTGTTTCCGCCACCGTGGCCGGTGAAGCAAAGGCCGTGGTATTGATCCGCAATTATCTGCGCCTAGAAAAAAAACTAACCGTCAGCCATTGCTATGCCGTGCCTTACTGGAAAAACCAACACAGTGAAGAGGCCTATCACGAGGAGCGCCATCGCACTATGGATGAAGTGCTTACCCCCGCTTAAGCCACCATCTCATTTGCAAGCGTAGCCTTGGCCCACTCTTAACAAGCGATAACCTCATCATGAATAAAAAATACCTTTTGGCTGGCACAGTATTCGTTCTGGCAATCTTAGCTGCATTCAGCTTTAGCCCAAAACAAGCGGTTGAGAGCCAGGCCTTGGCCCCCGTCGCCATGCATACCATTACAGATGCAATGGGGCGAAAAGTGACCCTGCCGCTTAAGCCACAAAGAGTTATTGCTTTAGGTGAGTTTGATTTAGACGCGCTACTCGCTCTTGGGATTGAGCCCGTTGGCACCAGCAATGGCCGAGGCCAACAAACCGCCCCCAATTATTTGCAAACCATTGCAGCAAAAGTTCCCAGCGTCGGTGCATTTGCCCAGCCCACTATGGATAAAGTGATTGCGGCCCAGCCCGATCTCATCATCACCAGCACCATTAATGATGAGCAAATACTGAACCAGCTACAAAAAATAGCCCCAACCGTGGTTTCAATCAAAAATGGCACCGAATGGAAATCTGCCTTTAGCCAATTTGCAGGCTATTTAAACCGTGATGCTGAGGCCAAGGTATTTTTAAAGCAATACCAAGACCGCGCGGATCAACTTCAAGGCAAACTGGCCGCCCATCAAAATGAAACGGTTAGCATTGTGCGCTGGAACCCTAAAGGTCCTGGCTATATGTTCAATGACGCTTTTGCAAGCTTAGTGATCCGCGATTTGCAGCTCGCTCGGCCAAAAAGCCAAATGCAACCAGGTGTTGCGCACTCTCACCCATTAAGCCTTGAGGCCTTGGATCAAATTGATGCCGATTGGTTATTTTTGGGCACGCTTTCTCCTGAAGGCGAAGCCGCTAATATGCTTAAAACTGTTAAAGACTCCCCTGCGTTTGCTCAACTGAATGCGGTTAAACAAAACCATGTCGTGGTCATTGATGGCTCCTTATGGACCAGCGCGGGTGGCCCGCTTGCTGCACTGGCTATTTTGAACGACGTAGAAAAATTCTTGCTTAGCCCCAAAGCATCTCTTGCCAAGCTTTAGTCACCTGAGCCCCCTCACCACAGTCCATAAATGGCGGCTAGAGTTCGCTAAGCCCTGAAATATGTCTCAGCCTTGAGTAATAAAGGTCTTGTTAAAGACCGCTTGTTTTAAGTTTGGAGTTTTTTTGTGTTTATTTCTTCCCCCACTCTTGCGCAGCTATTGCGCTGGATGCTCTTACTAACGGCTTTACTACTCGGCCTTGCTTTTTTATCTCTCCTGATTGGTTCAGGCCATTTAGGTATGAAAGATAGCTTGGCTTATTTAGCTGGCGATACCCAAGCCCGTACCAATGAACAATTAAGTATGGTGATTCAAAGCTTGCGTGCACCGCGCACCTTAGCCGCCATTATAGTAGGGGCCTGTTTAGGCAGTGCAGGGGTGCTGTTGCAAACAGCCACCCGCAATCCACTTGCAGAAAGTGGCTTACTTGGCGTGAATGCTGGAGCGGCATTGGGCGTGGTCATTGGGATTAGCTTTGCGAATGCGCAAGACGGCTACGCCTATTTGCTATGGGCTTTTGGCGGGGCACTCTTGGGCAATGGCTTAGTACTGTTGGTGGCCAGCCGAGCCAGTGCGCTAAAGCTAGTACTGGCGGGCGTGGCCATCAGCGCCACCTTTCAAGGCTTAAGCTCATATTTATTGCTCAGTAATATTTCATCTTTTGATCAGTACCGCTTCTGGGTATTAGGCT
Organism: Iodobacter fluviatilis; assembly: GCF_004194535.1. NCBI lineage: Bacteria > Pseudomonadati > Pseudomonadota > Betaproteobacteria > Neisseriales > Chitinibacteraceae > Iodobacter > Iodobacter fluviatilis. The sequence goes on along the minus strand of NZ_CP025781.1, from coordinate 3,378,031 downwards.
CGCTCTCTGGCGTAAGCCTGAGCATGACTCTGCAATTACTGCCAATCAGTGTCTTTGCGCTACTGCTGGCATTGATTATGGCAAGGCCCTTATCCGCGTTATTACTTGGCGATGATAGCGCCCGTGCGCTAGGCCACAATCCCACCTTAACCCGCAGCATTATTGCCCTTACAGTCACGCTCATGAGCGGCATAGCCGTTGCCTTGGCAGGGCCACTGGTATTTTTGGGTATCGTTGCCCCCTACGCGGCACGCCACATTGTAGGGCCACGAATTGCTAGCCAAATCTTACTTGCAGCGCTTATTGGCGCATTAGTCTTGCTCAGCGCCGACATCTTGGCACGGCTAGTGATCCGCCCCTTTGACTCCCCTGTTGGCGTGATCTTAGCTTTTATCGGCGCACCATTTTTAATCTTGCTAGTGCGCTCTAGCAAAGTCAGCACAATATGATCAATACGCCTCCAATCAATCACGACAGCACGGTGATGCGTTACCAAGGATTCTCCTTGCTGCTATCGCATAGCGCCCTCTTTAGCACCATCGTAATCAGCCTAATCTTGCTGATCTCCGTGATCGCCTCTTTGGCTCTGGGCTCGACTTTTATTCCACTAAATGCGGCTCTTCCCGCTATTTTTGGCCAAGGCAGCCATAGCACGCTCTTACTGGTGCAAGAAATTCGCTTGCCGCGTATTTTTGCGGGCTTGATTACCGGAGCAGCCCTTGGCTCTGCAGGCTGCTTAATCCAAACCATGGCGCGTAATCGCTTAGCGTCCCCAGATTTATTAGGCATTAACAATGGTGCAACGCTGGCGATTATCCTAGGACTGATTATTGGCAATATCTTAGGCAGTTGGTGGCTTGCCCTGATCGGAGCGGCCGCCTGTGCCCTGCTGATTTTTACGCTAGCTGGTCGATGGGGCCGCCAAGGTTACCGCGTATTGGTGATTGGTCTTGCCATTGCCGTTATGCTGCGATCGGTGATTGAGCTACTCATGTCTACCGTTAGCTTACAGCACGCCAGCACGCTATATACATGGAGCCTTGGCAGCTTAGTAGGCCGAGGCTATAGCGCATCGCTGCCCGCAGCTTTTGGCCTGACGCTGCTCTTGCCCGCCGCACTCTTGCTCAGCCGCCGCCTTGCCCTCTTACGCTTTGAAGAAGACTTAGCCGCCAGCCTTGGCCTAAATGTAAACAAAACACAATTTTTCATTATGCTACTCACCATTGGCCTAGCGGGGCTGGGTGTCACCATTGGCGGCCCTATAGGCTTTATCGCCCTTGCCGCGCCCATCATCGCCAGCCGCTTTGCCGATCCCGCCCATGTTCCTATTTTTAGATCTGCCCTAATCGGCGCAATCGTGATTATCTGCGCCGATACGCTAGGTCGCATCACCAGCAGCCATGCTGAGGTGCCGGTAGGGGTGATTACCAGCATCTTGGGCGGGCCATTTTTGCTATGGGTTTTGCTGTCAAAACAATAAAAAAAGAGAATTTACAATGCGTCTGATGGTTAAAAATATTCAGGTGAGCTATGAGCAGCACTTAGCTGTAGATGGCGTGAGTTTAAGCGTGGCAGCAGGCCAGCTTGCAGTGATTGTTGGCCCCAATGGCTGCGGAAAATCCACATTATTGCGCAGTATTGCCCGCTTACAAAAACCAAAAAATGGCCAAATTTTAGTGGATGGGCAAAATGTTTGGCAGCTATCACCACGCAAAGCGGCGCACGCCATTGCCCTGCTCCCCCAAAGCCCGATTGCTCCTGAGGGCATCAGCGTAACTGATTTAGTACGCTATGGCCGCCATCCTCACCAAGGCTTATTTCGCCAGTGGTCCGCCCGTGATGAAGAAGTGGTTAACGCCGCCCTATTAAGCACCAACACCCACGATTTAGCCCAGCGCACCCTAGAACGTTTATCCGGCGGGCAACGTCAGCGCTGTTGGCTCGCCATGATTTTGGCGCAAGAAGCACCGCTGGTGCTGCTCGATGAGCCGATTAGCATGCTGGACTTGGGCCACCAAGTAGAAGTGCTATCGCTAGTAAAAGCGCTCACTCAAACAGGAGTAACCGTCGTGATGGTGCTGCACGATTTAATTGCCGCAGCCCGCTACGCAGATGTATTAATTGCCATGAAAGACGGCAAAATCATCGCCAATGGCCCACCGCGTGAGATCGTAAGCACTGAGCTCGTGCATACGCTTTACGGTGTACACGCAGATATTTTACAAGCGCCCAGCGATGGCAGCCCCGTCATTGTGCCCGCGGCACGGCCCAGCCCATCACCCCATGTAAATGCAAGCAAAAAGAATGTTTCAAAACAGGGCACACACTAAAATAAACAAGCTAAGGCGGATAATTCGGCCGCTTTAGCGAGTAATCAAAAGTAACCAAAATGTAACAAATGCTTTAAAAACAGCAAACTAGAGCACAAAACAGCCTAAAAAATGACTAATTTGCACATTTTTAACAAAAAACCAAACAAAGTGTTGACAGAGATAAAAAATACAGCAACAATCGATCCACTAATTTGATTGAGCATAACCTTGTAAAGCGAATATTTTTGATTCGCAATGTGTTTGTAGTAGTACTATCCAGCAAGCCTTCTCAGCTTTTCTGCAAGTTCTCCCCGAACCAGGTGCTCTTCTTTTGGTGCTTCGCCATCCGTCCTTGGATGGCCAATTACTAGGAGCCATCATGGCACAATTTGATTTTATCGTAGAAGCTCGTCCGTCCACCCGTCACACCGGTATGGAAGGTTGGTATCAAATCGTCGTTTGTCACGGCAAGCAAAAAAAACCAGTTACAGACTGGCAAGCTGCCCCACAAGCTCACGACAATAAACTACATAGCGTTTTAACTAGCGCCGCAGCTTTAGCCAAACAACAGATCCAAGTGCAATTTCATTAATCATTTGAATAGCAAGATCTAACGTAAAAAAGCCCACCACTGCGTGGGCTTTTGTTTATCTGCAAAATCTAACACACGCGCATGGTAGAATCTCCCCTTAATTGTTTTTCTGCCTACCCATGCCCTATCTAGCGCTTGACACCTCTACCGAATCTCTCTCCCTAGCCATTAGCAGCCAGCAAGGCATCATTGCCCATGACTGGCCTGCAGAGCAAAAGCATGCCGAGATGATTCTTCCTTGCTTAGCCGCGCTATTGGAAGAATGCCAACTGACAATGAAAGATATCCAAGGCATCGCCTTTGGCAATGGCCCTGGCTCCTTCACTGGCTTACGCATTGCCGCAGGCATCACCCAAGGCTTGGCCTTTGCACGAGGCATTCCGGTGCTAGGCGTTTCGACCCTAGCAGCCCTTGCTGCGGGCTGCGATGCAGATCAGGTCTATGCCTGCCTTGATGCGCGAATGAATCAAGTTTACTGCGCAGCCTATCGCAAAGAACATGGCACATGGCTAGAGGAAATCGCCCCCTGCTTATGCGATCCAGATCATATTCCTCTTCCTAATGGAGATAACTGGATGGCAGCGGGAAGCGGCTTTGCAATGTATAGCGACGCACTTAAATGCCGCCTAGGTGAGCAGATCAGTGGCATTGATGCCACACGTTTGCCGCTTGCCAAAGATATTCTCGCCTTAGCCCTACCTGATTTTGTAGCGGGCAAAGGCCTTGCCGCGCATGAGGCGGAGCTCGTATATTTACGCAATAAAGTCGCGCTCAAAACCCACGAGCGGATGAGTAAATGAAACAAGTACGCCAATTAGATGAGCGTGATATCCAAGCGCTGATGCAGCTAGATGCCGCCACCAATTCGCACCCTTGGGCAGATAGCCATTGGCAACACTCGCTAAAAGCCGATGTTTGCCTTGGCATTGATGACGATAAAGGGCTTGCCGCCTTTGCCATTGCCATGAGAATGGCCGATGAAGCCGAGCTACTATTGATTGCCGTCAGGCCAGCCTTACAAGGCCAAGGGCTGGGACAAAATATCTTTAACTCCCTTGTCAAACAACTATATGCCGTGGGTGCGCAAAGCTTATTTTTAGAAGTACGGCAATCCAACCGCCGCGCACGGGATTTCTACGAGAAGGCCGGTTTTGCAGAAACCGGTATTCGCCCCGCTTACTACCCCGCAGCCAGCGGCTCTGGCCGTGAAGATGCTTTAATTTTTGCCATGATGATGGGTACACACTAATGAATCGCCGGGCGCTGATACTGGATGAATTGGGCTTAAGCCCTGTCTGGGTACGTAAGGACATCTTGGCTGGACTACAAGCCAATCCCACTGAGCCTATGCTGGCTAGCGTTGAGTCTCATTCACCGGCACCTCGCCCGCAAGGCTTTTCACCCGTAGCGGTAGCGGCTCATCAAGCTCTCGCCCCACTGGTTAACCAAGCTAAATTCACCCCGCCCCCGCCCCAAACCATTCCTGCCAATGATCCCATTGAGGACGAGCGCTCACAACGCATTGCACGCATGAATTGGGAAGAGCTCAATGATGCCGTTAGCACGTGTACCGCCTGCCCGCTTTGCGAAGCAAGGCAAAAAACCGGAGGGCAAACGGTGTTTGGTACTGGCCCGATGCAAGCCAATATTATGGTAATTGGTGAAGCACCTGATGCAGATGAAGAAACCCAGCAAACGCCATTTTTGGGTGATGCAGGGAAGTTGCTCAGTAATATGCTAGCCGCGATTGGTGAAGATGAGCAGGTATATAAGGCCAATCTTTTAAAATGCCGCACACCCAATAAGCGCAACCCACAAGCTGCCGAAACATTGCAATGCGCGCCCTTTTTAAAGCGCCAGATCGAGCTTATTCAACCCCAAACCCTGCTGCTGCTTGGGCGCTTTGCCATGAAAACACTACTCGAATCCGACGAGCCAGTTAGCGTGCTGCGCGAAGCGCTGCAAGAATACAAGCAGATTCCGCTGGTTGTCAGCTACAACCCAAGCTACCTGCTGCGCAACTTACCCGACAAATCGCGTGCATGGCATGACCTACTTCGAGTAAAGGCCGCACTTAAAAGCCGCACGCAATAAACCGATTGTCTTGTCACACTACAATAAAATAAAAGGGAATTCGCCAGTCTTAAAAATTAAGGTCTAGACTGAATCAATCTTCACTATTTAGACCGCCATGCAAAATTCATATCATTTGGGGCGACAACCCATTTTAAACCGCCAGCAAGAATTAGTTGCTTACGAACTGCTATTTAGAAACAGCAGTCAACGCAATGAAGCCATTGTTTCTGACGATTTTTTAGCCACCCTTGATGTGATTCAACATGCCTTTAGCACCTTAGGTGCTAGCAGTGTACTAGGGGATAAACTCGGGTTTATTAATGTTAATGCTGATTTATTGCTATCAGATGTCTTAGAATTACTCCCGCCCCAGCAAGTCGTATTAGAAATACTAGAAACGGTTGAAATTACCCCCTTAATTGTTGATCGCTGCCTTGCCCTTAAAAAAAAGGGCTTTAAACTCGCACTTGATGATGTTATTCAATTAGATGACACTCAACGCTCTCTATTGCCCCATATCAGCTTTGTAAAGCTGGAAGTATTAGGCATGAACAAGAGCCAAATGAACGCGCTAATTAGAGAGTTGCGCGCCTACCCATTACAAATTTTGGCAGAAAAAGTTGATAATCCAGCTCAACATCTTTTATGCATGAAATTAGGCTTTGATCTCTTTCAAGGCTATTACTTTGCTAAGCCCACCATTTTATCTGGCAGCAAACCACAACCTTCGCAACTGGCCTTATTGCATTTATTAGGGCTAATAAATAGTAATGCTGACAATAGTGATATTGAGATGGCTTTTAAGCACTCTCCCGACTTAACCATTAATTTACTAAAGCTGGTTAATTCAGTAGGATCTAACTCCCCCAAAAAAATAGATAGCATTGCTGCCGCCATCACCGTATTAGGGCGTAGGCAAATGGGGCGCTGGATTCATTTATTAGCCTATGTACAACAATCAGGCAAATCCATACGTAGTAATCCACTGGTGCAAACAGCAGCCATTCGTGGCAAATTTATGGAGTTATTATCTTTAAAACAAAGCCCACACGACCAAAGCTTGGCTGATCAAGCATTTATGGTGGGGATGTTTTCTTTAATTGATGTGTTTTTTAGTGCGCCACTACAAGAATTATTAGAGCCGCTAAATTTAGCCGACAATGTAAAAGATGCACTTCTGGGAGAAAAAAATGCACTAGGATTGCTTCTTAGCCAAGTACTACTCGCAGAAGACAGAGACCCAATTAGTAATTCAAATCCACCCTGTGATTTTGAAGCGCTGCTAGCCGCAATGAGTTGGGCAAATGAATTAGGTTGATTTAATTTAAATAAAAAACACCGCCCATATCAACTATGCCGGTGTTTTTCTTGCCCTCACCTATCGACTAACACTTAGTATCTTTACTTTAACCTCATGGCCGCCTGGCGCAGGCCAATCAATGCTTTGCCCTACCGATAAACCCAAGAGGGCGCTACCTACTGGCGCAGTAACGGAAACCTTGCCCGTTGTGCCATCAATTTCGTGCGGGAAACATAAAGTCAGCTCAAACTCTTTATTACTCGGGGTCATTAAAAAGCGCGTCGTAGAATGCATTGTTACCACATCTGCGGGCATATCAGCTTGCTCAAGCACGGTGGCGCGACCTAATTCAGCCTCTAATGCCGCTGCATCAGGAAAAGCATCCGCTGGTAATTTATCCAACAAAGCATAAAGACGATCGCAATCTAAAGTAGACACGGTAATCGGGGGCAATGCACTCATCATCAGATCTCCAAACCTATCTGCACGCAGAAATTGACTTAATAAAGAATAAGACTTGGCAAATAAAAAGTAGTTCCCCTTAATGCAGAAATCCCCACCTTGTGGCGGGGATTTATAAGTAAGCCGCTTAATTACGGCGTCTAAATAAAGGCACAGGCTGATCCGTACCCGTTTGATAAGACTCAGCTAAGGCATCTAAGCCTAATAAAGCGTCTTCAATATTTTTATCGCTATTTACAACAAAAGCGTTAAATCCACAGCGCTTTAAATAAACGATTGTGTCTTTAAATACATCACCAAAAGCACGTAATTCACCAGTAAAGCCATAACGCTCACGCAATAAACGGCCAATAGAAAAACCACGGCCATCCGTAAATACTGGGAATTCAACCGCAATAAGCGTTAGGCTATTGGCTTCGCCACCTAAGCTTTCTGGCTCATCATCTGGAGCAAACCAAACACCAAAATCGCCACGCGATTGCAACTCTATTTTTTGCGCAAAATACTGAGCCAAAGGAACAATAATTAAGCCACTACTGGGTAATACCGTAAAGCTTCCATCCTCTGCATTTCTAAGGAGTTCTGCTTCACAATCAATAATAGCGTGGTCTTTAATGATACGCGCCATTATGCAGCCTCCTTCGCATAAACACGAGTTTTAAAGGGCAACATACCAATGCGATCAAACACATCAATAAAGCGCTCTTCACCCAAGCGGTTTTCTACAAATACATTCATGATTTTTTCAATCACGTCAGGCATTTGCTCTTGAGCAAAAGAAGGCCCCACCACTTTAGCTAAAGTAGCGCCATTACCTTGCCGCCCGCCTAAAGAAACCTGATACCACTCTGAACCATTTTTATCGACACCTAAAATACCGATATTGCCAATATGATGATGACCGCAAGCATTCATACAGCCGGACATATTTAAATCAATCTCACCTAAATCATAGAGGTAATCAAGATTATCAAAGCGCTCTTGAATGGCAATTGCAATCGGGATAGATTTAGCATTGGCTAAAGAGCAAAAATCACCGCCTGGGCAGCAAATCACATCCGTCATCAAGCCGATATTGGGTGTGGCAAAACCAATTTCCTTAGCTTTTTCCCATAGTGCAAATAAATCAGATTGTTTGACATCCGATAAAATTAAATTTTGCTCGTGAGAAACGCGCAATTCACCCAAAGCATAGCGATCGGCTAAATCGGCGACAGCAGCCAATTGCTCACTCGATGCATCCCCAGGGGCTACACCATGCTTTTTAAGACTTAAAGTAACAGCAGCATAACCCGCTTGCTTATGCTTAAACACATTACGCTCTACCCAACGGCTAAAGGCTTTGTTATCTAATTGCTGCTGAATAAAGTCGAGATCGTCACCCACAAAAGAATCGTAATCAGGCGTGGTAAAAAAGCCCTGCATCCGTGTCATTTCGGCGGTGGTTAACGTTTGTGGGCCATTTTTTAAAAACGCCCATTCTGTGGCTACTTTGCTAGCAAATACTTCAGGCGTAAGTGCCTTTACTAAAATCTTAATCCGCGCCTTATATTTATTATCGCGGCGGCCATAGCGGTTATAAACACGCAATACCGCCTCTAAATAAGTCAACAAATGAATACAGGGTAGAAACTCACAAATCACACTACCAATAATTGGCGTTCTGCCTAGGCCACCACCCACAATCACTTTAAAGCCTAATTCGCCTGCGGCATTTTGCACCACATTCAGGCCAATATCGTGCACCCAAATCGCAGCGCGATCTTCCACAGCGCCGTTAACGGCAATTTTAAATTTGCGTGGCAAATGCGCGAATTCAGGATGGAAAGTAGACCATTGGCGAATAATTTCGCACCACGGGCGCGGGTCGAGCAGCTCATCATGCGCAACACCGGCAAACTGATCGGTGGTGGTATTACGAATACAGTTGCCCGAGGTTTGAATGGCGTGCATTTGCACCGTTGCCAATTCAGCCAAAATATCGGGGATATCTTCTAATTTAGGCCAGTTGTATTGCAAATTTTGGCGAGTAGTAAAGTGTGCGTAATCTTTATCGTATTTACGTGCAATTTCTGCCAGCTTGCGCAATTGGGTGCTCGTGAGATGCCCGTAGGGAATCGCCACACGTAGCATAGGGGCATGGCGTTGGATATACAGGCCATTTTGCAGACGCAGCGGGCGGAATTCTTCCTCACTCAATTCTCCCGCTAAGTAGCGACGAGTTTGATCACGGTACTGAACCACACGCTGGTCTACGATGCGTTGATCGTAGTCGTCGTAAATATACATCTGAATCATCCAGAAAAAGGGATAGTGCTATCCGTCGCTGCCAATAAACAGGCAACAAAAAGGGCAGATAATCTCACCACCTGCAGAGATTTCTACCCCTGTACTTGCTCAGCCTGACGAGGAAGTCAATTTATTGTTCCGACTATACCAGCGGCACTTTGTAAACTAAATGACTATTTATGAATAAGGTTAGGCCACAATGTGTATATAAAGCACGGCCTTGCTTCTTTTAATCTGACACTCCCATAGTGCAATGGCTATACGCAAATGCAACAAACGCTACGCGGTAAATTTTGCGAGATTAACCTTCCACCCCCTCACTAATTAAAGCTTAATAAACAAGCTATTTAGCAGCATAAACCCTAACTTGAAGGCCCTAAGCTGCGGATAATTTTCTGCCTACCTTGCCTTGCTCATCGTGATTTATTTACACGGCTCTTGCACGAGGGGTATCCTCGCATTTCAACCGAACTTTGAATCCTCAGCATGACACTCCAAAGCACGCAAATTAATCGCCTCGACTACACCGCTCCGGCCTTTTTAATCGACCGCGTAGATCTCACTTTTGAGCTTGAAGAAAGCCAAACACGGGTTCAATCTAGATTGGTACTCAAGCGTAACCCCGAAGCGGCGGCTGGCCTGCCCCTGTCTCTATTCGGTGAAGAGCTATTGCTTGAATCAATCAAGCTAGACGGTGCACTACTCAAAGCCGATGCCTATAGCGTATCACCCACTGGCCTTGTGATTGCCGCCATGCCAGACGAGGCTATTTTAGAAATCGTCACCATTATTAATCCGCTGAGTAATACCAGCCTCAATGGCTTGTATGTATCCAGTGGCAATTTTGTAAGCCAATGCGAGGCGGAAGGTTTCCGTAAGATTACTTATTATTTAGATCGCCCTGATGTAATGGCTAAATTTACCACTACCATTATTGCGGATAAGACTCGCTACCCGATTATGCTATCTAATGGTAATCGCGTAGACAGCGGCCAGTTAGATAAAAATCGGCATTGGGTAAAATGGGTTGATCCATTTAAAAAACCCGCCTATTTATTTGCACTAGTCGCCGGTAAATTTGTGATGCTGGCCGATCAGCACACCACGCCTAGTGGCCGCCGCGTGGCTTTAGAAATTTTTGTAGAGCCTGGCAATCTAGATAAATGCCATCACGCCATGGCGGCGATTAAAAAAGCCATGCGTTGGGACGAAGAGCGCTTTGGTCTGGAATACGATCTAGACACATATATGATCGTGGCCACCAGCGACTTTAATATGGGTGCAATGGAAAACAAGGGCTTGAATATTTTCAACACTAAGTACGTGTTGGCCAAACCAGAAACCGCTACAGACGTTGATTTTGACGGCATTGATGCCGTGGTTGCGCACGAGTACTTCCATAATTGGACGGGTAACCGTGTGACCTGCCGTGATTGGTTCCAGCTCAGTTTAAAAGAAGGCTTAACGGTTTATCGCGATCAAGAATTCTCTAGCGATATCGGCAGCCGCTCGGTTGAGCGTATTAATAATGTTAAAGTACTGCGCGAGATGCAGTTTGCCGAAGATGCAGGCCCGCAGGCGCACTCAGTTCGCCCTGAAGCTTACTCAGAAATAAACAACTTCTACACCATGACCATTTACGAGAAAGGCTCGGAAGTAGTCCGCATGTATGCCACCCTACTTGGCCGCGAAGGTTTCCGTAAGGGCATGGATTTGTACTTTAAGCGCCACGATGGCCAAGCCGTAACCTGCGATGATTTCCGCGCAGCGATGGCGGATGCTAATGGTGTCGATTTCACACAATTTGAAGAATGGTATAAGCAAGCTGGCACACCAATACTTACTATCAGTAGCCATTACGATGCAGCCACGCAAACTTATAATTTAAATGTAAAACAAAGCTGCCCAGCCACCCCAGGCCAAGCAGAAAAACGCCCTTTCCATATTCCACTGGCGGTTGGCCTGCTGGATAAACAAGGCAAAGATCTGCCGCTGCAACTCACAGGCGAAACCGCTGCACAAGGCACAACCCGCGTCTTAGCACTAACACAAGCGGAGCAGAGCTTTAGCTTTATTAATGTCACGGCTGCGCCTACACCCTCCTTGCTGCGTGATTTCTCTGCGCCTGTGAAGATCAGCTACGCCTACACCGATGAAGAGCTGGTGTTTCTGATGGCTAACGACAGCGATGCCTTTAATCGCTGGGAAGCGGCCAATACCTTCGCTAAAAACCTGCTGCTGGCGCTTTACGCCGGCAACGAAGAGCAGCCTTTAGCCCCAGCAAGCTTTATCAATGCACTGCGTAAAGTATTAAGTGAAAAGCTTGATCCTTCGCTGATTGCACTGATGCTGGAGCTGCCACGCGAAAACTATCTGCTGGAGCAGCTAGATGAAGTCAATCCGGCCCGCCTGCATCTGGTGCATCACAGTATTAAAGCGCAAATTGCCCGCGAATTACGTGCAGAGCTGATCGCAACTTACAACAAGCTCAACGATGGCAGTGCTTACAAGTATGAAAACGCCGGTAAACGCAGCCTGAAAAATATCTGTCTAGATTACCTAGCCGAGCTGGATGACCCCCTAGTCACCGAGCTGCTCAGCAAGCAATATCGCCTGTCCGACAATATGACTGATCGCCTAGCCGCGCTCAAAGCACTGGTTAACCGAGATGGTGGTGAAGCACAGCTGGCTGACTTTGCGGTGCAATGGCACGACGACGCGCTGGTAATGGATAAGTGGTTTGCCCTGCAATCTACTAGTCGCCGCCCCGGCGCCCTCAGCCGTGTACAAGCACTGATGGATCATCCGGCGTTTTCAATTAAAAACCCGAATAAAGTACGCTCGCTGGTAATGAGTTTCTGTCTGCAAAATGCAGTGCACTTCCACGCTGCAGATGGCTATGGCTATGCTTTTGCTGCCGACCGGATTATTGAACTCGACAAAATCAACCCGCAAGTCGCTGCCCGCTTAGCCTCCAGCTTTAACCGCTGGAAGAAAATGGAGCCGCAACGCAAGCAAATGATGCAAGCAGAGCTGCAACGCATTGCCCAGCAAAACGAGCTGTCCAGTGATCTGGCTGAGATTGTGAATAAAGCTTTAAGCTAAGTAAGGCCATTGGCTTAATTTATCTGAGCTGACATAAAGCGGGTGAAGCATTTTTCAGTGCTTCACCCGCTTTTACATTTAAGAATCTAGCTCACAATGGTGATCTTGAATTAACCAGCAACGATGCTGGCCAGCTTTGCGTATCACTAACGCCACGGGGTGGAATCCCGACTGCGATGGCAACTATTTTGGTTTTAACTTTATCCTAGTAGCCTGTCGGACTTAGACGGTCGAAGCGAAAAATCGCATGATCTAGACCAGATTTTGCCGGATTTGCAGCGCCAATAACGCGTTATTGGTTAAAAATCTGGTGAAATATAGGCCGATCAGGTGATTTTGCAGCTGACTGATGCTAAGTCCGACAGGCTGCTAGAGTCTGTTGACGTTTCATTCACGGCTGCGTTTGGCCCAGTTTTGGGGCTGAACAAGGAGAAAATTGCGACATGGTACGAGTACCATGAGCGATTTTTAACTTTCGTTCCGCCCCAAAAATGAGCTAAACCCGAAGAGCTATGCCTTGCAATCACAGGTTATCTATTCTGAGTGGCAGATTACACAGGCTATTGCTCGGATTTATACCCTGCCCTGATTACTGAACCTTACTTTTAACTTTTATTGAGTAGCGTGGTTTGAGTTTAGGCGGGTAGATGCATGGCTTGCCGCTGAGGGGTTGCACCGCTTTTTCCGCGTTTAGATTTACCTGCATAGTCTGATGCAATCAACTCAGCAGCAGCAAGCTCAGACAAGCTGTGCAACACCAACCACTCGCCGACCATTTTAGCTAATCTATCTAGCGCAATGCGGTGGGTGGCGTCGGTGTTGGCATATAGCCAATCGCTAAACGCCATAAAACGCGCAAATGGCGCATCACCCAGCAGCACAGGCAAAGTGTTAGCAAAGCGGCCAGAATTGGCAACTAAATCCCAATAGCGCGAAAAGCGCACCAAACGCTGCATGTTGGCAAAATCTATCAGGCCATTGGCCAAAATGGTGTAAGGCGGGTAAGGATCGTACACCATGCCAAAGTCGCTAGTATGGCGAATAATTGGCGTGCCGCGCAGGCGTTTTAAAATACCAAATTGAATTTCATGCGGGCGCAAGGCGTAAAGCTGATCAAAACCGCGCCCAAAACTCGCCATATCTTCCCCCGGCAAACCGGCAATTAAATCCACATGCAAATGCGCGTGCGAATGCTCAATCAGCCAAGAAATATTATCCGCCGCCTTTTCATTATTTTGCTTACGGCTTACCAAGGCTTGCACTTCAGGATTAAAGCTTTGAATACCAATCTCAAATTGCAAAGCACCGGCAGGAAACTGACTAATGCCTGCTTTTAAGGCCTCGGGTAAATGATCGGGCACAACTTCAAAATGGGCAAACACAGGGTCATCTGGGTAGGCGGCAATTTTATCCAGAAAGAACTGCATGATCTTTAAGCTAGATTTGATATTCAGATTAAACGTGCGATCCACAAATTTGAATAGCCGCGCACCGCGCTGATACAGTGTTTCCATCTCGGCCAAAAACACATCCAAATCAAACGGCCACGCCGTTTTATCCAGCGCCGACAAACAGAATTCACACTTAAACGGGCAGCCTCTGGAAGCTTCCACATACAGGGTGCGGTGTGCAATATCTTCATCGGTATAAAGGGAATACGGCAGCGCCAAGTCATTGAGCGGCGGCTGCACACCCACATGCGTTTTCATCAAGGGCTGCGGGCCGTTCAAAATTTGCTTACAAAGCTGAGGCAAAGTCACCTCGCCCCAACCAGTAATTAAATAGTCTGCCAGCTGAACAATACTTTGCTCAGCGCTTTCATAAGATACCTCGGGCCCACCGAGGATAATCTTAATCTGCGGCGCAACGCGTTTCAGCATCGCCACCACCCGCTCAGTTTCCTCCACATTCCAGATGTACACGCCAAAACCAATAATCTTGGGATGCTTAGCCAGCAATTGCTCGACTATTTCAGTGGTTTTGGTGCCAATCACAAACTCCACCAACTGCGTCTTCCCCCGCAAATCGCCCATATTGGCCAGCAAATAGCGCAGCCCAAGCGAGGCATGGGTGTAGCGAGCGTTTAAAGTAGAAAGAATAATCGACATGGCGTAAATCTGGCTGAGGCAAAGGGGGGTATTTTACGGGTTTATAGAAGAATAGGGGATGTAAGAATAGAGCAAAAGACTGAAGCAACTACGAAAAAAAAGAAAAATGCTAAGCTTAAGTTATTAGGAAAGGAAGCATCTTATTTATGAATATATTGTGCCATGAAAATACTCATTAACATTTCCATCAAGACCCAAAAAATATTTTTTATAATTACACCACTTATAAGGCTTTCGCATGAATTATTCCAATTTCAAAATATGTAAAAAATTAAGAAAAAAAGAAAAATGCTTTCGCGTTGAGCTATACAACAATGGTCTATTCGTAGAGGTATTTCATGAGCATATTCCAACACATAGAATTAGTGAACAAAATGCACATGGAGTACTTAAAGCACTGATTATTCATTACTCAGAGCAAGAAGCGGTTTCAATTTTTCACTCCTACCTAAATAAAAGAGGAAAAAACCCAAGCGTGCCTGCAACATTTAACTTTCACATGGAATATCCAGAGCCAGGAGTAATAAGAAAATACATTTGTAGCCATACAGTAAACACTTGGTTTGATGAGGTCATCAGCACAGATTACTTCCGACCTTCTGGCAACAATAAAGCCCCACTCTAGGCTTTGCTAAAAATCCATTTCCCCCCAGAGCGATGCTGAAAAATACGTGAGTTTCACCCCACCCCTATCAACTTCAGCTTTTATCTTAATCTGAATTAGCATTTCGTAGGGTTTATTAAACAAGAAGCCTAAACATGAATCTGCTGGCTTTATCTGCGAGAAGTATTTAATGAAACAAGTCAAACTTTTTTCCCCATTAAAAAGCCAGATCATTAAATCTGGCTTTTTTATATTACAAACTAAGCAACACCTTAACTCTTCAAAATCTGCAAAGGCATGCGCAACATGTCATCGCCATGCCCTGCAAAATACCAGATGATGCCAATCAATGCGCCAACGGTGATTAAATACCACACCGCAGAGAAGATTTGCCCATAGCGATCCAGTGGCAATAGATGGCTTTGGTGACGGCCTCGCCATTCAAAGACGATTTCCACACTACCAATCAGCAATAAAAATCCTAATAACGCCAAACCAAGGGTGTAGCTGATAAATACGCCGAAGGCAGCACCTACCACACAGGCCACTAAGCCCAGCACACTATTCATCGAAAAACTAATGCTTTTTAAAATGTGGCCGCCATCAAGCGGCAGGATAGGCAATAGATTAAATAGATTAAGCAGCGCATTAAATGCGGCTAAGCCTGCAAAGAACATCGAGCCGGTTAGCCAATAAATCACCAACGATGCAATCGACAATAATAAGCCAAAGGTCGGCCCCATAATTGAAATCACTACATCTTGCCAGCGAGTATTAATTTTTTCATCTGATAACGCTAATCCGCCCATAAAGGGGATTAAATAAATGCCCTTGGTCTTAATGCCAAAGTATTTCATCGCCCTGATATGGCCGTATTCATGAAAAACCAAACAGGCAATCAAGGCGATTGCAAATTGGAAAGAAAACAACCATGAATATGCCGCAACGCTCGCCCCTGCTAAAGCTACTTTCACCAGTTTGGCACTTTTAAGCAGTTTCAACGCCAAAGCACCCAAGCCAAGCAGGCTCAGTTTATTGGTTTTAGTGATTGGCACAACGGGGGTTTGCCGCTCGATATCCTGTGTATTGCGCTGGCCCTGTACCGCCTCTTGCTCATCAACGAGTAGGCGATATTTGAGCAAAAAGGGCTGCCATTGCAGATCTGTTTCTAGGCGAACACGCGTCGTTGCTGCGGTGCCATCGGGGCTAACCGCCGATAGCTCAAATTGCAAAGCGCTCAATCCTTCGCGCTCAGCCGAGGCGTTTTTTTCTGCAACTAAGGTATTGTCCCAAAACAACTGCTGCCAGCCCGCTGGCGTTCCTTCCAGCCTAAGCGCTTTGCCTAGGCAGTTAATATTTAATAATTCCACGGTGTATCCAGTTCAATAAAAGTCAATATGCATAAAGTTTAGAGCGAATGCGGGCATTTTACGGGTTTCTGAGTTTTTAGGGGCAAGCACTGTGGGTAAGTTCAGAGAAGGCTCAATGCCCATCTTATTACAGAATCAGACAAACTGCCCCAGCGGCAACCCCAGTGAAAGAGTGGTATTCGCAAATGCCGCAGCGTGGTCGTGTGCATGCTCAGACAACAGGCGAAGCAGCACCACCTTGCCCAGCTCTGCGCTAGATAATGCGCACGCATCATGGCTTCCAATCACTACCACGCCAGAAACCGCTGGCCAGCCTGCTTTGGCGTAGAACGAAGCAAGTGGTGGATCGCAAGTAAACAAGCCGATATCAGCATGGCTGTTTTCAATACAACGAGTGGCTGCACTGACAACTAAACTGCTTAGGCCTTGATTTTGATAGGCAGGGTCGGTTGCCACACAGCTCAATGCGGCCACGGAAAAGGTCTGCTCAGCGTGGCTAAGTGTAAAGTTCAGGATCGCAGCGTAGCTCAGCAGGCGATTGCCCCGGTATATAAAGCAGCAAAGCGCATCTAGCTCCGGATCATGCTCCTCTGGCACGGCTTCGCCCTGAGAGGGAGCAGACTGATCAGGCCATACACGATGCATCAGCAAAGCAATATCCCGCCGCACCTGCCCGGAAGTCTGTCGGTAAGGCAGGATGCTAAGCAAGTCAGAAGGGATGGTACTCAAAGAATTAAAACTCCCAGATAACAGATAAAAAATGAGCAGCGGTAAAACTGTATTTAGCTTCCTTTCTCACGTTTTATTAAGACAAAGAAGCTGCATTTAAAAAAATACTAAAGTTTTTTTAGTACCTCATTCGTAAAATAAGGCTCGTCTTCTACCCAAAAAATATAATCCAAGCCGAGATAATTTTGACCAAAACTCAGAATATCTTCCACCGTATTTTTTTTGCCGGTCTTAGGATTAATTTGGCGAAGGTTGCCGTCTTGCACCGCCATGCCCTTTACCAAATTGTTAGGATAATCTTTAAAAAACCCATAGGTCTGCGCCATATGGCTTTTGCGGTAGGGCATTAAATCTGGTCCGCCAATTCCCATTTTTAGCGATTTGGCCAAGGCAAATAAGCCGCGCATATAACCCTTATCATCACCTGGCAGCCATTCATCGGGCAGGAAGTTTAAATACACCATGGCGGTGGATTGCTTAAACGACCCAGCCAATACGCGCATATTGTCGCCAATCGCATCCACATAGGCCTTAGGATTGAAATCCTGAGGGAAAGTGGTACTGCCATCGGCGTTTTCAGTGCCAACATCAATTGAGCTTTCGCTGAAATTAATCCCTGCAATCTTGCCATCAAATTCACGACCTAATTGCTGGATTAATTTTTGATAACGATCACGTACTGGTGGCTCCCACATTTTGGGCGACCAACCGTATTCATCATCCGTAACCGGCTTATTAGGATCACGCTCTGGCGCACTCAGCATACTTTGCTTAATCGCGCCGCCCTTATAAATAGGGTCTTGCAAAAGATAGGCAGGCACATTGGGGCGGGGCGAAAATGACTTTTCTTGTAGCTGAATCCACAGCTTTTTATTCATCGAATTCAAATAGACGATATCTGCTTTAATGGCGCTAAAATCGTAGTTGTCTTTAGTCGGCTCAAGATCCCGCCATTTATAGACAATTTGCGCACCACTAAAGCGTGGATCAAGCAGCCCCTTATCCGCCTTAATATTTTCACCACCCGCCTCGCGGTGATTAATGTAAATAAAATGCTGCAGAGTCGGGGCGGCAGCGAAAGCCGCCGAACTCATGACGGATAAAACCAGAGTAAAACTGAGGAATCGGCTAAGCATAATCACTCTGCATGGGATGATGGATGCTCAAGTTAACCTGAATATGCCAGAGCAGATACCCAGATTATTTACATATTTTGAGCCGTATTTTAATTTATGCCATTAAATTAATTAGCAGAGGACATGCCATGCCACTTCCATGCAATAAAGCAGAGCTGCTTCTAAACTTTGACAGCGCCTATTCCAAGCTCATTAATGAGCTCGCCACCATTCCTGAGCAAGATACAAGGCGGCCCGAAATAGAAAGTAAAATATCTACATGCGATTTGCTTGCCTATCAAATAGGCTGGGGGCGGCTTTTATTGCAATGGGATAAAGACGAGTTACCAGGGAAAACCGCGCAAATGCCTACGCTAGGTTTTAAATGAAAGTAGAAAGCAGTTTTAAGGGGTTCGCCACAGTTCGCAAACCCTAGAAAAACCCAGTATTTACGCCACCTCATCATTCAAGGCTGCTCGCCCTCTTCCGTATACAGCTGTGCTTTGTAGGTACACGCTAAGCAGTACAAACTGCTTATATCAAAACATTGTGTACTGCCCCTCAGTCAGGTGAAATCGGAGAAGGTTTAGTGAGCATTTCAGAAAAACTACGAATCAAAACCCCGCCTCGTGAAGCGGAGTTCTGATTCATTCTGATAAATATAGACTGACGCTTTTAGCAACTTACGCGTCTACGAAGATAACCTCCCCGCTGATGAAGCCGTCAACAGAACGTTCAAACGCTTTACCCACCAATACACTTGGTACCGGTTGGAAGCCTGGCATCATTTCACCGTAGACGTGCCATGCTTCTTCCAGAACGGTTGGGTTCACAACGTTGATGCGAATACCGCGCGGCAGCTCATGGGCGACACATTTTACGAAGGTGTCAATAGCTCCGCTGGTGGTGGCATCAGCGATAGCGAACGGAATCGGCTTCATATTCAAGATGCCCGAGATCAGGGTGAACGAGCCGCCGTCCTCGATATATTGCAAGCCAACGCTCACCAAGTTGATCTGACCAACCAGTTTGCTTTGAATAGTGGTATCCCACTGCTCGCTGGTCATAGATTCAAACGGAGCGTACTCACAGACGCCGACTGTATTTACCACAGCATTGAAGCTACCAACTTTTTTGTACAGCTCTTGAATGGAGTTTTTGTCGGTAATGTCGACCTTGTAATCGACACCCTCTCCGCTGCGGCTAGCAGTAATAACGCGGTGTTTACCAAGCCCAGTCAACGCCGCTTGACCCATTTTACCGTTTGCGCCAATAAGAATTACAGTTTTCATGGAAAATTCCTAGTAATGAAGTTTGTGACCTCATACTAAACTAGCCATGATACAATTAAAATCATAATAAAATTGTATGAGATACAACTTTTCATGATGGATAAATTCGATCTGAAGCACATGCGGATCTTCCTTCAGCTGGTAAGGGTGGGCAATGTGTCCAAGGTGGCCGAGGAAACAGGCGTGTCGCAGCAGGCTATTAGCGGGTATCTCAAGCGTCTCCGAGAAGCTTTTCCTCATGAGTTGTTTCTCAGGCAGAGTAGTGGGCTGAAGCCAACGGACTTCGCTTTGGGCTTGGCAGCAAAATTCGAAAAAATATTGCTGGACGTTGATGGTCTGTTCAACGATAGCTCTTTTGATGCCACTACCTCTACGGCGACGTTCCGGCTGATAGCAAATGAGTATGCTCAGTTAACGATCATCCCACGTCTCTCAAGCTTGATTGCGCTTGAAGCACCTAGCGTGAGGCTGCATGTGAAAGATTTCGATCCACAAACTCATGAGGCAAGCTTGGCAAGTGGAGATGCAGATATACTTATTGGGTTCTCCGAGTTCGTCAGTGCAGGTGTAGTTAAAGCGCACCTAAAGAAAGAACAGTATTCGTGGGTTGTGGGTAAAAACTCACTTATATCATCCTCCATTCGTACTGTTGGCGACCTCCAAAACCACTCACATATTGGGTTTGCAAATGGTGCATCCCACCTTGTGGATAATGTGGAATCCTTCTTACATAAACACTCGGTCTCCCGACAAGTCACTGCGGTACTTCCTTGTTATACGTCCCTAATCCCTTTTCTCGAATTCAATGACGTTGTAGCATTCGTTCCATCTGCCCTGGCGCGTTCAAGTCATCTCAACATCCTATCATTTGATTCTGAGATGGGAACTTTCGACGTCGTGGTTGGCTGGCATCGTCGATCCTCTGGTAGCTCGGCGAGGAAGTGGCTCACGAATCTTGTTCAACGCTCTTCTGAGTAAATGCGGTACTGGACGTAACTCAAGTATGTGCTTTCCCATCGCTATTTTTCTGCAGACCTACTACTAGCAAGGTTACTTCGTCGGCCGGTTACGTTAGCTCCGCACTTGATCACCGGCATCTTGTTCTCCAAGGGGGGGCTCCCCTTCTCCTGCAAGTCTCGCGCCGGCTATCGTTTTCAGTTTATCTTTTATTTGGAGCAGGACAGTTCAATCTCCCGCTCAGTCAAATTCAAAGCCTTGCCTCCAACCTTCACCTGCAAAATGGTATTTCCATTAGTTGTCAAAGACACCACGATCTCTGAAGGCATTTCCATCGAATAGCCCTGCTCCATGATGAGTTTTTTTGCTTGTAAAGCGTTAACTAGCCCCTGCTGAAACAGATACGAAGCAAGAGCCCCGTTAGACGTCCCTGTCGCGGATTCCTCTGGAATGCCATAAAGTGGTGCCAAGTTTCTGCAGTGGGCCATCCCTTCGTTCAAAGTCTCTAGTGTGAATACGTGAAAGCCCACGACGTTCCGCTGCCTGCTAATGTCGGCAACTCGGTCAAAATCCGGCTTCATTTCGTGAAGGATTTTCAAGGACTTGACCGGCACCATAATATCTCGGATGCCGGTGCTCACTATCTGTATGGGCATGCCCGCCATAAGTTCATCTACATTCAGATTCAGGGAAGCTGCAATATCAGCAGGTTCTAAAACGTCAAAAAAACTTGGGGCTTGCTGATCCATCAGGATCGACAAATCATCGGCTACAACGACTTTCATCAACCCAGCTTTGGTTTCCTGCATGTACTGGCCGGGCAGCACGAATCCCAACTTCGCCAAAGCATAGAACGTTGCTATCGTGGCATGACCACAAAGATCCACTTCATCTGTTGGCGTAAAAAAACGCACTTTGAAGTCCGCGACACTGGATTTCATCACAAAGGCTGTTTCGCTGAAGCCGATGATTCTGGCAATTTCATGCATTTGCGATTCAGTCAAAGTGTCGGCATCGAAGACGACTCCGGCTGGATTGCCGCCTTGACTGGTCTTCGCAAATGCGTTGAGTGTGTAAGCTTTCATGTTTCCGATTCCTACAATACTGTTGGCGCTGATTGAAAACTGACTTAGGGTAAATTGCTGATTTTTGTCCGAGCACGCAATCAATCTAGGGCAGACCACAATATTGCTGCTGACCGGCCGCGGTGGGCCAGTCTCTGCCTGCCGATTAGGCCACTAAGTATACGGGTCAAACCCGATACAAATGACTGTTCAGGTCGAAAGAATGGGGTAAAACATGCAATTTTACTCCGCCCAAGGTACAAACCACCGATCATTTACGAACAAGAAATGGCAGCAAAAAAACCGATATTGGTGTCTGAAAGTACTTTACCGCTACATAGCAGAAGCCATCATTCACTAAGCTTCTTTTAAGTAACTGATGTTACGCAGCGATCCTCTTTTTAGTGCATTCGGCACGTTTATTTTGGTGCGGGCATCCCGCGAACTATATGATTTTTGTGTGGCCAAGAAACGAAGCCAAGCCACAACACCAATAACACGAAGGCCCCTGCTGCGGTCCAATCGAGTCGGCGGCGGGCGGGATTGGCTCGCTGCCTTGCTCCCAAGCGATCCCCCGCCCCGCTTGTTCGGAGCTTGCGTGTTTCAAGGGGAGATTTAAGCCCCGTGCCACTCGCTGCGATACGAACCTTAAGTACTGGGGTTTTAAAATACTTAAAACCTACAAAACAACTTAACTCAAGCCTTGTCTTTCTCCGTGAAACTCCGTGTTCTCTGTAGCATCGCGGGTTCAAGATTTGGGTTTGGCTGCGTAACATCAGTTAAGTAAGCACTCACGGAACGCACTATTTTGTCCTCTCCCTAAAAACCCTTCCAATATACCCTACATGGGTATATTATCATTTCAAACAGGAGGGCAAAATGACTTCAGAAATCCAACTTCGTCTTGGTGGTATGACCTGCGCAGCGTGTGCTGCGCGGATTGAGAAAATCCTTAATCGCCAAACTGGCGTGGCCGCCGAGGTGAATTTTGCGACTGAAACCGCGCATATCCGCAGCAGCGATAAGGCCATTACGGCTGAATCGCTGATCGCAACGATTAGCCGCGCGGGATTTACGGCCGAGCTAGCCAGCACGCCTGCTGCGGCAGAGAAAGACGAGCGCTGGCCACTGCTGATTGCCGCGCTGCTTAGCCTGCCGCTGATGGCCAGCATGTTTAGCCTTGAGCACGCCGAGCTACTACCACGCTGGCTGCAAATGCTGCTGGCTACGCCGGTGCAGTTTATTTTGGGCTGGCGCTTTTATCGCGGCGCGTTTTTTGCACTGAAAAATGGTGGAGCGAATATGGATGTGCTGGTGGCACTGGGCACAAGCATGGCTTATGGGCTATCAGCCGTCGTGACCCTGCTGGGCATCCACGAGCAACACGTTTATTTTGAAGCCAGCGCGATGATTATTACGCTGGTATTGACAGGCAAATGGCTAGAAAGCCGCGCTAAAAAGAAAACATCAGGGGCGATTAGTGAGCTTTTGAAGCTGCAGCCTAAAACAGCCAGGGTAGAAACGGCAGAAGGACTTATCGACGTCGCCATTGGCCAACTCCAGTTAGGCGATATCGTGATTGTGCGTCACGGTGAAGTGATTCCCGTAGATGGCGTGGTCATTGAAGGCCAAGCAGCGGTCAATGAAAGTATGTTGACAGGAGAGAGCTTGCCGGTCGAAAAAAACATAGACAGCAAAGTATTTGCCGCCACTAAAAACAGCAGCGGGATGCTCAAAATCCGCGCCAGCAGCGTGGGCAGCAAAACCCAGCTAGCAGAAATTGTGCGGCTGGTGGCCCATGCCCAAGGCTCTAAAGCACCTATCCAGCGCCTTGCCGACCAGATCTCCGGCGTCTTTGTGCCCATCGTAGCGGCGATTGCCGTACTGACCTTTTTGGGCAACTTTTGGTACTGGGATAGCGCCGTTACCGCGCTGATCCACGCCGTTGCCGTCCTGGTCATCGCCTGCCCTTGCGCACTGGGGCTGGCCACACCAACCGCAATCTCAGTCGGCATAGGGCGTGCAGCGCAGCAGGGTATTTTATTTAGGAATGCCACGGCGCTAGAGCATGCAGGCAAGATTGAAATGCTGGTGGTGGATAAAACGGGCACGCTGACCACAGGGCAGGCCAAGGTGGTAGAGATTATCAGCTTACAGAGCGAGCTATCTAAAGAGGGCTTGCTTCAGTTAGCTGCCAGCCTAGAGCAAGGCTCAGAACACCCGCTAGCCCACGCCATTTTGGCTGCAAACACCCTGCCACTCTTGCCTATCAGTGACTTTGTCGCTGTACCGGGGCAAGGCGTGATGGGCAAGCTGGACGATGGCAGTGAAATCAAAGTCGGCATCCCAAGCTGGGCAGGCGAAATGCCTGAGAAAAACACTCAGCCGCATACTTTGGTCAGTATCGCCAAAAATGGTGTTCTGCTAGGGCAGTTAGCACTTGCCGACACACTTCGAGCCAGCTCAGTCGAAGCCGTCAAACGCTTGCACGAGATGGGCATTGAAGTGGTGATGCTTACGGGTGATCAGCCAGCCACCGCAACCGCCATTGCCAAGGCCAGCGGCGTCAGCCAGTACCAAGCCTTAATGCACCCACAAGACAAGGCTGCGTTTATTCAACAGCAAAACAAGGTCGTCGCTATGGTCGGTGACGGCGTAAACGACGCCCCTGCACTCGCCGTTGCAGCAGTAAGCTTTGCGATGGGTGCAGGTAGCGATGTGGCGATTGAAGCGGCTGACATCACCCTATTGCATAACGACTTACTAGCGGTGAGCGACGCGATTGCCCTATCCCGCGCCACCATCAGCAAAATCCGCCAGAATTTATTCTTCGCGTTTTTCTATAACACGCTGGGCATACCACTGGCGGCCATCGGCCTGCTTAACCCTGTATTGGCGGGAGCTGCGATGGCGCTGAGTTCAGTTTCGGTAGTGAGTAATTCATTGCTGCTAAGGCGATGGAAAAGCGAAGGGGTTTCAGAGGAAAAATCTAGCGCCAGTCAGCCCTCGCAGGGTGGGCTAGGCAATTGAAAGGCTGAGAACGGTTTATTGTCCACGTACCCACCGCAAAGAGATCAGCCCCCTAATCAGCACCAAGAGCGGCCTAACCCGCCCTACCTAATTTTTTATGCATAGAAAGGAGTAAAAAAATGGAACACAGCACTCTTAAAATCGAAGGCATGACTTGTATGGGTTGCGTGCGATCTTTAACTAGCGCTTTAAGCGCCCTGCCCGGCGTTAGCCATGTGGCGATTGATTTAGAAAGCGGCATCGCTAAAGTAGATCACAATGCGGCGCTTACTTCGCTCGCTACCTTGAGTGAAGCCATTGAAGGAGCAGGCTTTGAGCTTGTCTGATTGCTGCACCCCAGATGAAGGGCCAAAAGTAATTCAGCCGGGCAAGCAAAAGCTGCTATCTCGGCTCAATCGCATCGAAGGCCAAGTGCGTGGCGTGATTAAGATGGTCGATGAAGATAGATACTGCGTGGATGTGTTAACGCAAATCTCGGCGATTAAATCAGCCATGGATTCAGTCGCCATGCAGCTATTAGAAAACCATGCTCATGGCTGCGTAGCACAAGCAATTAAAGATGGGGAAGGAGATGCGGCGATTGATGAGCTGATGATGGTGGTTAAAAAGCTCAGTGGGAAAACGCTGGGGTAAATCAAAAATTCTGTAGGCACAGAGCAAAACGAAGGACACGGAGAAAACTAAACATTTGGTTTTCTCCGTGTTCTCTCCTTACACACTCTGTACTCTCCGTGTCTACAGAATTTAGAGGGTACAAACTTACAACGTCAATCCACCCGTCACTTCAATCGCTGCGCCGTTGATATAGCTAGCTTCATCGCTGGCTAAAAACGCATACACATTGGCAATTTCTTCTGGCCTAGCCATGCGCTTCATTGGCACGCGTGCTTCCATATCTTGGATGACTTTTTCTGGCATGGCTTTTAGGATCGGCGTTGCTACAAAGCCAGGGCACACTGCATTGGCACGTATGCCTTTTTTACCCAGCTCTTTAGCCCACGTTTTTACAAAGCCAATCACCCCAAATTTAGCCGCAGCATAATTGGTCTGGCCAAAATTGCCATATACACCTACCACCGATGAAGCGTTCAAAATCACACCACTGCCCTGCTCCACCATGGTGTCAACCACGGCGCGAGCACAGTTATATACGCCCTTCAGATTGATATCGATCACGCGATCAAACTGATCTTCAGTCATTTTGATCAACTGTGCGTCTTGCACAATCCCTGCGTTATTCACCAGCACATCAATGCGTCCAAATTGCGCCTTCACCGCCGCCACCATTTCAGCGATCTGGGTTTTATTGGTGACATCAACCACATAGCCCACCGCTACAGCGCCGCTTTGTACCAAGCTAGACACCACTGCGTCAATACCGCTTTGATTTACATCGCAAACCACCACTTTAGCGCCTTCTGCTGCAAACTTAATGGCGGTGGCTTGGCCAATACCGCTGGCAGAACCCGTGATAATAGTTACTTTGTCTTTGAGTCTCATATGCACACCTTATCGATCAATTGGAAACGGCTGCAGCTAGCAGGCACAACAAACTCAGCATAGACGTAACTTGTGCAATGCAACAAGTCAAAATCTGCGCACTTTAGAAAAATGACAGCACTAGACATTAGCAAACGCCATTACACAAACAAAGGGAGTAAAACATGCAGAGTGAGAGCAGATAAAAAAGAGAGGCTAAGCAGATTTACCAAACAAAGCGGCCCCCAACAGTAGTGTCACTGCTGGGAAAATAGACAATACGCTTATTCTGCTGGTTTGTCGGCGTAATGCTCGCTCAATAAAGAGCGGCAATCCACGATGCGTAAATCATTATCACGTGCAAAAGTCATGATAAAGTCAAAAACGCGTGGGTCCACTTTTTCAAGCTGTTTATCTACGGCTACGCAGCGCACGTTTTCGTGCATCATTGGACGTACAAAAGGGGCGTAAGAAAGCTTTTGGTCGGCGCCAAAGGTACATAAAATACCTGACAAGCGCTCTGCCCAATCGCTAGGTCGGAATTCACGGCCATTACTGGTAATGCCCTGAATAATGATTTCGTATGGATTACAGATCATTTGAAAAACAGCGTGGCGGATTGAATATCTTTCAGATTATACCATCCAAGGGCAAATTGCCGCCTTAGAAATTCTTAGTCTATTCTCCGTACAAGTTACTACGTAAACACCCGACACACTGACAAAGCTTGCCAGCCACCTGCAAACGGTTGAATAATGGTTGTTTTTTCTCAAAGTGGCTAGATCCATTTTAAGAATGATCGTTTTTTGATGAACTCCAAAAATCATAATGCGCGGCCGAAAAGCTGTAAGTATTTTTTGTAGCAGCTATCCGCACCGCTCAAATAATGCAGATGACGCTCAGGCACGTTGTATTAACAGAACTCGATCACGCTCTTAATTTGGCAGCCCGTACGGACTGTGCCCTATGCGCCATTATCTGCAATTCACCGATTTCACCCGCGAAGAATACGAATATCTATTCAAACGCGCCGCCATCCTTAAAGCCAAACTGGCCGCGGGCGAGCTATACCAACCGCTAATCGGCAAAGTCTTGGCCATGATTTTTGAAAAATCATCCACTCGAACCCGCGTTTCTTTTGAAGCTGGCATGGCCCAATTCGGCGGCCATGCGATGTTTTTGCAATCTAAAGACACCCAGCTAGGCCGTGGCGAGCCGATCGAAGATGTGGCAAAAGTGATTAGCCGCATGACCAATATCGTCATGGTGCGCACTTTTGAGCAAAGTATTGTCGAGCGCTTTGCTGATAATTCTTTAGTCCCTGTGATTAACGGGCTAACCAATGAATATCATCCTTGCCAAATTTTGGCTGATATTTTTACTTATATCGAAAAAAACGGCTCGATCGAAGGCAAAACTGTAGCTTGGATTGGCGATAGCAATAATATCTCCCGCACTTGGCTGCAAGCGGCGAAAATCTTCAACTTTAAACTCAACCAAGCCTGTCCTCGCGGTTACGAGATGACAGTTTTAGACGGGCAGAAATATGGTATCGAGCATTTCGAAACATTCTACGACCCATACCAAGCCGCACGCGATGCCGATATCGTGACCACCGACGTTTGCACTTCAATGGGATTTGAGCGCGAAACACTGCAACGCCGAAAAGACTTTTTACACTACCGCGTAAGCGAAAAAGTCATGTTACAAGCCAAGGCAAATGCAATGTTTATGCACTGCTTACCCGCACACCGAGGCGAAGAAGTAGACCCTGAAGTGATCGATGGCCCACAATCAGTAGTATGGGATGAAGCAGAAAATCGCATGCATACGCAAAAAGCAGTGATTGAATATCTATTACTCGGTAAAGTAGAGGGCTAAATACTCAAAAACCGTAGAAATAGCTTATTTTCACGCTATTTCTAGCTCTGCCATCTAGGATTACGCTTCTTTTTACGTAATCTCTAGTGGGAGCGAGGAGAAATAAACTTAGCAACAATCTGATCACTTTTGTATGAGTACTTAAATGTTTGGCATTACCGATTTAACGAGCTACCTTCTAGGCACTGTTTTTATTATTTTATTACCGGGCCCAAATTCCATTTTTGCTTTATCCGTAGCAGCCAAGCAAGGCGTGCGCGCGGGTTATGCTGCGGCAGCTGGCATTGTGACGGGTGATCTAATTTTAATGCTACTAGCCAGCGTAGGCGTTGCTTCATTAATGCGTACTCATCCTGAAGCATTTAACTGGGTTCGCTATGCAGGTACCGCGTATTTATCGTGGATGGGCATAAAAATGCTGCTTGCTAAACCGCAAACAGCGAGTGATACCCCAGTAAATATACCGTCTAGCCATATTTATAAGCAGGCGTTATCTATTTCTCTGGTTAATGTGAAAGCCATTTTGTTTTTTATGGCATTCTTCCCCCAGTTTGTGGATCCGACTTATGATCGCGTTCCACTGACTTTTGCAATCCTTGGCATGATCGTTCAAGCCGTAAGTTTGGCTTATCTGACCTTTTTAATCTTTGCTGGTGCTGGCCTTTCTAGGCGACTAGCAGGCAAACAGTGGTTGGGCCGTTGGCTCGCTCGCCTAACTGGTGTACTTTTCATCAGTTTTGGTCTGCGACTTGCGCTCTCTAGCTAATCCATTGCCTTTCCTCCCCCTTGGAGTTCCTACATGTCTGATGTAAAAAAAGCAGTACTTGCCTACTCCGGTGGCCTCGATACCTCGGTGATTTTGAAGTGGTTGCAAGATACCTATCAATGTGAAGTGGTAACCTTTACCGCAGACTTGGGCCAGGGTGAAGAACTAGAACCTGCCCGCCAAAAAGCAGTGCAATTTGGCATTAAACCAGAAAACATTTTTATTGATGATTTGCGCGAAGAATTTGTGCGTGACTTTGTATTCCCAATGTTTCGCGCCAATACGGTTTACGAAGGTGAATACCTGCTGGGCACCTCGATTGCCCGCCCACTGATTGCCAAGCGTCAAATTGAGATTGCTAATTTAACCGGCGCAGATGCCGTAAGCCACGGCGCAACCGGCAAGGGCAATGATCAAGTCCGCTTCGAGCTAGGTTATTACGCACTACGCCCAGACATCAAAGTGATTGCACCATGGCGTGAATGGGATTTAAACAGCCGTGAAAAACTGCTGGATTACGCCGAAAAACACGGTATGGATATCGCCAAGAAAAAGAACGGCGGCAGCCCTTACTCTATGGATGCCAATCTGCTGCATATCTCTTACGAAGGCCAAATGCTGGAAAACCCAGCCGCCGAGCCAGAAGAAGATATGTGGCTATGGTCGGTTAGCCCAGAGCAGGCACCAGATGCAGCTGAGTACGTAGAGCTTGAATACGAAAACGGCGATATCGTCGGCATCGATGGTGTAAAAATGAGCCCTGCCAGCGTGCTGGCTGCATTAAATAAAGTAGGTGGCAAGCATGGCATTGGCCGTCTAGATCTGGTTGAAAACCGTTTTGTTGGTATGAAAAGCCGTGGCTGTTACGAAACCCCTGGCGGCACGATTATGCTCAAGGCACACCGCGCCATTGAATCCATCTGCCTAGACCGCGAAGTGGCTCACCTCAAAGATGAGCTGATGCCAAAATACGCCAGCCTCATTTATAACGGTTACTGGTGGGCACCAGAGCGCCTGATGCTGCAAACCATGATTGATGCCAGCCAAGCTCATGTTAATGGTTGGGTTCGGCTCAAACTCTATAAAGGCAATGTAATTGTAGTGGGCCGTGATTCTAAAGAATCGCTGTTTGATGCCAATATTGCCACCTTTGAAGATGATGGCGGTGCTTATAATCAAGCAGATGCTGCAGGCTTTATTAAACTGAATGCATTACGTATGCGAATTGCCGCGAAGTTACGTAATTAAATTCGCAAGTTACACCTAATCGTCAATAAATAAACAAAGCCGGCAGCTGCCGGCTTTGTGCGTAAAAGGAAACCAGCATGCTAGAGGCGCTGAAAAACATATCGGAGGAAACATTCACCACATTATCAGTGTCCATCCTTTGTACCGCCCTCATTATCTATATGGGCTTTATTATCTACCGCTTGGCTGCAGATTCTAAAGCCGGCAAGTATGGCTCGCTGGTTTTATTTTTTACACTAGGCTTTGGCGTATTCGGGTTTATTGTTAAAACAGTACTGACTGAAATCATTCAAAAGTAATGGAGTTATAATGTCTCAATTTGATAATGTATCTGTTCTGAAGCAGGGCAATGTTTACTTTGATGGCCTATGTGTTTCTCACACCCTTATTTTAGCCAGTGGTGAGAAAAAAACCATTGGCGTGATTCTGCCATCCAAGCTGGTTTTTAATACCGCTGCGGCAGAAATAATGGAAGTTGTTGCTGGTCACTGCCAAGTTAAACTGGCAGGAGAAGCAAATAGCACCGCCTATACTGCCGGCCAAAGCTTTAATGTGCCAGCGAACTCCAGCTTTGTAATTGAAACACTAGAAACACTGCATTATGTTTGTCATTTTTCTTAATTATATTTATTAACTATTTACTTTAAAGGGAAGCAATATGCCTTCTTTCGATATTAGCTCCGAACTCGATATGGTTGCCCTCAAAAACGCCATCGATGCAGTTGATCGTGTGATCAATAATCGCTTTGATTTTAAAGGCACCAGCGCCAAGGTCGAGTTAAACGAAAAAGACGAGACAATCACTTTACACGGTGATTCCAATGCTCAGCTTGATCAAATTAAAGATATCTTATTTCCAGCGCTAGAAAAAAAAGAAGCCGATAGTAGCAAACGCCTTGAAAGTGGCGATGTGCAAAAAATATCTGGCAATAAAGTAAAAATGGAAATGAAGATTAAAGCAGGCATTGATCAAGATTTAGCTAAAAAAATCATTAAATTGATTAAAGATGAAAAATTAAAAGTTCAAACCGCCATTCAAGGTGACGCAGTACGCGTAACGGGTGCCAAGCGTGATATTTTGCAAGAAGTTATTGCTCTTATGAGAAAATCAATTACTGACTTCCCACTGCAATACCAAAATTTCCGCGACTAATTACTTAAAATTAGGGCGGTAGAATAAGTAAATATGGGTTTAAAGCATAATTCATCTATTTACATCATGAAGAAAATAGATAAGAAAGCTAGGGCCTGTTGACGTTTCATTCGCCATTGCGCTGAGTCGGAAAACGGCCAGACACAAGGTATGTGACGAAGGCAATAACGGGTTATTGTTGAGAAGCATAACGCAGTGAATGGCCATTTTCCGGCTCAGCCCTTCGGGTTTAGCCCCAAAGCTGGGCCAAACGCAGCCGTGAATGAAACGTCAATAGACCCTAGCAACCTGTCGGACTTAAGCGATCGTAGCGAGGGAAAGACCGGCTTGAGACTGATTTCGCGGGTTTTTGAGGCGAATAGCTGGCTATTCAACGAGAAAATGCGTGAAATATGGCCAAATCCGGCTTTTCCGTAGTAGATCAGTCTTAAGTCCGACAGGCTGCTAAGGCAACGGCTAGGAAGTGGAAATCGCGTACCGAAACGCAGGATCGCTCACATCGCCCGCATACTTTGCACACCACGCTGACACCTGCGCAAGAAATCATCGTCGTTGAATTGCGTCGACTGCTCTTACTGCCCCTGGATGACATGCTGGTCAATACCCAGGAATTCATCAACCCTCATGCTTCTCGGGCTGGCTTGTATCGCTGCTTTTCACGATATGGGGTGAACAAACTAAAGGACAATGTGGGTGTCTTGGCTGAAAGTGATTGAATCAGATCGTGCAGAAGATCTCTGACTTAGAACAGAAGCCAACTGCGAATAGAAATAGAATGACCCGACATTTACATGAACTACATGGTCTTATTTGAGCAAGGGGCATAATCAGGTAAAATTTATAAATACCACGTATTTACGCAATACACCTACATACCTTGATACAAATCAAATCCTCATCCCCCATTCTTCTTTTATATTAGGTCTATATAAAAGCAAGGAGATCAAGATGGAAAACACACCACTACAAGCGCTGTTTACTTCTGACATTGGTTTATTGAGTCTATTTACTATCTTGTTTGTTTTAAGCATGGCTGTGTATATATTTTTCTATGTGCGCCGCAAGGTGATAGAAGATACTGCGGCTAATGCGACTAAAAAAACGACTCACTTAAATATAAAATAAAATCACCTGTCGCTCATGCAGCATGATTAAAACAAGGATCGCTTACATAAAGTAAACGATCTTTTTTACGGCTGAACCTCAATCAATGCAAACGACTCTTTATGTTCGCCCGCGCGGTTGCCACGCCATACCACTGCACTACCAAAAGACTCCCCACCCAGCGTCATTTTCAAATGGCATGCTTCAGCCTTACTTCCCTGTGCAAGGGTAATCCCTGCAAAATACTCAAAAGAAGCCAGTGGTGCAGATGGAATATTGCGCCCATCAATGCATGAGGTTTGCCCTCGCATGGCATCTCGCAAAGAATAAGATACGGCTCGATAGCTTTTTGATGCGTCTAACCATGGCTGCCAGAGGCTAATTAACACCCCCCAAATCAAGGTTACGCCACAAGCCCAATTGGTAACCGCTAAGCGCCCTGGTGGGCGTTTGCGCGAAATCACAACACACCAAATCCCGGTCAAGCAAAGCGCAAATACGATGCCTAGCCAGCTCCATTGTACTTGATAAGCAGGGCTTGCCTCCTTCAGCGCTCTAGCCATACCCGTTGGTATGCCGGTATGCACGGCAAGCCACCCCAGCCACAGCAGACCTGCAAAGAGGCCAAAAGTCATTAAACCAAACCAGTTCAGGGCTTGAGCTGCACCACGGCGTAAATCATCCACTCCACTAGCAGCCAAGATAGAGAGTGGCAATAACACGATCAAAGCATGCGATTCACGCGCGTCCCCCGCTATCACAAACCAAAGCACGTGCATAAGCAGCAACACACTTGGCAACAGCATCTTAGGCTGGTTT
Organism: Iodobacter fluviatilis; assembly: GCF_004194535.1. NCBI lineage: Bacteria > Pseudomonadati > Pseudomonadota > Betaproteobacteria > Neisseriales > Chitinibacteraceae > Iodobacter > Iodobacter fluviatilis. The sequence continues at coordinate 3,345,176 of NZ_CP025781.1, read as the reverse complement.
AGCTGATGACGATTCGCCCATATCCCCCACACGGCCAAAGGCAATGCTGGCCATGCAAACCAAAGCACAATAGAAAAGAAAAAACCAAACGCATGAAATGCTTTGAAATCAGATAAGCCACCAAATGGGCCTAAAGCATATTTCCCAAGCCACAAATCAAATACAGGCCGCGCATGCTGATAAAGATCAATGGGCCAAATTGCACTTAGCGGAACAGCAATCACTAAAGCGCAAAGAATACTCACTGCATAAGAAGTACTTCGCCAAGGCTTAAATAGAAATAAAAGCAAGGCTGAGCTTAATGCCAAGATAAATTCAGCCCAATTTCCCCCTAGCAATAATAGCAACCATGCCAGCCCTAGAATAAACCCAGCCTTTAGCGGCTGGCGTAGTGCATAGGCGAGCCCATATGCGTGCCAAGAAAAACCTGCCAAGACCAAAATCTGAGGTGATAGATGATGCCCCCAAATAATCAAACCAATACAACCAATCATGGTGATTACAGCAACACGGCCATAACGGCGGCCATATAGCTCACGCCCAGCCAAGCCCAAGCCCCAAAGTGCTAGCGCCATCCAAATACCCGTCGTTAAACGGGCGGCATCATGCACGGCCATTCCTAGTTTTTGTAAAGGCCAAGCAAACAAAGCAGCAGCCCAATAATACAAGGGAGCGCTTTCTAAATAAGGCTGGCCTGCATATTGTGGGATAGACCAATAAGCACCCTGCATAAAGCGCTGAATAACTGCAGCAGTTTCAACTTCATCTGGCTTCCAAGGATCATGACCGATCAAGCCTGGTACAAGCCAAACCAGACACAGAAGCAGGAGTAGCCAAGGCTTTTCTGCCCCAACAGACAGGGGTTCCCGCTCTGCAGGAGGAATATAAGTCAGCATGGTGTTTACCCAAGGCCCAAGGTAGCCCGGTTGTTTTTACCGGATTTTTAAAAACTAATTTTTAAATGCAAAAAAGGCAGCTTGCGGCTGCCTTTTTCAGATACTGCGCAGGAACAATTATTCCTTGCTGCCGTACATGCTGTATTTCTGACGGAACTTGTCGATACGACCGGCAGTGTCCACAATCTTTTGCTTGCCAGTGTAGAACGGATGTGATTCTGAAGAGATATCCAACTTAACCAGCGGGTACTCTTTACCGTCTGTCCAAACAATAGTTTGTTTAGCAGTCAGAGTAGAACGGCTGATAAATTTGAAATCAGCAGCTGTGTCGTGAAATACCACTTCTTTATATTCTGGATGAATGCCGTCTTTCATTTTACTTCCCTTGTTAGCGTGCTGGGGTTGTGCCAACACTAGCCATAAAAACGAGATGATCGCACAAAAGCGCAATTTGAACAAGCTGCGCTTTTGTAATTATCGACGCATCGAATCAAAGAAATCCATATTATTTTTGGTGCCTTTGATTTTATCTAATAAGAATTCCATCGCATCCAAATCATCCATTGGATAAAGTAATTTGCGCAACACCCAAATCTTTTGCAATTGATCTTGCTGAATCAGCAATTCTTCACGACGTGTACCGGAGCGATTTACATTGAGCGCTGGATAAGTGCGTTTTTCTGCCATACGACGATCAAGGTGGATTTCATTATTACCCGTACCCTTGAATTCTTCATAAATCACATCATCCATACGGCTGCCGGTATCGATCAGCGCCGTGGCAATAATCGTTAAACTACCGCCCTCTTCAATATTACGTGCCGCGCCAAAGAAGCGCTTAGGACGCTGCAATGCATTTGCATCCACACCCCCCGTTAATACCTTGCCAGAAGCGGGCACTACGGTATTGTAGGCGCGAGCCAGACGGGTAATCGAATCCAGCAGAATCACCACGTCTTTTTTGTGCTCAACAAGGCGCTTGGCCTTTTCGATAACCATCTCAGCCACTTGTACGTGGCGAGTTGCTGGCTCATCAAAGGTGGAAGAAACCACTTCACCCTTCACTGAGCGCTGCATTTCGGTTACTTCTTCAGGGCGCTCATCAATCAAGAGCACAATCAGCATGACTTCTGGGTGATTGGCACTAATAGCGTGAGCAATATGCTGCAACATCACGGTTTTACCGGTTTTTGGCGGTGCAACTAAGAGTGCGCGCTGCCCTTTACCGATAGGTGCGATCAAATCAATGATGCGGCCGGTGACGTTTTCTTCGGCGCGGATATCGCGCTCAAGATGCAAGCGCTTATTTGGAAATAACGGCGTTAAGTTTTCAAATAAGATTTTATGCTTAGCATTTTCAGGCGATTCACCATTTACTTTATCAACTTTAACTAGAGCAAAATAGCGCTCACCATCCTTAGGCGTTCGAATTTCGCCATCGATGGTGTCACCAGTATGCAGGTTAAAGCGGCGAATTTGACTGGGGCTAACGTAAATATCGTCAGGGCCAGCCAAATACGAGGTATCGGGGCTTCGCAAGAATCCAAAACCATCAGGCAACACTTCTAGCGTTCCATCGCCATAAATGTTTTCGCCTTTCTTGGCTTTTGTTTTTAATATGGCAAAAACCAGATCTTGCTTACGCAGCCGGTTTGCACCGTCAATCTCGCAAGACGTAGCCATATCAACAAGTTCGGAAACGTGGAGGTGTTTTAAATCAGACAGGTGCATAGGAGGGCGCGCTTGAATAAATCGGGAAGGGAAAATTAGAGTTAGAGACTGGGCTGGTCGAAAAGAATATCCGGCTGACCCAGTTGAATTAATACTAGCCTATACGGGTTTAACTAGTACTGTCAAATATTACTATCAATAAATGCAGTTAATTGTGATTTTGACAACGCACCAACCTTAGTTGCCTTCACTGCGCCGTTCACAAACAACATTAGTGTAGGGATACCGCGAATGCCATACTTAGGCGGTGTAGCTTGGTTGTCGTCGATATTAAGCTTAGCTACTTTCAAACGCCCAGCGTATTCAGCACCCACTTCTTCCAAAATAGGAGTAATCATTTTGCACGGACCGCACCATTCAGCCCAGTAATCAACTAAAACAGGGCCTTTTGCTTGCAAAACATCAACATCAAAAGAGGCATCTGTTACCTGTGCGATATGTTCACTCATATTAAATCTCCAGCATGGGGGTAATCAATTGGCTTATCAAATCCTAGACGAAGGATGAAGCAGCCAGCAATGTTTTATTGATGTGGGCCGTACGCTTATTTTTCAAGCCCATTGTACTAGAAAACTTACATTGCCGCGCTAACGGCCTCATCCAAACGATCAACCAAGGTCACGGTCATGCCTTCAATGGCTTGGCGCGGACGATTACCTTTAGGAATAATGGCATGGGTAAAACCCAATTTAGCAGCCTCGCGCAGGCGCTCTTGTCCACGTTGCACGGGCCTCACTTCACCAGCCAACCCCACCTCACCAAACACCACTAATTTTTCTGGCAATGGCCGATTTTTTAGCGAGGAAACAATCGCCAATAAAACAGCCAAATCTGCCGCAGGCTCAGCGATACGCACCCCGCCTACAGCATTAATAAACACATCTTGATCAAATGCAGCAATCCCCGCATGGCGATGCAACACAGCAAGCAGTAAAGCCAAGCGATTTTGCTCCACCCCAACAGCCAAGCGCTTAGGCTGAGGTGAGTGTGCATCATCCACCAAGGCTTGAATCTCCACCAGTAACGGCCGTGTGCCCTCTTGCGTTACCAGCACACAACTACCTGGCACCGGCTCTTTATGCTGGGATAAAAACAGCGCCGAAGGATTTGAAACTTCACGCAAGCCTTTATCCGTCATAGCAAACACGCCTAGCTCATTGACCGCTCCAAAGCGGTTTTTAATGGCTCGGATTAGTCTAAAACTAGAATGCGTATCGCCCTCAAAATACAATACCGCATCAACAATATGCTCAAGCACGCGCGGGCCAGCAATGGCACCATCTTTGGTGACGTGGCCAACCAAGAAAATAGTTGTGCCGGTACGCTTTGCGTAACGCGTAAGCTGGGCTGCGCATTCTCTAACTTGGGCTACGCTACCTGGCGCAGAGGTTAAAGCCTCAGAATAAACGGTTTGGATCGAATCAATTACAGCCACTTGGGGGCCAACTTTTTCTAGGGCAGCTAAAATTTTTTCTAAGCCAATTTCGGCATACAAAGCCACTTTGCCAGCGGGCAAACCTAGGCGTTTAGCCCGCAAAGCAATCTGCTGTGGCGATTCTTCCCCCGATACATACAAAACCGCTCTTGCCGCCGCCAGCAGCGTCATCGCCTGCAAGAGTAGCGTTGATTTGCCGATCCCTGGATCGCCACCAATCAACACCACGCCACCCGGCACTAAGCCACCGCCTAGCACACGATCAAGCTCCGCCATACCGGTAGGGATGCGGGGGATTTCTGCCGCTTCTACATCGCTTAGCTGGTGGATTGCCCCATCAGCAGCCAAAGATTGAAAACGCGTACTGGATGCGGCCTCTGCCACACCTTCTTGCAGCGTATTCCACTCGCCACAACCTGGACATTGCCCCTGCCATTTGGGCGATGCTGTGCCGCAAAGCTGACAAATAAAAGTAGATCGAATTTTAGCCATAAGCCGAATAATACAGGAGTCGACCAAACCCAGCTTGCCCACAAAAAAAACGGCCAAAATAATGGCCGCTTCATTACTCATAATACTAGCAGCCTGTCGGACTTAAGACTGATCTACTACGGAAAAGCCGGATTTGGCCATATTTCACGCATTTTCTCGTTGAATAGCCAGCTATTCGCCTCAAAAACCCACGAAATCTGTCTCAAACCGGTCTTTCCCTCGCCACGATCGCTTAAGTCCGACAGGCTGCTAGTTAATGTACTGAAATAAACTTAAACCTTGCACTTGGGAGAAAGATTTTCGCGATGCCTCAAGCAAGGTCTGCGTTAAGGAGAAATCACTCAATGCAATGGAGTAATCCAAATCCTGTAATTGCGACAAGGTTTGCCCGTACTGCACTTTTAAATCGCCATTGGTGTCTTGTACAGATTGCGTTTCAACCATCTTGGCCCCAAAGCTACCATTTGAGCTCAGTACATTTGTCAACATATTACTGGTATTTTGCAAAACAGCATTAAGTTGATTATGAAAATTAGCCATCCCTGTTGGACTGGTCTGATAGTTATTCAATGCATCAGAAAAGACCTTCATGGTTTGAAAAATATCACCGTTATTTCGGCTTGGATCAACGTTAAATGAATCTAATACGCCACTAGAAACAATCCCTGTTGGGGTGGCACTTGCTCCCAAGGGGCCAATCACCGTACTTGGCTGCCCTGTTACATTCATTTTGATACCGTAATCCCAAGCAGCAACCGGCGGGATTCCCACTGGGTCGGTCGCCAGATTTTTAAACTGAATATCGCCGCCTGGCACATAAGGGCGCGGGTAATTATTTAGCGTACCAGGAATGACTGGCCTTACACCCGCCGTATAATCATACCCATCCACTAATGATTTATTAAAATTAGTGTTTGCAGTCACCCCATCGGCGAGCATCGGCTGATTATCAATCAGGTCATAAGAAATAACCGGCTTACCTGGATTAGCGGGGTCATCTACCGATTGAAACTCAAGCTTAAATTTCTGAGAATGAGCAGGATTATTCCACTTGGTGACATCAACCACTTCACCAGGGCTTACAATACCGCTACCGCTATTACCCGGAGCCACACTATTGGCGGAGCTTACAAAGCTGCCATTGCCGGTACGGCCTGCTTGAAAAATTTGATAACCCGATTCAGAAACGGGAATCTGCCTAGAGCCAGATATTTGCATCAAACGCTGCCCATCATCCCCTGAGTAAGTCACATTACCAAAGGAGGTTTCACTAAAAGGCTGAGTTGAACCCTTAAAGCCAGAAAACAAATAAGCGCCCACACCATCCGTTGCATTGGCAAGGCTCATCATTTCCTTGTATTGGCCCTGCAGCTGAGTATCAATAAGCTTTTTTTCTGCCACAGTTTGCGAAGGATTGCCCGCGCTTACCGCCAAAGAGTAAATATCGTGCAGTAACTCAGTAACTTGATGCAAAGTTGATTCAGAAAGGCGCATTGCCGAATCAGCCGTTTGGCTATTCACGGCATATTGCTTATTGAGCTCTTGAGCTTGAGTTACATCTAATATTTTTGCCGAGGAAATAGGATCATCAGCCGGCGTCAGCACACGGCGACCAGTCGACAATTGATTTTGCAGCTTCGCTTGCACGCTAGAATGACGCTGTAACTCTGCCGCGCCTTGTTTATAAATGGTCGTAGTGGCGATACGCATGCTGTTTATTCCTTATAAATACTGGGCAATAGGGGTGAAACACCTATTAGCCACCAATTCGCACAATGGCATCAAACGCTTGTTGTGCAATTTGAATCACTTTACTGGATGCTTGATAGGCCTGCTGATAGCGCAATAAATTTGCGGCTTCTTCATCCAAATTCACCGCAGAAACCGAATCACGCGAAATCTCAGCCTGTTTAAGCACCTCAGTTTGTGCGGTTGACATGATAGTCACTTCATTGGTTTTTGCGCCAATCACCGCAACCATCTGCCCATAAGCCTCTTGGTAATTAGATTTACCACCATCAATCATTTTACGCGATTGTAGTTCACCCAATTTCAAGGCATTACGGCCATCAGCATCCTGCGAAGTACCAGGATCAATAGAAAATTTATCGCCCGTTGCTGGTTGCCCATCAATTTTTACACTCCAGCCATTAAAAGAAATCAACTGGCCAGCTACAAAGCCTATCGGTGCAGATGTTGTTGCGCCATCGGTCAAGGTATAAGTCGTAGGCGTTGTAAAATTAATCGTTACTGGATTTTTTAAGGCGGGATTAACTGCTGATTGCGTCGTAATGGTTGATGCCGCATCCACTGATACTTGGCTTATTTTACCGGTACCAGTATTCGTACGTTGCGTATTAGAAATAATCGGCACACCCGCAGCAATGGCACGTGGATCTGTCGGCTTAATACTTAAACCACGGCTAAAGCCCGCGTACGGCTGCACTGTAAACCGATCACCCGGCATTGCTGCGCCTTGTGAAAAACTTAAACGTAAACCGTCTACGACAATAGAATTAGCATTATTGGCAAATTGCCCCCCCACTCCACCTGTAATTCTAGTGAGCTGGCCATCTGATTGTCGTGTCACTTGGTAATCAGTGCCATCGTAAAATACTTCGTAATCACTAGCCTGAACTTTGCTTACATCCTCGATATAGCCTCCCAATAAAGGGGGCAGCGCTTGCACGGTGTTATTGCGATTGGAAAGCACATTTCCCACCACTGGCGGCATGCTGACCCCCACCATTTCTCCTGCAGCCATAGAACCAGTCACCACATTCCAAGTCAAACCCAAAACAGAGGTACCGGGACTCGTTTCCATTGCTGCAGCGCTCACACTATTCGCCACGCCATCTGATAAACGCGTCACGATATACTCAGTTCCAAGAGAGAGTGGATTGTAGCTAAGCGAATAATCACTCGCCACACTCTTTACGCCCGTTGGCAGGCTAACACTTGCAAATGCTGTGCTCACGCCTGCAACCGTATGGTTTAGTGACACACTACTCTGCTCATAATCAAAAAAGTTTGTACCCATATTGCCGTACAAATCTTGACCTTGGCGCATCTGGGCATTAAATGTTTGCCCTAGCACCATCGCCATACGCTCAATTGAGTTTTGTGCTAAATCTAATGTTTTGCTGCGATACTCTAGCAGCCCACCTAACTGCCCTCCCGTAAGCATGGTTTCAGGGATCTCGGCATCAATCGCGCCTTGGGTATATACAATCGAAAGCCGTTGTGGATCACTAATCGAAGGCTTTGCCGCAATAGAATACGCCGTGCCACCTACCACTAAGTTTTGACCATTGCCAATAAACACATTGATCGTGCCATCACTTTGTTTAATAGAAGTGGCTTTTACTAGCGTATTTAAATCCAATACCATTTGATCGCGCTGATCTAGCAAATCATTTGGCAATTGCCCACCGCTGGTCGAAATGGCAATTTGGCCATTAATTTGGGCAATTTGTTTAGATAATGCTGCGACATGGTCAGCAGCGCTGACTAAATTACCATTCACGCCTGCACGCATTTCAGAAAGCCGCTGATCAAACACTTGAAATCGATTCACCAAGCCTTGAGCATTACTCATTAAAGATTGACGAGCAGGCAAAGACGCGGGATTGGTGGCCATCCCTTGAACCGCACTAAAAAACGATTGCAGCACCGGTGATACCCCAGCAGCAGGATCGGCCACTAAATTATCGAGCTGCTTAATTTCGGCAAGATAAGTACCGTAATAGCTATCTTGAGAGGTGGATGTTTGAACTTGCTTAGTTAAAAACTCATCATAAGAGCGCTGCACGGTATCCACGCGCACGCCAAGCCCAGTAAAACCGTTACCCGTATATTGAGGGTAAGGTGCACTTTGCTTCACGCTTTGGCGGGAATAGCCTGGAGTATTGGCATTGGCAATATTATGCCCTGCTGTACTCAAGCCTAAGCTTGCCGCGTTTAGGCCACTTAGACCGATACCAAAAACACTGGCTCCCATGATGCAACTCCTTTGCTACTATTTATCGGCACAAACGGCCAATACTTGAAGGCGGAATAAAAAAGCCTATCTGCCACCACTTATTTAATACATCAACTCAACTAAGCTAATTGACGCCGTAATTGCTCAGCAACTTGCGTCAATTTATTCGCATACTGTGGGTCTGTAGCGTAGCCACCTGTTTGCAAAGCCTTTGCAAAGCCCTGCGCATTACTCCCTTGGCCCATCGCCTCGGTGTAGCGACGCTTGATTAAGCTTGCGTAATCATTAAAGCTTTCTGCATAAGAGTCATACACTCTAAAGCTCTCTACCCGCTTTTGAGCCCGCCCACCAATAAACTCAGTGGTGGTGATATCTGTGGTTTTACCTTTCCAATCTTTAGTTGCCTTGATGCCAAAGAGATTATGGCTATCCGCACCTACAGCATCCCGAATCGGCTTTTTACCCCAACCCGATTCCAACGCCGCGTGGGCCACCAAAACATGCGCAGATACGCCTAAAGCGGCGGATGCGGCACTGGCATTACCCACCTGCTTTGCGACAAACGAATCACCCGATCCGGCATCTTTTGCCGAAACCTCGGCCGCTTTTGCCGCTGGTAAATCATTGAGCAAAGCACGCGATGGTTTTTGGTAGAGCGAAGGATCACGCTGCAATTCGATTTGCCGCACAATGGATTCAGCAAAACCTACACCACCGTGCTTAGACCACATTTGCGAGAGCTGTTGATCATGCATACCGCGAAACATATCCGCCGTGCCTGATTCCATCTCATCGTATTTAGGCGTGGCTTCACGCATTGATTTGAGCATTTGATTGGTCAATAAAGCCTCAAATTGACGCGCAACTTCTAAAGCGGCTTTGCTCGGATCTTTGCGGGCCAGCTGACGTAAGCTATCTACGCCCCGTACATCAATGGCGAGATCATTACTGGAAGGAGTAGCGGAAGAGATCATCCTGCTCGGCGCTTATATAAAAGGTTAAGCAAGTATTAAGCAATAAGCATGCCGGGGGATAAAGGGAGTCGGGAGTCGGGAGTCGGGAGTCGGGAGTCGGGAGTCGGGAGTCGGGAGTCGGGAGTCGGGCAAGTGTACTTCAATACATTCCTTAATCAAGTCAGGAGTAAGGACAATTGATCCGCCATCAAATCACTTCTAGCTCAGCCTTTAAAGCGCCTGCAGCCTTCATGGCTTGCAAAATAGCCAATAAATCCTGCGGCGTTGCGCCTACAGCGTTTAAAGCACGTACTACATCTCGCAACGTACTGGACTTAGGCAAACGCACAATTGGGCCTTTATCCGCTTTAATTTGAATATCGGCATTTTGCACTTTAGTGGTTTTACCCCCAGCGAGCGGATCAGGCTGGGAAACGGCGTTATCTGCCGTAATGGTTACAGTTAAGTTGCCGTGTGCGATGGCGCAGCTATCAAGCTTAACAGCCTGATTCATCACAATTGAGCCAGTACGCGCATTGATAATCACCTTAGGGCTTGATTCTGCGGGGATGACGTCAATATTTTCTAAACGGGATAAAAAAGCCACGCGCAAATTATTATCTTGCGGTGCGCGCACTTGGATTACTCTGCCATCCAAAGCCACAGCCGTACCTGAGAACTGAGAATTCACAGCATTCACAACGCGGTTAGCGGTGGTGAAATCCGTTGTCAGTAATTCAAGCTGAACATACTCACCATTACCCAATAAGGTAGCCACGGCTTTTTCTACCGTTGCCCCTGCGGGAATACGCCCTGTAGCCAGTTGATTAATCTGTGTGCTTGATCCACCCGCCGATGCGCCTGCCCCAGCCACAATAATATTGCCCTGTGCCATCGCATAAATCTGCCCATCCGCCCCTTTAAGCGGGGCCATCAGCAAAGTGCCACCGCGAATAGACTTGGCATTCCCAATCGAAGCAATTGTTACATCCAGCGGCTGCCCCGGCCGAGCAAAAGGCGGCAAGGTTGCGGTAACCGTTACCGCAGCAACGTTTTTAAGCTGCATATTGCCGCCCGCTGGGACTTGAATCCCCAGATTAGTCAGCATATTCACTACCGATTGCACGGTAAACGGCGTTTGCGTGGTTTGATCGCCGCTGCCATCCAAGCCCACCACCAAGCCATAACCTACCAATTGGTTATTCCTTACCCCAGCAACCGACACTAAGTCTTTTATCTTTTCAGCCTGCGCAGGCGCTAAAGCAAACAAAAAACAGCAGATAAGGGCAACACGGTACATATACACAACCTATTTAAAACGGCATTACATTTAAGAAAAATCGCTGCAGCCAGCCAATGGTATTGGCATCGGCCATCGAGCCCACACCCAGCTGCTCGATGCGTGCATCGGCCACCTTATTCGATGAAATCGTATTACCCGCTTTAATATCTAGCGGATTAACCACCCCAGTAAAACGCAGGGTATTAATTTGATTATTCACGGCAACTTGCTTTTCACCGCCCACAATCAGATTGCCATTAGCCAGTAAATCAATCACGGTCACAGCAACCGTACCTTTAAAAGTATTGGTGCTATTAGTCGCACCCTTGCCCTCAAATTTATTCGTTCCCGCCACCTTAACCGCCGCCGCTCCTTCGCGCGAGAAGTATTGCTCGATATCCCAAGGCACCAACGGAAAATTACCCGTCGTACTGTAATCCAAGGATCCTGCTTTATTGCTGCTGCTATTGGAGGTATTTACCGCCGCGAGATTTTCTTCGATGGTGATATTAAGCAGATCACCAATATTGCGCGCCACCCGCTCTTCAAACAGTAATCGCGAACTATTGGGCTGAAAAATAGAGCCATTATTAATACTGGCCACAACCGGCTGAGCAGGCCTGGCCGTGGTTGGCAAAGTGACTACCGACGGCGGTGTGGTACAAGCGGCAAGCAGTACGGCAATCATTGCCGCTGCGCTGTGGCGTAATGTCATTTAAATCTCCTCATTACAACTGAGTGAGCTTTTGCAACATCTCATCTGAGGTTTTAATTGCCCGCGAATTAATTTCAAACGAGCGCTGCGCTTGAATCATATTGATTAGCTCTTCAGTGACATTCACATTCGATGTTTCTACATAGCCTTGGTTAAGCGCGCCCAAGCCATTTGTACCCGGCGTACCCACCGTTGGCGCACCAGAAGCCGTGGTTTCTAAGTAAAGATTTTCGCCCACTGATTGCAAGCCAGGCGGATTAATAAACGTAGCCAGTTGGATATTACCTAACTGCACAGGCGCTGCCGCATCATTATTTACAATCGCGGTTACCGTACCATCTTTAGCAATAGTGAGTTTTGTAGTGCCTTGCGGAACCTGCAAAGCAGGCTGCAAAGCATAGCCACTGGCGGTCACCACGGCACCTTGGCTATCCACTTGAAACGAGCCATCACGGGTATAGGCCGTGGTGCCATCGGGCATAGCAATTTGTAAAAACCCTTGCCCGTTAATCGCCAAATCCAGCGGGCCATCAGTGAGCTGTAAATTACCCTGCATATGAATACGGGCCGTGGCCACGGGCCGTACCCCTGTACCAAGCTGCAATCCCGTTGGTTGCTGGGTTTGCGCACTGGTTGACCCACCAGGCTGGCGTAAATTTTGATAGAGCAAATCTTCAAACACCGCGCGTTCACGCTTAAAGCCATTGGTGCTGACGTTAGCCAAGTTATGCGAGATGACATCTACATTCATCTGCATGGCATCCATGCCAGTTTTAGCAATCCACAGCGAGCGCATCATGATGCGTACTTCCTATTGTATTTTTTGATATAAGACATAAATAACGCTATCCACAAACAGTAAAAACACAAACTACATGTGCGATTAGCGGATAAGCATTGTGAAAAACAACTTAATCATCAACCATTTAATGACAACAACTGCGCGGCGCTGCGTGCATTTTGATCTACGGTTTGCATCATTTTAATCTGCAAATCATATTGGCGCTGCGCACCAATCATATGTACCAACTGATCTACCGGATTCACATTACTCACTTCCAAAGATTCTGAAGCCAGTTTCACACTAACATCTGCCTGGGCCACTTCACCATTTCTTTGGCGAAACAAACCATCATTGCCTTTTTCTAACTCACGCTCTGGTGGATTAACCAGTTTAAGCCGGCCAATTTCTACTGCCTGCGACGGATTATCAAAGGGCGAGCCATTAATCGTGCCATCTTTTGCAATGGTAATGCGGGTGTTCTCGGGAATAGATAATGGGCCATTTTCGCCCTGCACTACCAAGCCACTGCGGGTTTTTAATAAGCCTGCTGCATCAATTTCAAAACCACCGTTACGGGTATAGGCTTCACCGGTTGGAGTTTGCACCGCCAGCCAACCCGCCCCATTCACCGCCACATCCAAAGATCGCCCAGTCTGCTGGATAATCCCCGGTGTAAAATCAGCGCCAGTCCCCTGCTCCACCACATAAGCTCTGCTAGGGGCGCCCATACCACCAATCACCGGCACCGCACGAAAAGCCGTTAGCTCCGCTCTAAAACCTGGCGTAGCCACATTAGCTAAATTATTGGCAACCGAGGCCTGACGCAGCATGGTTTGTTTGGCCCCAGTCATCGCGATATACAGCATTCGATCCATTTTTTTTACTCGGGCATGGGCATAAAAGCACGGGGCTGAATGATTTTAAAAAAACCATTCCTACCCTATAGATGATTCAATTAACGCAAATTCACAATCGTTTGCAAAATAGTGTCTTGGGCCTTAATGGTTTGCGCATTGGCCTGATAGGTGCGCTGCGCAGTAATCAAATTAACCAGTTCAGCGGTTAAATCAACGTTGGCGTCTTCCACCGAAGCCGATTGCAAGGAGCCTAGATCACTGGTTCCAGGATCGTTGGTCCTAGGCTGGCCCGAAGCAAAGGTTTCTGCCCAGCGATTGTCGCCTAAGTTTTGCAGCCCTTGTGAATTAGCAAAGTTGGTCAGTGTGATTTGGCCAATGGCCCTGTTTTGCCCATTGGAATACTTACCCTGCATAATGCCTTCACGATCAACCAAAACCCCTGTTAGCACGCCATCAGGATAGCCGTCTTGCTTGATTGTATTCACCCCAAATGGGCTACCGTATTGGGTTGTGCCCTCTAAGCCAATACGAAAAGCCAAGGGCGAGGTTGCACCGGAAGCGAGGGTAGTACTAAAAGACAGTGGCAAGGGATTGATCAATTTACCATTTGAATCAAAAGTAACATCTGGGTAAGGATTTAAATTTAGCGGATCATTATTAGGCAATGAAACTGGATCATTATCAAAACGCGTTCTGACTTCCCAAGTATTGGGTGCAGTTTTGGTGAAATACATGGTCAAACTATGCGAAACACCTTGGGAATCATAAACTTGTGCCGAGGTTGAATTCGTAAATGTTTTTACATCAGCAGGGTTAAGCGCCCCCACATAATTGGCTGCAAGTGGATTGGTTCTGTCTTTAGGCAGCTGACTTGCGTCCAAATTCATCCCAAACTGCAGCCCTGCACTAACCCCCCCACCCACGACTTCTGTCCAACCGGTGGTTTTTGCGCCGATATTGCCTACAGACAATTGTAAAGGCGCAGGATTACCGCCCTTTTGCAAGGCATTGGCATTGATATCAAATGGCCAACCAGTGAGTTTCTGGCCGGTATTGCCCACAATAAAACCATCTTTATTGACTTGAAACTGGCCATTACGCGTGTAACTAACAGAGTCGCCATCCATCATGCGGAAATAACCGTTCCCAGTAATAGCGATATCCAGCGGGTTATTGGTAGAGGTGAGATTGCCCTGACCAAATTGCTGAGTCACCGCAACCGTGCGCGCCCCCATCCCAGAGATAGTCGATGAGTTAGCGAATGTATTGGCATACATATCTGCAAACTCTGAACGCGATTGCTTAAAACCGACCGTGCTAGAGTTGGCAATATTATTACCGATCGCGTCTAGGCTTTTTGACGACGCACTTAAACCACTCAAGCCCTGCTGGAAACCCATAACCGTATCCTCAAAAATTGTTTACTGCAGATGCCTTGAACTAGCGAATCTGCCTTACCGCACTAAAATCAACGCTGCTCTGATCCGCCAACATCACTTTGACACCTGTCTTTGCCAACTCAACGCTACTAGCGGTTTGCCACGTTAAAGTATTTAAAGCAATTTCCTTGCCATCTTGTACGCCACGTGCAGAAATTAAATAATCGCCAGCTGGGGCTTTATCGCCATTATCCATCTTCCCATCCCAAGCCACGGCCGCGGCACCCGCTGGCTGTTGGGGCAAGGTGATGTTATCCACCACAAGGCCGTTTTTATCCATAATGGATACTTTAATATGACTGACACCAGATGGCAGATCAATCCGTGTATCAACGGGCTTGGTGCCGTCAAACTTCATTTTATTGCCCACTGTTAGCACTTCTTTGCCAATTAAAGCTGCGGCTTGAAAGCTTTGTGCGGCTGAAAAACTCGCCAGCATGGTTTGCATGGTGGTATTGAGCTTTTCAATCCCCGTTACGCTACTGATCTGCGCCATCTGGCTCGTGGTTGCCGCGTTATCCATTGGATTCATTGGGTCTTGGCTTTGCAATTGCTTAACCAGCAGCTTAAGGAATCGATCCTGCTGCTGATCGGCCGCTGATGCTTTGGCCGTTCCCGCTTTTTGATTCAGCGCAGAATAATCCGTCGTTGAATTAACCGTTGTACGAGCAACCATGATGATTCTCCTTTAGATTATTGGCCAAGAGCCAAGGTGCGTAGCAACAAGGTTTTGGCGGTATTCATGACATCTGCATTAGTTTGATATGAGCGCGAAGCTGAAATCATATTGGTCATTTCTTCCACCACATTCACATTAGGCATGGCCACATAGCCATTGGCATCAGCCAAGCTGTTTTTTGGGTCATACACCAGTTTAGGCGGTGTTTGATCTTCGATCACGCCAGCCACTTGCACCCCAACTGATTCCTTACCACCGCCCGGTATTTGAGCCGATTGAAACACCACCTGCTTGGCGCGATAAGGCTGGCCATTAGAGCTGGTAATGGATTCTGCATTGGCTAAATTGGACGCCACAGCGTTTAAACGCGTGGTCTGTGCGTGCATGGCGGTTGAAGCAATATCAAACACTCTGAACATAGACATGATTTAGCTCTCTTATTGGCCCGTCAGCGCGGAGCGCAGACCTTCAACTTTTTTCTGCATAAAAGTAATCCCTGCCTGATAGCGGATTGCGTTATCGGTAAACGCTGCCATTTCGGCATTCATATCCACCGTATTGCCATCAATGCCAGATTGACGTGGATTACGGTAGAGCAAGGCTTTAGATAAAGGGTCAACACTGTCTTTAGGCTGTAGATGGCGTGCATCGGTTGCGGCTAAAGGCTTCACTGGATTTTTTTGCAGAGCGGCTTCAAACGATTTTTTGAAATCAAAATCGCGTGCCTTATACCCTGGCGTATCGTTATTGGCGATATTTGAAGCCAACACTTCTTGCCGCTGGCTGCGTAATGACAACGCAGTTTCTTGCGGGCGGAAGTAATCGTCCAAACGACCTAACATAGCCAAACTCCAGTTTTAATCATCACCAGCCATAAGATACGCTGTTTACACATATAAAATTAAGCACGAAACGTGCCAAGCAAAAAGCCCGCATTCAGCGGGCTTGAGAAGGGTTCAGTACAAGGCTTCGGCAATTATTGCCGCCTAAAAAGTGTTTAGTTTCGGGCAATCATGCCCCGGTGCGTAGCTGGCCCTTGTTTCTGGCGAGGGGCATCATCCATGATCTGATTAACCAAACAACTCACTTCGACCAATATAAGAAAAATTCATCCACAGGCTCGAGCAACGCCACTCGTTCGAGCTGAAACTCAAGCTTCACCCCTGTTCGTTGATGCGCTAGCAGCCTGTCGGACTTAAGCGATCGTAGCGAGGGAAAGACCGGTTTTAATAACTGGGGTCAGAAGTTCGCAGTAACAGTAATTTAGCTAGCGGGTTAAAGTCCCGTCCGAGGAATTGTCCATACGCCTCGGTAGTACGAAAGAGCGGCGTTTGAGTAATCAAGGGTCGTGAGTTCTTTACGACAAAGAGGCAGACCGTAACGAAAGTGAACCTAGAAGTAGCCTCGTTAACATTGCAGTTGCCGACCTCGTTTCTGTATAGGGAAGGCCGTTGTGCTGATGTGTTGGCAATGGAAGCCACATCCGCGAGCTGTCGGGGTAGCAGGGGCGGTATGTTTTGGAAGTTAAATTACCCAGTGCTGGAGATCCATCACGGTGGCAGGGAGACTGCCAAGCGCAAGGTATAAGGAAACGAAATCAGTGCGTATCGTGATGGAAGTCGGAGGGGTTCATAGTACCGTTTGAGATTGAGGGACAACATAACCCCAGTCGAGGGAAGGGACCCTGCTTTGTTCATGCAACTGAAGAGCTGAGGATCAGGAGATTGCCATGTTGCTAATCACTCCGAATGAGATCAGGACGCTACAGAGGAAGCTGTACATCAAAGCCAAGCAGGAACCAAACTATCGTTTCTACGCACTCTACGACAAGATTTACTGTGCTGACATCCTCAAGTTAGCGTGGCGACTGGTCAAGGCAAACAAGGGCAGTCCTGGGGTTGATGGGATTGACTTTGCTGCCATAGAAAGCGGCGAAGGGGTAGATTGCTACTTGTCGGTAATTAGTCAGGAACTGCAAGATAAAAGCTACCGGACTGGGGCAATCAAGCGCGTCATGATTCCCAAAGCGGATGGCAGTTTGCGTCCACTCGGGATTCCGACGATACGAGATCGCGTGGTTCAGATGGCGACCAAGCTGGTGATGGAGCCTATCTTTGAGGCGGATTTTTGCGAGCACTCCTATGGGTTTCGCCCAAGGAAATCAGCACATCAAGCAATAGACGCCATTGCAGAAGCTTTGTGGCAAGGTAAAACGCAGGTCATCGATGCTGATTTGTCGAAGTATTTCGACAGCATTCCTCACGCTAAACTGATGGCCACGGTAGCTGAGCGCATTGTGGATGGGGCTGTACTGGCCTTGATTCAACAATGGCTTAAAGCGCCGGTTATTGGAAAAAGTGAGAATGGAAAAGCGGCAACGGTCAGTGGAGGAAAAGGGCAGCGCAAGGGCACGCCGCAAGGTGGGGTGATTTCTCCGTTGCTATCGAACCTTTACTTACATCTACTGGATAGAATCTGGCATCGCCACAATATAGGGAAGAAACTACAAGCGAGCTTGGTGCGGTATGCCGATGACTTTGTAGTGCTCTGCCGTGGCGAGACCCAAAGCCCGCTGGCGCATATGAAGTGGATATTGGATCGGCTGGAATTGACGCTTAACGAAAGCAAGACAAAAATTGTTGATGCTAAAGCCGCGTCATTTCTATTTCTGGGATTTGATTTGCGCACGAACCTATCCGCTAAAGGCACTCGCTATCCCTATATTGAGGCCTCAGCTAAATCGGTAGAGAAAATCAAGACGCGACTAAATGAAATTACTGGAAGAACCCAAACATGGCGACCAATTGAAGAGGTGGTGCGAGATTTAAATCAAGCATTACGCGGTTGGTCGAGTTACTTCCATTACCGGAATTCATCCAAGCAATTTTATAAAGTGAAGCGTCATTCAGAAGAACGGCTAAGGATACATCTTCGCAAACGGCACAAAGTCAGCGATTGGAAAACGAGCATGCTCCGTTATCCAAGGCGGGTGCTAAATGAGCGATACGGTTTGTATTCATTACCGACAGCAGCAGGTTGGAAATCAGCGCATGCTTGATGTGAAGAACATCGGAAAGCCGTGTGCGGGAAAATCGCATGCACGGTTTGATGAGGGAGGGCAGGTGAAAACCTGCTCTCTACTCTACCAAAATTAAATCCTACTATGCATAATGCTCTTAGAGCCAAAGAAAGCGGGTTTAACCTTACTCTAACCCCAGTTATTTTTACCTACCTAGAGTCATTTTGAGGGAGGGTTACCATTGATGAATGAAAGATCGTTTTTTGAAAGTCAAATATATACTGAAACCAATATAATAAAGCTTTATATTTTATATTAAAATACCATCTATTAATGCACTGCTTTAACTTTAACATCTACTTTTCGTAGTCAAACATCTGCACAATCAGAAAAAGTTAATGGTATCGACGCCGATGGAATTAAGATATTTAAGCATAACGGAATTACTCTATGTCAAAATGGTAAAGTTAACCAATTGGTTATTAATTGTCATGGCGGATGAGAATATTAATTGTGAATAGTGTTAATTGTGAATATGTGAATATGAATAACTGTGAATAACTGGGGTAATAAGGTAGGGTAAGGGTAATAACTGGAGTCAGAACAAAATTAAATCCTACTATGATTAATGCGTCTTAGGGCCAAAGAAAGCGGGTTTAACCTTACTCTGACCCCAGTTATTATTGCTGTGTAATCTATTGAACTATGAAAAAGGAATGGAATAATGCCTAATCCTATTAAAGCTCAGAACAATTTACTTATTGCTTTCCATCCGCAACAATTTGCGAAAGGATCGAAGGTTAGTGCTCGTCTCGTTAAAATGATACGTAAAGTAGAAAACAACAACGCCACTCTTGCCAGTTCCAGCCCAAAAATGAGCCTAAATACGGAGAGTGCAAACAAATTCATAGCTAAATTAAATGCCTACATTGCAGAGAATCCGGTGCATTGTGAAAAACTTAAACAAGATATACAAAAAAATAATGAAATTTCTTCTTTAATTACAGTGCGAAATAAGGATGGAAAGGAAAAGGTTGAATGGGTAGGCGAACAAGCCACGAAGCAGGATCTGGACAATATGCTGTGTGTACTCAAAAGCCAGCATCATGTCACGAGTACCCTTTATAAAAAAATATACAATTTTAAATTCTCGGATTTAGTCCCAGCTCAACCAAGTGAAGTATCGAACGTCCCTTCAAGCTTGAGAGGCAGTTTTCTCTACCCTGAAAAATTAAATCCTTTCGCAGACCGCGTTTCGGTGAATGAGTCTACTTCTACGGAAAATGCAACTTCGAGCTTGAGCGTCAATTCTCCCGATCCTAAAAACGGCAATCCTTTCGGAGACTACGATTTGGAGGGTGCGTCTGATTCCTCCAATTTTGCGGAAAGTGCAACTGTTGAATCTAGCTATCCTGAAGTATTAAATCCTTTCGCAGACCGCGTTTCGGTGAATGAGTCTACTTCCTCCAATTCTACGGAAAATGCAACTTCAAGCTTGAGCGTCAGTTCTCCCGATCCTAAAAACGGCAATCCTTTCGGAGGCTCCGATTTGGAAGGTGCATCTGATTCCTCCAATTTTGCGGAAAGTGCAACTGTTGAATCTAGCTATCCTGAAGTATTAAATCCTTTCGCAGACCGCGTTTCGGTGAATGAATCTACTTCCTCCAATTCTACGGAAAATGCAATTTCGCGTACTGAGTCACAAAGGCCTTTGAAGGATGGAGTGGCTGACGCCTTCCTTCAATTATTAAATGAGTATTTGCGCTATGATGGTGAATCCTTTAAAGCAAAAAATCAAATTGCAAGCCATATCAAAAAGATAAAACAGGATATTAAAGATCCGGCCGTAAGTAAATATATCAAGATAGAACAAGGGGAAAAAGGAGTTGAGATCCGTTGGGTGAACGATAAACTTAATACAATTGAACAAATGCAGGAATTATGGGATGGAGTTAATCGCGGCCATGATTTGGAAAAAAGTTCATTCGGTAAATTGTTTAAAAATTTCTCTTTCGTCGATGCCAAGGTGAATGTTCTGCCTAGAGAACAGATTGATAAGATTGTCCTGCGAGCAGCAAATCCTGCTATGCATGCTCTGGGAAAATCAGCTGTAGTAGCGATGAAGCAAGAAACGGCGACCAAAGTATTAGAATACTACCTAGATCTGGATAATCATGACAAAAGAATGCCCAATGACGCTTTGTCAGAATTGGTGGCGCATTATGGCAGAGTAGATGAGGCGATCGGAGCGGCGCAATCTAAGACAAAAAAGCTTAGCGCTGAAAATTCGTTATCTTTGATGGACGTTAGTTTAAAAGAACAATTGCAGCGTATTTTTCATGGTATCCAAACGGACGTCCGGATTGAACGATTTGAAAGCGATGTTGACAAAGAGGGGGGCAAATTTTTAACCACCATGAAGAGTCAGTTAAATGAATTTAATTCGACATTTGGCTGGAAAGCAGTTGCCGAAAAAATAAAATCAAACGTCGATGAGGATTTCAAAAAAGCTCATGAGGGTTACGCTCAAAAAACACAAAGGGCAAAAAATATATTCCCTAGTGGGTTAAAAGCTGAACATCCACTATCAAGTCAAATTGATAGTATTTGTAGAGAAAGTCATCAAGGCGCCATCACTAACATAGTGAAATGCTATGGAGAGACATACTTAACGAATATAACCGCAGCTGTTGCGGGTTTTGATGCTGAAACATATTTCAAGGGTAAAAGTTTAGAACGCACCGCAGATAATGTTGTCAAGCTGAATAAGAGCCTACGTGATCTTTATGCTCATGCTGAAGATAAAATTAAGCAATTCGTTAAGGAGAGCAATGTTGGTGAGTCGAGTCAGGATCTGGAAAAAGCATTCTCCCTGGCGCAAACTCAATTAAAAACAGCTATCCATGAAAAGACCTTGGCTAATGATATGACGGTATTTAATTTGCTTCAGGCAAAAGTCGATAACCTGCCTAAGCTAAATCCGGCTCAAGTCAAGAAATCATTCTGGCAACGTTCTATTCATAAGAGTTCGATAAATATATCGACTGAACAAGCTGATAAACTATTAAAATTATCTCAGCAGCTGAAAGAAGACAAAATCAAGATTATAAATCAAGAACGGCTGGGGAGCGATGGGGTGCCAACCGAGCTTAGCAATAAAATCAATACGGTGAATAAAACAATTTTAGATAAGACTCCTGAGAAGGAGAGCTTTTCAAAAAAACTTCGCGAGGGCTTCAAAGAGGCATTCAAGCCGAATTGGTTACGCATACTCGGCGGGGGTGGTATGGCGGCGGGGCTGACTGCGGGCGTAATCGTAGCAGCAACAACGCCCGTTCTCGTGGCTCTGGCACCTATCATCATCCCGTCACTATTGGTAAGTGTAGGTGTAGCTGCGGCGATTTGGGTCGGCAAGAACGTGTATGAGCACGTTCAAAAGCTCAAACAGTTCGAGGTGGTGACCGATCAGATTAGAGAAAATTGCAATTCTGTGGCAGTAAGCTAACGGTATTGACAAGTTCACTAGTGAGGGGGCTGTTGCATAAATTGTAGAAGTTCAGACCTGATCTGACAGTCCTATTTTGATTCGGGCCGGATTGTCAGATTAGTTTAGATTGTCGACCTTCTCCTTCCAGAGCGATTAGCCTTCTAACCGTGTTTGGAATAACTGGGGTCAGGGAATGACTGGAGTCAGAACAAAATTAAATCCTACTATGCTTAATGCTCTTAGAGCCAAAGAAAACGGGTTTAACTTTACTCTGACCCCAGTTATTACGGATTACGGATTACGGATTACGGATTATCAAATCAAGGGTACCTGAGCAATAGACATAATCAGGTTAATTTTTATTAAATACAAGCTGGAGCACCAATGAAACTACCTAGTTTAATATCAACATCTCACTCATCGCAAATAAGCCATGTGCCTAAAAGTGATAAAAAAAAAGAGGGATTGTTTTCAAAGATAAAAAATGTTTATAACTCATCTGTGGAAATGGGAAAAAATTCAAGACTATTAAGAGGGCATTTCAACAAAGTTATATCTTCCAACAAACCGGCCTCTCCGGCAATACCGAATCAGCCCCAGTTAAATGCTTCGACTTTGAAAAATAAACAAGTTATGAATATCATAGAACGTCTTGTTGATATAGTTGAAACAGGAAGAGGAGGAATGAGAACGTTACAAGGTGAGCAGTTTAACGAAACTATGACTAAATTAGCTGCTTTCTATATTGATTTACAGCCAGATGGCGCTTTTTCTAGCGGAAAAATAATTACGCAGAATTCAAAGGGCTTCTGCCGACCACCTAAAGATATGGTTAACCAGACTAAAGAAAAAGGGAGTTTATATGATTTTATGACACCTTATCTTACTAGAAACCAAGACTCCGAGAATTTTTGTCTCCAAAATGTAACCTCAGACTTACATAAATGGACTTCATATATTATTGAGAAACAAGGTCACCGCCTTTCAACTGAAAAAGCATCTGAATTTCTTCTGCGGATGAATCAGGCGGCAGATCCAGAAATAACTCGAGCAGAGTTTAAACAGAACCCAGCATCACGTCCTCCGGAGGATCAAGAGGAGGCGATACAATTTATATATTATATGGCTGGCCAGTGTGATAATGAAAGCGACTGGGTGAATTTTGCTCGTGATATGTATACTGATGAGTACCCCCAGTTAAAAAATGTAACGTATAACAGGGCCAGAGAAATTTATGATAAAAATATAAGTTTAGAGATTTATAAAATAACTAGAGAATAACAAGGGTCAGAGGAATAATTGGGGCCAGAATAAAGTTAAATTTGCTTGCTTTGGCTCTAAGAGCTTTAAGCATAGTAGGATTTAATTTCGTTCTGGCCCCAGTTATATTAGTACAAGGCTTCGGCAATTATTGCCGCCTAATACTGCCATTTACTGGGGGAAAAAAATTATTTGTAAAGGTTAACTTTTATCAAAAACGACACGCCGTCTAAAGTAGCCCGTTCCCTCTCTACGCGTCGCGGTATTGGCACGCACAACCACGCCCATTCCCTGCAATAAATCCCACTGATCCTGATCGCTCATTAATGGGAATTCGCCCATCCTACTCGCCAATACTTTTCTCTCCCATTTAGTCAATTGATTATTAATATATTCATATTCACTTAATTGATGTTTATTAACATACCCCGTATTTACTGATTTGGCATTATTTGGCTGGTAATATTTTTTATACACAAGACTCAAGGCACTCGCCTTGTCCTTTATCCTTTTTTTCTCCATCTCTTTATCATATTTAGTCACCGCACCCGCCAAATAAAAGCCAGCGTGTGAGTCGTGTACATATTGCACAAAGAAATCAAGCACATCATTAGGCAGAGTTGTTTCTACATCAATATAATCATTTTTAATTCTGCTAGGATCATAATCGGGAATATAGTGCAACCCTTCTATTTTTATTTTTGCCGCCTCTTTTTCAAAATCCTTTGCTGCCTCATCTAAATCCAGCTTATCCTGATCTTTAACCTCGGTTAATTTGCTTTCATTCTTGCCAATTTGCGCCTTATAGCGCCGATAATAACGCATATGCGCATCTAGCATATCCTCCACTTTAGCCGTCTTAATTGCGCTATATTTCACATAGGCATTAAATGCAAGCCGTAATGGCTCGCTAATTACAAAGTCTTTTTTAATCAAGGCATCTAACTGTGCAATAGGAAGAAGTGGTACACCTGCTTTCACCGCCTCTCGGTACATATTCAACAAGGGAATATTAGACAGTAAATGCTCAATTCCCGCCTTACTACGCCCCTGCTCGCCTGGCCCATAGCCCCCGCCAATATTTGAATGCGCGCCAGGATAAACCTGCTCCAGCACATTAGCGGGATAAGCTTTACCATTACGGGCGCAGCTCAAAGGAAACGAAGCGCGAATTTCATTTGCGGCCACATAATGCACGCAGCGCTGCACCTGCGGCAGGATTTCCATCGTGCCATCCGCCCAATCCATTAAGCCTTGCACAGGAATAGGAAACGAATCCGCCAAACCAACCGAGGCCACCGTATCAAAAATACCCAAGAATTGAATTTTTATTGGAACACCCGCCAAATACGCGCCATTCCCTTCACAGCAATCTACCAGCCAATGACAAAACGCCCGCGCCTCTGCCGCACCGCGCGAAAAACCAAACACAGAAATATTTAATTGAACGATTTTTGGTTTTTTATTGGCAATCACTTCTTCTAATTTTTTAACCTGCTTTTTAAACCAAGCCTGCCTTTTTGTATTATAAATAGCCCAAACTGTGGCGAGTTGATTTGTGTCTTTGATTGCAGTTTTTGCTTCATCGTCTTCCAATAGGCGTTTAGCATCAAATGCACGACGCACACTATTTAAAACCTGAATTACAGCCCAAGCGATTCTTGAATCCCCACCTTTTGCATAAGCTTTACCATCACTACTTTCCGTTAACTCACCAATTTCTTTAAAAGGTGTACCAACCCCTGGAATATAGTATGCAAAATAGCCATTTTGTTTGTCATCTAAATAACTAGAAAATAACTTAGCAATATTTGAATGCCCTTTCTCAGGCCGATCTCTTTTGTCATTATTATTAGTACCATCAAAAAAAATACCTACATTGACCGTTTTTTGGCAAGCTAATTGAGGCTTATCTATGGAACAGGCTGACGCCTTTGCTAATTGATCCGCAGGGCTTAAACCTGATTTTGCGGGCAATAAAACGAGATTACTTGTAGTCATTATTTCTCCTCCCCTAGCAAATGAGGCCCCGGATAATCTGGATTCTCAGGATAAAGATTACTTACAATCACTTTAACTTGCTGTTCAGGTAAAAAATGCACGTAAACACTGCCTCCACCCGCAGGATAAGGGTCCACTAAAACTTCTTTTTCAAACCAATGCTCTTCCAATGTATCTGTCGCATTCCAACGCACTTTTACTTTAAGGCCTTCCTTGGGATACTCTCGCGGCATAGAAACACAACACACGGTTTTCCCCCACCGCCCATTGCACGAAGATTCCCCCCCATTCACCATCAACATAAAAAGCAATAATCGCTACCTTGGTATGATTTAAACCAGACAATCCCCCTGGAACACTCGTATCTTCTGGCTGTTTTTCTTGGCATGAGGCCAATGAAAAAAACATCGCAAAACAAAAAAATACATTGAATATGAATTTTATTTTTAAAGGCAATTTTATGTTTATCATTTATTTTTTCTCTTCTCCGGGCATGCCTGGCCCCGGATAATCTGGGCTCATGGGATGTATATTGCTAACAACCACTCGGACATTTTGATTTGGCAAGAAATGAACATAAACCCTCCCCCTTTGCTTGAATAGGGGTCAACATTCACTTCTTTTTCAAACCAATGCTCTTCTAATGTATCCGTAGCATTCCAACGCACTTTTACTTTAATACCCTCCTTGGGATACTCACGCGGCATAGAAACACAACAAGTCGTACTCCCACCACCACCCATTGCACGGATATTCCCTCCCCATTCACCATTAACATAAAAAGCAATAATCGCTACCTTGGTATGATTTAGGCCCGTTAATCCCCCCGGAACGCTCGTATCTTCCGGCTGTTTTTCTTGGCATGAAGCCAATACAAAAACCATTAGAAAACACAGCAATACTTTTAATCTATTGTTCATTGCTTTCGCTGCGGCTCAAAAGAATATTCCATTAGCTTTTCATATCCATTTCTTCAAAAAATGCAGCAGGTATTTCAGCCATTGCATCTTGCAATAAAACACCTTGCTTAATACTCTTTTTCATTTCCAAGTATTCAGCGCGTAAATCAAGCCCCTCGCCATACATAAACCAGAGCACCGCCAATACCAGCACATCATTTTGCTTGCTTTCTAGCTGCATTTCCCTTGCTTCTTTTACGCTTATGTACGCTAATTGATAAGATACTACGCTGGAATATTTATTCAATAAATCAGGAAAATGCACTTTTAGCTGGCTTAATAGCGTATCTGGCTCTGATTGCTCTAGTAAGGCGGCAAACTGCTGATCGGTAAACGCCAACATTTCTTTAGGCTCCTCTCCCCATAGCGGCCCCGTGCCCATACCCAATTGAACCTGCCAATTTTCCTGGTGATTTAAGTAAAGCCAATGATTGATTGGATTAAATAAAATATCTTTTTGCTGGGGGTTTAGAACTAGGAACAAAGACTCAGTAATTCTTGTGTCCGCAAATCTTAATGTCCATGATTTTTCATCCGACACGATAAAATGCAAATATTCTAAATGCTGCTTTAATTCTTCGATATTTCTATCGCTATTTATAAAGCTCAGCATAGGCTTGCCTTCACAAACACGCAGTAACGCTTGCAAAAAAACATGATCTCCATCTTTTTCAATTTTAACAATTAAAGGCGATAGCTCGTCATATTCCTCTAGCACAGAGCCTGCATAGAGTTGATCACCCCTAGCCCCAATCAATTTTTTTATCTTTTTGGGTTCAAAGGCGGCATCAATTATGGCAAACCAACACCCCTCAATTTCTGAGTTATTTAAATACGCTTCTAAAGTGATTAATTTACTCTCATTCATATGCCAAATTCCTATACAACAAATGGGCTGCCTGATTTAAGCGCTAGCAATAAACACTCCTTGCAAACACTATTCGGAAACTGCGTAAAAGATGGGTTCATTTGCGTAGGGCCGCTTATCTCATGCTCCCCCCTTTAATGCTTATTTCCCCCGGGCAATGAATCTCAATATTGCCGTCTTTTATCCGGATATAGCCGCCGCCGGATGTAAAGAGCAGTTCATTACCTGCTGCGATTTCTGCTTTTTCTTTGCAGGCGGTGATTTTAACGTTTTTATCGGCAGTGATTTCAATATCGTCGCTTTGTGCTTGCAGCTGGATTTTGCCTTTGGCTGCGATGATCTTCAGCGCAACTTTGTCTTTTACCCCGGCCACAAATAGGCTGATGTGCTGGCCTACGTTGTGAATCCAGCGGCGGCCAGAGGTTTGGTTGGTGTCTCTTTGGGCGACCATATCAAGGTTTGTGCCTGCGCTGAGGGTTTGGCTTTGCGGGCTGGTGATGGCCACGCCGTCTTCCCCGTGCAGCAAGATAATTTTTTGTTGGCCTGCTTGGTCTTTAGATTTGCTCTTGCCGTCTTTATCGGTGTTGCTGCCTGCTTCAAGGCTTTTGCTGGCGTGTACGTGGTGATAAAGATGGCCGGTGCTGGCGGTGCTGCCCGCGCTATTATCGGCCTCAACAGTTTTGCCTTCGTCGCCGGTTTCTATGCTGTCGGCTAGCTGGTTGGTGGCCGTTTCGCCTAGGCTTTGGGCAAGTGAAAGGGCAGATTCAAGCTGGCTTTGCGCAGGGCTGTGGTCTAGCTGCTTGCCGCTAGCGCCGCCTTTGGCTTCAGTGCTAATTAGTAAGCCGCTGGCGCGAATGGCACCTTGTTTATCCGTGCGTAGCTCAAAGCCTTCGCCGCGTGCTTCGCCTTTTCCGTCGGTGCGTGGGTGAATCAGATAGCCCAGATTAAGCTGGGTTTTACCGTGCTCGCTCGATAGCTTGGTGCGCACTTCGCCTTTGGTGTCATCAAACAGCAGCTCGCCGTATTGCCCGCCTTCATGTTCTTTGGTTTTGATGCCAGATAGCGTTTTGTTGGCGGGTAGTGCGCCTGCGCCGCTAAACGTGGCCACAGGATGACTTCCGTTATGGACTACACCGGTGACGATGGGGCGGTCGATATCATTTTCGAGGAAATCCACCAGAACTTCCTGGCCGATGCGCGGAATAAACTGATGCCCAAAGCCTGCACCGGCACTTGGCATGGAGACGCGCACCCAGCAGGATGACTTGTCATCCATATTTGCGCCAAACTCTGGGTGCTCCTTAACCCTCTGCCAGTGAAAATTTATTTTTATGCGGCCGTGCTCATCCGTATGCACCTCTGCTTGTTGGCTAGAGTCGGCACCGCTGCTTTGTGGGCCAACTACGGTGGCGGTTTGTACGCCTAGGCTTTTGGGTTTGCTGTGTTCGGTATGAGCAAAGTTAGGCGTAATCGGCTGGCCGCGTCTTTGGGCGGTGAAGTTAACTTGGTAAGGAGGATTCGCAGCTGAAGCCGCTGCGACCAGTAGGCTGGGCGCGACTAGGCCAAGTTGCTGAGTTAAATCTGCTGGCAAATTATTATTGGCGGTGAATTTAAGCTCGGTAATGGCGAATTCCCGTTGTTCCGCTGACGTCCCCTCATGAGCGGGGTGGTCTTCTAGGCGGAACCACTGCCCCGCTTGTAAGTTACGTAAAGTACCAGTGCCGGTAAATGATTTCTTTTTTGCATCCAACGCTTGCTGACGCAGCCTTGCGTAGTGGCTTAGTTCATCGTTATCGCTTGCGTAATACAAAGACTGAGGATCATAATCCTCAAAGCTGACTTGTAGCTGTTGACCACCCTCGCCTTGGTCGATATAACTTTCATCAAAACTTTGGTTCGTTGTGGTGGTTTTGTAATCAAAGCTAGCCAAAGAGACCGAGCTGCTACCGACTTGGCGCTGAGTTGTCCATTCGGTAAGAGAGTCATTCTCCTCCGTTACGTCAGCTCGATGAAAGCGCACCAGTGATTCTTGCGCCTCTGGAATCGCAAACGCATCGTCAAAGATCAGCAGCTGAACTTGGGGGTTATCTCCGGCCAGATGAAGCCAACTCCAGCCAAGCCCTTCCTCCGCCAATAGCCGTGTAATAAAATCGCTATCTGATTCTCTATACTGCGTACAGTAAGATCGGGGCGCGTACGTGCCGGATAGCTTGAAATCCAGCGTTTGCACGGCGGCAAACACAGGGTTTTTAGCTTGGTGTTCGGCCAAAATTTGCTTGACGATATCTGCCACGGATAAATTTTGAAATACGCGGGAAGTACGGCGGTATCTGAGTAGCGCAAACGGCGGCTCTACCGTCAGTGCGTATTTTGCAAAGCCGCCATCAGAGCCGAGTAATTGCGCTTGGGAAATCACACCACAGCGTTCAACCTTGCCACCGTTAGCATCAGTTACAGATAAAACAACAGGCAAGCCAAGCAGCGATTTAAGCTCAAGCGCACCGTCTGGGGATAAACACTCAACCTGATAGCGGTAAGCTTGGTTAAGCCCTTCACTGCCCACCACTCGCTGCGGTAAAAGCTGCTGGCCCCAGGCTGCGCCATCGCCAAGCTGTAGAGAGATAAGTCGCTGATTTTGTGCGAAAGCAGCGGCAAAGGAGGCGAGTAAGTCTGTGGCACTCATATGGGGCAAACCGTGGATAAGCAAGGCCGAAACTTTACACCATACTTTGCAACTATACACACCTTCATTATCAACATAAGCAAGCAACGTAAGCTAAATCACTTATACGCCATATCAATGCCGTGCTCTGGCTTGCAGCACTCAAAATAACTGGCCTAGCACTTCTAGGGTCTGTTGACGTTTCATTCGCCATTGCGCTGAGCCGGAAAACGGCTAGGCACAAGGCATGTGACGAAGGCAATAACGGGTTATTGTCGAGAAGCATAACGCAGTGAATGGCTATTTTCCGGCTCAGCCCTTCGGGTTTAACCCATTTTTGGGGCTGCACGGCGTTAAAAATCGCTCATGGTACTCGTGCCATGTCGCAATTTTCTCCTTGTTCAGCCCCAAAACTGGGCCAAACGCAGCCGCGAATGAAACGTCAACAGACCCTAGCAGCCTATCGGACTTAAGACTGATCTACTACTGAAAAACCGGATTGGGCCATATTTCATGCATTTTCTTGTTGAATAGCCAGCTATTCGCCTCAAAAACCCGCGAAATCTGTCTCAAACCGGTCTTTCCCTCGCTACGATTGCTTAAGTCCGACAGGCTGCTAACCACAACACATATATCGATCAGTGCGTCTTTCTATTTGGGCATGCATCGCACACCTTCGTACACTCTATTTTGTCTAGCGATTGGCTTAAGGCACAGACCGAGCGGCGGCAGGCTACAAAGCGCACGTTCTCTTCATGGGCTAGATCACGATAGGCGCGCATCACATTGTGGCTTAAAAAATCAGTAAACAAGATTAATAGATCTGCACCTTTTAAGCTGGCAGGTTTGCGCTGGTGAGCGGCATTTCGGCCAGAAACATGTTTGTGCACCTTGATGCCATAGCTAGATAAAAGATCAGGAATATTGCCCAGTACGTCTGCGCCAACCAAATATGCGTTCATGCTATTGCCTCGATAGAGTGGATAAATTCATTCTCCTACAAATGATAATGATTATCAATAGCGAACTTATTACATGTTTGATGTCAGCGTTTGTTCCTTGGTGACAAGGATCGCGGCACATACTCTTTTTAAGTAAAGAATCCCCCTATCAAGATAAAAAACCCCAATAAATCATCTTAATACGGTATAAAATTTTCATACATTTGTTTTAAAACAGCCCGCAACTCTCCGTTATTGATTTTATGTTGATGGCATTTTTATGCAAAAATAAGCAATACACCCTACAAAAATAAACAAAATAAAGCTTTTTTTCACGCTAAATACAACACCTTTTCAACAAACAGCAATCCCACTTACTTAAATTATGTTGCACTGCGATAAGATCAAATTGATGTTTTATTAACCTAGCCCAAGAATCAAAAAGTTATTAGCGCTCATTGTTTGCCCCAGACCCATCTCCCATGAGGACACAGACATGCTGATTGCCATTCCCGCCGAAAAACTGCACGGAGAATTCCGAGTAGCCGCTACGCCGGAAACCATAAAAAAACTGATAAAAGCGGGTCATCAGGTCAAAGTTGAAAGCAAAGCAGGCCAACACGCCGCCATTAGCGACGCAGCCTATACCGAGGCTGGCGCAGAAATCGCCAAAGATAGCGATGCACTTTATCAAGGTGCAGAGCTGGTGCTAAAAGTACGTGCGCCAGACGCGCATGAGATTGCCAAGCTGCCAAACCACTCCGCCCTTATCGCCCTATTTGATATTCATCACTACCCCCATTTAGCAGCGCTGAGCAGCAAGCACATCAGCAGCTATGCGCTAGAGCTAGTACCACGAATTACCCGTGCACAATCGATGGATGTTTTATCTTCACAAGCCAATATCGCGGGCTACCGTGCCGTGCTACTGGCAACGCAATACTATCCCCGCTTTATGCCAATGCTGATGACCGCCGCTGGGACAGTTAAACCAGCAAGGGTGCTGATTTTGGGTGCAGGCGTGGCGGGCCTACAAGCCATCGCCACCGCCAAGCGGCTTGGCGCCATTGTAGAAGTCTTTGATGTGCGCCCTGCCACCCGTGAGCAGGTGGAATCGCTGGGGGGCAAGTTTATTGAAGTCGCGCTCAGCGATGCCGAAAAAGCTGCAGCAGAAACCGCCGGTGGCTACGCACGTGAGATGTCAGATGATTACAAACTGCGCCAAAGCGCCTTAATCGACAGCCAAGCCCGCCTTGCCGACATTATTATCAGCACTGCACAAATCCCAGGCAAAGCCGCGCCCGTATTGATTTCAGCCGAAACAGTTGAGGCTATGAAAGCAGGCTCGGTGATTATTGATCTAGCAGTAGATAGCGGCGGTAATTGCCCGTTATCCAAAGCCGATAAAGTAGTGCATAGCAATAATGGCGTCACTATTGTAGGCCACGGCAATTTGGCCAGCCTGCTGGCTGCCGATGCATCCGCGCTCTATGCGCGCAATATGCTGACTTTCTTAAGCCTGCTGCAAGATGCCGAAGGCAAATACGCCCCGCATTTTGAGGATGAAATCATTAAAGCCACGCTAGTCTGCCATCAGGGTTCGGCATTATTAGGCAAAAAAACCGAGGCAGCCCCCAGCCGCGCAGAAACCGTCATCTAGCAGCCTGTCGGACTTAGACGGTCGAAGCGAAAAATCGCATGGTCGAGACCAGATTTTGCCGGATTTGCAGCGCCAATAACGAGTTATTGGTCAAAAATCTGTTGAAATATGGGCCGATCAGGTGATTTTGCAGCTGACTGATGCTAAGTCCGACAGGCTGCTAGCCCACGCGATATCAATAGCATTGCAACGCGTGGGCAAAAAAGCGCACCCAACCCTAAGCAAAACTCAAAACATAATTGGAGTAAGCAATGTCTCTATCTTTAGCAGCCTCTGCCGTTGCAGAAGTCAGCAGCCATGCGCTGAGCACGGATCCATTTATTGGCAGCCTGACTATTTTTATTCTGGCAATTTTTGTTGGCTATCACGTGGTATGGAATGTCACCCCAGCCCTGCACACACCACTGATGGCGGTAACTAACGCGATCAGCGGCATCATTATTGTTGGGGCGATGCTGCAAGTTGTGGATATCAACGCACAAGAAATCAGCATCACCAGCGTATTAGGTGCCGTGGCTATTTTCCTTGCCAGTATTAATATTTTTGGTGGATTTTTAGTCACACAACGCATGCTGGCGATGTTTAAAAGGAAGGCAAAATAATGCAAAACTTTACTTCCATTCTTTATCTGATATCTGCAGTACTGTTTATCTTATCGCTCAAAGGGCTTTCATCGCCTTTATCTGCCAGACGCGGCAACCTATTTGGCATGATTGGCATGGCGATTGCCATTGCCACCTCGTTTTTTGTGGCAGATAAACCGGTAATCTGGCTGATTTTAGCCGCCATGAGCGCAGGCGCTGTGGTTGGCGCTTACAGAGCGCGCACCGTAGCAATGACCTCTATGCCTGAGCTGGTTGCCGCCATGCATTCTTTGGTGGGTTTATCTGCGGTGCTGATTGCCATTGCTGCGATCTTCCATACTGGGGTTGCACACGGCAGCATGCAAAAAACCGAGTTATTTATCGGCGCATTTATCGGAGCAATCACCTTTAGTGCATCGGTGATTGCCTACGGTAAGCTCTCTGGCAAATTTGGTGCAAGAGCGATCAACTTTAAAGGTCAGCACGGTTTAAATTTAGTGCTCGCCCTCGCCATGCTGGGCTTTGGGGCCATTTATGTGGTGAGCGATAGTCAGTCTTCTTTCCTGATCATGACCGCGATTGCGCTGGCACTGGGTGTGCTGCTGATTATTCCGATTGGCGGAGCCGATATGCCCGTCGTGGTGTCGATGCTCAACTCTTACTCCGGCTGGGCAGCAGCGGGGATTGGCTTTACGCTCAATAACCCCGTGCTGATTATTGCTGGAGCTTGCGTTGGCGCATCGGGGGCGATTCTTTCCTACATTATGTGTAAAGCCATGAATCGCTCGATTCTCTCAGTGCTGCTCGGTGGCTTTGGGGCTGCAGTTGCCATTGAAGGCCCTGCTGGCTCGGCGCAAAAAAACTACCGAACGGGCAGTGCCGATGATGCAGCGTTTTTAATGGAAAACGCGGAAAGAGTGATTATTGTGCCGGGCTATGGCCTTGCCGTTTCCCGCGCTCAACACGCCCTGCAAGAGCTAAGCGATCTACTCTCCGCCCGAGGTGTTGACGTACGCTACGCCATTCACCCCGTCGCTGGCCGCATGCCAGGGCATATGAATGTGCTGCTCGCTGAAGCCGAAGTACCCTACGATAAAGTGGTAGAAATGGAGGAAATCAATAGCGAATTCTCCACTGCCGACGTGGTATTGATTATTGGTGCCAACGACGTGGTCAACCCCGCCGCCAAAAACGACCCCGCTAGCCCCATTTATGGCATGCCAATTTTAGAAGCCTATAAAGCCAAAACGGTGATGGTCGTGAAACGCTCAATGAATGCAGGCTACGCAGGGCTAGATAATGATTTGTTCTATATGGATAGAACAATGATGGTATTTGGTGATGCAAAGAAAGTAGTTGAGCAGATGTTGCAGGCGGTGCATTAAAAGATATAGCGTGGGCACGTGTGCCCACGCAGCGTATAAAGATGATTGCCCCAGCAAAAAAATGGCCCAGAATCATCTGGGCCATTTTTATTACAATCTGATGTTACGCAGCGATCCTCTTTTTAGTGCCTTCGGCACGTTTATTTTGGTGCGGGCGTCCCGCTGGACCTTCCTTTCTTGTGTGGCCAAAAAACGAAGCCAAGCCACAACCCCAATAACACGAAGGCCCCTACTGCGGTCCAATCGAGTCGGCGGCGGGCGGGATTGGCTCGTTCCTCGCTCCCAAGCGATCCCCCGCCCCGCTTGTTCCTCGCTCCGGCGTGTTTCAAGGGGACTTTTAAGCCCTATGCAAAGAGCGTGGTTGTTATGCTTTTTCGCTGTTTGCTAATGAAAACCAATTTGGTTAGCGCGTATGTCCCCCGCCCCGCTTGTTCGGAGCTTGCGTGTTTCAAGGGGAGATTTAAGCCCCGTGCCACTCGCTGCTATACGAACCTTAAGTACTGGAGTTTTAAAATACTTAAAACCTACAAAACAACTTAACTCAAGCCTTGTCTATCTCCGTGCCCTCTGTGGTTCAAGATTTGGGTTTGGCTGCGTAACATCAGTTACAATCATTAAACCATCAAACCGTCACGGGTTTATCCAAAACGGGCGCGGGCTGGGCCACAACTGCGGGCTCTAGCTCATCAGGCAACACATCACGCTCTTCGCCCAGCTCGTTTTCCCACTTACAAACCACCCCAGTTGCCACGGCATTGCCAAGTACATTAGTGGCAGAGCGGCCCATATCTAAGAAATGATCCACGCCCAAAATCAGTAATAACCCTGCTTCAGGAATATTAAACTGCGATAGCGTAGCGGCAATCACCACTAAAGAAGCGCGCGGCACACCAGCCATACCTTTTGATGTCAGCATCAAAATCAGTAGCATCATGATTTTTTGCATCAAGGTCAGCTCAATACCGTAAGCCTGGGCAATAAACAAGGTAGCAAATGTGCAATACATCATTGAGCCATCAAGGTTAAACGAGTAACCAATTGGCAGTACAAAACTGGATATCTTCTTATTGCAGCCAAATTTCTCTAGCTGCTCTAATGTTTGCGGATAAGCCGCCTCACTGCTGGCAGTGGTAAAGGCAAGCAATACCGCACCACGAATCCGGCGTAGTAATGAAAAAACCCGCGTCCTTAAGAATATAAAGCCCAGCAATGTAATCACACACCACAGCATAAAGATACTGAGGTAAAAGCTCGCCACAAACTTGCCATACACTGCCAATACATCCAGCCCTTCTTTAGCAATCACTGCGGCCATTGCGGCAAATACGGCTACTGGCGCAAAGTTCATAATGTAGGTGGTGATTTTGAGCATGACATGGGCCACCATATCAATCACATCCACCAGTGGGGCAACCCGTTTACCCAGCGCTGCGCCCGCTACCCCAAAGAAAATAGAGAACACGACGATTTGCAGAATTTCATTCTTAGCCATTGCATCAAAAATGCTGGTTGGAAAAGCATGGTGCAAAAAGTCTTTTAGATTCATCGCGGTTTTAACCACGCCGCTGTCTGTACCTACGGCGGGCAAAGGCAGATTTAAGCCTACTCCTGGCTCAAGAATGGTCACCATCACCAAGCCTAATACAAGAGACGTGAGTGACATAAACATAAACCAGCTCATGGTTTTAAGACCAATCCGGCCAATTGCACCGCTATCACCCATTCTGGCGATCCCTACCACTAAAGTAGAAAAAACCAACGGGGCAATAATCATTTTAATTAAGCGCAGAAAGATATCGCTCAGCAGCGATATATAAGAGGCAAAAGACGCTAGCGAAGCGGAGTTATCCGCATACTGATTCACTGCATAGCCACAGATAATACCTAGCACCATCGCTAGGATAATATATAAAGTTAAATTTTTAGACTGCATTACAATTCTCTGTATTCTTATCAAGAAATTTAGTACGGCAATAGAAAACACAATATACAAAAAATCTTAGCGTATTAACCAGATTAAAATATAAATAAATGATATCTATTTCGATTTAAAATTACTTAATATTTTATTTTTAATTCATGAAATATTTTTATTCCAATTCAATTAGCAAGTAAAACGCAAAGGCCGCCATGCGAGGCATAAGCAACACAGAGGCCTCACAAACGCAGCCAACAAGGTATCTTTCTAACTGAAATTCGAATCATCATGCACTCTTACACCGTGCTATTACACCGCAAGTCTTACTTGTTAGCATGTGCATTATTTACACTCAAACGAACAAAGCACGCTCCAGAGACTCCAGAGCAGGCTAGGCGTAAGAAAAAAAAATTAACAAGCGCTACTTATAAAGGATATATACCATTTTTCATGGGCTTAAGCTTACAACGTGTTCAGTGAAATTATTTTCAAGCCCGACACAATACTGTAATCAACCCAGCCTTAAACGGTACTTAAACCCCCTAAATAAAGGAAAAAACTGCCTGTGTAAAGCCATAAAAGTAAGACTACCAATCAGACTCAGCGCGAGCCAAGGCAAGCTTGGCGCATTCAAGCTACGCGCGTTATCCAGCAAAAATCCCCCGCCGGTATAACCAAACAAGCCACCTAAAGCCAAGCCCATCCGCCCCATTCCCATATAGCTTGCTCTCGCCTCTGGTTGAGCAAAACGAGCAAGCAGCGCTTCTCTAGCTGGCTCGGTAATTAATGTACCCAAATAAAAAAAAGTCAGCACCACAAATGCCGCCACAATTTCATTCACCATAGCCATAGCCGCCATGCTCAAAGTCATTAAAGCAATTCCCGCTAAAACCCGTGCTTCTAGACTAAAATATCGCTCTCCTAATCTTGCCAATGGATAAAGTAAACACAGCGCCAACATGGCATCCAAGCTATACATCCACCCCACCGCCTGCGCCGTACCTGCCAATTGCTTTATCACCACAGGCATCAGCAGCATGATTTGCACACAGAGCACGTAATAGCCGCTTAGCGTCAGCACAAACACCAGAAAAGGCTTATCTGCCAACACCGTGCGAATAGCAGCCAAAGCCGAAGTCCGCCTTGCAGCAACTTTATACGCAGGTAAGAAAATAGCATTCACCAAGGCTGTTAATACAAAGGCCACACAGCCGCCCATCGCCACCCAATAAAAATCAAAAGCCAGCAACCATGAGCCAATCAAAGCCCCCAACATGGCTGCAGCACTCTCTTGCATCATTAATAGCGAATAAAAACGATTACGCTCAGCAGGGCGAGTCAGCTTAATGATTAAAGCGCCACGGGGCGGATCAAATAACATACCGCCTAAGCCAGATAGCACACAGGAAAAAACTAAAATACTGGGGTGACTTGCCCATGCCATCACGGCAAAACCTGCCGCCCGCAGCAGCATCCCAGCCACAATCAAAGGCTTTGCCCCAAAACGATCCGCCAAAGAGCCACCAATTAAACCCAAACCCTGCTGCGATAACTGCCGCACGCCCAAAGCCAAACCCACGGCCGCGGCTGCCCAACCTAATTGGTCCACAAAGTGCAGGCTAATCAGCGGAAATACTAAAAAGAAACCACAAACCACCAGCATATTGTCCAACATAATAAAACGCCGCCCCAAGCGCCTTGCCCGCTCTGCCCCCGCCATTTTCTTGCCCCTTATGAATGATTTGTGCATATTCTGAGCCGTTAACAGTTATTATAGAAGTCGTTAACTGCTAATATTTAATATGGGTTTTTCTTATGGCTCTTAGCCTTGATGATTTGTAATTACTGCTTGATATCGAGGCCTGTGGCAGCTTTAGTCAAGCGGCAGCACGGCGGGGCTGGTCACAGCCTCAGGTGAGTCAGCGCGTAAGCCTGCTAGAGGCTGATTTAGGCACGCAGTTATTTCAACGCCATCGCCGAGGAGCCATTGCCACAGCCGCTTGCCTCGGCTTTTTACCGTCGGTAAAAGAAGCCTTAGCCGCTCTAGAAACCGGCCGCCAAGCTCTGCAAGGCGCACCGGCCCTTCCCAGAATGCAGTTAGCCTGCATGCCCTCTTTGGCATCGGTGATTTTTGGCCCTATTTTGGTCGCGCTGGCCAAAGCGCCGCTTGAAATACGCTGCAATACCGATCATTCGCCCAATATCATGGAGCAACTTTTAAGCAGTAAAGCCCAGCTAGGCTTTATTTTAAAATGTCCACCTATGGCAGGCATTCAGATGGAGCGTATTTGGCGCTCCTCTATTGTGGCGGTGGTGCACAAACGCCACCCGCTTGCCCGCTCCGGCGTTTTAAGCTTGGCGGATATCGCCAACGAGCAGCTCGCCCCGCAATTTTGGGGGGATGGTTGTGATCAACTTATTAGCCAGCTACGCAGTTATCGCACCGCTAGCGGCCCCATCCACGCCATTCAACCCGCCAGCGCCGCCCGCGAAATGGCGATGGAGCATGGTTTTTTAACTTTTATGCCGGAAGTCGCCGTTAAGCGGGATTTGCGTGAAGGGCGGCTAATCAAACTAGCAATCAGCGATTTACCGGTTTGGGAATGGGAGGTCATGATGGCGTGGCGCAGCGGCAAACGCAGCGATAGCAGCAAGCAGCTCGTCATAGATACCGTTAGGGCGATGGCGGCAGACTGGGCTTAAACTGCATACCCAAAAATAATCACCAACAAAAAACACGAAGAAACCACCTTAAACCTCGGTGTTTGTTCGTGTTTCTTTTGGCCTCACCCGCTGTACCCAGAGCGCGATTACAAATTAACCCGCTCAATTTTATTCAAGCTGCGCCCCAAAAAGCGCTCGCCTACGCTTTGGAATTTAACTGGCACATCGGTCACATAAAAGCGGTATTCCGGCGCAAGATGACTGGGGTTTGCCATACCAGAAGACTGCAATAAATCAGCCGCCTGATCGGCAATGGATAAGGCCGAATCCACCAGTTTCATTCGCCCACCGACCAAATCTAAAAGCAGCGGCTTAATCAGCGGATAGTGAGTACAGCCCAATACCAACGTGTCGATCTTTTCTACGAAAACAGGCTTTAAGTATTCCTGAGCCGTGAGCTTAGTGACCGGATGATCTAACCACCCCTCTTCGACTAGCGGCACAAACAGCGGGCAGGCTTGCGAATACACACGGTAACTAGGATTAAGTTGGTGAATTGCTCGGGCATAGGCGTTAGAGTTAATCGTGGCTGGCGTACCAATCACGCCAATACCCCCCGTCCAGCTGACTTCTACCGCATTGCGAGCACCGGCTTCGATCACATCAAGCACCGGCACATTGGAATTGGCACGCACCAAATCGGCCGCTACCGCCGCCATCGTATTACAGGCAATGATCAACATTTTTACCTGCTGATTTTGCAAGAATTGGGCGATCTCTTGAGTGAAATGGGCAATAGTATCCACCGATTTCACCCCGTAAGGCACTCGGGCAGTATCACCAAAATAAATAATATTTTCAAACGGCAGTCTGTCCATGAGGGCGCGCACTACAGTTAAACCGCCAACGCCAGAATCAAACACGCCAATAGGATGAGAAGGAAGAGATGGATTTTGCATGGGGAGGCATTTTACGCCTGAGCGCTGATCAGAGCGAGCTAGATATTTAAGCAATGCAAGTAGCACTCCCCTCTAAGGCAAAAAAACAGCCCGCTATACGCAAAGCGCAGCAGCGGGCTGTTGATCAGAGCACAAAAATTTAAGCGATTACGTCTTGGTGCATCATTTTTTGCAGCTTTTTGGTTGAAAGCAGCAACAGTGCCGCCGCCGCCATCGCCATCCCTACAAACAGCATAAAGAACTCATAGATACTGCTGATTTGGTAGCCCATAAAGCTTGGAATAGCTTGGCCAGCTTCTGGATAGAAACCAGCCAAAACACCCGCAAACCAGTTAGCTGCAGCGCTAGCCGTAAACCATACCGCCATGAGCAGCGAGGCAAAGCGGGCCGGAGCCAGCTTATTCACAAGTGAGAGGCCAATCGGGGAAAGACACAGCTCACCCATGGTGTGCAGCCAGTACATTGTAACCAGCCACATAATGGATACTTTTACGCCTGGCTCGATGTGTTTTACCGCCATGGCAATCACGATATAACCAAAGCCTAGAAACAACAGACCCCATGCCATTTTAGTGGGTGAGCTAGGCTCTGCGCCGCGCTTGGATAGAAAGGTCCAAAGGGATGCCAATACCGGAGCAAAAATCAGCACAAATACAGGGTTAAGCGATTGAAACCATGATGTTGGTACAACAAAGCCCAGTACTTCACGATCTAGCGATTCAGCAGCAAAGAATGTCAGCGATACACCCGCCTGCTCAAATGCCGACCAAAAGAAAATCACGAAAAATGACAATACACCAATCACGATAATACGTTCGATATCAACTTGAGTCAGTGGTGTATCACGCTTAGCCCGCTCTTCTGCGCTGATTTTTCCTGGTGCTAAGCCGATTAACTTACCTACTGGATCAACCAAATACTTATCACGGAAAGAGATAAAGATCGCCAAAGAAATCAGCATCCCCACGCCCGCAGTTAAAAAACCCCAGCGAAAATCAGCCGGATTACCCGTGTCGCCCAAAGCACCACAAATCAGCGGAGCCATAAACGAGCCTAAGTTAATCCCCATATAAAAGATGGTATAGGCGGTGTCTTTACGGCTATCGTTTGCCTCGTAAAGCTGGCCAACCATCGTCGAAATATTCGGTTTAAAAAAACCATTACCCGCAATAATAAAACCGAGACCACTGTAAAAAAATGGAATGGCAAGCTTTGCTTCTTGATACCAAGTTCCTGCACAAAACAACAGAAACTGACCAAGTGCCATCAATACGCCACCAACAACAATAGAGCGGCGATTACCCCAGAAACGATCAGCGACATAGCCACCGACCAGCGGTGCCAAATACACCAAACCCGTGTATTGCCCATACAGCGCCGAGGTAAAATGCTTGTCAAACGACAGCGCAGAAATCATAAACAGCGCTAATAAAGCACGGTTGCCGTAGTAAGAAAAGCGCTCCCACATTTCAGTGGCGAATAAAAGGTAGAGGCCTTTAGGGTGGCTAGACTGATTTGCCATCTGGGCATCCTTTGTAAGTATGAAGTGTTGTATTGCTACTATTAATACCTTACAAACGTAGCGGTGCGTTACTTAAAAATCCCATTTTTGCAGGGGTAATTTTCACACCACAGGAACTAAATACGCAAAAATAGAACAAAGGCGACGTAAATAATATGCCTTATTAGTGTGTAAATTGCCCGCCATGTCGCGTAAAGACTTACTTTTCAGCCAGAATCAATTTTCTATACGTAGCAATTTAGGCCAATGCAGAGATAAAGCAGCAAGAGCATCGCTCTTTATGCCATAAGCGTGCTTGATTTAGCGCAGATATTGGCACTTTATGCTGATGATAAACGCATAAAGTGCCATAAATTGAGAACAACAGGAAATCAAAGGCAAAAATATTGCTAACAACATAAGCTTGCTTAAAGCAAAAATAGACAATCAATTACTTACAAAATAAGAAATGTATCTGGCTTTACGAAAGCCGTCTTGCAGCAAGAAGAGCGAAGTCACGAAATTATTAAAACGAAGGGAACGGCTGGCTGCTAGCCAGCCATGCCCTGGATAACGCTGCTACCCTACTAAGCTACGTCATTAATGAAAATGCCCTTCTGCCGCCTTAGCACCCACTTCGCGCTCCTGCACCATCACCGACACCTCTACCGCCCCTGATTTTTT
This sequence comes from Iodobacter fluviatilis, assembly GCF_004194535.1. Classification (NCBI taxonomy): domain Bacteria; kingdom Pseudomonadati; phylum Pseudomonadota; class Betaproteobacteria; order Neisseriales; family Chitinibacteraceae; genus Iodobacter; species Iodobacter fluviatilis. The sequence continues at coordinate 3,303,379 of NZ_CP025781.1, read as the reverse complement.
AAACTGCAGTTTCAGCGGAAATTTATCCCCAGCTTTTAACGGCTGTTTTAGGCCAAACATCATCAAGTGATAGCCCATGCCCGGTTTCATCTTGATGGTTTCACCGGCTTTGACTTCTAGCTCATTAATCTGGCGCATTTTCATTACATCACCCTCCATGCTCATAGTATGCAGCTCAACCCGCTCGGCACGAGCTGTACTAGCCGCAAGCAGCACATCGGCCTCGCCTTTATTTTCAAGCCCAATATAAGCCGCGCCAACATCCTTACCAGGCAGTGTTGGCACTGAAAAAGGATGAACCACCCGGATATCCCCAGCTTTGTATTCATGGGCAAACGCCGAAACAGACAACACGGAAGAAGCGAGTAATAAAGCGATTTTTTTCATTTTTAGAATCCCTGATTTAAAAGTGGAAGATGGTTTTGAAACATGGATAGGAATGTTGGGCTTCGTTTCACTCCGCACCAACTCAGCTCTAACGCACAAGCGCTAGAATGTGCAAAGGCACTGGATCTTGCGCACTCTAAAAACATTAAAAAAACGACACCATTTAAGCACTGTTTTTCGCATGGAAACCTAGGGTCTGTTGACGTTTCATTCACCATTGCGCTGAGCCGGAAAACGGCCAAGCACAAGGCATGTAACGAAGGCAATAACGGGTTATTGTCGAGGAGCATAACGCAGTGAATGGCCATTTTCCGGCTCAGCCCTTCGGGTTTAGCCCATTTTTGGGGCTGCACGGCGTTAAAAATCGCTCATGGTACTCGTACCATGTCGCCATTTTCTCCTTGTTCAGCCCCAAAACTGGGCCAAACGCAGCCGCGAATGAAACGTCAATAGACCCTAGCAGCCTGTCGGACTTAAGACTGATCTACTACGGAAAAGCCGGATTTGGCCATATTTCACGCATTTTCTCGTTGAATAGCCAGCTATTCGCCTCAAAAACCCACGAAATCTGTCTCAAACTGGTTTTTCCCTCGCTACGATCGCTTAAGTCCGACAGGCTGCTAGTGCTCTCTGGAGCCCCCCCTAGTTCAAAACTTCTCTGCTGTGTGCCTGCATAAATCAGTACAGCCGGTCATTCATTTGCCATTGCAACATAGCCATACGGTTTGATTCGCCATTTATATGAGTCTGATACAACTCTAGCGCCAACAAATGCGCGGTGTGAGCTTGCCAAGCCAAGCGCACACCCGTTTGCCGTGGCCATTCATCGCTATTGGCGATGCCATTTTTACTGGCAATTTGTGCGGCATTAACGCCGCTTAGCTGATGATGGATAGCCATCTGCTCATGCCTTAGCGCAAGGCTTAGCTCTGTATTGATCGACACGCCCCCTTCCAGCGCAAATCCTGTTAATTCGCCCTGATAATTAACCTTAGCCAAGGTGCTTTCAAGTTGGCCATCCTGCTTTTGCCAACTTGCAGCCCCGTGCAGCCAAAACTGATCGCCTTGCCAGCGTGCATTGGCGCGCATGAGTAGGGTATCTCCAGCAAAACAATCAATCAGCTGAGCGCAACCTGTAACTTGCCCTGCATGGCTATGGCCGGTGTGCGCATCAGAGGCCAAAGAGCGTTTAACCTCCGCCACGTAAGCCGCATGCCCACTGATATGCCAAGGCCCATCCTGCCACTCCAGCCCTGTGCTCCAGAGCGCACTTTCTGTCCCAGGTAAACCTGCTCCTCTAAATACACCCGCGTGACCAGTCACCGCACCAGTGGCATAGCGCAGCGCTAAGCCATCTTCGTGCCAGTGATCATCTCCCAGTACAGTGTTCAGCCAAAGCTCTGGTAAAGCCCAAGCACTTAAACCGCCACTGGCCAATAGTGGCGACTGCCGCCCTAGCGTCCACTGCGTAGCCCCTGCGTGATAAAAAAAAGCAGCATGATCCACGGCCATACCCTGCTCATGGTCGTCATAAGCCAGCACCACATGGCTACTTAAGTCCTGCAGCCAGCGCTGCTGCCAAGCAAGGCCAGAGCCACCGTAGCGCATACCACGCAGGTCTTCTTGGCTGGCGGCCAGAACTGGCAGAGCGGATGGCCACGCTGACTCTGCGCTTAAATAGCGAACATTGCTTAAGAGATGAATCTCTGTGGCAGCCCCTTCATCGTCATGCGGCCTGTCGTGCGCCAGCGCACTATTTGCTGCGGCGAGGATCAGCGAAGCGCTGATCATTAATAAATTTTTCATCGGTCAGAGTCTTTAAATAGGCGACGATATTGGCTTTGTCTTGCTCGTTTAACTGAATACGAACAATCAAATCACTTTTAAATGGATTAAGACGGCCATCCCCTCTATGCGGGCCGGTTTTAATTTCACGCCCCCCTGCGGCGTAAAAATCCAGCGCTTCTTCCAGCGTAGCGATGCTGCCATCGTGCATATAGGGGGCGGTTAGCGCCACATTGCGTAAGCTGGGCGCACGAAACATGCCCATATCACGCGGCACACCGCTCAGCTCAAACAAGCCTCGGTTAGGCTCGGGAAAGCCCCCCTTACCATCGATATTGTAAAGACCCGTGTTATGAAACAAAGCCTCAGTCAGGCCAGAACCGGCATGCACCACCTGATCATTAAAATTAAAGCTACCGTGGCAATGAAAGCACTCCGCCTGCTCGCCAAAAAACAGATCTTTACCGCGCAGCTCGGCTGCCGACAGCGTGGCCTTACCTTGCAAATATTGATCATATTTAGAAGAAGCAGAAATCAACCCGCGCTGAAAAGTGGCAATGGCTTTAATGATCTGGCTAAAGCCGATTGGCTCGCCAGGGAAAACCTCAGCAAAGCGCTGCACATAATCACGATCAGCCTGAAAGCGCGCCAACACCGTGGCTTTGTTCTGATCATTGACGCCCATTTCTACTGGATGCTCGGCAAACAAGGGCACTTCCATTTGCCGCTCTAGCGTAACCAATGCCGGATTCGCCCAAGTGTACGTACTGTGCCAAGCCACATTGGCCAGATTCTGCGCATTACGCGGCGTGTGTTCACCGGTAGAGCCTGTCGCCACAGCGCGGCCATCCGTAAATGCTTTGCCCTGCTCATGACAGGAAGCACAGCTTTGCTGGCCGTTGCCAGACAGCCTTACGTCATAAAACAAGGCGCGGCCGAGCTGAAACTTGGCCTCGCTCATTGGGTTGTCGCTAGGCACTTTTGGAGTAGGGAAATAAAACGGCAGCGCCCATGACCAACTCGCACTCTGGCGAGCCGGATCATCGGTAGAAGTGCCCGACTGCACGCAGCCGCCGAGCACTAACGCTGCCAGCAGGCAGCGTAAAATCATTTCAGTTCAACCTTAAATACTTTAGAGAAATTGCCATCGCCCTTAGGCAGGCCCGCATCCTTCTTACCTGCAGCTGATTCATTCAGATTCAGATCAAGATTATTAAAGATTTGCGCGCATTCCGGATCGGTCGGCCCGCTCATGCAGCCCATCGCCCCACCCGCATCTTGGCTGAGATCCACCCCTTGCAAGAGGCTGGCTAAATCCAGCACCACCCGCTGCTTTGCCACATCAAAGCTGGCAAAACGCAGCGGCAGAATATTTGGATTGCTGCAGCTAAACAAATTGGCATTTACTGCATCAGCCTTGCAGCCCGTTGCGCCTAAGTGAAAGAACCAATTCACGGTTTTGCCGTTAACTGCGGGCACATCCGGATTAAGCTCCAGCTGCACAAAGCGACGCCCCGCCTGCCAGCTCCAGCCCAGTGCCATAATATCCAACGGCGAAGGCACCGCCATTGTGTCGCTGTGATTAAGAATCACCTCTTTGCCTGCCGCATCTTTGGCGGTATCAGGTGCACCCACTTTAAAGCTAAGCCCCACATACTGGCCGCTTGGCGCAGTACCTGTAACCTGCTGGTTTAGCGCTGAGCTGCCGACGCAATTACCCGTTTTATTTTCAAAATCCAGCATCGCCACATTCAGGTATTGCGAGGCATTTTGCGTGAGCGCCAGCGGCACTTCCTGCCCCAAGGCATTGATCAGTTTAATGTCGTGTACATAAAGGCGGGCATCACGCAACTTGGCAGATGTGGCACGGCTCCCCAGTGCTGGCAATGTGGTATTACATTCCGCCGTTTGCCCACCGGCTTTTAACGCAAACTGCACCGCAACCGCCTGATCTGGCTGTGGGCTAATAGGCGTGGCTGTGGCGCTATCACCACTAGAATTGCAGGCAGACAAAATAAGGCAGGCAAGAATGGCATATAAACGCATGGTTTTCTCCAAACAGCATAAAAAAGCACGCCAGATAAACTGGGTGCAAAAAGGCTGAGCAGATCCATACAAACGCGCGAGTGTTTAGACAAAAGGCTGAAAAACCTCAGATCCGTAGACACAGAGCCAAATAAGAACAAAAGCAAACAGACAAACCTTAGGTTTTTTCTGTGTTTACAGAATTTAGCTTTTTAACCCTAGCATGCGGATATCAAGAATCTGCTAGGAAAAAACAGGCGGGGCATGGCCCGGGGGAGGATGGGATATATTGCGATGCAGGCGCAGCGGTGGCGCTGCTGGCATGCCAAAACTATGCGGCAACATGGCCACAGCCGCTATCGTTGCCGGTATAGCGACTGCCGGTGCCTGAGTCTGATCGGCATGGGCACAGAGCACACAGGCTGGGGCGGCCTTAGCTAATAAAGATTCAGACTTACTACCAGGAAGCTGGCTGAGTTGATATTCAACAATCGGTGTCATCGTGCCGCAGAAAACGCTGCTTCTTAAAGCAGACTGCGGCAATGTGGCGTGCAGCAAGGGCATCAGGACGTGCAGCATGATCGCCAAGAAGGCAATACCTATGCTGAGCTGATAGCGGCGTACTGTCATAAACCAGAAAGTGCGGGGAAAGATCAGATTATATTGGCATAGGCCGCTGGCATCCAAGCAAAATCAGCAGCCACAAGAAAATAAGCCTGAAATCTCGCCAGCGCCAAGGGGCCAAGCGTTTATTTTTTCCCATGCCTTAATTCAGACTTAGCCTTATGTACTAGTTTTTTGCATTCAAAATCCGGCAGAGGATTGGCATTGATATGCTTTACATCTGCCTTCATTAAATAAGCCAGCGCCTTGTTTCTGGAGGCCAGCGAATAATCCTCTTTGTTTTCATGGATTTCATCACGAGTTTTCTGAATTAAACTCTCACAATCGGCCAAGACCAGACCACTGGCCATCATTAATGCCATCAATATCGTTTTATACTGCATCACGACTCCTTAAATTAAATCTTGTTTGCTACTGAGCATCTTCTCTGCCCAAAAAATACCAGCCACGGTTTTACCATCGGTGATCGATCCATCCAGTACCCCAGCTATCAACTCATCTAGGCTCAGGGAAACACACTCCACAAACTCGCCCTCATCCAGCTGGGCCTGGCCTGCAGTTAAATCCTCGGCAAGATAAAAATGAATTTCTTCATTGGTATAGCTGATGATGGGGTGATGCACGCCCAATTTTTGCCACTTCTGCGCGGTATACCCGGTTTCTTCCAATAGCTCGCGCTTGCCGCAAGCCAGTGCATCTTCACCGGCATCCAGCTTGCCTGCCGGGAACTCCAAATACACGCGATGCATAGGGTAGCGATACTGCCGCTCCATCAGCAGCTTGCCATCGGGCAACACAGGGATAATCATCACGGCACCGGGGTGGATCACATATTCACGCGTGGCATGGCTACCATCAGGCAAGCGCACAGTGTCACGGTTGATATGTAATAAAGCGCCATCAAATACCCGCTCGCTACTAATTTTTTCTTCAATTAAATGTTGATCTTTTTGCATGGATTCCCAGCAGATTGATAATTAAAAATTGCTGTCGGCACAGCGTTAAATGAGTGATCAGAGAATACACAAAAGTGAAAAAATATCTCTGCTGTAGTCCAAACATCGTCATTCCCGAATACTTTTATCGGGAATCCAGCGGCTCTGCAAAATCCCCGATAGAAACACGGGGATAACACAATAATTCAGCTTCTGAGGTGCTGCGGTATATATATGATCTCGTTTTCTATCATTGTTTCAGCATTACTCTAACCATACCGCAACAACAATTACAATTTAACACTGCTGCTATTCCATATTTTACGCGCATATTCGCTAATACTGCGGTCTGATGAAAAGCGCCCCATCCCTGCCACATTAAACAGCGCCTTTTTATGCCATTCCAATGGTTTTAAATACAGGGCGTCTACTTTCCCCTGCACTTTGACATAATCGGCAAAATCAGCCAATAATTGATAATGGTCGCCCCAATTAACCAGTAAATCAAATAACACCCGATATCGCTCCGGCTCATCAGGGCTAAATACGCCCGATGCAATGCTATTTAATACCTCGTGCAAAATAGGATCTGCCTCATAAATAGCCCGTGGGTTATAGGATTCTTGCCGCAGGCGTTGTACATCGTCGCTATTATTGCCAAATATAAAAATATTATCCGCCCCCACCGCTTGGCCAATTTCAATATTGGCACCATCTAAAGTACCAATCGTTAACGCGCCATTTAATGCAAACTTCATATTTCCTGTGCCTGATGCCTCGGTGCCTGCGGTAGAAATCTGCTCAGATAAATCAGCCGCAGGAATAATGATTTCAGCAAGGCTAACGCTATAATTAGGAATAAAAACCACTTTAAGCTTATCGCCCACCCTAGTGTCATGATTAATCTTACTACCCACATCATTAATTAAATGAATTAATAATTTAGCTGTTTTATATGCAGATGCCGCTTTACCTGAAAAAATAACTACCCTAGGCACAATTGCAGCATCTGGATTTTTTAAAATATACTGATAACGCGCAATCACATGCAATAAATTTAACAACTGCCGTTTATATTCATGGATACGTTTTACTTGCACATCAAATAGTGCATCAGGGGATACCACCCCACCCAAATGCGTAGCAATATAACGAACCAAACGTTGTTTATTTTGCCGTTTAGCCGCCATAAAACAATTTATAAAATCTTCATCCTCGGCCCAAGGTTTTAGCTCGGCTAATTCATCTAAATTCACCCGCCAAGTTTTGCCAATTTTATCGTCTATCAAAGCAGCCAGCGGCCGATTCGCCTGAGCTAACCAGCGCCTAGGCGTAATGCCATTAGTTACATTGGTAAAGCGCTCTGGATAAATACGAGCGAAATCAGCAAAGATGGTCGATTTCATTAATTGTGAATGCAGGGCAGAAACGCCATTCACCTTATGGCTAGCCACTACGGCAATATAAGCCATTCTAATTTTACGCTCGCCCGATTCATCCACTAAAGAAACACGGCTAATCAAAGCATCATCACCAGCAAAACGCTGTTTAACCTCGGCTAAAAATCGCTCATTAATATCAAAAATAATTTTTAAATGTCGGGGCAATAAATGAGCAAACATCTCTACCGGCCATGTTTCCAGCGCTTCGCTCATCAGAGTATGATTCGTATAAGAAAAAATCTTTTGCGTATGCCCCCAAGCCGTATCCCAATCCAGATGAAATTCATCCATCAATAATCGCATTAACTCAGGCACCGCTAATACTGGATGCGTGTCATTTAAATGAATTGCAGTTTTATCGCTTAATTGATTAAAATCTTCGTGGGTAAATAGATAGCGATGCAAAATATCTTGCAAAGAAGCTGAAACAAAAAAATATTCCTGTCGTAATCTAAGCTCTTTGCCATGCTGGGTAGAGTCATCAGGGTACAAAACCCTAGAGACATTTTCACTATGATTTTTCTCCTCTACCGCCGCAAAATAATCGCCCTGATTAAACATATGTAAATTAATACTGCGCGATGCCCTAGCCGACCAAAGCCTAAGTGTATTGGTGGCCGTGGTCTGATAGCCGGGAATAATATAATCATAAGCCATCGCCAATACATCTTGCGTATCCAGCCAATGTACCGTATTGCCAGTGTTTTCTATTCGCCCGCCGAATTGCACCACATATTGAGTTTCATCACGGGGGAATTCCCATACATTTAAAGCAGACAGCCAAGTATCGGGGGCTTCAACTTGCTGTCCATCAATAATGCGCTGCTTAAACATTCCAAAATCATAGCGTATGCCATAGGCAAAACCTGGCACGCCCATGGTTGCCATTGAATCTAAAAAACAAGCGGCCAATCGGCCCAAGCCTCCATTACCCAAAGCCGCATCAGGCTCGTGATCTAAAATCTCATTTAAATCCACCCCCATTTCATCCAGTGCAGCTTTTACTGGCTCAAACAATTCCAAAGCCAATAGCGCATTTGATAAAGCACGGCCAATTAAAAACTCCATCGATAAATAATAAACCCGCTTTAAATCCTGAGAATACTGCGCCCGCGTGGTGCGCATCCAGCGCTCAACTAATCTATCCCGCACAGCCAAAAAAGTCGCATTCAGCCAATCTTTAGGCTGCGCCACGATAGGGTCCTTACCAATAAAAAAAACCAGCTTATTCGCAATAGCTTGTTTTAAAGCCTCGGTGTCATTACCAGGGGAATCGTATTCAAAAGAAACCGTCATCGGGATAATCCTTTGTTAAAAACACTGACTGCGTTGCTGACATGCCTTATAAACTAATAATGACTCAATGCTTGTTTGGTTAAAGATTTAGGGGGGTGTCCGCACCAAAATCATCACCTTATTTCACCAATCAACTTTTCATACAAAGCCATATACTGCGTGGCCGCTGCGCTCCAGCCAAAATCAGCTTGCATGGCGCTGCGTCTAACTATTTTCCAGTCTTTAGTACGATGCCAAAGGATAAAGGCGCGGCGCAGGGCGCGGCTGAGGCTGGCTGCGTTAAAGTCGTCAAAGACAAAGCCAGTGGCGCTGGCGTCTTCTAGGTTTTCTAGGCTGCAATCGATAACCGTATCGGCAAGGCCGCCGACTCTGCGCACCAAGGGTAGTGCGCCATATTTTAGGGCGTAGAGCTGGGTGAGGCCGCAGGGCTCAAAACGGCTGGGCACGAGTAGCACATCAGCGGCGGCCATAATGCGATGCGAACAATCTTCGTCATAGCCAATTTGCACGGCAATTTGCGCTGGATTGGCTGCGGCAGCGGCTTTAAAGGCGTCTTCCAAGGCAGCGTCCCCTCCGCCTAAAAGCACAAACTGCCCGCCTCTGGACGTGATTTCATCCAGTGCTGCCAGTACCAGATGCAGGCCTTTTTGCTCGGTAAGGCGGCTAACCACGGCAAACAGCGGTTGATCGCTAGTTTGATCTAAACCCATCCGCGTTTGCATATCTAGCTTGCACTTGGCCTTGCCTTGCGTTTTTTCCACGCTATAGTTTGCAGCGATCAGCGGGTCGAGACTCGGATTCCACACCTGATCGTCTACGCCATTCAAGATGCCAGTTAGATCTGCTTTTCTGGTTCTGAGTAGGCCATCAAGTCCGCAGCCTTGCTCATCATGGGTGATTTCGCTGGCGTAGCGAGGGGAAACGGTGGAGATATGATCGCAAAAATACAGCCCTGCTTTCATAAAAGAAATCTTGCCGTGAAACTCGATGCCTTCCAGCGAAAAAAACTCAGGTGGCAATTCCAGACTGGCAAAAGCCGAGGGCGGAAACACCCCCTGATAAGCCAAGTTATGCACCGTAAACACGCTTTTTGCTGGCCGGCCCGCAGCCACTAAGTAAGCTGGCACAAGGCCCGCATGCCAATCGTGAGCATGCACCAGCTCTGCTCGCCAATAAGGATCTAAGCCACTGGCAAGCTGCGCCGCCACCCAGCCCAAGAGGGCAAAACGCAGATGATTATCACTATAAGGCTGCTGGCCCACATCAAGGTAAGGGCTACCGGGGCGATCAAAGCAATGTGGCGCGTCGATGACATACACGGCAATGCCGCTGGCAGTATGCCCAAATAAAATCCTAATTGGCCCCGCCATGCTATTCACGGTAGCGACTTCACCTTGAATATTAAGCCCCGCCAAAATCGCCGGAAAGCCAGGTAAAAGCACGCGCACATCACAGCCCAAATCCCCCAGCGCCAAGGGCAAAGCCCCTGCCACATCGGCCAGCCCGCCGGTTTTTAACAGCGGAAACAACTCGGCACATACATGTAACACGCGCATAAATACCTACCCCTTGCTATTGGTTTTAAAACAAGCTCTACAGACACTGAGCTTTAATAAGCACATAGAAAAAACATAGCGCTAATTAATTACATAAATGCTGATGCTCTGCACTGAGGTCGCTAAATATCAATCCACAGAGAGCACGGTGTTTCTCAGAGAAAAGAGCCTACAAATCTTTTTGTGCAAATGCCGTTGGAATTAATAATAGCCATTTAACCAATCCCCATGCATCAGGATAGTTGAGATATTCCCTTTTTAGGATTTCAACTTACTTAGGGAGCTGGTTACTCATCATGTCGCGTATTTCCGAGACTCGTAAAGATGCCATTTTAAGCAAGCTGCTTGCTCCTTATACCGCGCTTGTGAAATCGTCGGTATTTCTGTGCATAGCTGGCGCTGGCAGGCAGCCGGTGAGGTAATCGCGGATCAGCGGCCATTTGTGGAGCGGAATAATCCAGTAAATAAGCGGAGTGAAACGGAGTATCGGGTGATTTTATCTGTGTGTAACAGCCCGCGTTTTAACAGCGCACCACCCAGCCAGATTGGGCCTATTCTGAGTAATGAAGGACGCTATTTAGATTCTGAATCAGCGATTTACTGCGTGCTACGCAAAGCCAAACTGACCCGCTTTACCACGACCATCCCGAATCAAGTCAGGATGTGCTATATCAGCTCACAGCCAAGTCAGGTAAAATGTGAGTATTACAAGCTGTATATGATCGAAAACTTGTTCAGCCGCTATTTAACGGGCTGGCGAGTGCACGCAGAGGAAACAAGGGTAGATAAAAGCGCCATAAAAAAACGCTATGCCACCTGACACTGCTGGGAGCGGGGGCGTAACAAGGCCAGAAACTGGCGCTGGCAAAGCCAAGTACAACTTAAGCCGAGCCATTGAAGCTAAAATAAACGAGGACTTGCAAGCGGCCTAAATTTAAAAAATATCTCAACCACTTTGACAATTGCCTTGCCACTCCCCCTATGGCGTACTCACCACCAAGGTAGCTGATGCACTAAAAGCGCCCACAGGCAGTTGATCATTGGTAATAGTGCTATTTTTCACCGGCACAAAGGAAACCGAGGTCGATCCAAACCCATTACTGATATAGCTAGTTAGCTTTCGCCCCGGCCTAACCACATTCCGGCTCGCATCCAGCATCGCCACACCTATTTTATTCTTATCAGAACCCAAAGTAGTTTGAATAAAATCCTGATTAAAAGCAGCAGGCGTTGCCAATAATTCTATCCCCACTGGCCCAGTGAAAGCAGATTGACTACACCTAATACTTAAGGGAACCTCAACCGATTTAACTGCCGAATTCGTATCATTCGTAAGTAGATATTTATCTACTTGGCCAAAATCAACATCAATTTGCTCTCCCCCATTAACATCACAGGTATTTGTTACTACGCCAACATCATTGAGCGCATAGAAATTAAAATTAAAATATTGCCCACCATCGTGAGAACTATCCTGCTTCATACGAAAAATAGCAAATAGCTCGCCTTTTTTAATTTTTAGCGCTTCCGAAGGCGTATCACCCACATCAACAAACAAAGACACCGGAAGCGACTTTTTCTCCCCAGGCCCCAATGTAACAATATGAATTTTGCTTGTAAATGGTGGTATATATTTAACGCCCTGTACAATTGCACCCGCACCAGCTCCTGTAAGCCCTCCTCTAAAATCCAGATTATTAAGATATAACGTATCTGTAATACCTGAGTTAGGCACGGTATTAGCACAGAATACCTCATTAAACTTTACAAGTTCATTATAGCCTCCGTGTATTTCAGGGGCCAACTCTACATCCAGGCGCAACTCTGTCTGGCCATTATTATCAACATAATTACCTCGATATTCACACTCAAAAGCAGCTGCGTTCTGAGCATACAAAAAAAATATTAAAGACAAAAAAACTTTACAAAGCATTGAAAAACACGATTTTGAACATTGAGCAGGTACGCGCCCTGAAAAACAAAAAAAAGAAAAGACCGACATACGAACCCTACCTATTATTGATAATATATGACAAGAGTAGAAGTAGCGCTAAATAGCCCCCTCCTAATACTATGATCACTTAATGCTCTGGGTTCCGCCTGAACATACGCTCTTAATTTAATTGTATTATTACCAGGGTTGGCAATTTCAAACCCTGGTGTTTGTTTGTTAAATGATAACGGTGTTTTATCCAGCATCTCTAATCCAATTGCGATACCAGAATTAGCTTCGGTTGTTTTAATTAAACCTGGAAGCTGAGTACTTTCACTGCCTCCAAATAAAAAAGTAACATCCTTCCCAACCATACTTTGACTACATCGAAGTAATTTTATCTCGAATATTTCACCATTTATTCGCTGATTCAAATATAAATCTTTATCTATAATTGTACCAAAATCTACCTCAATATCCCCCTCCAAACTACATGCAGGTGCAACTAACTCCCCACTAATCCTAACATTCGTCATACCTGATGATCCAGCGCGACTTGAATTCATCGATGGCGCAGCGAATACGCTGGCGGAATATAAATAAATACCCCCCATCAACATTATCAACAGATATTTCAATATATATCTCCAATCCGCATAGTCAAATTATTCCAATAATTAATCAAGCCCATACCATGAGTTGAGTATAAATTATTCCATTTCCCACAAAAAAACTTTTTTATTAAAAACAATTGATACAATATGCAAATAATATTAAATATTTATTCTTTCAACTCGGAAACTTTGCATATTCCATTTTCACAATTAAAATAAAGTTGCGGACGCCCACCATAATCATTAATAAAAGTTAAAGCAGGTGAAATACCAACATTTTTTACAGTAACACCACTTAAAATTTTATCGCTTTTGGGCGCCACCATTACGGATAAAAAATCTTTAGAATTTTTTTTAGTGCCTAGTTTTTTTAGATCAATCACCGTAATGTGAAAAGGTGTTGGATTAATTAATTTATAAAAATCCCCTTCTTGAACCAGTGTAACCTCCTTCATTAACTCTTGAATACTTGAAGATTCCATTTCAATGCTTTTAGGTCGATAAAACAATTTAACTTTTGTTTGCAATGCAATTTGCAATACATTGGGCTTATCGCTACGAGGTGGAACTTCACGTAAATTAAAGTAGTAAACAGATTCTCTATCTTGCGGCAATGCTTTTAGCGAAGGCAAAGCGACTACTTTGACTTGGCTTTTACCATTCGCTTCTACCCTCTGAATAGGCGGAACAACAACCAAAGGCTCACTAATTTTCTTTCCATCCTCAGCCTCAATCCAGGCTTGAGCCAGATAAGGAAAAGTCTTATTATTATTACTTACTCCAACACTTACGGATTGTTGACTTTCACTTATAATTACCCGAGTACGATCCATGGTAATCGCAGAATATGAATGAGCACTCAGCACCGCAAGCATACCTAGCACACTTAATTTATTAATCATCATTTTTGCCCTTCTTAATTTATCGTTAACCCATCACAATCACGAAATACCATATTTTTACTTATTATTCATTTTACATTCTAAATTTAAATTAACATTAAACCCCTTACCAAATTCTGCATCTTTCGGCACGATCATTATGCACTGCTCTGAATCACCCCAATTAACCATCATTTGCATTCCCGGATTTAAGCCCGTCAAATAAACACTGCCCCCCTCCCCGACGATAGCCACCTGGCGTTTATCTTTATTCATCACCTGCGCACCAAATGGGGGAGATGTACCGTCATCCAATTTCAACACTGCCATTGCTTTATAGCCCGCTATAACATCCATTTTCTTATAGCCAATAGCCCCTTCAGTTAATGTCATTTGCACCACAGCCCCTGATGCTTCAACATTATCAGGCAATTTATTTAAATCCACTTTTACAGCACTTCGGCTATAGCTATCGACATCACTCACTACTGCATTACCCAATCCATTGGTGAACGTTGCCTTACCATTCCCAAGAACCGGCACATTACTTACACCTCCCGTATCAACCAAGAGACGAGCTCCCCCAAGAGTGGACAAACGATGTAACGCCCCGCCCTCAGCCGTTAATGTCATACCCCCTTGAGCTGACATACCAAGAGATTGATACGCTGAATCCTGAAAGCCTGCATTAACAGAGTAATCACCAATGCTGCCAGTGTGGCGATAATAAGCACCGCCTCTAGCGGTCTGATTTTCTCCATTACCCGCACTAACACGATAGCTACTATTTTCATCCAACCTGCCATAGTAACCAATCGTATTGGTCGAACTTCCATTTGCATAATTAGTATTTAAATCCACACTATTACCATTACCCAGCGGAAAAGAAAAAGACAAATAAACGCCGTTGTTTTCAGTATTATCTCTTATGTTTTTATATATTGATAAATTTACACTGGCATTTTTAATATTACCAATACTAAAAGAATCAGAAACAGATAAATTATAATAATTAGTGGTTTCTCTATCCCAGTATGTTTCTCTATCAAAGCTTATATACGCAGAAAGGCCAGAATCAAATGTCTTATTAAACATCAACCTGTACATATCCTTACCATTACCGCGCGTATCTCCTTCATTCAATCTATTCAAATACTCATTCATATTCATAAATGTTTTGTCAGAAAAACGATAACCAGCAAAAGTTACTTGGCTATTGTATTCATCAAAGCGTTTAGAGTAGCTTAATTTATATGAATTACCAGATATATCCTCTTGCGATACTCCTTTGGCTATAGCATGCGTAGTATCAAAAGAAACTGCACCGAAAGACCAAAGATCCCGTCCTAATCCAAGAGCAAAAGAGCTATACCCATCACCGACTACAGCGCCGCCATATAAAGAAAGGCCGTTACTCACCCCCCAAGAATATTCCCCGGCAGCAAATGTCACACCTTTGTTTTCACGCACATACTCAGTGGCCTGACCTATAGACAAACGATAGCGAACACTCCCTGGGCGACTTAAATACGGAATATTGGCAGTATTCATTTGATACTCACTAATACTCCCATCCTGCTCTTCAATTCGTACATCCAAGGCGCCACTTATCGCTGAGTGCAACTCCTGAATCCGAAAAGGACCTGCAGGTACCGTGGTTTCGTACACTACGCGACCTTGCTCACTTACCGTAACCTTGGCATTTGTTTTTGCAAAGCCGACAATCTCAGGCGCATACCCACGCAAATTAGGAGGCAACATCTTATCTTCAGAATTAATTGACGCGCCCGTAAAGTTAAAACTATCAAATACCATTGACCCAAGTGAACTCTCACCAACTGTCAACTTTGCCCCTAGCTCTGGAATAGGCCGATAAGCGTAAAAACGGGTAAAGCTTGAATCTCGCTGAATATCTCCGCTATAACTACTTTCGTTCGCGGATGCCTGCCAAGCCGCCCTAAATCGCCAAGCATCGTAATTCACACCTAACACACCATTGCCGCTCAACGATTTAGTACTGGATGAGGAGTTCAGATCGCGGCGATACATTCCATTCAGATTATAATCCAGCATTATTCCACCGATACCATCATCCCAACTACTTGGCGGATCCCAATTGTCTACAGTATATTTTTGATAAATATGAGGAACACTCACTTGAACAGTATTTTTCTGCAAATTACCACGTGCTTCAAGCCATGTTAGTTCACTCAAATTCAGACATTGTCCCCCCTCTGACCAAACTAATTTCTGGTTCACTTCTTCTTTAAATTCAAACTGTTTTACCAATTTGGGAGTCAAGCACGGCACGCTCTCTTTAGAACTCTCTTTCGGCACAAAAAAAAGTACCTCCTGCTCTGGAAGCACTCGATCATTAATGCGTACGCCCATGCGATAAATCCCGGGCAAAACAAAACCCGCGGCAGAAAACCGCTCAAGATCAATATTTTCACGATCTTCCAGATCAAGGGCATTAACATTAAACCGAACCTCGGCACTAACCTGAGAATATGCCCCCAAAAAAAATAGTGCCATCAATACCGAATGTCTAATACGTACCTGCTTCACACGAAATGAATCCATTAAATTAACAACCCATCTAAAATCCATTAAAAGAACTGATTACAACCATGCTTCTACAAGTTAGAATAAAAAATCATACATTACAAATATGACGGACAAAAACATCGTATTCGTAATAAATTTTATTTATCTAAACAACATTAAACATTAACTACTAACCACTTATAAAATAAAGCCATGTTGTTGTGAGTTGGCGCTAAAGTTTCAGCCATTTTTTATACTTATTTCACAAGGCAAGAGAATACCCCTCCAACTTGGGAGCATCCCTTCGCCTTTGTGATTAAGCAGTGGTGCTTCTCAGACTTACATCATTCATCCACATTGCGTGTATTTCATTCTCGCCTTTAATATCAAGGGACAATAAACATACAACGTAATTTGAACGAAAAACCGACATTAACGTCAAAACAACCAACACTCAATTAAATACATATATTTTTATTTTATTTTATTTTATTGATTAAGAATACGCCAAAGTCCAAGTCACAAGACTTTCAAATGCACCCGGAACAATCGTATTTTCAGCTGGACTAACAACAGGGAATCCCTCTACCCATGCTCCAAAATTCAAGGTGTTATTGCCTTCGACTATTTTAAGAGTACTGCTTGAATTCGGGGCGATTGGCGAATTGTCAGCATTTGTAAGAACAATACCTGCCTGACTTGTATTACCACTCAATGCAAACCATTCACTTTTACCATTGGCAGCCGCACCGTTAAAAGTAGCTGTTACAGTTGTAGCAGTAGCATCACACTGCAATAATTTGATATTAAAAAACTGCTTAGAACTACTACCGCCTTTTTTTAATTCATTTGCAGACAATAAACCAAAATCCACTTCTTGATTCTGGCTCTCTGGGGCAATTGAGCAAGGCGCATCAATAATAGCGCCCTTAAATTTCACTTCACCATGCCCTTGATCCGCATTTGCAAAAGAAGCTACAGCCAATGTAAGAGAAAGGCCTAAAACAATTTTATTCAACTTCATTTAATAAATCCTTATACTTAACAAAAATAAATAATTAATTTATACAAAGCAACAACCAAGAGAATTGTAAAATCAAACACTCCGATTAATTTAATACACTTTTCAAATAAATAAAAAATGAAATTAATTAATTAGGAATTGCATAATACAAAAACACTCACACGGTGGTCTATGAGACTATTCTTACCGGTCATTTCATCTATGATTAACATCACAATTGTTACATCAAGGGTTTACTCTCGAAGCACCTGAAGCAATGGCGTAACCTCTCCATTCAGGCAAAGGCGGAAATCAGTACGGTGGAACAGGCGCGGGGAAAAAATGCTACATAAACAGGGCAAGCAGCAGGCACAGGAAATTCTGCGTAAAGATAAGATGCTCACTGAGGGGCAAGAGCATCGTTTTACTCTGACTCAAGGTGTAACTTTCCATCAAGGCAAGCTGAAGCCTTTTTATAATAAAAAAGCGTCATAGTTATTTCCGCCTCAGGCCTTTTTAAAAAAACAAAAAACATTATAACTTTGCCAACATTTCCCTCGTTACCAGCACCACGCCACCTTCGGAGCAGTAAAAGCGCTGCTCGTCTTTACTGCGATCCTCGCCAATCACCGTGCCCTCAGGGATTTGACAGCCGCGGTCTATCACGCAGCGGCGCAGGCGGCTGGAGCGGCCTACGGTAACGGAGGGCAAGATCACGGCGGAATCGATGGTGCAAAAAGAATGCAAACGCACTTTAGAAAACAGCACCGAGTTATTCACTAAGGAGCCAGAAACAATGCAGCCGCCAGAGACAAGCGAATTTAAAGTCATGCCGTGGCTGCCATTGATATCTTGCACAAATTTAGCGGGGGAAAGCTGCTCTTGGTGCGTCCATATTGGCCAGTTTTTATCGTAAATGTCCAAATCAGGCAGTACCGATGCCAAATCTAAATTGGCCTCCCAATAGGCATCCACCGTACCCACATCGCGCCAATAGGGTGGCGAATGGGGATCGCTAGAAACACAAGATGCACTAAAGGGATGCGCCAAGGCGCGGCCTTCAGCCACAATGCGCGGAATAATATCTTTGCCAAAATCGTGGGTGGATTCTTCATCGGCCAAATCTTCGGCCAGCATACGGTTAATATAATCAGCATTAAAAACATAAACGCCCATCGATGCCAAAGCTTTATCACTTTTATTAGGCATGCAGGGCGGATCGGTGGGTTTTTCAATAAAGGCGGTTATTTTTCTATTTTCATCCACCGCCATTACACCAAAGGCAGAGGCTTCTACTCGGTCAACTTCGATGCAGGCAATGGTGCACGCTGCATCGTTTTCTACATGATCAAGCAGCATGCGGGAATAATCCATTTTATAGATATGGTCCCCCGCTAATATCACCACATATTGCGCTCTATAGCTGCGGATAATATCTAGATTTTGAAATACCGCATCGGCCGTGCCGCGATACCAATGCTCTTCGTCCACCCTTTGCTGCGCGGGCAAAAGGTCAATAAACTCATTCATTTCATTGCGCAAAAAGGACCAGCCACGCTGCAAATGCCGTAATAAGCTATGAGATTTATATTGGGTAATCACGCCAATTCGGCGAATTCCCGAATTTAAACAATTAGACAGGGCAAAATCAATAATCCGGTATTTGCCACCAAAATGCACCGCAGGCTTGGCGCGATGATTGGTTAAGTCTTTTAAACGAGAGCCTCGGCCTCCTGCCAAAACCAGCGCAACGGCTTGATTAGGGAGTTGACGCGCCAAAACTAGCTTATCGATTGCTTCCATCTCACCACTCCCATAGATAAACCTACCTCTATAGATATTAAGCAAGCTTGGAGCTAATTTCCCAGAAAGTTAGTGATTTAAACAATTTATATTTTAATTATAAAAATGAGCACCTAATGAAGTGCTCATTTTTATATACGCAAGAAATTTAACGCCTTAAGGATAGGGGGCGAAATAAATCCCGAAATGGCTCACCCATTTTAATCGTCATTCCCGAGTGCTTTTGTCGGGAATCCAGTGGCTCTGCTGGATCCCCGATAAATACCTTCGGGGATCACGGGCCTATCAACTTGGGAGGTCATGTGAGCCGTCCTAAGTCACAACGGTAGGCTGCGCCATTCCTGTAAATGCCGTAATTTTTGCTAATTCTCGTGAAATATCAATCAAGCCCGCTAAAGCAAGCTGTGCCTCCACGCCATCCTGAGTGACATCTGCCTGATATTTTTCCAAGTAAACCCTGAGCGTTGCCCCAGCCGTACCGGTGCCTGAAAGCCGGTAAATAATTCGGTCACCGTTGGCAAAAATAATCCGCACGCCTTGCTTGGCGCTGTGCGAGCCATCGACTGGATCATCGTAAGCAAAATCATCGGCAAGATGAATTTCTTGCCCACCTAGCGTTTGTCCAACTAACTCAGGCAGCTGTGAGCGTAGTGCGGCCATTAACTGCTCGGCAGATTCACTAGCAATGCCTTCAAAATCATGGCGGGAATAAATATGCCTGCCAAAACGTGCCCAATGCGCGGTGATGATTTCTTCAACCGATTTGCCCGTGACCGCCAGCAGATTCAGCCAGAACAATACCGCCCACACGCCGTCTTTTTCCCGCACATGATCCGAACCTGTGCCATAGCTTTCCTCGCCGCAGAGCGTGACCTTGCCCGCATCAAGCAAATTGCCAAAAAATTTCCAGCCGGTTGGCGTTTCATAGCAGGCGATACCCAGTGCTTTGGCTACGGCATCCACCGCTGCAGAGGTTGGCATGGATCTAGCCACTCCGACCAAGCCTTTGCGATAACCCGGAACCAAAGTAGCGTTCGCGGCCAATACGGCCAAGCTATCCGATGGCGTTACCACAAAGTTGCGGCCCAGCACCATATTCCGATCCGCATCGCCATCACTGGCCGCGCCAAAGTCTGGTGCATTGGCTGCCGACATCGCGGCAATCAGCGCCGTTGCATGGGCGGGATTAGGGTCTGGATGATGGCCGCCAAAGTCTTCCAGCGGCACACCATTCACCACCGTGCCGCACGGCGCGGCGAGCAGGCCTTCGATAATCTCAACAGCATAAGGGCCAGCCACTGCCGACATGGCATCAAATTGCATGCGCTTGCCCGCAGCAAACCATGCGCGGATGGCATCAAAATCAAATAAATCCTGCATCAGTACGGCGTAATCAGCCACCGGATCGATGATCTCCACCGCCATACCTGCCACGCTAAAGCTGCCTAATACGTCTAAATCTAAATCAGCCGCATCGCTGATCTGGTATTGGCTGATGCGGGTGGTGTGCTGGTAAATGGCTTCAGTGATTTTTTCTGCTGCGGGGCCGCCGTTATCGGTATTGTATTTAATGCCAAAATCGCCATCTGCTCCGCCTGGGTTATGGGACGCTGATAAAACAATCCCGCCTGTGGCCGCGTATTTACGAATCACGCTGCTCGCCGCTGGGGTGGATAAAATACCGCCCCGCCCGAGGATCACCTGAGCGACGCCATTAGCCGCTGCCATTTTCAAAATAATCTGCACCGCCACACGATTATAAAAACGCCCGTCCCCACCCAACACCAAGGTTCCGCCCTTGAGTGCAGGCACAGCATCAAAAATGGCTTGGACAAAGTTTTCTAAATAATGCGGCTGTTGAAATACGGTGACTTTCTTGCGCAAACCCGAAGTGCCGGGGCGTTGACCAGCGATAGGCTGTGTGTGGATGACTTTCAAACGGTGTTCCTTATTAAAATCAATGGGTGATTTGGCGGGGAAACCCGCTCTTGAACCACGGAGAACGCGGAGTTTCACGGAGAAAAGCAATTGAGCAGCTACGGGATGCTTCGCTGTTCGTACTTATGAGCTAGTTAAATTTGGTTTTACCTTTGCCAACTACAAAAAAACATAATGACCGCGCTCTTTGCACGGGGCTTTAGAGTCCCCTTGAAACACGCCAAAGCGAGGAACAAGCAGGACGGGGGATCGCTTGTGAAGGAGGATCCAGCCAATCCCGCCCGCCGCCGACTCGATTGTCCGCAGCGCAAGAGCCTTCGTGTTTCGTGTGGTCGCCTTCTTTGCGTTCTAGCAGCCTGTCAGACTTAAGACTGGTCTACTACGGAAAAGCCGGATTTGGCCATATTTCACGCATTTTCTCGTTGAATAGCCAGCTATTCGCCTCAAAAACCCGCGAAATCTGTCTCAAACCGGTCTTTCCCTCGCTACGATCACTTAAGTCAGACAGGCTGCTAGGATTTCTGGCGAAACAGAAATCAAATACTTCGCGGAGGACTCCCGCACCGAAATAAACGTGCCGAAGGCACTAAAAAGATCTTTTTGACCTTACTTGGGCCAGTAGATATGAACCACGAAGCGTTTCATATCTACGAACAAATTACATTCAACTACTCTCCAAAATCGTCACACTCCTTGCGGCAACTCGGCAATCGTGGGGGTTGATTGCTGATTCCGCATCTCCCGTACTAGCTAGTCTCAGGCACCACATCCCTGCGGGCAATCTGAAATGCACCTGATGCGCCGAGGCATTAATCATGATGAGTAAGCGGCCATCCAGCTGAATCATCATCGCCCGCCCGCCTGCATCCTGCCAATCGTGCGAATGCAGCGGTGCGCCAGAGGGATTTAGCCACTCCACATCAGCCCTACCCCATTCATCATGAATGCCCGTCCACCAGCGGCCAGAAATCAGTACCGCACAGGATTTACGAATTGCGATGAGCTCCCCTACATATTCAGCAAGGCCAGGCTCGGCTTTTTCCCAATTCAGCCAGTTTATTTCATTATCCTGACAATAAGCATTGTTATTACCCTGCTGAGTATGCCCTAGCTCGTCTCCAGCCAAAAACATCGGCGTACCCTGCGCCAGCAAAACGGTTGCCAGCATAGCTTTCAAGCTGCGTAATCGCAAGATATTAACCCCCGCATCTTTGCTTGGGCCTTCCTCGCCGCAATTCCAGCTCAGGTTATGGTTATGCCCGTCCCGATTGTGTTCTTTATTCGCCTGATTATGCTTATGATTATATGAAACCATGTCACGCAAATTAAACCCA
Source organism: Iodobacter fluviatilis (assembly GCF_004194535.1). Taxonomy (NCBI): domain Bacteria; kingdom Pseudomonadati; phylum Pseudomonadota; class Betaproteobacteria; order Neisseriales; family Chitinibacteraceae; genus Iodobacter; species Iodobacter fluviatilis. The sequence goes on along the minus strand of NZ_CP025781.1, from coordinate 3,281,276 downwards.
TCGTGTGCGCAAATAAAATTCACCACCGAAACCGGCCGTCGACCCTGCCTATGGAATGAATCACTGGATGCCGCAAAACGCTGGGCAAATAAGGCACGGTGTACGCCATCATGCAGCCAGAATTTGCGCATCACATCGCGAAACTGATCTGACCATTCCACCCAGCCATTTGGAAAGTGCCCTAATTGATAGCCACCATTACCAATATCCCAAGGCTCGGCAATGAGTTTTACACCAGATAAGAGTGGGTCTTGCTGAATTGCAATAAAAAACGGGGCTTGCGGGCTAAAATGATGATCGACCCGCCCTAAAATTGGCGCTAGATCAAATCTAAACCCATCCACATGGCATTGACTCACCCAATAGCGCAGGCTATCCATCACCATTTGCAATACGCGAGGGTGGCTTAAATTAAGGACATTGCCACAACCCGTCCAGTTTTCGTACTGATCTAATTGGCCCGTTCTTAATACATAGTAATTAGCGTTATCTATGCCACGCCAAGATAAAGTTGGGCCCATGTCGCTAGATTCAGCGGTATGGTTAAATACCACATCGAGTAATACTTCAATTCCCACGGCATGCAATGCTTTTACCATATCTCTGAATTCAGACAATGGCGTAGTACCTTCCCGCCCAGACCAATAATGCGTTTCCGGTGCGAAAAATCCTAAACTGTTATAACCCCAATAATTACTTAATCCTTGTCTTAATAAATGCGATTCATCAATAAAAAAATGCACTGGCAGTAATTCAATAGCAGTAATGCCAATTTTTTTTAGATGTGCTAATACCGCAGGATGAGCCAGCCCTGCGTAGCTGCCTCGGATATCCTCTGGCACATCGGGGTGCAGCATAGTCATGCCGCGCACATGCGCCTCGTATACCACCGTTTCTACCCAAGGGATACGTGGCGCTTTTTCACTCCCCCAATCGTAGAGCTCGGCAACCACCTTGCCTTTTAACGCAATCGCCGCATTATCAATGGGGTCTAGCAGCGCTGGCTGGTCTTCTTGATAACCAAAGCTGCGTGGGTCATTAGTAAACTCACCCACAATGGCGCGGGCATAAGGGTCTAGCAATACTTTATTTGGATTAAAACGGTGGCCTTGCTGCGGCGCATAAGGCCCGTGCACGCGGTAGCCATACACCAGCCCAGCAGGGGCATCGGGCAGATAGCCATGCCAGATACTGTTGCTGCATTCGGTCAGCTCAAAACGCGCGGCTTCATTAACACCCGATGCATCAAACAGGCATAGCTCAACACGCGTGGCATACTCTGAAAACAAAGCAAAATTAACACCATCACCATCAAAGGTTGCCCCTAGCGGATACGGCGTACCTTCTTCTAGCTTCATAAAGTGTTTCCTTTGCTATTCCACCACAAAAAAACTCAGATCCTGAAACACAGGGGACACGGAGCTCCACGAAGAAAACCTCAAACTGATAAATTTCTACTTTATAGAATCACTTATTTAGCAATAAATCCATTCTTTCTTTATTAAAATAAAAAGCTTTTTATTTTTTTACCCGCTTAAAAATCCATACTCTCTGGGTTTTATTTGGTTCAATATTCAGTTTTGTCACCTAGCCACTTTAAATAAAGGGTTGCTAGTGGCGGGATGGTGATGGATATGGATTGGGGATATTGGTGGCTGGCAATATTATCTGTTTGGCACTCTCTATTCCCCACATTGCTGCCTTGATAATAAGTTGAATCGGTATTAATGATTTCAATATAGCGCCCCGCTAGCGGAACACCTATACGATATGTGTGGCGCACTTCAGGTGTAAAATTACTGATTACCAATACAAAGTCATTTGAATCCGCTGCGTGGCGAGTAAAAACAAAGACCGAATTAAGCGCATCATCGCCAACAATCCACTTAAACCCACTTGGCGAAGAATCCATTTCATATAAAGCGGGCTGGTCTTGATAGCTTTGATTTAAATCCCGTACCAATGCTTGCACTCCGCGATGCCACGCTGATTCTAACAAATGCCAATCCAAACTATGCAGATGCGACCATTCCCTTATTTGCCCCCATTCCGAGCCCATAAATAATAATTTTTTACCCGGATGCGCCCACATAAAGGCGTAATAAGCGCGCAAATTAGCAAACTGCTGCCAAGTATCCCCAGGCATGCGGCTCAGTATCGAACCCTTGCCGTGCACCACTTCATCATGCGATAGCGGTAAAACAAACTCCTCATCAAATACATACATCAGGCTAAAGGTCATCTGATTATGGTGGTGCTGGCGATAAATAGGATCGATATGCATATAGCTGAGGCTATCGTGCATCCAGCCCATATTCCATTTGTAGTTAAAGCCTAGCCCACCCTGTTTTGCCGCCCGTGTCACGCGAGGAAAAGAGGTGGATTCCTCAGCAAAAGTCACGGCATGCGGGCATTCACTGGCCAGAATTTCGCTCATTTCTCGCAAAAAGGCGATGGCTTCAAGGTTTTCTCTGCCACCAAACTCATTAGGCAGCCACTGCCCCGCTGGGCGCGAGTAATCGCGGTAAAGCATTGAGGCCACTGCATCTACTCGCAGGCCATCCACCCCAAAACGCTCTATCCAATAGAGGGCATTGCCGATCAAATAATTTTTAACTTCATTGCGGCCATAGTTATAAATCAGCGTTTTCCAATCATGATGAAAGCCTTCACGCGGATCGCTGTGCTCAAACAAGGGCGTGCCATCAAATTGAGCTAAACCAAAGCTATCGCATGGAAAATGCCCCGGCACCCAATCAAGCAGCACGCCCAGATCCATAGCATGCGCAGCCCGCACAAAATAGCTAAAGTCCGCCGCCGTGCCAAAACGTGCCGTCGGCGCATATAGGCCCAGCGGCTGATACCCCCATGAGCCATCAAAGGGAAACTCACTAATCGGCAGCAGCTCTATATGGGTAAAGCCTAGATCTTTCACATAAGGCAGCAATTGCGCGGCCAGCTCATGCCAGTTTAAGCTGCGCTGGCCCTCTTCTGGCACACAGCGCCAAGAGGCCAAATGCACTTCGTAAATAGCGATGGGGTTGTGATTAGCAGCCTCGCGCCCCATAAACTCAATCACTTTGCTAGGGCAACCAGCAACCACAGACGCGGTGCCAGGGCGCAGCTCAGCGGCAAAAGCATAAGGATCGGCTTTTAGATTGCGCACGCCATCCATGCCCAGAATTTCAAATTTATAACACGCGCCCAGCGACACGGCAGGCAGAAAAATTTCCCATACCCCACACTCTTGGCGTAAACGCATGCCGTGGCGACGCCCATCCCAGCCATTAAAATCCCCCACCACCGCCACCCGCTGGGCGTTCGGTGCCCAAACGGCAAAAACCACGCCATCGATCCCGTCAATTTGCTGCGGATGCGCACCCAGCTTTTCAAACGGGCGATGATGCGTGCCCTCTGCCAATAGCCATACATCCATTTCGCCCAAGATAGGCGCAAAACAATAGGGATCATCCAGCAGCACTTCCTGCTCGCCCCAGCTCACCGCCAGTTGGTAAGTAAATGGCTTCTTGCGCCGAGGAATGGTTCCGGCAAATAAGCCGCGAGCATCAATCAGGGTTAAGGCCGCAAGGCGGCGGCCCGAAGCTTGCTCTATCACGATACAAGCGGTGGCATCGGGCAAAAAAGCACGCACACTGAGTGCGCCATCAGCGTGCATTCCCAGTGCGGCAAAAGAATCGCCGTAGCCAGCGGTGCAAATGGCTTCAATTGTCCCGATATCCAGCAAGTTCATAGAGGGCTGCTCATTTAAATACAACGTATTTATAAATTGCTTTCATTAAAAATAAGCCACCGCTTGCGGTTTCGCTGCTTTTTGTCAAGCTTAGTCACAGATGTAAGCATTCCCCTTCGGCCATAAAGTCGAGTAAAATACTCAACTTTGCTAACTTAGCGGCCCTCCTATGCTTGCTCGTCTGCGTGAAAATATCGCTGTGGTCTTCGACCGCGACCCTGCCGCCCGAAATATCTGGGAAGTGGTCTGCTGTTACCCGGGTTTTCATGCTTTATCCCTGCACTTGGTGGCCAATGGCCTGTGGCTGCGGGATTGCAAGCTGCTTGCGCGTATGGTGTCGCACTTTTCGCGCTTTATTACCGGCATCGAAATTCACCCTGGCGCAACGATTGGCCGTCGTGTATTTATCGATCACGGCATGGGCATTGTGATTGGTGAAACCGCTGAGATTGGCGATGACTGCACGCTTTACCACGGCGTAACGTTGGGCGGGACCTCTTGGAATCAAGGTAAGCGCCACCCAACCTTAGAGCGCGGGGTGATTGTTGGGGCTGGGGCAAAAATTCTTGGCCCGATTACCGTACATGAAGGCGGCAAAGTGGGCTCTAATGCGGTGCTAGTCAAAGATGTACCAGCCAACGCCACCGCGGTCGGCATCCCCGCCAGAATCATTGAGGAAGTGGATAAAACCCGCAAAGCCAAGGCTGAACAAATGGGCTTTTCTGCCTATGGTATTTCTGCCGACATGAATGACCCTATCGTCAAAGCCATACACGGCATGATCGATCACTCGGTGACCACTGATAAACGCATCGAAGCCATTCTTGTCAAGCTTGAGCAGCTGGGATTGAACTGCGAAGCAGAAAGAGCCGAAGGTGATCAGTTTGACCCAAGCTATCTCAATCGGATTGTGGATTAAATGCTAGGCAACGGGAGCTATGAGTGGGGAGTCGAAACAGATCTCCACTCACTACTCCCACATATAAGCCACCTACTCCCAACTCACTACTCCCCGCCTTATTAATACTTGACTAAATCACTCTGGTATTTTACGATTGGCCTGTAATGAGAGGAAAACCATGCGACTGACCACCAAAGGCCGTTTTGCTGTAACGGCAATGCTAGACCTTGCACTGCGAGAATCCGCAGGGCCAGTAACGCTCTCCGGCATCAGCGATCGCCAGCATATTTCGCTGTCTTATTTAGAGCAGCTATTTGGAAAGCTACGCCGCCGTGAGCTGGTAGACAGCGTGCGCGGCCCAGGCGGCGGCTATTGCCTAGCCAAAAACGCCAGCCTGATTACGGTTGCCGATATTATTTTAGCCGTGGACGAGCCATTAGACGCCACCCAATGTGGCGGCAAGGAAAACTGCCATGATGAGGGCCGATGTATGACACACGACCTCTGGGCGAGCCTCAACAGTACGATCTTTGACTACCTAGCCTCCATCACTTTGGCGCAATTAATAGACAAACATCAAGCCAAGCAAAAACGCTGCACTGACAGCATTTTACTCGGCAGCATCAAGCCTTCTCGTATTGAATCTGGAGTCACCGCAAAATGAGCGCAAACAAACCTATCTATCTTGACTACTCTGCCACCACACCGGTTGATCCACGCGTTGCGGCCAAGATGATTCCCTGTTTAACCGAGCACTTCGGCAACCCAGCTTCACGCTCGCACGCCTTTGGCTGGGAAGCAGAAGCCGCAGTAGAAGAAGCGCGTGAGCAGGTTGCAGCGCTAGTGAATTGCGATCCAAAAGAAATCGTCTGGACCTCCGGCGCCACCGAATCCAACAACTTGGCCTTAAAAGGTGCAGCGCACTTTTACCAAGCCAAGGGCAAGCATTTAATTACCGTAAAAACAGAACACAAAGCCATTCTGGACACCATGCGCGAGCTGGAACGCGAAGGTTTTGAGGTCACTTATTTAGATGTAAAAGACGACGGTTTACTGGATTTAAACGTACTAAAAGCAGCGATTCGCCCAGATACCATTCTGATCTCGGTGATGTTTGTGAATAACGAAATCGGCGTGATTCAAGATATCCCCGCCATTGGCGAATTATGCCGTGAAAAAGGCATTATTTTCCACGTAGATGCAGCACAAGCGACCGGCAAAGTAGCGATTGATTTGGCCGCACTTAAAGTCGATTTAATGAGCTTTTCTGCACACAAAACTTACGGCCCTAAGGGCATTGGCGCGCTGTATATCCGCCGCAAGCCACGTATCCGTTTAGAAGCACAGATGCACGGTGGCGGCCATGAGCGAGGGTTTCGCTCTGGCACACTGGCTACACATCAAATTGTGGGTATGGGCGAAGCCTTCCATATCGCCAAAGAAGATATGGGTACCGAGCTGGAACGCATGCGTATGCTGCGTGACCGCCTGTGGGCTGGTTTATCTGATATCGAAGAAGTGCACCTTAACGGCGATATGAAGCAACGCGTTCCGCATAATCTGAATGTGAGCTTTAACTATGTAGAAGGCGAATCGCTGGTCATGGCGCTGAAAGAACTGGCGGTATCCAGTGGCTCTGCGTGTACATCGGCGTCTTTAGAGCCGTCTTATGTATTGCGCGCCCTTGGCCGCTCGGATGAACTGGCCCATTCGTCGATTCGCTTCACCATTGGCCGCTTTAATACCGTAGAAGAAATCGACTTTGCGATTGCTTTAATTCGCAGCAAAATCGGCAAACTGCGCGAGCTGTCGCCGCTTTGGGATATGTACAAAGAGGGGATCGATATCTCCACCATCGAATGGGCTGCCCACTAAATTTAGCGTGCCTCGTAGCCCTGTGCGGCGTTGCAAAGCCCCTCGTTTACAAAAGTAAACGTCGTGATTTTGCGCCTTGCCCAGAACTGCGATCCACACTAAATGCAGTCTTATAGATAAGTTTAAAGCATGACGTAGGTTGGTTGGGTTACGCACCTACGAACCACAGAAACAATAAAGAGGCACACAAAATGGCATACAGCGAACAAGTTCTAGACCACTATGAAAACCCACGTAATGTTGGCGCGTTTGAGAAAGGCGACGATAGCGTAGGTACGGGCATGGTTGGCGCTCCAGCCTGTGGCGACGTAATGAAGCTGCAGATCAAGGTAGGTGCAGACGGTATTATTGAAGACGCTAAGTTTAAAACTTACGGCTGTGGCTCGGCGATTGCATCGTCTTCCCTCGTTACCGAATGGGTAAAGGGCAAGACGCTAGAGCAAGCTTTGAGCATTAAAAACACCCACATCGCGGAAGAGTTAGCGCTGCCGCCGGTTAAAATTCACTGCTCTATCTTGGCAGAAGACGCTATTAAAGCGGCAGTAGCAGATTACAAAACTAAGCACGGTTAAATTGATCAAGGCGGGGCTTTAGCCCAATCTTATCAACTTAAAAATGAAAACAATTGTAGGGTGGGCAAAGGCGGTTTATCTTACCCTGGTGGATATACAGGGCAAATAAAATGCCCCTCCCCCACCCTAAGAATGCAACGAGACAAAAAATGGCTCTTACATTAAGCGAAAGTGCAGCAACCCATATTTCTAACTTTCTGGCAAAACGCGGCAAGGGCCTTGGCGTGCGCTTGGCAGTGAAGACTTCGGGCTGTTCCGGCATGGCGTATAAGCTTGAATTTGTTGACGTTGCTAACGAGACAGACTTGGCGTTTGAAAGCTTTGGGGTAAAGATATTTACCGACAGCAAATCGCTGGCCTACTTAGACGGCACCGAGCTGGATTTCACCAAAGAAGGCCTCAATGAAGGGTTTAAGTTTAATAACCCAAATGTGAAGAACGAATGTGGCTGTGGCGAAAGCTTTAACGTGTAGCAACAAGGCTTAAGCTATGCAAAAAAGGCCCTGATCTTAAACCACTAAGAAAATGGAGGATGCGGCGTCTCACTGAGAAAACTTTTAGGCTCGTTCTCTAATTTTTTTTGCTTTTCTCTGTGCAACTCCATGTTCTCATGTGCCCTCCATGATTGAAGATTTGGGTTTTAAAAGCAACATTTCACTCCCTTCTCCCCCGCTAGAAACGCCATGAACTTCGACTTTACTCAGTTTGACTTTGCCCAAAGCCACTTCCAGCTTTTCAGCCTACCCGCTCAGTTTGCCCTGGATCAGCGCACGCTTGATAGCAATTACCGCACGCTACTGGCTCAATACCATCCTGACCGCTTTGCTAGCGAAAGCGATGCGATACGCCGCATCAGTTTGCAAATCGCCACCCAAGTGAATGAAGCGTATCAAACCTTAAAATCACCCATTGCACGTGGTCGCTACTTATTAAAGCTAGCAGGGGTAGATACTCAGGAAGAAAGCAACACCGCCATGCCGATCGATTTTTTAATGAATCAGATGGAGTGGCGCGAAGCTATTTCTGATGCAAAATCCACACAAAATATTGATCGCCTCGAAGCCATCGGCCGCGAGCTAGCACTTGAAACCAGCGCGCTGGAGCAGCATCTAGCCAGCTTACTTGATGAAACCCATAATTTAAGCGCAGCCACCGTGGCCGTGCGTAAATTACGCTTTATGGAAAAACTAGAGCAGGAAATTGGCGACGCGATTGAAACATTGCTGTTTTGATCTGATAAGGGCACCACATGACGTGCCATACCCTTTGTTTTAATAAAACCGCCAATCAAACGCTCTCACGGATAAAACATGGCCTTACTACAAATTTCTGAGCCTGGTATGTTTGCCGAGCCACATCAACACCGACTTGCAGTAGGCATTGATCTCGGCACCACCAATTCTCTTGTTGCAGCAGTAAAAAGCGGTAGCGCCGCCTGTTTGCCCGATGAGCAAGGCCGCACGCTATTGGCCTCGGTGGTGAACTACGGCAAGGATGGCACAACCCGTGTTGGCAGCAGCGCCATTGCCTGCCAAAATGATGATCCAAGCAACACCATTAGCTCGGTCAAACGTTTTATGGGCCGTGGCATCAATGATATTGCCGATTTGGCTACGCCTTACCGTTTTGTTGACGAGCCTGGCATGCTCAAAATATCCACCCGTGCAGGGGTAAAAAGCCCCGTTGAAGTCTCTGCCGATATTCTGCGTACGCTCAAAACCCGCGCCGAACAAAGCTTGGGCGGCGATTTAGTCGGTGCCGTGATCACCGTACCGGCCTATTTTGATGATGCGCAACGCCAAGCCACCAAAGACGCCGCACGCATCGCGGGCCTCAATGTGCTGCGTTTACTTAATGAACCCACCGCCGCAGCCATTGCCTATGGCCTTGATAATGGCAGCGAAGGCACTTACGTTATCTACGATTTAGGTGGCGGCACCTTTGATGTATCCATCCTAGAGCTGACTCGTGGCTTATTTGAAGTGCGTGCGACATCAGGGGATTCTAGGCTAGGGGGCGATGATTTTGATCACCGTATTTACTGCTGGATTTTGCAAGAAGCAGGTTTATCCGCACTCAACGCCCATGACGCCCGAGTGCTGCTGACCCGCGCCCGCGAAGCGAAAGAAGCACTTTCTGAGCACCCCACTACACGCATCACGGCAGTGCTGAGCGAAGGCGTGGTAGTCGATGTGGCACTAAACACTGAAACCCTACATGAAATCACCCATACCTTAGTCAGCAACACCATCACACCAGTACGCAAAGCCTTACGCGATGCCAAGCTGCAAGTCAATGACATCAAGGGTGTAGTCATGGTGGGTGGCGCTACCCGCATGCCGCAAATCCGCCATGCCGTCGCTGATTTTTTTAAGCAAGAACCCCTCACTAATCTAGACCCCGATAAAGTCGTCGCCATTGGTGCGGCCATCCAAGCCAATGTATTGGCAGGTAATAAGGGTGATGATGAATGGCTACTATTAGATGTGATCCCACTCTCGCTGGGCTTGGAAACCATGGGTAATCTAGTTGAAAAAATCATCCCAAGAAACAGCACCATCCCTACCGCCCGCGCGCAAGAATTCACCACCTTTAAAGATGGTCAAACGGCGATGGCGATTCATGTATTGCAAGGTGAGCGTGAGCTAGTCAGCGATTGCCGCAGCCTAGCGCGTTTTGAATTACGTGGCATCCCACCCATGGTGGCAGGCGCAGCGCGCATTCGCGTCAGCTTTCAAGTTGATGCCGATGGATTATTATCGGTTGCTGCCAAAGAACTCTCGTCCGGCGTTGAGGCCAGCATCATGGTTAAGCCCTCTTACGGCCTATCTGATGATGAAATCAGCAGCATGCTGAGCGATTCCATGCAAAATGCCAACGCCGATGTACAAGCACGTAAGCTCGCTGAAGCACTAGTGGACGCCAACTCGATTCTAAACGCCACCCAAGCAGCACTTACCAGTGATGCTGAGTTGCTCAACGCGCAAGAGCTCAGCAACATTGAAAACAGCTTAGCCACGCTGCAAGTAAGCATGCAAGCCTTAGATGCCAACGCCATTCATGCCGCTACCGAAAAACTGAATGAAATCACCGGTGATTTTGCCGCCAAACGGATGGATGCAGCCGTTAAACGCGGGCTAGCTGGCCAGAATATTGCAGACTTTAAGGATTAATCATGGTTCAAATTGTTGTTCTACCTCACCCACAACTCTGCCCCGAAGGCGCCGTGCTTGAAGCCGAAGCGGGCATCTCGATTTGTGATGTGCTGCTACAAAACGATATCGAAATCGAACACGCTTGCGAAAAATCCTGTGCCTGCACTACCTGCCATGTGATTATCCGTGAAGGATTTAACTCCTTAGCACCATCGGACGAGCTAGAAGACGATATGCTGGATAAGGCATGGGGCTTAGAATCTGAATCGCGTCTTTCTTGCCAATCAATTATTGAAGACACTGATTTAGTGGTAGAGATTCCTAAATACACCGTTAATCATGCGCGTGAACATCATTAATATAAAACCAACTTTCGCTAAATAAACACCTAATATTTTATTTCAACCGATGTTTATTAATACAAATTAAGGTGTCGCAAAATGAAATGGACAGACTCACGCGAAATTGCTATCGCTTTAGCCGATAAATACCCAGACCAAGACCCAAAAAATCTGCGTTTTACAGATTTAATGCAATGGGTGCTAGAGCTAGAAGATTTTAATGACGATGCCAAGCATTGCGGCGAAAAAATTTTAGAAGCTATTCAGCTCATGTGGATTGATGAAGCAGACTAAACGCTTAGCCAATTGAAAAGCGATTGCTTTTAATAAAGGCTCAGTGCTCTGCTTTAGATTTTTAGCAAATTGAGATGTAGATAATGTACTTTGCTGAGTAAGCTATGTTTACTCAGCAAAAACCCCCATATTTGCTGCAATCTCACTAATAGCCGACATTTGTTGACACATTACCTGGTTAATTTAATTAGATTCAACTGAAAGCTCTCTGCTTCATTAGTCATTTGTTTAATCCGCAGATCTATTACACGGCAATCTCCCCACAAAACCAGCTCATTTTTAAGTAGCATTTTCTCGCAATCTTTGAGTAGCTCTACATGAAAGCCGTAGGCAATTAATAACGCCAGATTATGGTGATTTTAAAGCAAGCCGAAGCCGGTTCAAGTGTTCCTGATCTGTGCCGCGAGCACGGTATGAGTTCTGCCTCTTTTTAGAAGTAGCTCGTTACGTTTAGTGGCATGGAGTCTCGATGATGACGCAAATGAAAGAGCTAGACGAGAACAAGCCCCTTAAAAAGAGATCTATCGAAGCCCAAATGCAGGCGGATGTTATCAAGGAGGCCATGTCAGAAAAAACCCTCTGAAACATCTTTGCGTCGCAAGATGGCTCACTGGACCGTTGAAACCAAGGCAGTTTCTATTCGTGCGGCTTGCGCTAGCGTTTCAATGAGCACGACTCGCTATCGCTCTATTTGTAAGCTGGATACAGAAAACGCAAAAATTGTGGAATCGCTAATTCAGCTCACAGAAACAAATCGAAGCTGGGGCTTTGGCCTCTGTTTTTTACATCTGCGCAACAAAAAGCACTAGCAGCCTGTCGGACTTAAGCAATCGTAGCGAGGGAAAGACCGGTTTGAGACAGATTTCGCGGGTTTTTGAGGCGAATAGCTGGCTATTCAACGAGAAAATGCGTGAAATATGGCCAAATCCGGCTTTTCCGTAGTAGATCAGTCTTAAGTCCGACAGGCTGCTAGGACTTTACTCATTACAATCTCCCGTTGGGTCGATTTTACCAAACAAGTGTATCTACCAAAATCAGGCAACCTCAAGCCGCCGTGTATGGAGAAAAAAGATTGTTTTTATCCAGACACGGCAACACTGATTAAGTGAGCTGAAGAACACTCGTGTTTTTGTTCATACGAGGGTAAGCGAGCGATAAATAATCCTGCACAAACGCTTCCAGTGCAATGGCTGACGGCAAAGAATATTCTCCAGAGTTAGGGTCAAAAAACCTGAATGATTTTGCGGCATCATCAACCTGAACACCTAGGGCGTGGCCATCGCCCTGAGCCGGAGAAATCCCGATCTCATATAAACCATCCTTACTAAAATCAATTTTAAAGCCAGTACTGCTATAAACTTTATCTAAGTTCATACCAATATCCCCTAGGTAGCTTTGAACTGCATGATTGTTTTTATGAACATAGTATTCAACAGCAGTCGCCATGACTTCTTCTCTGCCAGCAGCCGTATTGATATCTTTGTAAAAAAAGTCATGATCATTCTGGCTGATTTTCGGGCTACTAAGCCATTTCAACACCAGAGGAAAGCACACCCCCTTCTTACCAATAGTAGATTCCTGAATAAAATCGGACTGCTTAAAGACATGCGTTTGTATTCCTTTATGCCAAAGTATGCACCGGCCCCACGGATTATTTATTTTATTGGTCAACACCTTTAGAATTTTATTTGTCATTTTCGGTTGAGGGGCATCGTTCATATTGGTGTCCTTCAGGCTCTTTCTGATCGATTCGGTCAGATTAGGCGCTACCGAAGCCTCGATAACCGACATCATTTCAGCGTAATTTTTTGGCGCTTGGGGAAAATGGACCCCCAGTATTTCAAAACGCGTCAAGGTGGCCTGAGGCATCACTTTGGGTTTGTTGCCTGTCATTAAAAGCTGTTGTTTAGCTCGGGCTACCGCACCTGTATATTTAGTAGCTCGTTGAACTACCTCCTTGGTACTCAGCATTGCTAGATCACTCTGAATACCAGTACGTTGCAATTTGTGCATTTGCTGCATCGTCGCCTGATCTAGTAACTCACGGCAAACAGGCTGAGCAACGATTTTATTTGTACTCAAACCAAAAAGACGGGCGCCAAGATTGCTTACACTAGTCTTGATATTTTTGGAAAAAGCAGCCACTTTTCCTTTCAAAGACCTGCTAGTGCGTGCAGTTGAATTCTTACTACGCTCAAGCAGCCCCTGAACATTTGAAGTAGAGGAGCAATGTCTAGCCGCCGATGATGTGTTGGCAGAGTCCGTTGCTGAATGAACCTGATAACTCACAGAGCTTGGAGTTGGCGTAAATGCTATTGGTAGATTTGGCATAATTGCAACCTATTACTTAATAAAATACAACTAAATCGGCCTGTCGAACAATCAATCAAAACATTGCATACATCGATTAAATGCTCTAAATCAAGCCAAGAAAAAGTGAAAGTGTAACTGGGCCCAGCACATCAAACTACGGTAATCCTCCCACCAAACCAGCTCATTTTTTCAGCAGCATTTTCTCGCAATTTTTTAGGAGTTTTAGATGAAATTCATAGGCAATTAATAACGCCAGATTATGGTGATTTTAAAGCAAGCCGAAGCCGGTTCGACCGTTCCCGATCTATGCCTCGAGCACGGTATGAGTTCAGCCTTTTTCTACAAGTAGCGCGCTAAGTTTGGCGGCATGGACGTCTCGATGATGACGCGGATGAAAGAGCTGGAGGACGAAAACAAGCGCCTTAAAAAAGAGGTATATCAAAGCCCAGATGCAAGCGGATATCATCTCAGAAATCCTCTGAAACATCTTTGCGTCGCAAGATGGCTCACTGGACCGTTGACACCAAGGCAATTTCTATTCGTGCGGTTTGTGCTAGCGTTTCAATGAGCACGACTTGCTATCGCTCCAATTCGTAAGCTGGATGCAGAAAACGTAAAAACTACGGAAATGCTGATTTATCTCACTGAAACAAGTCAAAGCTAGGGCTTTGGCCTCTTCTTTTTGCATCTGCGCAACAAAAAGCACTGGGACCATAAACGCGTCTACCGGATTTATTGTGATTTAGAATTAAATCTACGAATAAAGCCTAACAAGCGCTTAGAACTCGAAGCGCCAGCGCCATTAGCAGTGCCAGAGGCAAAAAATGAAACCTAGTCGATGGATTTTATGCACGATCAAATTGCATATGGCTGTAGCATTCGCTTATTTAACGTGATTAATGATTTTAATAGGAAGGAATTAGGCATTGAAGTTGATTTCTCTTTACCTGCAGAGCGCGTAATACGCAGCCTGAATCAAATCATTGAATGGCGCGGCAAGCCTAATCGAATACGATCCGATAATGGCCCTGAATATGTTAGCTATCTGCTAAAGAATTGGGCAGAGCAACAATCGATTGAATTGGCCTATATTCAGCCTGGCAATCCGCAGCAAAACTCATATATTAAGCGCTATAATCGTAGCGTGCGTTATGAATGGATGGCCTGCAATGATTTTGAAAATATTGCTGAAGTACAAGAAACCACAACGCAATGGCTTTGGACTTACAAATAACGAACGCCCACATATGGGATTGGGCGGCATCACTCAAAAAAAACTGGCATTACATGCCTGACCTCTACTTTTAAGTGGCTTAAAAATAGGGGGATTACCCAAACTTTGCTCATCATTATTTTCGTTTACGCCATAAAATGTTTAAAACTGACTCAGTTGTTGCAATAAAACCAATAAGAGATCAAACCTAATGCATACTTTTTAATTTATAGCGAATGAACTACGTGTAATCCAAGACAAAAAATGTGGTCCTATTTAGACAAAAATAAGTAGGGATGTCGCCTATTCAAATTTCATTAGATAGCAATATAGAGAGGTGCTTTACTTGGCAAAATGCCAACAATACAAACTAGGAGTCTGTAAGCTTTCCTTTAGCTCCATTTAAAGCCTTTGAATTCAACTCAGGTACTCGATGCGTGTTTTCTAATCAAGAATGGTTAGATTTTTTTAACTAAAAACGCATGAATTATCATTGCACCACGTTGCCTTGCCATTTATTCAGCTAAAATGATGGTGACAACATGGAGTTTTGCATGGCCTCATCCCCTAAAGCCAGTGGATCTAAGACATCTCGACCGGCTTCAGCCCCCCGATTCATTTTTGAGTCACGTGCTGCGCTTGATCGAATTTCAAGTAAATCAGAAGCTTACACTGGGGTATTTCCAGGCCATATAAGTACCATTATTGGCCACCTTAGTCATGCCTGTGATATCAATCGCAATGTCGTTATTGGCATGATTATGCTGCGCCAAGATGGCACATATGCAATTCGGCATGCCATTAATGTTGCATGTGTAGTAGAGCTGGCCTTACGTGATTTAGGCCGATCCGCGGTTGAGCGCAAACCCGTAGTTGCCGCCGCCCTCACCATGAATATTGGCATGTATGCCATTCAAGAAAAGCTCTCCAGCCAATCTGGCCCCCTATCCGATGAACAACGCCATCTGATGCAAGCTCACCCCATTGAAGGGCGTGATCTATTACGCAAATTAGGCGTAACTGATCCACTCTGGCTTGATTATGTGCTGCAGCATCACGAGATCCCAGATGGTAGCGGCTACCCACAGCGCCTAGCAGGTGATGATATTCATTTTGAGGCTCGCTTAATTGGAATTGCCGATCGCTACTGCGCCATGCTGACCCGCAATGCTTGGCGGCGTGGGGAATTATCTGACTTAGCCCTGCTAACCTCCTTAACCGGCTCGCAAAATAGTATCGATGTCAAACTGGGCCGCCTGTTTACCCAAACCATGGGGCTTTACCCGCCAGGTGCAGTTGTACAGTTATTGAATGGTGAAATTGGTATCGTAAAACGCCCAGGCCGTAGTGAACAAACGCCAATCGTAGCGGCTTTATTCAATAAGCAGTGGCAGCCACTCTTAAATATTGTTGAACGAGATAGCGACGATATTGATTTCAGTATTATTTCTGTAATCGAAAGCCAACGCGTTGCGGGTCTAGTACCTATGGAAGACGTGTGGGGTGTCGACGCCACGGGGGCTTAATACCCGCAAAGTGTATACATAAAACAAAAACACCTGTAAAATACACGCACCGTGTAGATGAGGTGATGATATGCAAAACGCGCAACAAAACACACTCCGTGATGCCATGCGCATCCTCAACCTAACCCGTGATGCCATAACAGAACGATTAGGCGTAAGCCGCCGTGCTTTAGACAGCTGGCTACTCCCCGATCACTCCAACGAACACCGCAGCATGCCCACCATTGTTGAGCGTTTTTTAGCTGAAATTCTAAGCCAAGCCCCCAAAAACCTCGCAACAAAGAATATTGATTCCACCTCTGCCCATTGGGCTCCCCATTTATTATCGGTTGAACAATTTAGCCGCGAATCGGTTGAAGAGCTGTTTCGTATCGCTGATATTATGCAGCCCGTTGCCCGCAGGCAAAAGACTTGCCGTGTGCTAGAAGGTGCGGTGCTGGCCAATCTATTTTTTGAAGCCAGCACTCGTACTCGGATTAGCTTTGGCGCGGCATTTTGCCGGCTAGGTGGCTCAGTATGCGATACCACAGGCTTTACCTTTTCATCCATGGCCAAGGGTGAATCAATCTACGACACTAGCCGTGTAGTCAGTGGCTACGCCGATGTGATTGTAGTGCGCCACCCTGAGCAAGGCGCAGTGGCAGAGTTTGCCCAAGCCAGCAATATCCCCATCATTAACGGTGGTGATGGGCCAGGCGAGCATCCAACTCAAGCGCTGCTGGATCTGTACACGATGGAGCGCGAATTCTCCCGCCTGAATAAATTAATCGACGGCAGCCATATAGCCTTAGTCGGCGATTTAAAACATGGTCGTGCCGCCCACTCCTTAGCTAAATTACTGAGTTTATATCGTGGACTAAAAATCACCCTACTTGCCCCAGCTGGCCTAGAAATGCCAGCCAGCATCATTGATGCCGCCAGCCGCAACGGCAATATTGTGCAGTGCACCGATAACCTCGCCACAGGGCTAGCAGATGCCGACGTGATTTACGCTACCCGCGTTCAAAAAGAACGCATGCAGGGCGAAGTTATGGAAGGTTATGGTGAGAATTTTCAAATTAACTTGCGAGCGGTTAATAGCTTCTGCAAACCCAATGTGATTGTGATGCACCCCTTGCCCAGAGATAGCCGCAGCGGAGCCAATGATTTATCTACCGATTTAAATCAAGATCCTCGCCTCGCCATCTTTCGCCAAACCGATAACGGCGTGCCGATCCGTATGGCGATTTTTGCTAAACTGCTGGGTGTGGATCAGCAGGTTGCGCATAGCCTACGCGATATTAGCTGGGTTCACCCACAGAAACTGGGCCCTAACGACGCGTCTTTTGACGAGTTGTAATCGATCAGCCAACACCAAGGATTTCCAATGCTTTTTAACGATGTATTAGCCAGCCTACCCACGATTGATCATTTATCCGCGCTAGAGCTACTTGATGGCGAGCAAATTGTCGCTCGGATTGAAAACAAACCAGGCCAAGCTGGCAGCATGCGGGTTTATCACGCCTTGTACCAAGAGTTTGGTGCCATCAATACCGTGGCAGCAGCCAAGGGCGTACGGCTCTATGCAGAGTACAGCGCTGATGCAATTGCGTTTCCAAATAAGCATCCAAATATTGATCGCCTCCTCACTTTAGCCACAGCCGGCCAACCATTCGCCGTTAGATTGATTGCGGCCGGTTGACCAAGCCCCACATAGAAGCTACATTCCAAGCTAATCTCAAGATAAAAAAAGCCCATGTTTAAGCATTACTTTCTATTAATTAGCTTGGTTTGTTGTGGTCTAGCCCATGCGGGCGCCCAAAAAGAAGAACAGCTTTCTTCTGCAGTGCAAACCTCGATGCAAAGATCAATCAATGATGGGCAGTCGGCCAGATTGGTTTTTGCCAATCCAAATGATGGTGAAGCTTGGCTTGCGGCAATGTCGGCCCGTTTAGCTAAACGCATCCCCGATGAGTTTATCCGCCGTACCCTTCTTACGGCCATTCATTACGAAGCCAGCCGTGCAGGATTAGATCCACAATTAGTTTTGGGCCTAATACATGTAGAAAGCGGATTTAATCGCTATGCTTTTTCTGTAGTTGGCGCACGAGGGCTGATGCAAGTGATGCCCTTTTGGCAAAGATCAATTGGAAGCAGCGAGCACAACTTATTCGATATGAATACCAATTTGCGCTATGGCTGTACTATTTTACGCCACTATTTAAATATAGAAAACGGTGATTACTTTAGGGCACTCGGCCGTTACAACGGCAGCTTAGGCCGCGCCGAATACCCTAATCTTGTATATGGCGCATGGAAAAATTATTACGCTTATGGGGGTGAAAGTACCAAGCTGGCAGAAAAATAACTATCCAGGCAATTTATCCGCCTGCAATAAGCGGATAAAGCCAAACTCCATATTTACCCAGCCGCGCTCCCCCAAACGCTAAGCTGTTTATTCACGCTTTCACGGCTAGCACCCACCATATTGGCTAACTCTTGTTGAGTGAGTTTTAAATCAATAGTGACGCCATCCGCATCTTTAATTCCATGCTGGTTAGCGAGTTGTCTGAGCATTTTTCCTAGGCGCTGTGGCAAATTTAAAAACAACGTGTCTTGTAATGAATCATCGACATAGCGTAAACGTAGACATAAAGCTGCCAACATTTGCCGCATCACCTTGGGGTGGCGGTCTAAATACTGCATCACGTTTTCTCGCCGTAAAACTAGCAGCTCACAAGCTTCTATCGTTTCAACGCTGGCAGTACGAGCCCCCCCATCTAGCATCGCAATCTCGCCAAACATCTCCCCTGCTTCCAAGATGCAAATTGTAGCTTCTTTTCCTTCAGTGCTACTTCTCACTACTTTTAAACGGCCATGCAAAATGGCGTACATTTCATCGCCCAAAGAACCCTGAACCACAACCAATTGCTTTGCCCGCAAGCTTCGCCATTCAGTTTGGTTAGCAAGTTCCGCTAATTCCGCATTACTTAAATCACAAAACAGGCTACTGCCTGATAATAATTTAGCTTTATCCATATGGCACTCTTTAAATTTGATACTAGCAAGCTGCCAGATATAATAAAAAACAACCTTAATATGCCCTAATTCCACAACGATCAAGTCGCTTAGTTCATACAACCTTAGAACGCTTAAATCAACAAACTAGCAATCACTGGCGTATGATCTGATGGGCGTTCATTTCTTCTTGGCTCTTTATCAATCACACATGCGCTGCATAAAGGGACTAATTCTTTAGTTAATAAAATATGATCAATACGCATACCGGCGTTTTTCCTAAAACCAAAACCACGATAATCCCACCAAGAAAATGTTTTTTCTGGTTGATCAAATAGGCGATAAGAATCGGTTAATCCTAAATCTAATAAAGCCTGAAATGCCGCACGCTCCGGCCCTGAAACCAATACCTGCCCTTCCCATTTTTTAGGATCATGCACATCCATATCATGTGGCGCGATATTGTAATCGCCCAGCAGTGCCAATTTAGAATACACCACCATTTCTTTTTTTAAAAAAGCAGTTAAAGCCGCCAGCCAAGATAATTTATATGGATATTTTTCTGAATCTAAGGCTTGCCCATTTGGAATATAAGCACAAACCAAGCGCACACCCTGCATCGTGGCTGCAATTAATCTCACCTGATGATCAATAAAACCAGGGATATTAATCACCACATCACTTAAGGCTGCACGCGCAATAATGGCTACGCCGTTATAAGTTTTTTGCCCTGCAAACACCACATGAAACCCTGCGGCTTCAATGTCCGCCTTCGGAAACACTACGTCTTCCATTTTAGTTTCTTGCAAACAAAGCGCTGTAACATCTGGATTATCCGCCAACCACTCCAATACTTGGGGCAAACGCACTTTCAGACTATTCACATTCCATGTCACAATTTTTATCACGGCGTATTTCCTACTTATTCAGGTTTATATTTCTCTGCAAGCAATACAGAATCATCTTATCCGTATATTTTCACATGAATTGGCTACTCTATGGGTACTTTAAAGAGTGTAAAAATGGGGAAAAAAGTTCATAAAAAAATATACGCAAAAATCAATCACTACTCTAGTAGCAAAAATAAGCAAATCCTGAACTTTACATGCAGCAATTTGCTTGGAAACATGTAGCCTAATCACTTGGTAATTTTGGCAGGGTGTTGCATGTGTAATTTATACTGTATATGCACCAAGAAAATAAGCAATTCCTAATAAACAGTCACGAGCAACCCATTTTATCTGCCTAGCCCAATTAAGCGTAATATTTGTCAATTAAATATTTATTAAACATCAAGCCTCGTCAGATCATAAACTCGTTTTTTAAATAATTCAGGTTTGTTTTCCTGCCCTTTCTTCATTGTCTGAATGGAGGTTTCGTGATCAAGTGCTTTCTGTAGAATGTGGTAGTTGTAGATCTTTAAATAATTCTCCATAGTCACTTTTTGCTCAGCCAATGAGGCAAAGCGCGTTTGCACAATGACCTCGCTTATTCGCCCGTTGAAACGCTCCACCATCCCGTTGGTTTGTGGGTGGCGAGGGGGGATAAGACCGTGCTCAATCTTCAGTACGGCGCATTCGCGAGTATTGTTAGGCAACTTAAAAAGCTGCTATCTGGTACGCATCATGCATTTAAGTTTAAAAAATATGCGGCCCGCTATTTAGCGGAAATACAGTGCTGATTTAATCAGCGAGCTGACTTATATGCCATGATTCCTCTACTCCTTAAAGCAATGTTTTTGGCTAAACCCTGCCCGCACGGGTGCAATTACGCTGAAATGGAGCAAGAGTCATCATCAGCTCAAGCATTATAGAGCGCACACCTTTATTACTCTTATTTCAGTATAAGAAAAAACTTAAACAGCATTTTTCTTTAAGTACGATAGCTGCCTGCACGGCTCAGCATCTTCAGCTACCGCTTATCTTTAGTAAGCCATCGAAGCTCGCCCAAGTCATATTGCCTCTGCTAAGCCTGCTAGCCCCAGCCAGCCTCAACACTAGATCAATAATCCAACAAAAAACCCCATTCAAACAATTGTTTTATAAGGGTTTTCCTATAAATAAACCCTATTGATTTATTAGCTTATTACGCATAGCATTGATTAAATCAAACGGATTGATTTATAAAAAATCAATGGCTTGATGCCTTTTGGCTAAACCCCTTGGAGAAAAGAAATGTTGCAGACCCGTATCTCGATAGCCCTTGCCTCACTGACTTTGGCCCTACCCGTGTTTGCTAACGAACCTGTGATTGGCTTGGTCACCAAAACTGAAACCAATCCATTTTTTGTCAAAATGAAAGAGGGCGCGGTTGCCGAAGCTAAAGCCAAAGGTGCAAAACTACTTTCGGCTGCTGGTAAAGCCGATGGCGATAACGCAGGCCAAGTTACTGCCATTGAGAACATGATTGCGGCAGGGGCAAAAACGATTCTGATTGCTCCAAATGACTCCAAAGCCATTGTGCCCACCATTAAAAAAGCCCGACAAAAAGGTATTTTAATTATCGCCTTAGATAGCCCAACAGACCCCACCGATGCAACGGATGCCCTATTTGCCACTGATAACTTTAAAGCGGGTGTTTTGATCGGCGAATACGCCAAAGCCACTTTTGCAGGCAAGCCAGCCAAAATTGCCACCTTAGATCTCTTTCCTGGCCACCCCGTAGGTGCGCAGCGCCACAATGGTTTTTTGCAGGGTTTTGGCCTGCAATCTTTTGATGCAAAAAACAATGAATTAGCCAAACCAAGCAATGTGGTCTGTATGGCAGATAGCTTTGGCGATCAAGCCAAGGGCCAAACGGCTATGGAAAACTGCCTGCAAAAAAATCCTGATATCAATTTGGTTTACACCATCAACGAGCCAGCAGCAGCGGGCGCATTTAATGCGCTCAAAAAAGCCGGTAAAGAAAAAAACGTACTGATTGTTTCCGTAGATGGCGGATGCCAAGGGATTAAAGATTTAAAGAATGGAAAAATCGCCGCCACCTCGCAGCAATACCCATTAAAAATGGCCGCAATGGGTGTAGCAGCGGGCATTGAATACGCCAAGACCGGTAAAAAACCTGCTGGCTACACCGATACCGGCGTGATGCTGATTGCGGCCAAGCCTGTGGCTGGCATTGAAAGCAAAGATAGTAAAACCGGCATGGACCTGTGCTGGGGCAATAAATAATCCTGCCTTAATCATAAGAGCCTGAGCGTTATAGAAAATTTTTGACACTCGGCTCTAAACAATCCAATTTAAAAAGCACCAAGGAGCGTTGTATGCCGAGTTGGAAAGAACACATCCCTTCAATCGGCACCTTAGGGCCATTTTTGGCACTTTTAATCGCCTGCACATTTTTCTCTTTCCAAAGCGAGCAGTTTTTTACGGGGGCGAATTTTTCGCTGATACTGCAGCAGATTATGGTGGTTGGGTTAATTGCAATCGGCCAGACCTTAATTATTCTTACCGCTGGGATCGATCTATCCTGCGGCATGGTAATGGCGCTTGGTGGCGTGGTCATGACCAAAGTAGCGCATGATTTTGGCCTGCACCCAAGCTTAGCCATCGGACTGGGTTTGACGGTTACCGCTGGCTTTGGCCTGCTTAATGGCTTACTGGTTACTCGGATTAAGCTGCCACCGTTTATTGTGACCTTAGGCACGATGAATATTGCGTTTGCAATTACCCAGCTCTATTCAGGATCGCAAACCATTACCGATCTCCCCGCCAGCATGACTTTTTTAGGTAACACTTTTAATCTGGGCCAAACCCAAGTGGCCTATGGCACGGTACTGATGCTGGTTTGCTATGCACTAAGCTGGATCTGGCTGCGAGAAACTGCGGCAGGCCGGCATATTTACGCCGTTGGCAATAATCCAGAAGCTACCCGCCTAACCGGCATCCCCACTCATAGAGTGATTTTAATGGTGTATGTGCTGGCGGGGCTTTGCTACGGCGTGGCATCGCTTTTATCTGTGGCGCGTACTGGTGTGGGCGACCCCAATGCGGGGCAGACTGAAAACCTAGATGCAATTACCGCCGTGGTACTGGGTGGTACCAGCTTATTTGGTGGCCGTGGCGTGGTACTTGGCTCCTTAATTGGCGCAATGATTGTGGGTGTGTTTCGTAATGGCCTTACCTTGATGGGGGTTTCATCGGTTTATCAAATTCTCATTACCGGCATTTTGGTGATTCTTGCCGTTGCTACCGATCAACTCTCCAGAAAAGGTGGCCGCTAATGAGCCCGCATCCAGAACACAATGCCCTGCCTTTGGTGATTCAAGCCAAAGGCTTAGTGAAACGCTACGGCCAAGTTACCGCCTTAGATGGCGCTGATTTCGAACTACGCGCAGGGGAAATTCTTGCGGTTATTGGGGATAATGGTGCGGGCAAATCCTCCCTGATTAAGGCTTTATCAGGCGCGATTACGCCCGATAGTGGTGATATTTTTTTGGATGGGCAAAGTGTTTGCTTTAAAAGCCCAATCGAAGCCCGCCGTGCAGGCATCGAAACCGTTTACCAAGACCTAGCCGTTGCCCCCGCCATGACTATTGCAGAAAACTTATTTATGGGCAGAGAAATCCGCCGTACTGGCTTATTGGGCAGCCTGGGGTTTTTAGATAAAAAGCGCATGTTAAATGACAGCATCGCCTATATGCAGGAGCTAAAAATCGGTATCCGCTCTATGACTCAAGCGGTAGAGACGCTATCAGGCGGCCAGCGTCAAGGGGTGGCTGTGGCACGCGCGGCCGCCTTTGCCCGCCACGTGGTCATCATGGATGAGCCCACCGCAGCACTGGGGGTAAAAGAAGGCAATATGGTACTAGAACTAATCCGCAATGTGCGCGACCGAGGCTTACCCGTGGTGCTAATCAGCCACAATATGCCACATGTGTTTGAAATAGCCGATCGCATCCACGTTGCCCGCTTAGGGCGCAGAGCTGCCGTACTCAACCCTAAGGCCATCACCATGAGTGATGCCGTAGCGGTAATGACTGGTGCCATGAAGCCAGAAGATATTCCCGCTGAATGGTTGGCCCACTAGCTGGACAGGAGAAATAACATGCTAAAAGGAATAGATCCGCTCCTCACGCCTGAATTACTTAAGGTATTAGCCGAAATGGGGCATGGCGATGAGATTGTGATCGCCGATGCAAACTTTACCGCCGCCTCACTGGCCGTAGGCAAGCCATTGATTTATCTTTCTGGCGAGGGGGTTGCCCGTGTAATAACAGCGATTATCAGCCTACTGCCCCTAGATCAAGACGTAAGCCAACCCATTGCCTATATGCAAGTTAGCCACCAAACCACAGGCTGGTGCAGCGCATTACAAAAACAAATCATCCGCGAGCTAAACGATGCAGGCCATGCCTTAGCAGGGCAATACGAGGCATTAGAGCGATTTGCTTTCTATGAGCGAGTCAAGCAAGCTTATGCCATTGTTTTAACCGGTGAATTACAGCCTTACGGCAATTTCATCTTAAAAAAAGGAGTGATTTGTGAGCCTCTCGCCGGATAACAGCAGCACCGCTGCGAGCAAGCTCAAGCCCAGAGGCTCTTCACAAGGGGGAATGCGTCAGTATAACGAGCGCGTTGTGCTGCAAGCCATTCGCCTTAATGGCCAGATCTCTGGAGCAGAAATCGCTAGATTAACCCACTTAACGGCGCAAGCTATTTCACTGATCACCAAGCGTTTGCTCGATGACGAGCTGCTCATCAAAAAAACCCCGCAGCGCGGCAAGGTAGGCCAGCCCTCGGTTCCTCTTGTGCTCAACCCCGATGGGGCGTTTGCAATTGGGGTAAAAGTGGGGCGACGCAGCTTAGATATTTTGCTGGTAGATTTTAGCGGCGCGGTGCGCGAACGCTGGAATTTAAGCTATGACTTTGCCGATCCAAATCAGATTTTGGGGCATATCAGCCAGTGCCTAGCCAAAATCAAACACAAGCTCAGCCCCAAACTATGGGAGCGCGTACAAGGCATCGGCATTGCTGCACCACTACATATGGGTGGCTGGCAACAGCTACTCGGCCTTGATGCCGATGTGGTAGCACGCTGGGAGCGCTTTCAACTTAAAGAAGAAATTGCCACGCTAACGGGCTTGCCGGTGCAAACGCTAAAGGACACCACCGCCGCCTGCGTGGCCGAATTAGTAGCAGGGCGCGGGCGTGATATGCGTAACTTTGTTTACGTATTTGTAGATACCTTTATTGGCGGCGGCTTAGTGCTTGATAGCCACTTACATTTGGGCAAGCATGGTAATGCAGGGGCCTTAGGTTCTTTGCCGCTGGGGCTAAACGGCGGCGGCAAACACAGCCCGCAGCTATTAAATGTGGCATCGTTATTTAAACTAGAAAGCCGGTTTATTACCGCAGGCTTAGATGGCCGCGCCACCAGCGATGAGCGTGCTGCTAGCCCAGAATACTGGCCCCACACCCAAGCATGGATTGCAGAAACAGCCCCTCCTATCGCCTTTGCCATGCTCAATAGCACTTGCCTACTCGATTTAGAAGGCGTGATTTTAGATGGCTGCTTTTGCAGCGCCGTAAAAGAAGCGCTGATTGTGGCTGTAGAAGCCGCCATGCAAGATTTCAACTGGGAAGGCATTGTTGCACCGCAGGTATTCGCTGGCACTATAGGTTCGGATGCCAGAGCGCTAGGCGGCGCGCTGCTGCCGCTCTACGCCAACTTTGCCCCTGATCGAGATCTGTTTTTAAAACTAGACGACGCCCTGTAAAACCACGACTTAATCTATTTAAAACTCAAAAAGAACATCATGAATCAGCCTAGCATTCGTCCTCTGCCCCGCTTTATTGCTGCTGGGGAAGCCCTCACCGATATGATTAAAACCGAAGGCAACCATTGGCAAAGTAAAGTGGGCGGCTCTACTTGGAATGTCAGCCGCGTGCTCGCTAGCTTAGGCGTAGCAAGTGCTTTTGCTGGGGCAATCAGTAAGGATTGTTTTGGCCAAGATTTATACCAAGCATCGAGCCAAGCGGGTTTAGATGTGCGCTTTTTACAGCAGCTAGATAAGTCACCCTTGCTGGCGATTGTGCCAGCTAGCCATCCACCGCAATATTTCTTTATTGGTGAAGACTCAGCAGATTTGTATTTTGCCCCAGAAGCCCTCCCTGTCGGCTGGCAAAGCGCAGTCAGCTGGGTGCACTTCGGTGGCATCAGCTTAGCGCGCCAGCCCTTAGGCAAACGCTTACTCGCCCTAGCGATGGAACTTAAGCAGCTCGGAGTTAAAATCAGCTACGACCCCAACTTTAGAATTTTGATGGATCAAGAGTACGACGCAACATTCAAAGCCATGAGCCAGCTAGCCGATGTGATCAAGGTATCTGATGAAGACTTGGCAGGCTTATTTCGCAGCGCAGACATCGATCAAGCATTAAAAACGCTCATCAGTTGGAACCCTCAGGCCAGTATTCTCTATACCCGTGGCGCAGGCGGCGCATCTTTAATCACACCCAACACCATCGTAATCAGCGCAGCAATTGAGATAAATGTAGCCGATACGGTAGGGGCTGGGGACGCCTCAATCGGCGGACTAATTTATAGCATGATGACTTGGCCAGGGCGCGAAGCGGGCGAACATTTACGCTTTGCTATCGCCAGCGGCGCAGCGGCCTGCATGCAACACGGCGCAAGCCCGCCCAATTTAGAAAGCATTCAAGCGCTGTATTTGGCTTAGTGCCCGCTCGGCTTGGCTGCAGGCTCAGCAGGTGCTTCGGCAGGTTTGCCCTGAGCACTGCGATTTTGGTTAACGCATTCCTTCCACGCTGCACTGCCCTTGCCTCCGCCTGCGGGTAAGACGCAGTCTCCGCCACCAAACTTCACATAACCACCACCTGCGGGTTTGATATCCGCGCCTGCGGCTTCACCATGCGTTGCCGCTGGCGCAGCAGCTGCGTCGTGTTCTGCTGCGCCAGTGGCTTTTGCGCCGCCGCCACGCCGTTCTAAGTCTTCTACTTTGACTTCTAGCTCTTCTACTTCAATTTTCTTTTCTTTTACTTCTTTTTTTAACTCGGAGATTCTTTCCTCAAGCTCTTTACGCGTCTCGATGGTTTCTTCAAAAGAAACCTTCAGGCGAGCAATTTGCTCAACGTATTGCGCTCTTTCAAAATTACGCTTGGTCATCCCAATCGCAATGCCAATAATCAGCACCAACAAAAATCCAAAAAAACCGCCGCCAATCATGAGTGCTAAACGGTTTTTTTGCATAAAGGAGGGGCTAGGCTCACCATTCACTGTGTGCTCGTCGTGTGTGGCGGCAGGTGTAGCATGATCACTCATTGCTCTCTTTCCAATTTAATTCCAAACCTAGTTAGAAACTAGCCCTTGTCGGCACTGCAAATAAGGCCTAACGGCCTATTTTGTCTGTGGCCTCGCTTGCAGATCAGGTCTAGCCTCTCACTCGTTTTTGGGGTAATCAAGTTAGTCAGGGTAAAACCACTTCCCCTTGACGTTCAAAGCTTATGCCATCCGGACGTAAAGGTAGGAACAGTTTACCTTTAATACGATAGGCGATTGGCTTGCCACTTGCTTGCAGAACATTAAATTGTTGGATAAAAGTGGCTAGAGATGTACTGACACGCAGTTTGACCACCGCCGATCCCAAGCGCGGCAGCGTGGTTGCCTCATTAGAAACCCCATTTGCAAAGGGTTTGTCATTGACCTCTAAATTGATATTTAGCCCATTTAATGGAATATCAATATTATTAGGATTATTTACCCGTAAGTTTAAAATAAATTGCTGCTCTAGCAGGCTCACCTCAGCCACGCTGATTCCAGCCAAACTCACCGTTGGCTTTTCTAAATCTGTAGGCAAGCTGCCGCAAGCAGCCAACCCAAGCAACAGCCCCAAGCAGGCAAGAAGTTTGATGCATTGTTTAAACATGCATCATCCCTTGCAAACGCTCCGCCAGCTCGCCCTCTAGTGGCAAAGCGCCAGGCGATTTAGCGCTAATCACCGCAAATGTCACATCCGCTTCAGCCACTAATTTATCGTTATCTAAACGCAAGATACGCTGATTAATAATGCCTTCTTTTTCACCTATATGCGTTAATCGAGTTTCAATTTTTAGCACATCGCCCATTGTGGCAGGGCGTTTATAACGGATATCAACGCGACTAATAACCAAGGCTAAACGCTCGCTGGTAAACCATTCAAAACCACCACTTTCGTCAACCAATGCCCAACGTGCTTCTTCCAAAAATTCTAAATAACGTGCGTTATTCACATGACCATATAAATCTAAATGGTAACCGCGAACCTTAATTTCTGTAGTTTGTGCCATATATTCCTCATAGGTGTGAAAATTATTATTAATACAAAGCCTAAATACATAGGCCAGATCGCCGCAAAGCAAAGCTACTGATTTAACATCACAAATGCCGTTCCAAAGCCAATACGCACCAAGAAATAGGGAAAAAATACCACCTTAATCTGGCTTATGCCGTGCTTTTTAACGCAATAAGATCAATCTTAACTTTGAAATTAATCCAAGTCTTCGGGATAATCCCGCTATGCACCGTCCTCACATAGATTGGCGACACTCTCGCCCTTTCAGAATTTGCCTGCTTTTGCTCGTCATGATTGTGACCCTGCTTGGCACGCTGCCCTATTTTATTTCTTTTGATCTAATCAAAAGTGAGCTTTCCAGCATGCTGGAAAAAGACACACAGCGCCAACTCACCATACGGGGTGATGCGCGTTTTGTCTTGCTACCACAGCCAGCACTGCTGCTAGATGATGTCACCCTTACCGAGCCTAGCCAAAAAGATATCTTCTCCCACGCTGATCGTGTACGTGTAGAGCTTAGCCTGTGGCCATTACTATTCGGCAAAGGGACAATTAAAGCACTAGATTTTGAAAAGCCAGAGCTCAATGTAATTCGCCGCGAAGACGGCACGTATAATTTTGAAGACCTACTTACACCTAAATCGCAAACTCAGGAGCTGAGTTTCTCGCTTGATACAGTGCACTTTAATGAGGCGGCATTTAAGCTTTCAGATGAATTTTTGGGTGAAAGCATTCGCCTTTCCCGCCTTAACCTCACCATGAAAAACCTATCAGACCCTAAAGCAGGGCGTTTGGATGTGGATGGCATCCTACTGATTGGCGATGAGGATAGACCGGTACAATGGCAAGGCGCTTTGAGTGCCACGGCCGCTATGCGCTATCACGAAGCAGATCATCGCTTGCTGGTGGCTGATTTGCTACTAGAGCTAGAGCAAAAAGGCGGCAGCTCACCTGAATTACGCCTACAAGATGTAAAAGTCAGTACCGTGGGTAATTTAGTCTACGGCTGGCAGCCACTGCGCTTTAAAGGTGGCGAGCTAAAACTAACCGCCTCTGGCCAGCGCGCAGGCCAGCACTGGAAAGGCGAGCTAGATGTGCCAGAGATTTTGTTCTCTAAAGAAGCCATCAGCCTAAACCGCCTTAAGCTGAATGTGGGTATGCAAAGCCCAAGCGGCCAGCTTAGTGCTAAAGCCACCATCCCTACTTTATCTGGCATGCAGCAAGGCCTGCTGCGCACCGATTTAGCCCGCTTTGAAGTAAGAATCAATAGCCCAGAACAAAACCTAGCCCTCTCTTTTGCCAGCCCGCTAGAGCTACTAAAAGGCAGCATTGCTAGATTACCCGCCTATAGCTTAAGCGGTAGCTACACCAACCGTAATTTGCCACGCGGCGCAATTGGCTTAGATCTAAAAGGCGAAGGCACGCTTAATTTGCAGGCAGAAACGCTTAGCCTTTCCAGCCAAGGCCAGCTGGATAAATCGCCAATTAAAGCCACGATAGATGTGAGCGACTTTGTTCATCCCCACTACGCCGTTGATGTGGATTTACACAAACTAGATTTATCACCCTATTTGCCCGTAGTGGCCGCAGGGGCAAAAACAGTTAATCCAGATAAACCTTTTGATTTTTGGTGGCTCAATAATTTAGATGCCAGCGGTAATCTAAAGATTAGCGAACTAGTGTTACAAAAACTGCATATCAATGATATATCTTTACAATTTGCGGCCAAAAACCGTAAATTAAATCTAAACCCGCTCGCAGCTATGCTTTATGAAGGCCAGCTATCAGGCAGCTTAGAAGTAGATGCCAATCGAAAAAACGCTTCTTTCCGTGTTCAGCAAAAGCTTGCCAACATGAATATCAACGCACTCCTAGCCGATGTATTTGATACCAGCCGTTTTGAAGGCCGTGGTCACGTTGATCTGGATGTTTCAGCCGTTGGCAATCAGCTTAGCGATTTACGCCGCACCGCAGGTGGCAATGTGCGTTTACTGCTCAACCAAGGGGCTATTCGCGGAGTTGATCTTGAAGCCTTGCTACGCACCACCAGCCGCCAAATCAGCCTAATGAATGGCGAGCCCACCCCACCCGCTAATTCAAACGCTAAAACAAGCTTTAGTGAGCTACGGTCCACCCTTACCTTAAAACACGGTGTTGCCAGCAATAGCGATCTAGACCTTACAGCTGGCATTTTAAAACTAAACGGCGGCGGCACTTTAGACCTGAACAGCAATGCGATTGATTACAATATGCACGCTAGCGCCAATCCCAAAGTACCCGAGCTTAAGGGTTTAGCTGGCCTAAAACTACCGATCCAATTATCAGGAGCAATCAATGCCCCTGAATATCATATCGATTACGCCAGCCTAAAAGAGCAAATTTTAGTCAAACAAAAAGCTGCAGCTGAACAACAGAAAAGCGCAGCAGAAGCGGCTGCCAAGCAAAAGAAACAACTTGCTGCACAGGCCATCGCCAATAAAAAAGCGACCGATATCGCCGCCAAAGCCCCCGCCACAAAGAAGCTAGCCAATCCCACTAAGAAACCCCATAAATGAGCGATTTTTCCCAGCGTTTAATCGCTTGGCAAGCCATACACGGCCGCCACAATCTACCTTGGCAAGTCAGTGATCCTTACAAAGTATGGCTGTCAGAAATCATGCTGCAGCAAACGCAGGTCGTCACGGTCATCCCCTATTACCAGCAGTTTTTAGAGCGTTTTCCTGACGTGGCTAGCTTAGCCTCAGCCAGCTCTGATGATGTTTTAGCCAGATGGAGTGGCCTTGGCTACTACAGCCGCGCACGCAATCTGCACAAAGCCGCGCAAATGGTCATGGCGCGTTTTGGCGGAGAATTCCCGCGTACGCCCGAGTTACTGGCCGAGCTACCTGGGGTCGGCCCATCCACCGCAGCCGCTATTGCCGCCTTCAGCTTTGGCGCGCACGCGGCTATTTTGGATGGCAATGTAAAACGTGTGCTGGCCCGCTGGGCAGGGATCAGTGGTTATCCGGGCACTAAGTTAGTTGAAAGAGAATTGTGGCAACTGGCGGCAACACTGCTGCCAGATCAAGAAATTGAGCGCTATACGCAAAGTCTAATGGATATGGGCGCAACCATATGCACGCCTAAAAAACCAGCCTGTATCACCTGCCCCGTGTTTGATGATTGTATCGCCCGCCAGCAAGGCCGCCAAGCCGAGCTGCCAACACCCAAGCCCAAAAAAGTTTCGCCAGAGCGCCAAACTGTGCTGATGATGATTACAAGGAATGGCAAGCTTTTGCTAGAACGCCGCCCACCCACAGGCATCTGGGGCGGATTATGGAGCCTGCCAGAAAGCACCTCCACGCTAGAAGCAAGCGCCTCCTGTAGCCAGCGCTATGGGCTTGATGTTGAGTTCGACAGCGCCGCAGAAGACTTTGTGCACGTTTTTACTCATTTTCGCCTCACCATCACCCCACTGCCTGGCAACGTCATCAGCCAGACTGCCCTCACCCATGAAGACCATCTGGGCTGGTTCAGCAAAGCAGAGGCACTGGAATTAGGCCTGCCTACGCCAGTCAGAAAACTGATCACCTCTGGGCGTGGCTAACACACAGCCTGCCGGTAGTGCCGCTCACTAATGCTGTTTTGCTTCCCCCCCTTTTATAAGGGGGAAGCAAAACCAACACATTAAGTAAACGGCATTAGGGCAGGCTGGGCTTTTTAATGCTTGTATTTTTACGCTAGCTTTAGCTCTAAGCGGCGCAGATTGCCCAGCATTTCTTTCCATTTAATCAGTGCAGAAATCAGAATCGCCACACCCAAGCACATCATCACAATAGAAATCATGCCATTAAAGATATTATATCCTTTAGATGCAGGATTAAAATAAACATGCTCTATCATCCAATAGCCCGCGTAATTAACGGTAACAAACAAATACGCCAAAGGAATCAGACAAGTCAGCATATATGTACGGTTTTTACTTAAGCGTAAGATAATCGTCGCGCCAATAATTAAGCCTATCGATGCCATTAATTGATTAGACACACCAAACAGCGCCCATACCGAATTAATATCGCCCGAATTTAATAAATAGCCCCACAGCGAACAAGCCACAATCGATGTACCAATTGCACCTGGCATCCAATCTGTCTGTTTTAATGGCTTCCAGAAATCACCCAAAAAGTCCTGCAATAAATAGCGGGCCACACGGGTACCAGAATCGATCGCGGTCAGAATAAATACCGCCTCAAACATCACCATAAACTGAAAGAAATAAGATGCAAGTTGATTTAATAAAGGAATACGGGTGAAAATATCGGTCATCCCAACCGCCAGAGTAACCGCCCCACCTGTACGCCCGTGTAAATCAAGGCCAATGGCAGAACTTAAAGCAGGTAAATTAACCACATCCATGCCTAAAGTTTTAAATACTTCAGGGCTGGAGTTAATCGCAAAATAATCGGCAGGATGTAATGAAGTAGCCGCAATTAAAGCCATCACCCCAATCATACATTCGGCCAGCATCGCGCCAAATCCAACCGGCAGAATATCGCTCCATTTATCAATTTGCTTAGGCGTAGTTCCTGAGCCAATAAAAGCATGAAAACCCGATATCGCACCACAGGCAATGGTAATAGAAATAAACGGCCATACCGGGCCAGCCAGCACTGGGCCACCACCATGAATAAATTCGGTGACCGCAGGAAACTGAATTTGTGGATTAACAAACACCACGCCCACAATGAGTAAGCCAAATACACCAATCTTCATAAAGCTAGATAAAGCAGCTCTGGGCGTAAGCAGCAGCCAGACAGGCAGTGCCGTTGCAAAGAAAGCATAGACCGGCAAGATCAAAGAAACGGTTTTAGCATTCAGCGAAAACCACTCGCCCAGAAATGTATTCTGAATATACGGGCCGGCAAATACACAGGCCATAATGGCAACCACACCAAGGTAGGAGGCGTTTTTCATATTGCCGGTAACGCGCTCCCACAGGCCGATACAAATCGCGATAGGGATGGTCATAAAGACCGCAAATGCACCCCAAGGATTACGCTCCAGCGCATGCACCACCACCATCGATAAACCCGCCATGGTAATGGTGATAATAAACATCATCGCCAAGCCCGTGCACCAGCCAGCCACTGGCCCAAGCTCCGCCTTAGCGACTTCAGAAAGTGATTTACCATGATGCGACATCGAGGCAAACAGCACCACCGTATCATGCACCGCACCGCCAATCACACAGCCTATCAGCAGCCATAAAAAGCCGGGCAGATAGCCATATTGTGCCGCCAGTACCGGCCCTACCAGCGGCCCGGCAGCGGCAATCGCTGCAAAGTGGCCGCCAAATGCAACCCATTTTTTAGTCGGCAAATAATCTTTACCATCTTTAAGCTCATGCGCGGGAGTTGTCTCTTCATCATTAATATTGAGCACTTTACGCACAAAAAACACGCCGTAAAACCGATAGCAAATCATCAGAATACAGAGTGTGCTGATCACAAAAGTGAGTGCATGATCCATAGCAGTACTACTCCTGGAAAGAATTCCATCACTGTACGGAACAGCTACTGTATGCGGCTTACGATTGTGATTAAGCGGCAGCCCACCCTTGCAAGCGGTAAGCCAGAAGATTAAGTGGTCAGCTATCTATCCCTAAGGCATCTTTGAGCGCTTTCAGATAACGGCGGCTGACTGGCACGCGCAGTTGGGAGCGGGTGATAATCTCTGCAGCTCCGTTTTCAGCAAACACAATTTCTGAAATTCGCTCTGGATTCACTAAATACTGGCGGTGGCAGCGTAGCAACATGGTTTTAAACTCCAGCGTTTTCAGCGTCAGCACGGTAAAACGCTCCTGCCCATCCTGCCCCACCAGATAAACGCCGCTTAATTTTGAACAGGCGTATTCCACATCGGCGGTGGGCATCAGGCAAATCCGGTTATGCCCATGACAAGGCAGCTGATTTAATACCGGCGTCAGCGCAGCGATATTTTGCGGCAAACGCACTTTATGCAGCCGCTCCAGCGTTTTGGCTAGGCGTGAGGCTTCTACCGGCTTGAGCAAATAATCAAAGGCGTGCTCTTCAAAGGCTCTGAGTGCAAATTCATCAAACGCAGTCACAAAAACAATCTGCGGCAGGCACTCCGGATCCAGCATGGCCACCAGCTCCATGCCATTAATTTTGGGCATCTGAATATCTAAAAAAATAATATCCGGATGCCAGCGATGAATCGCCGCCATGGCCTCAATCGCATTGGCCGCCTCGCCCACAATCTCAAGCTGGGTATCGGCCACCAGCAACGCACGCAATTCTTCCCTAGCTAAGGGCTCATCATCAATAATCAAGGCAGTCAGCATCATCAGTTCAAACCCACTTAAAGATTATTCACAGGTAAATGCAGGCTGATCCGGGTGGATTTTTCGGCAACGCAATGCACAGAAACGCCATATTCTGCGCCATAAATGGCCTTAATCCGCCGGTCAACCAGCTTCATTCCTAACCCTTCTGAATGAATTTTAGCCGGATAAAGCCCTGCATTATCCTCAATATGCAGCAGCAGTTCTTTGCTGTTTTGTTCTGCATAAATACGAATATGACCCTGATCAAACAATTGCGATGTGCCGTGTTTAATCGCGTTTTCTACCACAGGCTGCAAAGAAAACGCCGGTAATTTAGCCTGCAAGATTGCACCGCTCAAATCAATATCGACCTTTAAATGATCAGAAAAACGCGCAAGCTCAATTTGCAAATAGGCATTCACATGCTCAATCTCATCGGCCAGCGTCACCTCATCCAGCGTGCGTTTCAGATTTTTACGGAAAAATACCGATAGATACTGGATCAGTTTTCTAGCGCGATCAGGATCATTACGAATCACCGCACTAATGGTATTGAGCGCATTAAATAAGAAATGCGGATTAACTTGTGCGTGTAATAGCTTGACTTCTGTCTGCGCTAATAACAACTGCTGAGCCTCTATCCGGCCGGATAAAATCTGCGTAGACAGCAAGCGGGCAATGCCCTCCCCGAGGGTGCGGTTTAATCTTAAAAACAACTTGCCCCTGTTTTCATACAGTTTAATTGTCCCTATCACCTGGCCATCATCGCCCCATAAGGGAATAACCAGGGTAGAGCCCAGCGGACAGCGAGGGCTGATCGAGCAAATATAGGGCACCTCATTGCCATCGGCATAGACCACCCGATTATCACGAATAGCCGCAAAGGTATGCTCCGAGGTAATCGGTGAGCCTGGCAAATGATGATCAGCACCACTGCCAATAAAGGCCAGAACTTTAGTTCTGTCGGTCATTGAAACCGCACTGACGCTCAGCTCTTCCAATATTATTTTTGCTACTTTAAGGGTATTTTCTTCGTCAAAACCGGCGCGTAAAGCGCCCTCGCTTCTGGCAGCAATTCGCAGCGCCTTGGCAGAAAACGCATTCGAGTATTTTTCCAGCATCTCGCGCCTGTCCAGCAAGATGCGCATAAACATGGCCGAGCCTAAGGTATTGGCAATCATCATGGGAATGCCGATATTTTCTACCAGAGCCAGCGATTTAGAAAAAGGCTGAGCCACCGCAAGGATAATCAGCATCTGCATGATTTCCGCCACTAGGGCAACCGATGCCACCAGTAAAGGCTTAAACAGTAAATCGACCCGGCCCTGCTTCATTAAATAGCGATGAATCAGGCCACTTAACAACCCTTCGCTAATGGTAGAAATCATGCAAGCCAGCGCGGTAGGCCCGCCCAGCGAATAACGGTGCACCCCGCCGGTAAAACCAATGGCCAGCCCCACCGCAGGCCCGCCCAGCAAGCCGCCTAATACCGCGCCAATTGCCCGCGTATTGGCAATAGAGCCCAGGATATTCAGCCCCAGATAAGTACCCAGCACACAAAAAGTAGAAAAAACGGCATAGCAAGCCAGCTTATGCGGCAAGCGAATCGTGACCTGCATTAAGGGGGTAAACAGAGGCGTTTTAGATAATAAGTAGGCAATCAGCAAATACACGCACATTTGCTGCAACAACAATAAAATCAGATTTAACTGTTCGGTAATCATGATGTTAGCAAATGTTTGGTGCGCAAAAAAGCAATTATAGCGCCGATCTGATCACTATCTTACCTAGCAGCCTGTCGGACTTAAGACTGATCTACTACGGAAAAGCCGGATTTGGCCATATTTCACGCATTTTCTCGTTGAATAGCCAGCTATTCGCCTCAAAAACCCGCGAAATCTGTCTCAAACCGGTCTTTCCCTCGCTACGATCGCTTAAGTCCGACAGGCTGCTAGGCTATTTATTGCAATATGATCAAAAACAATAACCTGGCTAATAAATTTTGATGGCTTATCAGGCGGAGATCAAAAGACAAATTAATCTTTTAAATACGGACAAAATAAAATATCAGAGCGCGCCATTCACCCTGCTTAATTAATAGTGCAAAACAAATGCACTCTTTTGCGCCCGCACCATCCTGATGATGCGGGCTGATTGGTTTAGGGTATAGCGCAGGCATCTGCCCGCACGACGCAAACCCTAAGCGGATTGACCAGCTAAGCGGCTGGCCTTCCAATAGCTCATCAAGCCCGCTGCAGAATAAATAATCAACGCGGCCCAGATGAGTGAGAAGCCGATGATGCGATCCATGCCAAATGGCTCTTGATACAGCCATACGCCTAGCAATAATTGCAGGGTTGGGCCGATATATTGGATGATGCCCACAGTAGCCAGCTTCAGCGTTCTAGCACCAGAGGCAAACATCAGCAATGGCAAGGCCGTCACCACACCGGCCCCCATCAATAATGCATCAATATTCCAACTGATATTGCCTAGCGCGCCCAACCCCTGAGCATGAAACCAAAACAAGGCCGCCAGCGCAAACGGCGCCATCAAAAACGTCTCTAAAGCCAAGCCCTCTAAAGACGGCAAGCTGGCTCTTTTACGCAGCAAGCCGTAAATACCAAAACTCAAGCCCAAACACAGCGCAATCCACGGCAAAGTACCTGCCGCAATCGTAATCCACAACACGCCTATGGCCGCTAATCCAACGGCAAAGCTTTGCGAGCCAGTTAAACGCTCACCCAAAAACAATCTGCCCAGCAAAACATTAATCAGCGGATTAATAAAATAACCGAGGCTGGCATCCACCACGCGGTTTTCATTCACCGCCCAGATATACAGCAGCCAGTTTAGCGACAGCAGCAAAGAAGACAGAGCAAAAACCCCCAATACCCGTGGATTTTTTACCGCCGGAATCAGCCAGCCCCAGTTTTTTTGCAGCAATAAAATTGCCGCCACAAATACCGCCGACCAAACAATCCGGTGCGAAATAATCTGTAGCGCATCAATGCCATGCAAAGCCTTCCAATAAAGCGGAAACAGGCCCCAAATAATAAAGGCCAGCACAGTAAACAAAACGCCACGCGAGGTATTGGGAGTAGACATAGAAAAAACCAAAGAAAATAGCCAGAAAAGCAGCAAAGAGCCACTTTAAAGGATACGGTACAGCCTGCTCAAGCAATATCTCACTGCGAACGGTAGGGAATATATACGGTATGAAATATTATTGCAGCGGATACCATAATTAGTGATGTGATAAGATTATGGTAAGCAAAAAACACGGCCTGCCGTAGAGACAACTCCAATATGCCTTACAACTTAGAATCCCGCTTGGTCGTCGGCGTTGCATCCAGCGCAGTGTTTGATCTTCATGAATCTGACGAGGTATTTCGCCGTGATGGCGAGGCGCAGTATCGAAAGTACCAAGAAGAACACTTGAATAACCCACTGGAGAAGGGCATTGCCTTTTCATTTATTCGCCGCCTACTCAGCCTAAATGATCTAGGTGAAGATCCCGTCAACGACCCGTTGGTTGAAGTGATTTTACTTTCCAGAAATGACCCTGATACAGGGATGCGGGTGATGAAGTCTATCGCGCATCATGGCCTGGGTATTACAAGGGCGATCTTTATGCAAGGGATGGCCCCGCACGAATACATCCCTGCTTTGAATATCTCACTATTTTTATCTGCCAATGCTGATGACGTGCGCGCCGCCATGACAGCAGGTTTGCCCGCTGGCAGAGTATTGGATTCTGCGATAGTGGATGATGCAAATGACTCTGGCCTGCGCATTGCATTCGACTTTGACGGCGTGCTCGCAGACGATGAATCAGAATCTGTCATGCACACGACCAATGATCTGAATATGTTTCATGAAAACGAGGTTAAGAAAAACAATCAGCCATTAGGCCCTGGGCCTTTGAAAGAATTTTTCATGCGTGTTGCAAGCATTCAATCCTGTGAAGAAGCCAAACGCAAGGCTGATCCTTCCTATAAAAACAGGCTCAGAATTTCACTCGTCACAGCCAGAAACGCCCCATCGCATGAGCGTGCATTAAACACTTTAAAAAGCTGGGGCGTCATGCCCAATGATGCTTTTTTCCTTGGTGGGATCGACAAAATGAAGGTGCTTGGCGTAATGAAGCCACATCTATTTTTCGACGATCAATCGGGGCACCTTGCTGGTGCGGCAACCGTAGCCCCTTCGGTACATATTCCTTTTGGTATCAAAAACTTAGCCCTATAAGACGGATTTGATCATGCACCACTTACTTTAAAGGTTAGGCTTTTTGCAAATCATGAAAAACATACCCCTAAGTGAAAGACTAGCCTCAGCATTTATAGGCGCCATTTTTGGTGCAGTGATTGGCTTTATTGTGGCTTGGTTACTAGGGGTGTACTCACAAACTTTAGGCCCTGGCCAATTTGATGTTTCTATGGCTCCTTGGGTTGGCACGAGCACCTGCATTTTTGCGCTGATTGGTTTACTCATCGGCCAGCATATTGCAACGATGATTAGCAATGCTTTTACTGCCTTATTAGAATTTGAAACTCTTGGTCATTATGGCCTTCCATCATGGTGGAAATTTATTGTCCTGCTCGTGATCATCGGTGGCGGCTACTTATCCTTGAAATAATCAATGCGCTGATCCATCAGCTCCGAAATATCCGATTCACCAAGCTCCTCCCTTCCATACCCCCCACAAGCGAACAAAGCAGCACTGAGTTACAATGCGCGTTTAGCGAAGGGCTCTGCCCTGCCGCGTATTTTTCTGGATTTTGCTATGTCTACGCCCCGCGTGCTGTCTGTTATCCCTCCGATGACGCAGCTCAACACTCCCTACCCTTCTACCGCCTATATCACGGGGTTTTTACGCTCGCGTGATGTGGATGCCGTGCAGGAGGATTTGGCGCTGGCGCTGGTGCTCAGGCTATTTTCTAAGCAAGGCTTGTTAGAGGTTAAAACCTGTATTGAGGCATTACCAGAGCGTAATCGCAGCTTTCAAGTACAGGCTTTTTATGAGCAGTTTGATCTTTACCTTGCCACCATCGGCCCTGCCATTGCCTTTTTGCAGGGCAAAGATTCCACCGTTGGACACCGGATTTGTTCGCGGCAGTTTTTACCAGAAGGTTCCCGCTTTGAATCCTTAGATGTGTATGTGGATGATGAAGGCGGTGATCCGCTGGCATGGGCGTTTGGTGCGCTGGGTATGCAAGATAGAGCGCGGCATTTAGCTACGCTTTATCTAAACGATATTTCAGATGTGCTGCGCGATGCGGTCGACCCGCGTTTTGAATTTGTGCGCTACGCAGAATCGCTGGCATCCAGCCAGCCCACCTTTAATCCGCTGGCCAAGGCGCTAGGCGAGCCACTCAATCTGGTCGATGCCACGCTGCTGGAACTGACACTGGCATCGGTTAAAAAACACGTCCCCACCATTGTTTTGGTGTCTGTGCCCTTCCCCGGCGCAGTGTACGCAGCGTTCAGAATTGCCCAAGCAATTAAGACACACAATCCAAGTATCGTGCTGGCGCTAGGCGGCGGCTTTGTGAACACCGAGCTGCGCGAGATGTCTGACCCGCGTGTATTTGATTATTTTGATTATGTAACGCTAGATGATGGCGAGCGCCCGCTATTAGCGCTGCTCGATCATCTAGCAGGCAAACGTAGCCAGCAACGTCTGGTACGCACCTTTGTCAGAAACGATGGGGCAGTCAAATATATTAACTTTGTAGAGCCAGATATCGCCTTTGCCGAAGTCGGAACCCCAACGTGGGATGGTTTGCCGATTGATCGCTACCTATCGCTCTTAGATATGCTGAACCCCATGCACAGGCTGTGGTCAGATGGGCGCTGGAATAAACTGACGGTGGCCCATGGTTGCTACTGGAAAAAATGCAGCTTTTGCGATGTCAGCCTTGATTATATCTCGCGCTACGATGGCGCATCGGCGGCTACCCTTGTCGATCGCATCGAAGAAATCATCGCTGAAACCGGCCAGACCGGCTTTCACTTTGTTGACGAAGCCGCCCCGCCTAAAGCGCTGAAAACACTGGCGGCAGAATTACAAAAGCGCAATTTGGCAATTTCATGGTGGGGCAATATCCGCTTTGAAAAATCCTTCAGCCCCGAGCTATGTCAATCGCTTGCCGATAGTGGCTGTATTGCGATTTCTGGCGGGCTGGAAGTCGCCTCAGATCGCCTGCTTACGCTGATGAAAAAAGGCGTATCCATTGATCAGGTCGCCCGCGTCACCCGCTCGTTTACCGATGCTGGCATTCTGGTCCACGCTTACCTGATGTATGGCTTTCCCACGCAAACCGTGCAAGATACCGTTGATGCGCTGGAATACGTGCGTCAGCTATTTGCCGAAGGTTGTATTCAATCCGGCTTTTTCCACCGCTTTGCCTGCACCGTGCATTCGCCAGTTGGCCAACACCCAGAGGAATACGGCATCACACTGCTACCGCTACCCGAAGTCACCTTCGCTAAAAACGACGTCGGCTTTATCGACCCAACGGGTGTAGACCATGACGCCCTAGGCATAGCGCTAAATAAAGCGCTGTACAACTATATGCACGGCATTGGTTTGGATGACGATGTGCGGGTGTGGTTTAGCGGGCTTATTCAGAAGGTACCGCGCACCACCGTACCAAGAAATAAGATTGCTAAGGCGCTAACGGCTAAAGGCTAGCAAGCAACCCATTTTTGCTAAACATAGCGCCAATGAAGCAAGTACGACGTTATTGCCAAATATTTTTATTGGGGATTCAGCAGCAGCTGAACCCCCGCAAAAAAACGTAGGTGCATTGATAAAGAAAGGCAACTTAATCAGCCGCACTTAACCTCAAAATCATCTGCTCATCCTTCAGCGTTATATCAAAGCGCTTTAGGATATTCATGCCTAATAAGACTTCATCACTCATATTAGGTACCACGCCAACGCTGGCATTTTCAAACTCAAACGGGCCAAACTGCAATTGGGACAGTCGGGATGAATAACCTTCCACTACGCCATTGGCCGTTTGGCTCAGCATTGGCTCACCACGCTCTAAATTCAAACGCTGCGCCAAAGCTGCATTCATCGCCATAGTGGTTGCCCCTGTATCAATCAGCATCACCACGGGTTGGCCATTAATACTGGCATTCAGACGAAAATGCCCATCTTTTGCCCGTTTTAAAACCAACTCCTGCCCTTGGCCAGCGGCAATGCGCGTATTGGGATTATATTGATGCGCTAAAAAAGTATTAAAACCCCAGTAAATCCCCGCCGCCACCACAAGCCATACCAGCACAATCGAAAACGTAGA
Source organism: Iodobacter fluviatilis (assembly GCF_004194535.1). Classification (NCBI taxonomy): domain Bacteria; kingdom Pseudomonadati; phylum Pseudomonadota; class Betaproteobacteria; order Neisseriales; family Chitinibacteraceae; genus Iodobacter; species Iodobacter fluviatilis. The sequence goes on along the minus strand of NZ_CP025781.1, from coordinate 3,239,408 downwards.
GCGCATATTTGCCATATATTGTTTTATAAAACAGCAGCAACAATATATAGGCCGCCTAGGAATTGCAAAACATTAAGCTAAAAACCCAATATCCCTTTTCATAAATCCACCGCATCGGGCGACTACTGCGTGGCGAGCATACCCAGTATGGTGGTCGAAACCGATTTAAGCCTGATTTTTGCTGCCCACTGCAGATTACAAGTAATTTTTGGGTCTTTAGGCCGAGGGGCATAGGCCAGATTCAGCTCATCAGCATAGGCAATTACTCAGCATGCCCTGGCCCACCGCCTCCTTAGGCGCTTTTTCTGTGCTGGCGGCTAACAGCATAGAGCCGGAATAGGTCGCCAGATCCATCCGCACCTAGGCCACTGGGCGTGGATATGGGCGGCAGCGCAGCATGGCTCAGGCTGGTGCAGCTCAGGATACAAACATAAATGGCACGCATGGCAAACTCGCAAAAAAAGAGGATTGCCCTTGTTCTAGTCGAGTTTTAAATGCGGGGAAAGGCAGCGATTCACCCCAAACCGCTTATGGCTTGCGTCCCCACTGATGGCCACGACGGCTTTTGCCAACGCTGGTGGGGCGACGACTGGTGTTTTGTTTTTGCAGCAGCTGGTCAATTTTCTCTGAAGTGGATTGCATTAAAGACTCGGCCATTTCACCGCTCGGGAAGGTATCCGGCATTCTGAACCCCAGCCAAGCGTAAGCAGAATAGAGCTTGCAGGTGTCTTCTAAATATTGCAGCTCATTACGCCCGCCTAGGCCATCCATGCGTAGCAGTGGCACGGTTTTGCGCTTGGCTCTGGCTTGTGTCCAGTCTTTAAATGCCGATTCAAGCATGGCAAATTTGGTGGAGATTGGACAAAGGCTAAATACAAATCGATCAGTTAACGGCAAGAGTAGAGTATCTAACCAGCGGGCTTTTTCGATTTGTTCGCTTAAATTAGCCGGTAAGAAAAACTCATCATGCACATTAATATGCTTAGCAAATAGCTCTAGCAGCGGCTGCAATTTGGTTTCGCCAGTTGCGCCAGAAATCTGCTGCAAATAATCAAGGTTAGGGGAAACAAAAAAGCCAGTTGCGGGTAAAGGCTCTATTTTTTGCTTGAGTAGCTCGGCAATCATTTGGTGCGTTTTAGCATCTAAGCCCGCTACAAAACCCGCCTCATGCTCACCAAAGCGCCCTGCCCGTCCAGCGATTTGCTTGGCCAGCGATGCGGCAATCGTGCCCTCGGCGTAACCATCCCATTTATTGGCGGTGGTAAAAATAATCCGCCTGGCTGGGGTATTTAGGCCCATGCCGATTGCGTCGGTGCCAACCACAATTTTGGTGGTGCCATCGATAAATCGCTCGGCTTGTGCTTGGCGCACTTCGGGAGATAAATTGCCGTAAATGGCAGAAACCTTAAAACCCTGCTCGATTGCTTGATCCCGCCAGTTCAAAACTTCGCGGCGGGAAAAAGCGATCAGTACATCGCCAGCTTGCAAATTAGATAAGGAGCCGAGTGGTTTTTTCTCCATTTCCAGCGGCGACATGCGCTCTAATTTGCGCACTTCCAGCGTGCCACCTACACGTTTTACTAGGGATTCGATGGCAGGCTGGGCCTCTAGTGCACCCAGCAAATACACGGTGCTGGCCGGTACGCCGCACACGGCCGCCGTCCAAGCCGCACCGCGATCCTGATCTTCTAAAAGTTGAATTTCATCAATCACCGCCACCTCAATCATCCGATTGGGGTTAAGCATTTCTACCGTGCTGGCTACGTGAGTGGCCTCTGGGTGCAGCTTTCTTTGCTCGCCAGTAATTAAACTCACCGCCACGCCCGCGTCGGACAGGCGACGATAGTTTTCTAAAGCCAGCAAGCGCAAAGGGGCCAGATACACGCCCGATTTGGCTTTGAGTAAATGCTGCATCGCTGCATGGGTTTTGCCCGAATTGGTTGGACCTAAGATAGCAATAAAGTGCCGAGGCATCGCCTGCGCCACGGTAAAGGATTCGGGGTAGAGCGATAAATTGACCGCATTATGGGTTTTATCCTCTTGCCGCGTAGCGGTTTTGCCGAGTTTTTGTGCGGCAATCCGATCCAAGGCTAATTGGCAGCGAAACCGCGCCAACTCATACTTAGCCTGAAACGCGGTCAAAGTGCTCGTTGGATCCAACTCAAAATCATTGGCAATCGCCAGTACTTGCTCAGCACAGTGTAATAATTGAGTCTCAAGCTTGGCACGGGCCTCATCATTCCAACGCGCTTTAAGCATGTCAAAACGCGCCGCAGTATCCATCTTGCGCCACTTACTGGTCTTACCTAAAAAACCTTCATCGGGCACCAAATGATAAGCAATCTTCCGCCCATCCAACTCAATCTCACCCTGCACCGATACGGCATAGCAGCCATCGGTGGTCACCAGCGTGGCGTGATGCAACTGGAGGTAATTATTGATTTGCAGGATTTCTGGGGTGTCGATCAGGGGTTCAGTCATGGCTTCCTACGATAATATAAATGGCATGTGCCTATAAGCGGCGAAGTATACAGCCTGTAACCCTCCCTGAGGGTCAAGCACGTTCATCCTCCAGCCATTCCCGCCACACTACTAATGCCACGGCCAAAATAACTGGCCCAATAAACAACCCCACTAAGCCAAACGCAGCCAAGCCCCCTAAAACACCAAATAAGGCGAGGACAAAAGGAATATCAACTACGCCAGACAGCACCAAGGGCCGAACAATATTATCCACCCAAGACACCACTAACACGCCCCATAGAAACAAGCCCAGAGCTGCCAACTCGTTCCCAGTAAAAAATAAATACACGGATGCCGCGCCCCAAACCACAGGCGTGCCAAAAGGGATCATGGCCAACACCACCGTCACCGCCGCCAGCGCAATTGGTGCAGATAAGCCCGCCACCCAATAACCCAAACCCGCGACAAGACCTTGAATCAACGCTGTTAGCACAATGCCATAAACCACAGCACGTGTAGTAAGTGCCACTGCATCTAAATAGGCATCCGCCCTAGCGCCAAGCAGGGAGAGAAAGATAATCCTCACTTGGCGCGCCACACTTTGCCCATGCAAATAAACAAAAAACAAGGTAAACAGCGCCAATACTAGCTTGAGCACGTTCTTGCCTAGCCCGCCAAGTAATACAGGGAGGTAGTGATTTAAACGGCTGAAGTGCATTTTTAGCTGCTGCTGAAATTGAGTAGGGTCGGCCAGCATATTATTGAGCCACGCCAGTAGCTCCTGCCCAATAAAAGGCAGATGCCCAATCATCACTGGCGGGCGCAAACGCCCAGCGGCCATTTCTACACTAATGGTATGCAGCAGTTGCCCACTTTCTGTACGCAGTAAAAACACCAACCAAGCAAGGGGCAAAACCACCAGTGCCGACATTAAAAAGGTCAGCACGCTTGCTGCGAGTAAAGATCGCCCTCCCACTAGCAGATTCACCCTTAAATACAACGGCCATGATGCAAAAGCCAAGATAGCCGCCCATAGCATAGGGACTAAAAAAGGGCTTAAAACCACCGTCACAGCAAGCGCTAAGGCCGTCAAAAAAGCCCCAAGCAACAAGCGGCGTATTACAGGACTACTCGTAAATTCACGCATTGTTAAAATTTCTCGGCTCGAATCACTTCCACATCTTGCAGGTACGCCACCATAGCAAAGTTAGCAAAATAGTGCTCTTGCAAAAACAACAGCGTACTTTCAGCCTGAGGACGCGGCAAAATCATTTCAACCCGTATATTGGCAGACTTCCCCCAAGCGCCATCTCTTAGACCATGCATGCCGCGGCCACGCGCATCAGATATCGTGTAGGCCTTGATGCCTAATTGCTGAAGATCGCGCAGCAACACCTGCTCTACCGCAGCCTCCGTAATTGCGGTCAGCAAGGTGCGTAGTTCTGTATGGATGGTCATTAAAATACTCCGTGAAAATACGAGGCCAAGCGATGATATAAAGGGATCCCAAACACCACATTAAATGGGAAAGTCACGCCTAACACAGCGGCAAGTGAAATAACCGGATTAGCCTCAGGCACGGCTAAACGCATCGTAGCTGGCACCGCAATATACGAAGCACTGGCCGCCAAAGTAGCCAGTAAGGTAAGACCACCTAGAGATAGGCCCAGTAATAAACCGCAGAACAGACCCAGTGCCGCAGAAAACAACGGCATTAACACGCCAAACGCTAAAATAAAGGCGCCGCGTTTTTTAATTTCATCAAGCTGGCGGCTCACAATCAGGCCCATTTCCAGTAGAAACAATGCCAATACACCTTTAAATAACTCAAAAAATAGCGGCTTTATTGGCGCTAGCCCTTCAGGCCCGGCAGCCCAACCAATAGCCATCCCTCCCAGCAGCAGCACTACGCCTTTACCTAGAAAAGTTTCGTGCGCCAACTTACCCCATTGCGTGTCTTTACCCATACCACGCACCAGCACAATCCCCACCAAAATTGCGGGAATTTCCATGACAGCTAGAAAAATCACCATTTGCGATTCAAATGCAATCTGGCGACTACTTAACCAATTCACACCAACAGCATAAGTGGCAACGCTGACCGAGCCATAATGCGCGGCCATAGAGGCTGCATCGGCCCTATTTAATCTGCCAACCCCCTTCAACACAACAAAACCAAACAAAGTCAGCGCCGCACCAAGGCTAATCACTAAAGCAAGCTGAGGTAAAAGCGGCAATATGGGCTGCTGTGCCAGACCTAATCCACCTTTTAAGCCAATAGCAAGCAATAAAAAAACTGCCAGCGACTCATATAAAGCCGCTGGCAGTTTTAAATCAGATCGCATGAGCCCTGCAGCAAGTCCAAGCAAAAAAAACATCACAACGACATCAATCATTCACTTATCCTAAAAAAGCACGGCACAGCCCGCTGTGGCTTGCCCCTTAGCGCTTGGGAAAAGAAGCTAGGCCAGCTAGCTTCTTCGCGGCAAACAAGGCAATCAGCGATTACGCGTTAGATATAAGCTGGCTGCCACACTACCGGCAATTAATAGACCGACCACTGAAAGTGAGATTGCGATCGGCATATGATACCAAGGCATAATCAACATTTTGCTACCAATAAAAGCCAATACTAAAGCCAAGCCATATTTGAGTAAATGAAAGCGATCAGCCATATCCGCCAATAGGAAATACAGCGCCCTTAAACCTAAAATCGCAAAAATATTTGAAGTAAACACAATAAACGGATCAGTCGTAATGGCAAAAATAGCTGGAATTGAATCCACCGCAAATACTAAATCTGACACTTCAACCAAAATCAGCACTAAAAATAGCGGAGTAAAATACAGTACACCATTTTGCTTAACCGTAAACTGCTCGCCATGGTGCGTTTCCGTCACCCGCAGGTATTTCTTAGCCAACCTAAGCACGGGGTTTTTCGTCATATCCGGCTCTGAATCCACCGTAAACAACATTTTTATCCCTGTGACCAGTAAGAAAAAACCAAATAGATACAGAACCCAGCTAAATTCACGCACCACCCACGCGCCGGCCAAAATCATAATAGCCCGCATCACGATAGCGCCAAGCACGCCGTAAATTAACACCCTACGTTGATATTCTGCAGGCACACTAAAGGCCGAGAAAATCAATAAGAATACAAACACATTATCAATTGAAAGCGATTTCTCAATCACATAGCCGGTTAAGAATTCTAATGCTTTACGGTCAGCAATCTCAGGGCCTACCGCACCATTGAGATACCACCACATACCGGCATTAAATAACAGTGCTAAACTAACCCACACTAAAGACCAGCTAGCAGCCTCTTTAATGCTGACCTTATGTACCTTATTGCCGCCGAATACAAATAGATCAAGAGCCAACATCACCAATACAAAGCCAATAAAGCAGGCCCACATCCACGGCTCACCAATTGAAACGGCTGCATCCATACCTACCCCCTCATGTATAAAAATCAATGTCTTAACTTTAGTGCCAAAATCCGCTCACTAAGCAAGGGATGCGACATAAATAAATGCTTCATGCCAACCCCGATACTTCCTGCAATGCCTAGCGCAACCTGAGGCTGCTCTGAGCTAGGTGCACCATCCAAAAACTCTAATGCGGCAATCATGGCCGCATTGCCAGATATTCTTGCCCCGCTCACATCAGCTAAAAATTCAATACGGCGCAAGAACCACATCACCGCCAATGCTGCCAGCACTAAGCCCATCGCCAGCACAGCAACAAACATAGCTACTTCGGCCCACCCGTAAAAATGTGATATGGCATATTGATTAGCCATAAAACAGGCCAATAGCACCACTAAAATATTGGCTATACCTTGCATTGCAATTAACTTAGTCATATCCGCATTAGCGATATGACTGACTTCATGAGCCAGTACTGCCTCTGCTTCATATCTAGGTAAACGCCACAATAAACCAGAAGAAACAGCAATTAAGGCATGGTGCCTTGATAACCCTGAAGCAAACGCGTTGATATCAACTGAATCGTAAATAGCCACCGCCGGGCCACGAATTCCTGCCAATTTAGACTGTTTTTCCACCGTAGCAAGCAGCCAAGATTCTGCTGTGTTGCTAGGAGTTTTTAGCGGTTTGGCCACTAATAGTTGCTGCGCTTTGTGCTTTGAAATAGCAAAGGCAAGAAAAGCTGTGCCCAGATACATCACAGCACAAAACAAAGCAAATGGATAAAAATTTAAACCATTAAAAAAAGGCCATAGTGAGCAAATGCTGAACGACAACAACAGCACAAGCACCAAGTTACTTAAAAAAAACACCTTCAGCCTTTTCATGATCTACTCCTTACATTGCTACCAGCCCTAGGGCTACTCGCCCCAATGGCAAGCTCTTCAATGTAAGCTTACTGTGTTTAGCCTCCACATTTTAAACTAGCGTAGAAATTGAGTTTGTGAGCGGTAGGTCAACGTTTCTCTTACTTTTAAAAGTTAAAAATCTATTAAATAATTTACGCAAAGCTAACAATCATTCAAAAACTTTATCTATAAAAACTGACTAAAAATCAACAACTTCGTTCAAATTAACAACAATAATTTTATATTAACCCTATCCTTCCACAAAGAAAATCAGATTATTATTGATTTATAGTTCGTAAAAAACTGATCATTGGACCAAGAAGCATGATGAATTACAAGCAGCTTTACTATTTTTGGAATGTAGCAAAAGTGGGTAGCATTACTCGTGCCGCCGAGCAGCTTCACCTCACTCCGCAAACTATTAGTGGCCAGATTTCAGAGTTAGAAGCCTCCTTAGGTACTGATTTATTTCGCCGTGTGGGCAGGCGGCTGGAGCTCACCTCTGCTGGCAAACTGGCACAAACGCAGGCCGAAGAAATATTTCAAATTGGCAATCAGCTAGAGCAATCGTTAAAAAGTGGCGCAGCTAGCCCTGAATTAATTTTTAAAGTTGGCGTAGCCGATGCCGTTCCTAAATCCATTGCCTACCAGCTCTTAGCCCCTGCGATTACGCTAGCGGAGCCGGTGCGCTTAATTTGCTATGAAGATAAACTAGAGCGCCTTTTTGCCGAATTGGCCATCCATAAGCTTGATTTGGTGATTGCCGATCAACCTCTTCCCTCAGAACTAGGGGTAAAAGGCTATAACCATGCCTTAGGTAAATGCGGCATCGCTTTATATGCGGTACCCGAGCTTGCCACGCGCTATCGCAGTGGTTTTCCACAATCGCTGAAAGACGCACCCGTACTTTTCCCAGGCGATAAAGTCGCGATGCAAGCGCCGCTTTTACGTTGGTTTCAAGAGCAAGGAATGAGCCCAAGGATAGTGGGGCAATTTGACGATAGCGCGCTAATGAAGGCTTTTGGCAAAGCCGGAGCAGGTGTTTTTGCTGCGCCCGCCATTATGGAGGAAGAAATCCTCAAGCAACACGGAGCCCAATTGATCGGCCATGCTTCAAGCGTGCAGGTAAACTACTTTGCCATCTCAGTAGAAAGAAGGCTTAGTCACCCTGCGGTACTGGCTGTCAGTGAAGCCGCAAGGCGATCGCTCTTGATGCAGAAAGAATAACAATTAAATACTTACAGAAACTTGAACCCAAGCCTGTTTTTAAGCTATGATGCGGCTAGGTCTGCAGTTCACCTAGGCGTCGCCGCTTCATCTTGAAGCACGCTAAACCTGTTATGGCGAAAAATGTTTGAAATTTTTGCTTGGCCCGAACCCTAGTGCCAAGCCGTAACGGCGACCAGCGGCAGTCTCAGCGACTTCGGCACGACAGGAGAATTCGACCATGTCGCGCACCACCTATCCTTTTTATACCTCTGATATCTCTGCCCTAGCCCGCTCATTAAAGCTGCAATGGGCTGCAGAACCTGCCGCCCCCAGCCACTTACAAATTTTAAATATGCTTGCGCGTGCAGCGGGCTTTAGTAATTTTCAGCATCTGCGCGCCGCAGCAGAAATGCCTGCCCCCTTAACCACCAGCACGCAATCCGTGCTAACAAAACGTCTACTCAGGCATTTTAATGAACAAGGGTGCTTAATTCGCTGGCCTAAGAAATTTTCCGAGCAACTACCCTGCCTATGGCCGGTGTGGGCCAATATTCCAGCAGCAACAGAGATGACAGAAAAGGCCGCCAATGAGTGGATTAAATCTGCAGAAGCCATAGGAGACCATGTTTTACTGCGCCGCGAATTGGTGAACTACCAACTCATCACCCGCACACCAGATTGCCGCGTTTACCAGCGGCTGGAGCAAGATATTCCTGATGAATTGGCTGAATTTTTGGCTGAAATACAAAAACGCAAAGAGAAAATGCTCACCTAAATCACCGAAGGGGGATTAGTGCCTATCATGCCAACTTATATGTTTATTGAGTGGGCAAGATAAATCGCCTTTGCCCCCCATCAGTTATATATCTTAACGTTGATACTCAAAGTAAGTGGATGGGATGAGAGCCGCCTACGGCAAACTCCACCCAAACGGCTCTATGCTGGATTGCGATTCAATCCCCACGTAATGCAGCTAAATCCACCCTATTTTGGCAATTGATATTACCCACGGCCCAATAGCTCTCCCCTAGCCAAGCTTTGGCATATTTATGCACCAGTTCTGGCGTGTATTGCGAAAAATCCGTGGCATTGCCAACTAAAGAAGCATCAAGCAGCCAATTCCAAGAAATATATTGTGCATGCTGCATAGGAAAATCTGCTCTTTCATTTTGCTGCTTAATTAATATGCTTCGGATATTTTTAATTTCCTCTAGACTAGCTGCTTCTTTACGTAAACGAGCGATTTCATTCACGGTTATTTTTGCGGCTTGATCACATTGCTTAATATCAGTTTGATAATTTAATTTTATCAATAAACCTTGCCAAGCATTTAACTCGTAATTACTGTAAACCCCATACGTTTCACCGGTATTTTCACGTAAAGCCTGCCAAAGCCGCTGCTGTAATAACTGGCTAAGGAAATCAGCCATATCCGCGCTGGCAGACGTTGCAGGTACCGGAATATAAGCATGCCAAACGCGGATAGCGCGTTGTTCCTGCATGGTTTGGTGTAGTTCATTACCACGGCCATGAGCTAATGCTTTAGGTTTAAATGAACTCACCGGCTGAGTGGGCAAACTTGCAATATATTTTTCAATCCACTGCTTAGTTTGCGCTTGCTTATTTAGCCCCGTAAATACAAAACGGAATGCGCGTGGATTACCAAACAACCTACCCCGTGCGGCAGAAAAATCTGCTAAAGAAGCATCAAATTGATAATCCAGCCAAAAGCTAGGATATGGCCAGTTTTCACCATAATGCTTTTCATTAAGCCACATATAAAGAGACTGCCAATTGGCTTTAGCCTGCTGAAAAGACCGCACCATACTTTGTTTATGCACCGCCGCATCGTCTCTTGGCGCAGTCCATACTAAGTATTGCAATTGCAAGAATTTTTCTAGATCTTGCACGCTAGTTTCACCGCTAAAGCCATGCTGATCTGGGGTAATAAACGGGTGTAATTGCAGAGATGCAGCCGCAAGCTGCTGTTTTAATTCAGCACCACTCCACTCACCCAATCCGGCATCTAACATGTAATCAGTGAGCGACAAACCGGCTGGGCCTAGTTTTTTGCCTAAAGCGGCCATGCCCCCTGAAGATCGGGCAGAGAAACCAACTATGTCATTCGCATTTTTAGCGGGGGTGGTAAGAACTTCAATACCATTACTTAAAATAAACAGCGTCCCCCCCGTTGCAGGGTCAAATTGCTCGCTGATGATTTTTCCTGGCTGTGGCTGTTTGCTTAATAAAGGCTTATCGATCTTAAGCAATGTGGTGTTTTCTAGCGTTTCAGCTTGCACCGCATCCACAATATTTTGCGCGGTGCTATCCAAAAATAAGGAATAGCTGGTCACCGCAGGGGCAGTAATACGGTAGCCAGCTGATCTGGCAAGCCTAATAACCTCTTGAGCTCAGCCTGTAGATCCTCTGGCTTGATTGCAGCAAATAATATTTTTTTCTGCTGTAGCGAGCCTGCTAAATCTCTGGCTGATTGACCATATTGCACGTGCATTTGCAAAAGAAAGGCCCAGTCCAGATGATTAAGCTGAGTGGCTTGCAGTTTTTGCCATTTCGCAAAGGTCTGGTCTAGCTCTTGCTGGGTAAAGCCAAAGCGCTTGGCTCTTTCAAACTCACGATATAAGGCCTGTAAAGCCTTTTTCATTTGCTTATCTTTAACCATCACAGAAAAACTAAACTCGGGTTGCCGTGTAGGAAGACTTAATCCATGACCATTCACCCAACTGGCTTCTAAGATTGGGCTTTCTTTGCTCGCCGCTTGGCTAAGCAAACGCTGATGAATTAAATCGCCCAATAAGCCTCGCTTAAAATAAGCTAGCTCAGTGTCCACACTCCAACTTAACTCCGCCGGCAGAATCCATCCCCAGCCTACAACCGGATGCGCTATGCTCCACACGTCTCGGTGGCTAAAAAAACGTAAGCCTGGGCTTGCAGCGGGGATAGGATAGCCATTAGGTAAATCGCCTTTTGCCACATCGGCAAACAACACCTTGATTTTTTCTTCGACTTCTAGTGGATCCACATCCCCCGCCACAATCACCGCCATACGCTGAGCTTGATACTCGCGCTGATAAAAGGCTTTAATCTTGGCTAAGGGAATATTTTTAACAACATCAACATCCCCTATCGCCATCTGCAGGTGATACCGCTCTTGGGGATACATAACTTTAAACAAGGACTGATAAAAATCAGTACTCCACTGGCTTTGCCGGCCCTCATCCAGCACCACCTCCCGCTCTAGCTCTAATTCCGCCGCATCGAGCTCAATGCCAGCAGCCCAATCAGCCAATAATTGCAAAGCCTGAGGCGCGGCATCGCTGGCCACGCTGATCTGATAAATCGTGTTTTCATTCGAGGTAAAGGCATTAAAATCACTGCCAATGCGCATGCCTTGGCTTTCTAAAAATGCTTTTAATTGCTGAGGGGAAAAATGCTTAGTACGGCGAAACGCCATATGCTCTAACAAATGCGCTACACCACGCTCTTCTTTGGCCTCGCTCATGGAGCCCGCATTCACAATCAACCGTAATTCAACCTTTGCGGCCGGTGAGGCATTCGCTTTAATGAAATATTTCAAACCATTTGTAAGCTGACCATGGCGAATATCCGCCGCCAACACAGGAAGCTGTTCTACTACATTGCTCGCCGCAGATGCCGCCACATTCAACAATAATAATAAGCATGCACAAACTATATTTTTCAAAACCAGCACCGTATACTTTCAGAGGGCGCAAATATTACGGCAGTTATAAGAAATTATCAACCTTCCATTTGCCCTATTTAGCCCCTCCTCCATAGCTGTAAAAAATTAAGCACAAGCAAGTCGGTTTAAAACTTACTGGTCTAGCCCGCCCATGCACAAATATTTAATGACCAAGTAATCATCCATCCCGTAATGAGAGCCTTCGCGGCCTAAGCCTGATTGTTTTACCCCACCAAAAGGGGCAATTTCATTTGAAATTAAGCCGGTGTTAATCCCCACCATGCCATATTCCAAGGCTTCGGCCACACGCCAAACACGGCCAATATCACGGCTATAGAAGTAGCTAGCCAATCCAAACTCGCTCTCATTCGCCATCGCGATTACTTCTGCATCGCTATGAAAACGAAATAAAGGTGCTAATGGGCCAAAGGTTTCTTCTTTTGCCACCAACATACTGCTATCTACCCCTGCAAGCACAGTTGGCTCAAAGAAAGTTTGCCCCAGCGCATGACGCTGACCACCGAATAGCAGGCTTGCTCCTTTTTGCAGTGCATCAGCAATATGCGCCTCGATTTTTTCTACCGCAGCTTCATTAATTAATGGGCCTTGATCTACGTCTGGCTCTAACCCATTCCCTACTTTTAAGCGGCTGACCGCAGCAACTAATTTGGCTGCGAAAGTATCGTAAACACGGTCATGCACATACAAGCGATTAGCACAGACGCAGGTTTGCCCTGCATTACGATATTTAGACGCCATCGCCCCCAGCACGGCCGCGTCTAGATCTGCATCTTCAAACACAATAAAAGGCGCATTTCCCCCCAGCTCTAAAGACAGCTTTTTAATGGTTGGGGCACTTTGCGCCATCAAAATACGCCCTACTTGCGTGGAACCGGTAAAGCTAAGCTTACGTACCAGCGGGTTACTTGTCATCTCCTCACCAATTTCGCGAGCCTTGCCTGTAACCACGCTAAGCACACCGGCCGGAATCCCTGCGCGCTCGGCCAATACCGCTAGCGCTAGGGCAGAAAGCGGTGTGCTTTCTGCTGGCTTAATAATCATGGTGCAGCCCGCAGCCAAGGCTGGGCCTGCCTTGCGAGTAATCATGGCAGCAGGAAAATTCCACGGCGTAATAGCAGCGCACACCCCAATTGGCTCTTTAATCACCAAAAGCCGCTTATCCGCAGCAGGCGTTTGCAAGGTATCCCCACAGACGCGCTTGCCTTCTTCTGCAAACCATTCAATAAATGACGCCGCATAGCCAATCTCGCCCCGAGCCTCCGCCAAAGGCTTACCCTGCTCGGCGGTCATAATTGCGGCCAAATCATCCGTATTTTCAATAATCAAATCAAACCAGCGCCGTAATAAACCACTGCGCTCCTTGGCCGTTTTTTTGCGCCATGATGCCCAAGCCACATTGGCCGCAGCGATCCCCGCCTGCGTTTCTATCCGCCCCATATTCGGCACATAGGCGATTACCTCACCAGTTGCAGGGTTATGCACAGCAAAGCGGTCACCATCTAAAGCATCTTGCCAAACGCCATTGAGATACGCTTGCTGGCGTAATAGATCTGCATCTTGTAGCTTTAACATAGGTTTTCCTTATACTGCTTAAGCTTGAAACTTCATCACGGCACTGAGCATGGCTTGCTCAAGAATATCTAGGCCTTCATTGAGCAGCGCATCGCTGATAGTGAGCGGGAATAAAAAGCGGATCACATTGCCATAGCTGCCACAGATCAATAAGAGCAAGCCATTTTCTAGCGCCTTAGCCTGTACCTGCTGAGTAAACGCCACATCAGCGATGCCATCGCGGATAAACTCCAGCCCCACCATTGCCCCCAAGCCTCTGACCTCAGCGATTTGCGGCACCCGCTCACGCAAACTGTTTAAACGGGTTTTTACGGCTATGCCTAAAATATTTGCACGCTCGCAGAGTTTTTCTTCTTCGATAATATCCAGCACAGCATGAGCCGCGGCCACCGCGATGGGATTGCCAGCGTAAGTCCCACCTAAGCCGCCGGGGCTAGGCGCATCCATGATTTCGGCCCGACCACAGACGGCAGATAAGGGCATACCACCCGCTAAACCTTTCGCCATAGTGATTAAATCGGCCTCTACATCGTAATGCTCCATCGCAAACAATTTGCCAGTTCGGGCAAAGCCCGTTTGCACTTCATCTGCAATCAGTAAAATGCCATGCTCATTGCAGAGCTTGCGTAAGGCACGCATCAGCTCTATAGGTGCCGCATAGAAGCCGCCCTCGCCTTGCTCTGGCTCAATAATAATTGCGGCCACACGGCTAGGCTCAATATCAGCTTTAAATAATTGAGTTAGAGCTTGTAAGGTATCTGCAACGCTCACGCCATGCAGCATACTGGGAAAAGGCAGGTGATAAACATCGCTAGGAAAGGGACCAAAACCTATTTTATAAGGAGACACTTTGCCAGTCAGCGCCATACCCATCATGGTACGGCCATGAAAACCGCCATGAAATGCAATAATCCCCGCGCGGCCAGTGGCAACCCGCGCAATTTTAACCGCATTCTCCACCGCCTCCGCACCCGTGGTAAAAAACGCAGTTTTCTTGGCATGCGTGCCTGGCGTGGCCTGATTAATTCGTTCGGCTAATTCTACATACGAGGCATAGGGCATCACTTGATAAGCCGTATGGGTAAAACGCTCCAGCTGCGCATGCATCGCGGCGATCACTTTAGGGTGACAATGCCCAGTATTGGTCACCGCAATCCCCGCAGCAAAATCGATATAGCGCCGCCCCTCTACATCCCACAGCTCGGCGTTCTCTGCCCTATCGACATAGATAGCACACATCACCCCCACTCCACGGGGAGTGGCGAGATTTTTCCTTTCCTGCAACGATGCATTGCTCAACATAGCGTTCATCCTCTGCTTTAATTAGAAAGTTTGATTGCAATATAGCGCCTGCCTACTGAGCCACACGCTACAGGGCCAACACCCTGCTTGCCAATGGGCTTTGGTTAAACCAGAGCCACTCCATCCTATCGCCAACTGTAATGTATATGCAAAAGGGACACAGCTAGCTGTGTCCCTTTTAATGACTTTTGTCGCTGATGTTGTTTGCTAAGCACTCACTTTAATCTGTGACCCTATAAGTGGCACCGCCACCAGACTCCGCAAAACAAAACAACAAAACGATTTACAGACCCTAATCACATCGATCAGCACTCCACAATATTCACTGGCAATTCGATCATATTAATCGCTAAGCCACCACGAGCGGTTTCTTTGTATTTGGTATTCATATCGCGGCCGGTGTCGCGCATGGTTTTGATGACTCGATCGAGCGATACAAAGTGCTGGCCGTCACCGCGCAACGCCATGCGGGCGGCGTTAATGGCCTTGATCGACGCCATTGCATTGCGCTCGATACACGGCACTTGCACCAAGCCACCCACGGGGTCGCACGTGAGGCCCAGATTGTGCTCCATACCAATCTCTGCCGCATTTTCGACTTGCTCGGGCGTGCCACCTAGCACTTCTGCCAATGCACCTGCCGCCATGGAACAGGCCGAGCCTACTTCGCCTTGACAACCAACTTCTGCACCAGAGATCGACGCATTGAGCTTAAACAAAATACCAATCGCCCCCGCCGTGAGAAAGAATCGCACAATGCCGTCATCCGTTGGATTTGGCGTAAAGCGGGCGTAGTAATGCATAACGGCGGGGATAATCCCAGCGGCACCATTGGTTGGAGCCGTCACCACACGGCCACCACCCGCGTTTTCTTCATTGACCGCCAGCGCGTATAAATTCACCCAGTCGAGCACGGTGAGCGGATCACGCAACGCGGCTTCAGGCGAAGCCAGTAGCTTTTGGTACATATCAGCAGCACGGCGTTTTACCTTTAATCCGCCAGGTAAAATGCCCTCATGCTCGCAGCCGCGTTTAACACAGGCTTGCATCACCGACCATATTTCTAGCAAACCAGCGCGAATTTCGTCTTCGGTGCGCCAAGCCAGCTCGTTCTCTAACATGATCTGACTGATGGTTTTGCCGTGGCGCTCACACAGCGCCAACAGCTCTGCACCGCTCTTAAATGGGTGCTTTAGCTCCGTTACGCCCGGCGGGTTAAAGCCAGCATCCACCGCGGCTTCATCCACCACAAACCCACCACCTACCGAGTAATAAGCCCGCTTAGAAAGGCTTTCGCCCGCCACATCAAAAGCTTCAAAAGTCATTCCATTGGGGTGAAAAGGCAGGGTTTTACGCTTATGTAAGATGAGATGTTCGGCTTCAATAAAGGCAATACTCTGCTTGCCCAGCAAATTGAGCTTACGGCCTTCGCGGATCGCGGCTACCATCTCGTCAACCTTATCGGTATCCACAAGACGGGGGGATTCGCCTTGCAGGCCTAATAAAACAGCAATATCCGAGCCGTGCCCCTTACCGGTGGCCCCTAAGGAGCCAAATAACTCGCTCTTTACTTTGGCAACTTTTTCAAGAAGGCCATCTTTCTCTAAGCGGCGAGCAAAAGTACGCGCAGCCCGCATCGGGCCTACCGTGTGCGAGCTGGATGGCCCAAGGCCAATTTTAAATAAATCGAAAACGCTAATTGCCATTTTGAGTATCTCTAGTGGTTCTTGCCCAGCCCCATTTCAATATGGGACTCTCACTGACGAGGAGCGCGGGCAAGGTAACGGTTTATAAGTGTATTTTTAAGTTTGAGCCGAGTAAGCGCTTATCGTTCAATCTGAGGTAACAGTCTGACTGGCTCAATCATTCAGCACATCACCGCTATTTATGCATCTAAAATGGGAAGGACAGCTGAGTTAAGCGGGCGATAACAAGCGTTAATAAGGGAGCCCACACAGCGCTGGCTGAGCGATGCCCCTCTGTCCGTTTGCCTGAGAGATTGCGGCGCGACGTATCGCCCATGCTTCTTCGGCGAGGCACTTAAGCCTGCTCCCCAGAGTGCTGTGATTCAGTTTTGAGCTGATTCCTACCATCCCCCACTCAAACCAAACCATGACAGTTCTTTTGCCTGAGCGTTTTCTGGGCGATTCCCCTTCGGCGCTGCGCCACTTGCAGCTTGCTAAAGCAAGCCATAAGCCAGGTGCAGCCTCTCTTGTCATTGCAGCGGAAGATTCCGGCCTAAACCGGCCAATGCCGCGTAGCTGCGCTAATTTAGTGAAGCTTGCGCAGGCTGTCAATTCACGATTAGCCGTAGATCATCAGCCTCAAAAAATCATGATAAGTAAGAACAAGACTAGCAGCCTGTCGGACTTAAGACTGATCTACTACGGAAAAGCCGGATTTGGCCAGCACGCCAGACAGCAAATACATCTATACCGCCAATGGCAAATTGCTCGGCCAGATCAACACAGGAGCACCTGCACTATTACCGGTAGCGCTCGATGGAAAAACCATTTTCCTAATCAATTATGTTTGAAGCACTTTGTAGTTAATTGCTAACTAAAAACACGGGCAATCGCAGAAACAAGCTTTGTTATTGTCCTTAATGTGCCTTTAAAGAGCGAATCGCTGCCGCTTTAAACTCAGCGAAATCTGCACACTCTAGCAAGCGGGCACTGGCGCACTCCCTAATTAAAGAGATAAATAAATCATAAATCGCCATCGCTTCTTCGTAGTCTTCCTTGCTAATCGCCAGTAAGAAAATCACCGAAGCCACCGCGCCATCGCCCCAAGCAATGCCCTGCGGGGCGAGCACGGTATAGACCACGGAGCGCTTGGCGAGCAGGCCCAAGGAATGTGGCACGGCAATGCCATCGCCTTGAATCGTGGATAAAATCGCCTCGCGCTCGGTGACTGAGGGGTAGAAATCCTCGTTCACAATGCCTTCTTGCTCTAATTGTGCGCATAGACGCTGAAAGAGTGCGTCTTGGGTGATGGGCTCATCAATGCGCAAAAAGTGCTTGGCATCAAAATAGCGATCAAGCATATAGGGGTGAGCGCGGTTGATCTCTACCGTTTTAGCCAATTGCTCTAGCTGAAACTCGGTAGGAAACGGCGATAGCACAATCACTGGCTTGCCCTTGTTGTCTAGCGGCTGAGTAGAGATCACAAAGTCATCGCTTACCCCATCCAAGGCGTAATAATCTTGCTGCGAGATTGATTTGCTCAGCAATACCTGCGGGAATTTGCGCTGCAACATCGCCTCTATCATCCGCGTAGTCGAATTGCCCATATCGCACACCAGCAGGGCCTGTGGGCGGCAGACAAAGGCAATCTGATAGTGCCGCTCCAACCCCACGCCAATATGCAGCACCAAATAGCCAATTTCATTTTCACTTACTTGATAGGCCGTGTGCTTGGCCCAGCTAGAAACAGCGCTTAGGGTAAAATCGTAAGCCAAAGCGTAATGTTGCTTAATATCGGTTAGCACGGGATTGGGTAAATTAATTTGATAGCGCAAACGCGTGATCATGGTTTTAACGTGGGTGAGCAAATCCAAGCGCAGACGGCTATCGTGGCGCAAATCATAGTGATAATGGCGGTTGATATAATCCAGGATATAGCTGACCAAGGCCTCGGCATCGTCGGCATTAATCGTATCGGGCATGATGCCTTGTATGCTACGCGCGGCGATATTGATCGCTAAAAAATGCTGTTCAGCGCTCGATAATTCGCAGAGCGTGATTTGCTTAAGCTCTGCCACCAACTCACTAACAATGGCCGCAATATCATGGCTGACTTCTTCTTTCGTTCGCTCTTCGATAGGGAAGCCATCGCTAATTCTTTTACTCGCTACGGCACAATATTGGCTAATAAAGTGAAAGCCATCATCACTTAAGCGTACCGTGCTATGCGCAAGTAAACGCGTCAAAGTGCTCACAAAATTTATCGATGTACTAGCCAAATCTGGATCGCTTGCTAGCAGCGGATGGCTGGCTTCTTCACGGCGCAGTTGGCAGAGTAAATCACTTAAGCACACCCGAATCGCCGATTCTCTGCCTATCAACTTCATACCGTAATGCGGCCGAGTTTCGATGCGCAATTGATATTGGGCAAGATGGCTGCGCACCTCGGCCATATCGATTTGCAGTACCGCGCGGTTCACATACCAGGAGTCCGCAAGGTCTTGCAATTTAAACGCATAGGCTGAAGTCAGAAAACTCATTAATAAATACTGAACCCGCTCGCCTGCGGTACGCGGCAGCGCTTTGCTCGATTGTTGGCTTAAAGTCAGCTGAGCAAAGCGCTCCTCATTCTGAATACTGAGCACATAGCCTTCACCCCGCTGCAAAATAAATTGCGCGCCATGCTCAAGTAAAGTTTCATTCAGTGCCGCAATATCGGTACGCACCGTGCGCGTAGACACCGAAAACCGGCGCGCCAGCTCATCCTGCGGCAGCGTTTCTGCCTGCAAAGTACGATAAAGCAAAGCCAAACGCTTATAAGGGAAACGAACCATAATGACTTAAGCCCTGCAAGGAGTGCCTCTTCATTACAAGAACACGCCCGCTGAAATAAATCGATCAATCAAAATCGCCTGAAGCAGCGCGAAGCGAACAAGAACGCCAGATCTTCAGATTACGGGGACTCACCAGATCAGCAAAAATAAATAGCCCCAATGCCATGCAGAATATGTAGGGCGGGACCCCGCGAGCGATGCTGAAAAATCGGCGGGTTGCAGCCCATGTGCGCTAAGCCGTCTGGTTTTAGTAGCAAACAGCAAAAAAACACAATAACCACGCTCTCTGCATAGGGCTTTAAAGTCCCCTTGAAACACGCCGTAGCGAGGAACAAGCGGGGCGGGATTTCCGCAAGGGAGCGAGGCAGCGAGCCAATCCCGCCCGCCGCCGACTCGATTGTCCGCAGCGAAGGGGCATTCGTGTTTCGTGGGGTGGCCTTCTTTGGCTTCGTTTCTTGGCCACGCAAGAAAGGAAGGTCCAGCGGGACGCCCGCACCAAAATAAACGTGCCGAAGGCACTAAAAAAATCTTTTTGATTTTGCCTAGGGTCTGTTGACGTTTCATTCACGCCTGCGTTTGGCCCAGTTTTGGGGCTGAACAAGGAGAAAATGGCGACATGGTACGAGTACCATGAGCGATTTTTAACGCAGTGCAGCCCCAAAAGTGGGCTAAACCCGAAGGGCTGTGCCGGAAAATGGCCATTCACTGCGTTATGCTCCTCGACAATAACCCGTTATTGCCTTCGTCACATGCCTTGTGCTTGGCCGTTTTCCGGCTCAGCGCAATTGTGAATGAAACGTCAACAGACCCTAGCATACCCGCGAGCCTTGATAGAAAACCCGCGGGTTTCACCCGCCCTACGAATGCAGCCGCCTACCCCAGCTTTGCCTTCACCATCGCCAACAACGTTGCCACGTCTTCTGGGCGAGTATTGCCGCTGGCTTTGTCGATAATCGAACTATAGATATGGGGGATGATTTTTGTCACTCCTGCGTCCAGCGCAATGCTGAGGATTTCTTCAAAGTTTTGCAGATCAATCCCACCTGTCGGCTCTAGCCAAAAATCATTGGCCGCGCAGGCTTGAGCTACGGCGATATATTCATCGCGGTATTTCAGGCCATCCATTGAGAAATATTTCACCGAATTACCGCCCATATCTTTCAGCATGGCAATAGCGGTGGCAACCGGCACAATCCCATCTGCCTGTTGGCTGCTTAAAATGCCGGTGGAGATTTTTACCATGCCAACCTGGCCAGTCGGTGAAATCAAACCATTCACCACCGTGTTATCTTGGCCAACTAGGGCACGGGCGGGGCCGACGCCGGTGAACACTTGGTTGATATGCTGCGGCTGAATCTGGCGGCTGATCTCATTCACCATCGCCGATTGTCGAGGATCGCCTGCCCCTAAACCCACAGAAATTGCATTCTCAATCAATTGGGCATAGGCCCGCATATCTTCAACGGCACTGGCTACATCGGGGTAGTTTTTAGAAAGCAGCCCCACCACCACAGCGCCCTCTGCGGCCTGATAAATATCCACGGCATTTTGCTTAGTGCCGCCTAAAACATTTAAACACACCCGATCACGATAAAAATTTGGGCTTAATTGGCTTAATTTCATAGTAATTTTTCCTTTAACAATTGCTGAATCTGCTCGCTGATCGTAGTGAGCTGACTATCGCTTACGCTGCGCACATCCACCTCGACCTTGCCTTCATTGGCTTTGTATTCACGGAAATAAATAGCGATGGGGCCCCCTTTAAGTGCGGCCACCATCTCGACAGCGCTGCGGCCCAAAGCGGCCTGATCAAAGGCTATTTCTGTACGGGCAATATCGCGCCCTGCGCCATCCCAAACCACTTTGGCGCTCACGCCATGAATCTCGTTAAGCGCCGCAATAAAAGGCCGCATTTTGGCAACCATTTGCTCGCCGCTTTCTTTCTCACGTAATAGATAAGTTTCAATGGCACAAGTCAGGCCCAAGATGCCTTCTTTGCCGACCTTCATCGCGCGGCCTATACCTTTGCCCTGCTTTTTAACCCAAGCTACATACTGCTCACGGCCCAGCACCAAGCCGCTGGACGGGCCTTCAATGGCTTTTGCACCGCTGTAAATCACCAAATCCGCACCCAGCTGATAATAAAGACGCAAATCTTCTTCGGCGGCTGCGTCCACAATCAAAGGCACACCATGGCTTTTAGCCACAGCCACGGCTTCTGCCACGCTCAACATGCTTTTTTGCACGGTATGGTGCGATTTAATATATAAAATCGCTGCGGTATTGGGCGTAATCACTGCCGCCAATTCCTCAGCCGAGCACTCATTAGCCCAACCCGCTTCCACCACTTTGCCACCACCCAGCGCCACCATTGTCGCCACCGGCGCGCCGTAATTCACGTTATGACCTTTTGCCAGCACAATTTCGCAAGGGCCATGAATAGGCTTGGCATGCAGATTCAGCAGCAAATCTGCATCGTCTTTAATAATCACAGCGGCCACAGCTTGGGCGATTCCGGCGGATGCGCAAGACACCACCACCGCGCTTTCTACGCCCAGCAAACCCGCAATATAAGCACCTGTTTTATCAACTAAATCCTGCATCTCGAAATAATGATTCAGCCCCAGGTTAACGGCCTCTACTACTTCAGGCTGCGGGGTAGAAACACCAAGGATGGTCATCCGCCCAGAAGCGTTAATCACCGGCTTAAGTTGGTACTTTTTATAAATCGAAGACATGATCTTTTTTTCCTTCTTCAGTCAAAAACACCTTCCCTGCGACAATCGCAGCCAAAGGCCTGAGGTGGTGATCAGAAATAAGCGATTCACCCTCACAATCGCGCTGAGTATTGGGCGTTTTATCCAGGGAAAAAATCGAGATATCGGCATCAAAGCCAACAGCCAGCTGGCCTTTGCCAGCCAGATTCAGCGCCTTAGCGGCGTGGCTAGTAACACAAGGGATGACTTGCGCGAGGCTCATGCCCAAGGACAGAAACTTGGCCATCACAGGGGCTAAGCCATAAACCGGGCCAGCGATGCGGTTGCGGCAATAAATATCCGAGCTAATTGTGTTAGGTAAAATACCCTGAGCAATCGCTTGCCTTGCCACAGCAAAACTAAAGCTCGCACCGCCGTGGCCCACATCAAGGCAAACACCACGCTGAATCGCCCGATAAATACTGGGCCGCAGCACGCCTTCGGCATTCAAAATGCGATTGGGTTTGCCGTTATAGCAGTGGGTTAAAATATCGCCCTGATCGAGTAGATCGGCAATATCATCCAAATCGGGCGGGGTATTGCCCACATGCACCATCAGCGGCAGATGGCGATGTTTTTGCTGAATGGCTTTGGCCATTTGCAAAGGGATAATCCCATTGCCACCCACCACGCTTGCACTTAAACGTGCTTTTAAGCCAACGATAAACTCAGGGAATTGGCCAATTGCTTGGCTGGCGGCGGCCTCATCAATATCGGCCAGATCGGCTAACTCGTGCTGAGTAACCAAACCGATGCGAGAAATATTCAATAAAGCCCGCACTTCAGTCTGGCATGCCTGCGCCAGCTGATAAAAATGCGCAATATCATTAGCACCACAACTACCCGCATCCACCACCGTGGTTACACCGCCCGCGATGCCGACTAAATCGGGCTGATCGTTATAAATAGGCGAGGCCGAATAGCAATGCACATGGCCGTCAATCCAGCCTGCGCTGGCATAAAACTGACCTTTTAAATCCATAGTTTGACGAGCTTGGGCATTGATCTGGCCAATGGCCGCAATTTTGCCGTCCTTCATCGCAATATCAAAGATGGCATCGTCTGTGGGGCTCACGGCACGACGGATGATTAAATCAAACATGGGATTCCTTTTTTTGCTGCGTATACGTATCCAATAAGCCAAGGTCTGCAGTGCTCAGCCAAGTCAACAAGGTCTTTTTAGTGCCTTCGGCACGTTAATTTTGGAGCGGTAGCCACCGCGGGGCCTTCCTTTCTTGATCGGCCAAGAAACGAAGCCAAAGAAGGCCGCCCCGACCAGCACGAAGGCCCCTCACTGCGGATAATCGGCTCGGCGAAAAAGGCTGCTCGCTCGCTGCCTCGCTACCCCTTTTCCGAAACCCCGACCCGCTTATTCCTCGCTTCGGCGTGCTTCAAGGGGGGATTTAAGCCCCGTGCCATGATCAGCGATAGAAATCCAGAGCATTGGAGCTGGAAATATTCAAAAGCCTATTAGGAAATATGTAATTAATAAGCTGTTTTTCTCCGTGAAACTCCGTGTTCTCTGTGGCCTCCGTGGTTCAAGATTTGGGTTTTCCGGCATCAAATCAGTAAATCAAACAATTGCCACCGGAAACACCGAACCAAATAACATCGCGCCTAAAATTGCGCCGCCGGTAATGGGTTTGCCCCAGAGGTAGAAGGCTAAAGCGCCGATTAATGAGCCCACGCCAATGGGGATTGATGCGGCAATTGCGGTGATGATGATCAGGGGGCCTAGAAAACGCCCCGATGAATTACCCGCGCCCATCATCACGTCGGCACCAAAGGTTGAGTTAGATTGATTCACCGTAAACTTACGTGCCAAGATAATAATTCCGCCGATGGCGCAGCCAATCACCATGCCTGTGGCGAGCGCGGCAAAGAAGTTATCCAGTGGATACGTCACGCCTGCGCCCAAAAACATGGCGGGAATGCCCAGGCCCACGCCGGTCATAATCGCGCCGCCGATATCTAAAATACCGACCAGCGCACCTTCGATAATCCGTGCAAACAAAAAGCTCGCACCAAAGGCCGCCACCGCGCCATACACGCCGGTATCCATTCCCGCACGCAGCATCGAGACAAAAGCCACTTCATTGAATGCGCCTATGCCGTAGACGTAATACATATGCGTTCCGGCAAACACCCCAGCGGACAGCAAGCCTACAAAGAAAGGAAAGCTCCAATCGGCGAACCAGAAATTACCCTGTACTTCTTCTTTAGTGAGTTCCGTCATTTTCGTCTCCTTAAGGCTTCAATGTGGAGTGGATCAATTCATACCAAGCCGGTATGGCTAAATGGAAGGATTCAATCATTTTCAAATCAAAGCCACGGAAGAAGGCGCTTAATACAAATAACATCACCACGCTAAACATCATCGATTTGGTGATTCTGTTCCAGCCACCATCATCAACGCCTTTGCCAATCAAGATACCCAGCACCAGGCCCGGTACGGCATTGCCCATAATCAGCTGCGCTAAGCCACCAAAAATCGTCCCCCAAAAGCCTGAGCGTTTACCTGCTTCAATCGCCGCCAGCCAAAAAATCACCGGCATGATGATATTGACCAGCATATTGGCCGCAGGCACCAAAACTTTAACCGCGGTGACTTGCAAAGAAGGTGGCACAGCCGAGGCGGTGGTATTTAAAAACGCCACCACCACCATGCCGATCAAGCCACAGGCCAGCGCCATTTTTCTAGGGTTGTGCAGCGTTTCGGCCAGGTTGGGATTTTTGCTCATTAGCGCCGCAGCGCCCCAATGCGGAATCACACGGTGATCCACATCTTGGGTAAACGCCCCTGCCGCCACGGAAGACGCCCAGGCATTAAAAAAGAAGCCCAAGCCAAAGGAGAAATGCGAAGCCGCATCGCCTTCACACGAATTAAGCTCGCCTAAGGTACGAAACGCGCCTATCCCCTGTGCCGTTGGCGCATGAAACATCCGCGCCGCCCCCGCCCCAACAGCAAAACCAACCAAGCCACCAATCACTAGCGACTTCATTAATATCATCAGCAACATACGGCTACCTTTTTAAGACTTGGATGGATGAGCAGTAAAAGACACCTGATCGGTATCAATCGCCGTCACACTCACAACCACTTCCAGCTGCACTTTGTAATGCGAGCGAATACGCGGCAGAAACAAGAATAAAAATCGCTCCTTTCTTTGTGCCTCCTCTGCCTTTAGCACCACCACATCTTGTGGCTCGATGCGTAGCAACACCTTTTGGCTACCTGCCATCACGGCGCGCTGCACTTGGGAGAGCGCATCGGCAAAAGCCTTAGCTTTGCTATCCCCCATGCCGCTCACAATCACCTTGCTCTGGAAGTGTTCTTTCATTTAATTGCCGTACTTTTTCTGGTAAGCCACAACCAAGCGCTGGCCCAGCTCTTCCTTATCCATAAAGCCAAAGCCTAGGACGACGTAGCCTTCTTCAATCGCAGTAATGCCTTCTTCAACCGAGCGCATACCATATTTCGCCTTATAGCCATGCTTGGTCTGAGCAGTAATCGCCCCCGCCCCGCCGCTGCCGCAAAATGAAATACCCAGCTGCGCGTTTTCAGCCTTCATCACATCGCCCAGCTTCATATCCGCAGCCACACCCGGAATCACCACCGCACGCCCCGCTGCTAATTCAACGCCAGCGCCTACTTTTTGGCCTTTGCCTAAACGATCGCCAATTACTACGGTAATTTGAGTCATTTCAATTCCTTTTTAAGAAAAGCTCATTACAAAGAGGGATATTATTTATTCTTTGCCAATTCAAAATGAATCGATAACAGCAGCGCTTCCTTGTTTGATAAATTGCCAAACATTGCCGTCACCATTTCGGATAGCCGCATCGCAGGGGCTGAAATCTCGTCGAATAAATCGTCATCAAAATCAGGTAAGCCCTCACCCGTCAAAGAGCGCCGAGCCATCGCCTTGATATGAGCATCCATCTTCATTTGCTGCACTTCGCTGAGGTATTTGTTTTCCACCTCCAGCAGCTCAGTAATTTGCCCCAGCACCCGCTCTGCCAAAGCCTGAATCTCTACCTCCCTTACTTCTACAACTTCACCCATGTTTGCTCCCAAGCCTGTCATAGCTAGCTGTGATTAATTCGATCACTCATCGTAAGCAATATGGGAGGCACTTTGTACCTGTTTAATTTCCACTACGAAGTGGAAGAATGAGGGGTAGCGGAAGAATTTGCTGGAAGCTGCCATGAGAGGCTTTGAGCTAAGGCAGGGGATATTACAAAAGGAAACGGGCAAAACATCAGCTGTTTTGCCCGTGGGTAATGCCAGAATTATGGTGCAAAAATCACTTATCTAAGATGCATATTTATCTTGTGAAATCAAATGACCTGCTTCTGCATCTTGGCATAGCTAAGCCACTACACGCCCAGCCAGTACCCGCTTCCCCAACCATTGCACGGCGGTGCAGAGCAGCAGGTACACCAGTGCAATAAAGCCGAAGACTTCCAGCGGGTAGACTTGCTCACGGCTGTTGACCTGGCTGGCGACGAAGGTAAATTCAGCCACGCCAACTATATAAGCAAGCGAGGTGTCTTTCACCAGCACCACCCACTGATTCACAAAGGATGGCTGCACAATACGCAGAGCTTGCGGCAGGATGACGAGGCGCAGGACTTGATAGCGATTTAGGCCGCTGGCGTGAGCGGCTTCCCACTGGCCATCCGGCACGGCGCGGATGCCCGATTGCACGGTGTAGGCGAGATATGCGCCAGACACCAGTGACAGTGCGGCAATCACGGTGAGCACGCCGGGGATGTCAATGCCAAAGGCAATCGGCAGTAAGAAGTAGCACCAAAAAATCAGCAGCAAAACCGGAATAGCGCGCAGCAGCTCGCAGACTGCCAGCAAAATTCGCCGCAGCCAGCCTTGGCTTAGCGTGAGGCTAATGCCCCAGACCAGCCCTAAAATACTGGCGAGGATGGCGGCGCTGGATGCCAAAATCAGGGTAAGGGCGATGCCGCCCAGTGGGCCGTTGGGCCAAGCGCCGACAAAAAAGAACAGCAGATTATTGCTAATCACCGCGGTATTCATACCCACCTCCGCAGGGGTTTGGCCACGGGGCCTGCCAATGTACGTTGCACCAGCACAATCAGCAGCACATAAAACACGCTGGCTACTGCAAAAGATTGAAATGTCAGCAGGGTTTGAGCGTCGATCTGGCGTGATCGATAAGAGAGCTCCATCACGCCGATGGCCATGGTGAGCGAGGTGTTTTTAATGGTGTTCAGCCATTGCCCTAACAGCGGCGGCCATGCGGTTTTAATCGCCTGCGGCCAAATCACCCAGCGCAAAACATCTAGAGGGCGCAGCCCCAAGGCTCGGCCCGCATTCCATTGGCCCTGGCCCACGGCATTCATGCCAGAGCGGATATCTTCGGCAATAAACGCCATGGCGTAGAGCGATAAGGCCACCCACGCGGCCATAAACTCAAACGACGGCAGGCCAAGAAAAATATCCCCTGCCTGCCAAAGCACATGCGGGCTATTGAGCCAGAACATCCACTCCTCGGGCAGCAAGGAGCCCACGGCAAAATACCAAAACAGCACTTGCACCAGCAGCGGGATATTGCGGATCAGATGATGTGGCAGTGCCAAAATCCGGCTGCGTGATTGATGGCGGGCAATACCCAGCAGCACACCAGCAATAGTGCCGGTGAAAATCACGGCCACAGAGAGTAATAAGGTAATCAGCAAGCCTTGGCCCAGCGTCAGAATATGCGGCCAATCCAGCCAGCCATTGCCCAGCCATGCGGGGGGATTCATTTCCCTTACTCCAATAAAAAAATGCGCAAGGGCGAACCCTTGCGCTAAAAATCGAGAATGTCGATACCAGGAGATAAAACAATGTCTAAAACAAGCTGCGTTTGTGCGGTACAACAACTACATCCACACTCACACGGCCCTTACTACACCTACACAAAAACTTGTTCCTCAACAGCTCTTTGAGTAGCAGCAAAGCAGAGAGGGTGAATCACTTTAAACTTTGTCACCAATTTTAAAATCACGCGGCAAGGCTGCGCGGCTTTTTGGGCCAAACCAGTGATCGTAAATCTTTTTCGCCTGACCCGATTTCTCTAGCTCCAGCAAGGCGTCGTTCACCTCTTTGCTCAGGCGCTCTTCGCCACGCGCGATACCAATGGCCTGATATTCACGCGTCAATGCAAAAGGGGAAATCTCGTATTTGGTTTTATCCGGCGCATTGGCCAGCAATGCCAGCAGCTTGGCAATATCAGCCGGAGCCTTAAGCACGCCTTTTCTGGCGATAAACTTTTGCCCAGTGGCAAAGTATGGTGTGCTGAATTCAACCTGCTTACGGCGCTCTTCGGTAACTGTAAAGTTAGCCGCCACCAAATCCACTTTATTTGCAGCGAGTAAAGGAATGCGATTGGCCGGATTCGTTGCCAGCAGCTCCAGCTTTACCCCCAGCTTTTTAGCAATTGCCTGAGCGATTTCCACATCAAAGCCCACCAGCTGGCGGCTGGTTTCGTTTACAAAGCCAAAAGGCGGGTTGCTATCAAAAGCAGCTACTCGCAATACACCCGCTTTTTTGATGTCGTCAAGCTTATCAGCCAAGGCTGGCCCAGCAATTATTGTAAGGATCAGAGCTAGTAATAGGGGACATTTCATGATTTATTTTCTTATGAGGTTTTATATTAAAAAGGAACCTGATTATGTCTCTTGCTCAGCCACGCTTCTGCACGCACATGATCCGGCTTGAGTAAGGTGCGTGTGGAATAAGGGCACCCCACTTCAAAACCCATTAAATCGTCTGAAGTTAGCAATGCCGTACAGGACACTAAATCAAGGGTTCCGGAGCAAAGAGACATAATCAGGAAAACTTATGTGAATCTATATTTAAGATTCAGAATTTGGTAATAAGCCGTAATGAATACATCATGCCGGATAATTTAAACATTTAAAAGAATTTTAAATTTGATTTATATAATAATTTAGAATATCAAATGTTAGCGATATTTATGAGCTGAAGAGATGCGTGTTTTACTAGATCTTGCATAAAATGCGCTCAAAGCTCTTTTTTGATAAAGAATCATGAAAGTTTGAATCATCAGTTTGGGTATAAAGAGAATATCCAGATACGATTTTTATTTGCGGCAGCGCTGCTGGCTCTTACGCCATACGAGCAATTTGGCCAGCTGGTGCAGACGGATAACTTAGCTGCATAACAGACGTTAGCAGCAAAAGGCATGTGTGGCGTTTGAATAAGGAAGGCATGAATGAGCATATCAATTTCACCTTAATATACTCATATTTGAACACATAAATTTTTATAAAAACACAAGGATAGACTGATGAGCGGTTGATTTTCTTTCGATTTGAACAGGGTATAATTTATATAAATTACATAATTTATTGACAAGTCATGATTGGTCTTGGCAGGGTTTCCTCTTCTTTTTATCACGAACCACTTCCGCCCAAGGAGCAAGCCTTGGCGGCAAAGGGGGAGACTGCTGATAAAACTAAAACGGCCAACGTGCAAACTAAACCTAATAGGGAGCCCTTAAGTGATGCGGAGCTAGCAGTAATAGAAAAACTGGCTAAGCAGGATAGGATGGTGCGTCAACATGAGCAGGCGCACCTTAGTGCAGCGGGGGGCTTGGCCACTAGTGGTGCAATCTACTCGATGGAAACAGGGCCAGATGGCAAGCAATATGCGGTGGGCGGAGAAGTAAAGATTGATGTTGGCCCAGGCAGGACGCCCGAAGAAACGCTGAGCAAAGCCAGAATTATTCAAGCAGCCGCTTTAGCCCCTGCGGATCCTAGCTCGGCAGATCGGGCTATTGCGGCCAAGGCTGCGTCAATGGCGCAAGCCGCCCAAATAGAAATCGCCAAACGTAGCCCAAACGCACAAAAACTGGCTGAGCATTATGGGCAAAATGATTATCCCAAAAGTACCTTAGCCATCTCGGCTTAGCTGTCGTTTAAAACGCAGCTAAGCCTTTGGGCTAGCACCAAACCCTCTAAGTTTTGAGGGCCAGATCGCAGATGCTAGTTCCCCAATTTTTCGTACTGATTAGTAATTTTATCCATGACTTCTAATAAACGCTCGCTAGTGCTGGCGATGTTTTTATCTGCATGACCATCTAGCCCGCTAAGTGCGCTTTCTAAAAAAACCCATTGCATTTCCGCCAGATCGAGCTGTTCAATTATCGGACGTGAATTTTGGGGGGCTGCTTTTAACGTGACTAAGTTCGCTGAAAATTCTTTTTGTGCCTGAGCCTGCTGCTGTTTTAGCGCAGGGTTTTGATTACCCCAGCTTTCTAAACAAGCTGTTTTAGCTAGGCGTTGGCTAAGCGTACGCTGACGGCCCGCAATGCGAATCAACTTACCCTGTGGCTTGCCCATGCTTACGTCTAAACGCTTTACCAGCTCGCCGGCGTCGTATAGCATCGCTTCGGCAATATCATTTAGCTGCTTGGCTGTTTCTAGCTTGGGTGGAGTGAGAGCTAAAGTACGCATGTTTTGCCACTGCGTTTCTTGTTTTTTTAAAGCTTCAATGTTTTCTGGCGCTGTTACACTTTCAAAAAGATTACTTAACTGGGTAGAAAACTGGGTAATAGATGAGTTAATTTGTAACTTTGCAGCATTGCTGTTAATTCCTCGACCTTGCTGACAATAGGCTTTCACAATGCGCTGGGTTAGCATGCGCTGCGCAGTGACAGTGTTTATGGTAGCGCTAGGGCTTAATACTGCAGCTTGAGCCAAGAGGGGAAATAAAAGGAGGGGAATCAAAATGATACGCATGGAGCAATCTCGTTAAATAAATTAAATATAGTCATTTTTTTTTGCTTGGTTACATAAAGCAAAAAAAAATGCCCCCCGTCTAGATAAACTCATAACGAGGGCTTAAATGAGCGAGGATGCTCAGAATGCCGGAGTCTAGCGTGATCCATTGATATACAGTAGCAGGTAAATTACCCATTATTCTATTTGATCTTGCCGCTGACATATGAATATACGGGCATGATTTTTTTCCAAAGACTCGATGTTGCCCTGCTACATCACAAAACACATCGTCCACGAAATACACAAAAAACATGGGTAGGTGCTACTTTTCAAGCAAGTTTTGTTGTATTTAAACAATCAAACGCTAAACCAATCCCTTAGAATGTAAAGCAAACTCAATACCCAGACGAAACATAAATCGATCAGGTACGAGGCCTTTTGTCGATTTTTTCGTGCATTTAGTGTTTTTCGTGAACATGCGTCGTTGTGCATAATATGGGTATTACTTAATACTTAATACCCATTTAGCTAAATCTTTCGCTTCAGCTTCACTGACTGCATTGGGCGGCATAGGCATTGTGCCCCAAGCGCCGCTGCCACCTTTCTTGATTTTATCAGCTAGCTTTCCTACGGCACTGGCGTCGCCTTTATATTTAGCGGCCACGTCCTTATAAGATGGGCCAATGAGTTTTTTATCTGTTGCATGACAGGCGAAGCAGTTTTTTGCCTTGGCTAAATCTGCGGGTGCAATGGCATGGGCACTGCTTACGAAAAATAGGCTTAACAAGAAGATGGCTTTTTTCATAGATAACTCCTAGGTAGTAAATAAAATGCAGACGGCATGCAGCCTTGATCTTAGTAAACATGAGAGGTGACTTTCTATATTTGATTTAGATCATATCTATAGCTGAATGTGATTTTGCAAATACTTAGAAAGTCTAGCTCAAACTACAGCCAAGTTAAATTTAAGGTTACAAAGGTTGCTTCAGTATGAATTACTTCCCACTTTTTTTAAATTTACATGAACAAAATTGCTTGATTATTGGCGGTGGCGATGTGGCTGCACGCAAAATCCGCTTACTGGCCGCTGCGGGGGGGAAAATCATGGTGGTAGCCCCTCAGCTCTGTGAGGAGCTAGCGAGTGCCGCCGAGGCTGGCAAGCTTATTTATTTAGCCGCAAGTTTTTGTGAGGCACAGCTACAAAATGTAAGGCTCGTCATTGCTGCAACGGATAGTGAGGAAGTGAATCGTCAGGTTTTTGAAGCTTGTGAAGCGCGCGGTATTTTGGTGAATGCGGTGGATGATCCAGCTAGCTGCCGTTTTATTACGCCAGCTATTGTGGATCGATCGCCACTGGTGATTGCCATTTCTACCTCGGGTGGTGTGCCGGTACTGGCGCGGCAATTGCGCACCCAGCTGGAAGCCCTCATCCCACACGGTTATGGTGATTTAGCACAGATGGCGGCAGATTTTCGGGATGAAGTAAAAGCAACCCTAGTAAGCACCGATGCCCGTAAGCAATTTTGGGAAAAAACTCTCGCAGGGCCGATTCCCGATATGGTGTTTGCAGGCAAACATGCTGCTGCGCGTCAGGCATTAAGCGATTCGATTAAAGCCGATGCCGATGCCCCCTTACAAGGGGCTGTGTATTTAGTGGGTTGCGGGCCGGGCAATCCTGATTTACTCACATTTAGAGCCTTACGCTTGATGCAGCAAGCCGATGCGGTGCTGTACGATAATCTAGTGTCTTTACCTATTTTAGAGATGGTTCGCCGTGATGCCGAGCGGGTCTATGTGGGGAAAAAATCCAACAATCATGCTGTGCCACAACAAGAAATTAATCAACTCTTAGTGCGCTATGCCTTGCAAGGGAAAAAAGTTTTGCGCTTAAAAGGCGGCGATCCATTTATTTTTGGTCGTGGTGGGGAAGAAATTGAAGAGCTAGCCGCCGCTGGTATTGCTTTTGAAGTGGTCCCTGGTATTACCTCGGCAGCGGGTGCATCGTGTTATGCCGGTATTCCGCTTACGCACAGGGATTATGCGCAATCGGTGACTTTTGTTACCGGCCATCGTCGTGATGGCGAAGTAGAGCTCGATTGGCCGCGTTTGGTTAACCCCACTGAAACGGTGGTGGTCTATATGGGCGTGGCGCAGCTAGAAAAAATTTGTCAGCAATTAATTAAGCATGGCAGAAATCCAGACACCCCTGCTGCCATGGTAGAAAACGCCACGCTGGCTAAGCAGCGCGTGGTAATAGGTACTTTAAGCAGCCTGCCGCAGCGTGCGTCCGAACGTGGTATTAAGCCGCCAGCTTTGATTATCATTGGTGAAGTGGTCAGTCTGCACGATAAGCTGAAATGGCGTGAGGATTGATTGTTTTTTGGGAGGCTTAATTGCGCTAAATAAAAGGGCTGACACGCTAAGTTAAATTCAATGGGCGACTACGATGTAGCCCATTTTTTTGCCTAAATGCTCGGCAGATGCAACACTAATAATTGGGGTTTCATCAAACAGCTCCTGATTGCGAGGGTTTGCCTGCGCATTAAATTAAAACCGCCGCTCCAGCCAGGGCTGAGAACGGCGGTTGCGTACTCATTTCACTTAAATCAGCCAGCTGCTTTATTTGGCCTTTTTAGTCCCCGGCAAAACCTCAAAGCGAGGGTCAAATTTTTCCTGTGTGCTCATTAATTGCTTCAGCACGCCTGCATCGCCAGCCAGCTTCGCTTTGCCGGCTTTTGTGAGGTCATCAAAAGTGGCTTTTCCGGAAATAATGGTTTCCAGGTCGCTGCGATTCAGTGTGATAGTCAGATCAGCATCTTTAGCATTAAAACCTTTGATATTGGTGAGTGTGGCGTTACTCATTTCCAACACATATTTCTCACCAATATCTGGGGTGTTGATGTTGATCTTAAATTTCATACCATCTGCTTTCTTGCTATTCATCGTGATAGCCATGTAATCCAGCAGCAGATCTGTAGACATTGCACGGGCCATATCTGGGCTGGTAGAGCTAGGTGATGCCCCTTCCGGAATACCATTTCGCAGCTCATACGCTCCGGCTAGGAAGCTGTTTCTTAAGGCTACACTTTCTTTTTGATAACCCAGCTGCTCGTAAGCATCGGCCAGCTGATCTTTAGCTGCAGTATTTTTTGGCTCTGCCAGTGTCAGCTTATTCAAAATTTCTACCGCTTCCAGATACTTGCCCTGATTATGTAGCGTCTTGGCTTTAGCCATGATTTTTTTACTTCCCCCCATCATCTCTACGTATAAAGGAGCAGAATCACGTGGGGATAAAGGCACTAAAGTCGCCGGATTGGCATCCCAATATCCAAGGTAGCGGTTGAGTACTGCGCGGCTATTGTGTTCTTCGGAGCCATGGTAAGAATGCGCTGCCCACTGATTTTGCAGCGATTTAGGCGGCTTATATACATTATGAATTTCATTAATGGTTACGCCTTTATTGGCCTGATTTAACACTTCATTATTCAGGTTGGCATAAATATCACGCTGAGTGCGCATCACTTCTTGCACACGGTCATTGCCCCAGCGCGGCCAGCTGTGCGAAGCAAACATCACATCAGTTTTATCGCCAAATAAATACAAGGCATTATTAATATTTTTGGACCATGCCAGTGCATCCCGCACCAAAGCACCACGCAGAGTGTAAATATTGTGTACGGTGCCGGTGATATTTTCCGCAGCCCAAAAGGCTTTAAACTGCGGGAAGTAGGTATTCATTTCTGAAGGTGCTTCGGTACCCGGTGTGTTTTGAAAAACCATTTGCACGCCGTCAATGGTGATTTCTTCAATATCTTTGCTTACTGTGCGGGTAGGCGGAATCAAGCCCAAATCACCAGCGGCTACATTCTTACCAATGGCCTGATCAACATGGCCAAACGGGCTACGTGGTAAAAGTGTGCCATAGGTCAGCATCAGGCGGCGGCTCATGGCATTACCAGCGTACACATTTTCAGAAATAGCATGCTTCATAAAGCCTTCCGGTGCAATAATTTGTACTTTGCCGCTGATCACATCTTTTTCATCCACTACACCACGTGCGCCACCGAAGTGATCACCATGTGAATGCGAGTAAACCACAGCAACGACCGGCCGCTGACCCAGTTTTTCATTTACAAAGGCTAGAGCTGAACGAGCTGTTTCTTTGGCCGTTAATACGTCAAATAAAATCCAGCCGGTATCACCTTTAATAATGGTCATATTCGCCAGATCAAAACCACGTACCTGATACACCTTCCCTGGTACGACTTCATACAGACCGTAGCCCATATTTAAAATAGCTTGTCGCTGCAAAGATGGGTGGATGCTGTCAAAGTCTTTACCTTGCAGCAAATAATCGTAACTGCCCATGTTCCAGGCTACATGGCCGGCATCCGCCATGATTTCCCTATAAGGCGGAGCAGCAATAAAACCTTTTTTTGATTCTTCAAAATCACGGGTATCTTCAAATGGCAGGCTGCTGCGCTGCCCTTTGATCAGTTCTTTAGTGTATTGAGAAGGCATCTTGCCTTTCGCATCAAAGTGCTTACCCTGCATTGCATTTGGGTCTGTTTCTGCAGCTCCGCCGCCCCTGAAGCATTAGAAACCGCACTTACTCCACCCATTAGAGCCATCGACAGAAAGATTGATAACGTTTTTATTTTCATGGAATTCATCCTTAAAAGCAGATATTTATTAACTAGGAACCAGCTGCCTAAATGAGCTGGTTAGGGATTAATCGATGTACTTTAAAGTCTAGCAGCCTGTCGGACTTAAGACTGATCTACTACGGAAAAGCCGTATTTGGCCATATTTCACGCATTTTCTCGTTGAATAGCCAGCTATTCGCCTCAAAAACCCACGAAATCTGTCTCAAACCGGTCTTTCCCTCGCTACGATCGCTTAAGTCCGACAGGCTACTAGGAAAATAAACGACCAAGCGTTAAAATTAGTACTATTGAACTATTTATTGCCAATTTAGTACAAAAGAACTAATTTGGTCAATGCATAAAAAATACAAAATC
Organism: Iodobacter fluviatilis; assembly: GCF_004194535.1. Classification (NCBI taxonomy): domain Bacteria; kingdom Pseudomonadati; phylum Pseudomonadota; class Betaproteobacteria; order Neisseriales; family Chitinibacteraceae; genus Iodobacter; species Iodobacter fluviatilis. The sequence goes on along the minus strand of NZ_CP025781.1, from coordinate 3,203,716 downwards.
AAAAGGCGATACCCGTTATGTCGGTACCAAAAAAATCTAGACCACAGACAAAAATTACTCCATTCGTAAAGAATGGCACATCACAAGCCACAGTTACCCATATTCTTGAATGCGCACAGCAGGTGCTTGTCACATGTGGAAATGCCAAATTTACAACTCGCCGGGTTGCAGAAGCAGCAGGGATTTCCCCTGGCAACCTGACTTATCACTTTCCCAGTAAAAACGAGCTGATTAAGGCACTAGTAGCAAAGATTCTGGAGAAATACCTTATTCATTTTGAAGAATCCCTATCACTAGAGGGGGAGTTTTATGCAGAGGGATTGAAAGGGCTGGTGCGATGGATGATGGTTGATGCGATCAAAGTAGAGACAATACGAATCTTTCGCGAATTATGGGTAATGGCACTGCATGATGAGCAGATTTGCCAGGTCGTTGATGACTTTTATGATGCAATGATCAACAAATCTGCATATTTAGTTGGACTTAGATATCCTACCGCCGACACCACAGTAATTAATGAACTCATTCATTTGTTAGCTACGATGATTGGGGGCTGTATGGTCATTTATGGCACCAGTAAGATTCGTGCGGTCACCTTTGAGCGCATAACTGAAATGACCATGCCCATGATCGAGCAGCTTGATCCTCAGGGTATTTAATACCGTTTTTTTTGTATTTCAATTAATGCCGCACATTGCGCCATAACCATTGTTTGAAGTAGGCAGCCATTAAATGAGTACACGAACAACACCGGAACTACAAAACAGGAGAGGTGGCTCAAAAAGAGGTCACTGAATATATTGAAATTTTTTACAATAAGATTCGCCGCCATTCGCACTTAAACAACGAAGCGCCAGCAGCATTTTCGACGCAGTTTTAGTTAACAAATCAGGAAGAAATCCAAAGCGGGTGCACGTGATTGACCCAGCCCTGACTTTGCCTTGATTAGCATGCTCAGCCTACACTTTCAGCAACATCTCCCGCCCAGGTAGCCATCTATCCAGATGCGCTAATGCGGTGGCGGCATCGTTTGCCAGCAAGTCTTCTGCAACCAAGCGAGCTTCCTCGAGTAAATCGGCGTCTTTTTCTAAATCGGCAAAACGCAGCATCGGTACGCCGGATTGCCTTACCCCAGCCAGCTCACCAGGCCCACGGATTTCCATATCCTGACGGGCAATTTCAAAGCCATCGGTATTTTCATAGATCACCCGTAAGCGTGCCTTAGCCAGCTCGCCAAGTGGAGTGGTATAGAGCAAGACACACAGCGATGCGTGCGCGCCCCGCCCTACTCGGCCACGCAACTGGTGCAGCTGCGATAGACCCATACGCTCGGCGTGCTCAATCACCATCAGGCTGGCGTTCGGCACATCTACACCCACTTCAATCACCGTGGTGGCCACCAGCACCTGCACTTCGTTTCTTAAAAATGCTGCCATTACCTCGGCTTTTTCGGCAGTTTTCATTCGCCCGTGCACCAGGCCTACTGCGATATCTTCTAGCTCTTCGGATAATTGCTGATGTGTATCCACGGCGGTTTGCAATTGCAGCGCTTCAGACTCCTCAATCAGCGGGCAAACCCAATACACCTGACGGCCCTCTTCAACCTTCGCGGCAATACGCTGAATGATTTCATCTCGGCGTGCATCGCTAATTAACTTGGTGACAATCGGCGTGCGCCCTGGTGGTAGCTCATCGATCACGCTGACATCCAAATCGGCGTAATAGCTCATCGCCAACGTGCGGGGAATCGGCGTGGCGCTCATCATCAGTTGATGCGGGCTGCCGCCTTTTTCACGCAGCGCCAGCCTTTGCGCTACGCCAAAGCGATGCTGCTCATCCACAATCGCCAGCCCTAACTTGGCAAAGGTCACGCTCGCCTGAAAGATGGCGTGCGTTCCCACCACCAGCGGCGCAGTGCCCAGCGCAGCGTCTTCAATCGCTAGCCGCTTGGCTTTTGCCCCCAAAGAGCCCGCCAACCACACCACCTTAATACCCAGCGGCGCAAACCATGCGGATAATTTATTAAAATGCTGCTCGGCCAAAATTTCTGTCGGCGCCATCAGTGCCACCTGATAGCCCGATTCAATCGCCTGACACGCCGCCAGCGCGGCCACAATGGTTTTTCCCGAGCCCACATCGCCCTGCAAAAGTCGCTGCATAGGGTGAGGCTGGTTTAAATCATGGGTAATTTCTTTTAAAACTTTGCCCTGAGCGCCGGTCAAAGCAAATGGCAAACTCGCCAGCAAACTTGCCGCCAGCTCGCCTTTGGGCGCAATCACCGGTGCGGTACGCTCGCGCCTTGCGGCATGGGCCGTGCGCAGGCTGAGCTGCTGGGCCAGCAGCTCGTCAAACTTCAGACGCTGCCAAGCGGGGTGAGTGCGCTCAGTAAGTAAGATATTCGGAATATCTGGCGTGGGTGCATGTAATAGCTGCACGCTGGATGAAAAATCTGGCAGATCGAGCCGCCCAAGTATTCGCTCCGACAAGGTGTCGGCTAAGTTGCAGTGCTTTAAAGCTAAGCGGATCAGCTTTGCCAATTGCAGCTGGTTTAATCCTGCCGTTGTTGGATAAATGGGCGTCAGCGCTTCGTTCAGGCCCTGCTCATTAGCAGCGCGTATTTTAGGGTGCACCATTTCATCACCCAAAAACCCACGACGGATTTCACCATAGAGGCGTACCGTTTTACCCACTGCTAGCTGCTTGGCCACGCTCGGATAAAAATTAAGCAGCCGCACGGAGATGGTTGCAGATGCATCACTTACCCGAGCAATCAGCTGCTTACGCGGCTTATATTGCACTTCACAGGAGTCAACAGTGCCCTCCACCAATACCGATTGCCCCATCGGCGCATCCACTATGGGGTAAAGGTGTGTTTCGTCTTCGTAGCGCAATGGCAGATGCAGCACCAGATCAAACGGGCGCAATAGCCCTAATTTGGTGAGACGAGTTTTAAGTGCTTCAGGTAGCGCAGCCAGATCCATATCTTTGAACGATCGTTCGATTGAACGCTACTTTAGGGCATTCGTTGCGTAAGGGAAAGGGGAGATGTAGCGTTTATGCAAACAAGCAGCCTGTCGGACTTAAGACTGATCTACTACGGAAAAGCCGGATTTGGCCATATTTCACGCATTTTCTCGTTGAATAGCCAGCTATTCGCCTCAAAAACCCGCGAAATCTGTCTCAAACCGGTCTTTCCCTCGCTACGATCGCTTAAGTCCGACAGGCTGCTAGCCCATATTTTTGGGCTTAGTTTGTTGAGGCTTGAGCCACAAATGGCAGAATCATTTTAAATATGGCCCCCTCGCCTTCTGAGCTAATTACACTGATGCTGCCACCTATGCCAAGTTGCGTAGTAAAAAATGGCTCAAAGATGCAATCAATATACTCACTACTGATACCGCGCCTATTGTCTTTAAAAATCACTCTCACTTGAGTTTCACTGATGGCGCTGGCTTATGCTCATCAGGCCATCTCTGCGCCCTGCTAAGCCATGCACAATGGCGTTGATAATCAGATTACTGAGCACTTGGCCAAATGCGCCCAGATAGCTATTCATCAGTAAGTCATTCGCAATATCTAGCTTTAGCATGTGGCCAGCGCCGCAAATACGGCTACCTAGCAGCCTGTCCGTAAATCGAAAGATTGCTGCTGATCCGACGTTTGATCGATGGCAAGCTGCTTAAAGCTAACAATCAAGCTAGCGGCTTTTTGTAAACAATAAGAAAATAAAAATCATTTTCATCTGCAATTCCTGCAAAGCCATTTAATAGATGGCGGCAGAATATGCCGAAATGCTGCGGGCAAGCGATGCATATATTTCTGTTTTATTTAATGTTCGCAATTTAGCGCTGCAGTGTGGCGTAGAAAACACACCATACCCCTTACAGCACTTAGTTTTAAAAAATAATTTCAATATTTTAGATAAGCAAGACACATTAATTTAATGCCAATAAAGCAGATGTATTTAGCACAAAAAATAAATATACCCTTTAAATGCGCTATATATATTCTTTAAAATTCACATGGGAAAACCACTACTCTGGCGTAATTCAATACAAAAATTTCAGAAACTTACAAAACCACCCACGTGACAAATGTGTTTTATACGCTTAACAAGCTACTAATTAAGCCTTATTTAGAAAGGTTTTTTTATCAATAAAACAGCCATTTTGAATTTTTTAACCGCGCCTATTTAATGTTTACTTTCAATATGATTACGGTCAGTTTGTCGCACCACCCCATCATACTCTTGTCATTTAATTGCTAAGCACTTCTGCAGCAGAATTACAGCAAAGAGAGTCAAACGGTTACATTCCGTTACATGGTAAATAATAACAAATGATAATTTTTCCCTAGCAGCGGTCTTGACACTGCCACGCAGACACCAAGGCATCTAACCCAAGGGGACATCCAATGAAGATGAAGCGACTCAGCATTGCTATTGCAATGATCGGTGCAGGCGCAATGATCCATGCGCAAGCCGCGGATACCGTTAATAAAGTTGAACGGGTTGAAGTTACCGGCTCCAATATCAAACGCGCTAATAAAGTTGGCGCAACACCAGTCCAAGTACTTGGAAAACAAGAAATTGCCAAAACCGGTGCGACTACCGTGGCCGAGCTGGTAGACAATCTAGCAGCCAGCAATAATGGCTACGCGCAGGCGCAGGCCGTAGGCGATTCAGCTAAACCGGGCTTCTCTGGCGCAAATTTGCGTGGTCTGGGCACATCCAAAACGCTAATTCTGGTGAATGGCCGCCGCATGGCCAACTACGCTTTTGATAGCGCGGGGGTTGATTTGAACTCTATTCCGCTGGGCGCAGTGGACAGGGTTGAAATTGTAAAAGATGGCGCTTCTGCGGTTTACGGCACCGATGCAATCGGCGGCGTAATGAACTTTATTTTAAAGAAAAATTTTATTGGCGCAGAAATTGGCGGTAGCGTTGAGCAAACGTTTGACGGCGGCGGCGAAGTCAAAAAAGCCAACTTTAGTTTTGGTTTTGGTAACCTAGACGAAGATAATTACAACGTCTTTATGGCACTGGATGTATCCAAACAAGAAGCCCTAGCCGCTAAAGATCGTAGCTATTCCAAAACATCTTATATTCCTGATAAAGAAGTCAATAAAACATCAGGCAATACCTTCCCTGCCACCATTTTAAATGGCCCAGGCGGAAAGCCAGTTAATGTGGGCTATTTAACCGGCTGCGATCAGCCCCGCTCCATTCCCGTGGCTAACCCAGGTTTTGCCACTGGCGGTAATTGCCGTTTTGATTACGCCAGCATTATTGATATTGTTTCACCACAAGAGCGCCTTTCCTTCTATAGCAAGGGCACTTTAAAAATTAACGACAGTACCCAAGTCTTTGCGGATTACCTTTTTACCCGCAATGTGGGTACTTATTCTTCATCCCCTGTGCCGGTTTCAAGCGCCACTACTTTTAATGGCGATGATTTGCTTTACCCAGCCAATGGCAAATATGATCCTTATAAAGGCACACTTGGTAATTTAAAGCTGCAATGGCGCGGTATTGATGCAGGTGCGCGTGAAAACGAAGCAACTTCTGATCAACACCGCTTTATTGTTGGAGCAGAGGGTGAAGTAGCAGGCTGGGATTACCGCACTGCCTTGGTTTATGCACTCAATAAAACCGAAGATAAATATACCAATGGCTGGGTATACGAAAGTAAACTCCTGCCCGCAATGCTAAGCGGTGTGATTAACCCATTTGGCCCGCAAGACGCCGCAGGTAAAGCCGCATTAGATGCCGCAAAAATCACCGGCAAAGTACAAAGCGGTGAAACCAGCAATAAATCAGCCGATGTTCAATTCTCTAAAGAAATTTATCAGTTAGACGCAGGGAAAGTTGGCTTTGCCTTTGGTGGTGATGTGCGTAAAGAAAGCTATACGTATACGCCTGAAGCTATTTTATCCAGCGGTGATATCTTAGGCGGTGGCGGCAACCGCCAATCCACCAATGGTGAGCGCTTGGTGTATGCAGGTTTTGCCGAAATGGTCGTACCCATTCTTAAAAACTTGGAATTACAAGCAGCGCTTCGTTATGACCATTATGACGATATGGGCGGCACTACCAATCCTAAAATCAGCTTCCGCTATCAGCCCATCGATGAAGTGGTGATACGCGGCTCAATCAGCACCGGTTATCACGCCCCTACGCTGGACGATTTAAACCGCCCTACCAGCAAAACAAATACTGGCGGCAGTTACGATGACCCTGAGCGCTGCGCAGCAACCAAGAGCCCACTGGATTGCAATTTGCAATTAAATCTAGTGCAAGGTGGGAATAAATCACTCACACCAGAATTATCCACTAATTACACCTTTGGCTTTTTAATTGAGCCAGTTAAAAACATCTCCCTAGGTATTGATTACTGGAATATCAATATTAAAGATCGGATTGATTCAATATCCGATTCCACCATCTTTGGTGACTACGCTAAATACAAAGATAAAGTGATTCGCAAAGCACGAACCGCAGCGGATATTGCAGCGGGCTTGCCAGGCTTGATCGACTATGTGGATTCCAAATCACAAAATCTGGGTGAGTTACGCACTGATGGTCTTGATGTATCCTTTCTGGCTGCAACACCTAAAACAGAATATGGTACTTTCCGCCTCGGCGTAGAAGGTACTTACACCATCACCAACGAGTATCAGCGTGAAAAAGACGGCGCTTTCTTTGATAGCGTTGGCCAATATATCGACCTTGGCATGAACCCACGTTGGAGACACAATCTAACGCTGTCTTGGAATATGGCTGAATGGGGTGCTGCACTGACCAATAACCTGACATCCAGCTATATCGATCAAAACCAAGTCACAGATCCAGTAACAGGTAATAGTGTTAACCGTACCGTAGAAGCCTATAGCACTTGGGGCCTGCAAGGCACGTATCGCACCAAGAGCCTTGAGCTGACGCTTGGGGTGAAAAACCTATTTGATACCGATCCGCCTTTCACCAATCAGGCCGATCACTTCCAAGTAGGTTTCGATCCTAAATATACAGACCCACATGGCCGCAGCTGGTACGCCAAGGCCAATTACAAGTTTTAATCACGCATTAAATTAAACAGCTCTACAAATAAAAAGAGGCAGCCCTTCAAAGCGGCCTCTTTTTATTCTTCAGTTAATTACTTCAGTGCTGTCGTTTTAAAATATTCAAACTTACCATTCTTTACCACGACCTTAGCAAGATGCTTTCCTACCAAATCACCCTTGCTGCTGTATGTATCTACACCCGTTACACCCTGCCAATTTTTAGTGGCTCTTAATGCCGTAGCCACTTTATCTGGCACAGCACTATTGGCCGTTTTCATGGCCTGCACCAGTAATTTAACGGTGTCATAGCCTTGAGCAGCTGTGCTGTCTGGTAATCATTAACAAACCCGCTCGCTCGTAAATTTGCGCAGCTGGGGCGGCAATATACGAATTTAAATGCCCAATCACCGCCGCCACGGCAATATCGTCGGCAATTTCTTGAGCAACTAGCCGCCCTTTACTGAGCGAGGCGGTATCGTCCTTAACTGATGTTGCGCACCCAAAATCAAAATCCGTTAACCTTACAGCATAAAACTTGAAGAACTTGAACTCTATACCGACTTTTTAATCGCGACCTGTGGGCAAGCAACGGCGACGAGTTTGGCCGAGGTCTTGGATCAGGAAATCAGTCACGATCAAGTGACGCGGTTCTTATCTGAGCGCATGAAACATAGTAGGATTTAAGTTTGCTCTAACCTCAGTTACTCCTTGGCATAAAAAACACAACGAATTTCTAAAAAACGGAATTCTCGACTAAACAATTAAACGTCCACTTAACCATTTGATTTCTTCATACTTGCTGCACATGCAAGTATGAAGAGCAATTAACAACTAAAATCAACCACTTATCAACACTCACTCTTGCTACCAACCCGCAACAGCCTGTAACAGTTTTACGCAAAAACCCCGCCAAGAATTAATCTTATCAAGTAATCCCCCTTCCAAGATACTTTCTACTTCATGACCATGTAGAACCTCCCTTGAAATAAAAAATAAGCACAACACCTTATAATTTCTGATTTTGTGCATAATTACACAATACATTTTTTGCAAGACTAGATCAGCAATCATAAAGTCCCATGTAATATACGAAGCTTCTCGTAAGCCCTTGGTTTAACATGCCCTTCGATCTGCTTGCCTCCTTCGCCGCTGCTTTTAATCAAGATCAGCGCCTTATCTCTCTTCAGCTAGGCGATGGTGCAGCTTGGGGCCAGCAGCTCTTACCCCAGCGCGTAACAGGTAGTGAGGGGATCTGCCAAGCGTATCGCTATCAGGTTGAGTGCTTGTCCTCCAATGGCGATTTAGAACTTAAATCGCTATTAGGCTTGCCGGTGGTATTGGCGATAGAAAACGCCAATGGTGATGCGATAGAGCGTTGTGGGGTAGTGAGTCAGGCGCAGCTATTAGGTTCTGATGGGGCTTCGCTCAATATTCCCTCACCGTAGAGCCGCCGTTTGCGCTACTCAGATACCGCCGTACTTCCCGCGTATTTCAAAACTTATCCGTGCCAGATATCGTTAAGCAAATTTTGGCTGAGCACCAAGCTAAAAACCCTGTGTTTGCCGCCGTGCAAACGCTGGATTTCAAGCTATCCGGCACTTACGCGCCCCGATCCTACTGTACGCAGTATAGAGAATCAGATAGCGATTTTATTACACGGCTATTGGCGGAGGAAGGGCTTGGGTGGAGCTGGCTTCATCTGGCCGGAGATAGCCCCCAAGTTCAGCTGCTGATCTTTGACGATGCGTTTGCGATTCCAGAGGCGCATGAATCACTGGTGCGCTTTCATAGAGCTGACGTGACGGAGGAGAATGATTCTCTTACCGAATGGACAACTCAGCGTCAAGTAGGCAGCAGCTCGGTATCGCTTGCCAGCTTTGATTACAAAACCACCACAACGAACCAAAGCTTTGATGAAAGTTATATCGATCAAGGCGAGGGTGGTCAACAGCTACAAGTCAGTTTTGAGGACTATGATCCTCAGTCTTTGTATTACGCAAGCGATAACGATGAACTAAGCCACTACGCAAGGCTGCGTCAGCAAGCGTTGGATGCAAAAAAGAAATCATTTACCGGCTCTGGCACTTTGCGCAGCTTACAAGCGGGGCAATGGTTTCGCCTAGAAGACCACCCCGCGCATGAGGGGACGTCAGCGGAGCAACGGGAATTCGCGGTAACCGAGCTAAAATTCACGGCCAATAATAATTTCCCAGCCGATTTAACCCAGCAACTTGGCCTAGTCGCGCCCAGCCTACTGGTCACAGCGGCTTCAGCTGCGAATCCTCCTTACCAAGTTAATTTCACCGCCCAAAGACGTGGCCAGCCGATCACGCCTAACTTTGCTCATACCGAACACAGCAAACCCAAAAGCCGAGGCGTACAAACCGCCACCGTGGTTGGCCCGCAAGGCGGCGCTGCCGACTCTAGCCAACAAGCTGAAGTGTATACCGACGAATATGGCCGCATTAAGGTGCAATATCACTGGCAACGTGCCGCAGAACACCCAGAATTTGGCGCAAACCTTGACGATAAGTCATCCTGCTGGGTTCGCGTTGCGTGCCCATCCGCAGGTGTAGGTTTCGGTCATCAGTTTATCCCTAGGGTGGGCCAGGAGGTGAGTATCAGCTTTATAGAGGGCGATATCGACCGCCCAATTGTAACGGGTGTTACCTATAACGGCAGCCATTCAGTACCCGCGTTCAGCGGCGCTGGCGCTCTGCCTGCCAATAAAACCCTATCCGGCATCAAAACCAAAGAGCATGAAGGCGGCCAATACGGCGAGCTGCTGTTTGATGATACCAAGGGCGAAGTTCGCACTAAATTATCTAGCGAGCACGGTAAAACCCAGCTTAACCTTGGCTACTTAATCCACCCGCGCACCGATGGCAAAGGTGAAGCACGCGGCGAAGGCTTTGAATTACGCAGCGACAAACAAGGTGCGATTCGCGCCAGCGGCTTGCTGATTAGCACCGAAGCCAAAGGTGGCGCTAGCGGCAAGCAGCTAGACCACAGCCCTGCGCAAAGCCAGCTTGAATCTGCCCTTTCACTTGCCCAAAGCCTAGGCGAAACGGCCACCAACCAGCTAGCCGACAGCATAGAAACCGGCGACGAAGGCAAAACTGTTGAGGCCGATAATAGCGCGGGCAGCACCGCCAGCACCGGCCATCTTTATCACCACGTACACGCCAGCAAAAGCCTTGAAGCAGGCAGCAACACCGATAAAGACGGCAAGAGCAAATCTAAAGACCAAGCAGGCCAACAAAAAATTATCTTGCTGCACGGGGAAGACGGCGTGGCCATCACCAGCCCGCAAAGCCAAACCCTCAGCGCAGGCACAAACCTTGATATGGTCGCCCAAAGAGACACCAACCAAACCTCTGGCCGCCGCTGGATTCACAACGTAGGCCAGCACATCAGCCTATTTGTGGCCGGGGTAAAAGACAAAGTTGCGCTGAAGATCATCGCAGCCAAAGGCAAAATCCAGCTGCAAGCACAAAGCGACGATATCGAAATCACCGCCGATAAAAACGTTAAAATCACCGCCTGCAAAGAAAAAGCAGAAATCACCGCAAGTGATGAACTGCTCTTTACATCCGGCGGCGGCTATATCCGGATAAAAGACGGCAATATTGAAATTCATTGCCCAGGGGAAATAAGCATTAAAGGGGGGAGCATGAGATCAGTGGGCCTACGAGCTTGGTGAAGGCATTCAAATCTGAGGGCAAAAAAACAAATATGAAAATAAGATATGAAGATGCAGATGGAAACTCACCAAAAAATGAATTAATTCAATTGGCGTCCCAAGATGGCACAGGGCACTCATTGACATTGGATAGCTCTGGTTGGGCCGAATTAAAAGATATTAATTTTGATAGCTTCAAAGCAAGTCAAATAACTAGAAAAGGTAAATAATAATGAATAATTTGCCAGAAAAAAAAATATACATCTGCTTGCCGGGGCAAGACGCAAAAGGGATTGTTGCAGGGTGTGCTAATCGAGTTATTTTACGTAAACATCGTGATATTGTTTTTGATATAAATTTAAAAAAAGGAAACACCTATACTTTAAGCGCTGTAAAGTCTGATTTTTATAATGAGCGTGACAAGGTGTTGGTTGAAGCCAGCAAAAACCAAAGAGCAACATTTAAAGATGGTGAGCGCTTTTCTATTTGGGTATCTAGAAATTTTAGAACAAGTCTAGTTCTGGAGCTTAATGGAGTGGTGATTGGAAAGTATGCACCAAATAAATTGGATGATACAAAATATGACGATGATCCAAAAATAAAACCTGAGCCCATGCTAATTGCAATAGGGAGTAAGGATGCATCGTTGGTTAAAATGCAATGTACCGCAGATGACCCATATGGTATGGGCCAAATCAATAAACAAGAAATTGATTTTTTCTCTAAATATTTAGCTGATAAGAGTATGAAGCAGAGCCAGTTCGATTATGCTTCTTTTCAGCCGCAAAAAATACAAGTGCAAGAGCATGTAATTGTTGGTGAGTTGACAGCTAAAGAATTACATCCTGCAATTTTAGCTCGTTTGAATGCTGGTGGACTTATTTCAGGAGCACCAGATGAAATTTTAGCTAAAGAGCCAGCTATAAATAGTGATTTTTATTTCATAGTAAAAAATACTGTTGGCGCTGCAGATTCATTGATAGCTAATGATGTATCGACAGCCAACTATTTCAAAGAGTCAGCGGGTTATTTTATATCACATTGGAAAAAATTTAATACTCTCGGCATGAAAATGTATATAGAAAAATCACCTATTGGAAATTATAGGTATGTTTTAAAAGGTAAACTTATTTCACTTTCTGGTTTGTCAAATAAGGTGCAAACTATGAAATTTCCTATAGGAAGTGCAAAGGCAGAGTATTTAGGCGCTAACAATACAATCAGAGGAAGAAATGGGTTTGGTGGGTTTAAACGTATTTCACTAACGGTTGGAAGTAATTTTAAAGCAGGAATGAAAGTTGGGGCGGTTGGTACTGTAATTGATCTTTATGGCGATATGGTTACTGTATTTGGAAAAAATGGCAGTAAAGATACGAGTGAGTTCCTTGGTAGGGCAGGAGTTAGTATTGCTAAAGCAGGTGCAACTGCTGCCCTTGGAGGGGTTATTGTTGCTGGTGTAACAGCAGGCATTATTGGTCTTGGGGCTTTTGTGGGGTCAGTTCCCGTACTCCTTACAGTGGTGATTGTTATCGGAGGGTATGTTTTAGCAGCTACGTTAGTCGATGGATTCGACACGTATTTTGATGTAAAAAATAGAATAGCTAATGGTACTCGTGATGTTTATTAAAAAATTTGATAGTTTATACATTATTTTACAATTGTTTATATTAGTTGATGCCTTGGCTTTTTTTATACTTGCTAATAAATATTCAGGAGGTAGTGATGATGCAAGAGTTTTGTCACTATTTATAATAATACCTTGTATCATCTGTTTTTTTTCTTTATCAACTTTTGTGTACTTAATTAAAAGTAATGAAGCTTGTTTTATCTTGCTAAAACGTTTAGTGTCTGTTGCTGCGTTTGTGTTTCTTTGTCTTTCATTGTCTATGCCTGTTTTTTTTAAGCACTCCATATTTACAAAGATTGGGTTTTGTTTGTTTGCATTGTATTTATCCTTAATTGTTTATGTCTGTTCTTTTACAGTAAGATATTTTGTTGTGAATTCTATTGCGTGCGTTAGTTTTTTAAAATCTATTGTTTTTAACTCTAAAGAAATGAATGAGGGCGAAATGTCTTCTTTTTTGCCGGAAGGTTTTTTTTTCTATGATAAAATTCCTGTCGTATTTGGTATAATATTATTGGCTTCTGAATTGGCTGGGTTGAGCACTAGAAATATCTACCCTTCATTTGCATCTGTAGCCATTTCTGTTCCATTGTTTGTTGCAGCAAGTTATTTTATTCAACGCTATATTGCTGGTGTATGTTTTTTCTTTATGTTGAGGAAGATGCAAAATGAATTTAATATTAAAGTGTTTTTTGTAGATAAAAAACGAATGATGAAAAAGAAATAAAAAAGAAATAACAACTGGGGTCAGAGTAAAGTTAAATCCGCTTTCTTTGGCTCTAAGAGCATTAAGCATAGTAGGATTTAATTTTGGTAGAGTAGAGAGCAGGTTTTCACCTGCCCTCCCTCATCAAACCGTGCATGCGATTTTCCCGCACACGGCTTTCCGATGTTCTTCACATCAAGCATGCGCTGATTTCCAACCTGCTGCTGTCGGTAATGAATACAAACCGTATCGCTCATTTAGCACCCGCCTTGGATAACGGAGCATGCTCGTTTTCCAATCGCTGACTTTGTGCCGTTTGCGAAGATGTATCCTTAGCCGTTCTTCTGAATGACGCTTCACTTTATAAAATTGCTTGGATGAATTCCGGTAATGGAAGTAACTCGACCAACCGCGTAATGCTTGATTTAAATCTCGCACCACCTCTTCAATTGGTCGCCATGTTTGGGTTCTTCCAGTAATTTCATTTAGTCGCGTCTTGATTTTCTCTACCGATTTAGCTGAGGCCTCAATATAGGGATAGCGAGTGCCTTTAGCGGATAGGTTCGTGCGCAAATCAAATCCCAGAAATAGAAATGACGCGGCTTTAGCATCAACAATTTTTGTCTTGCTTTCGTTAAGCGTCAATTCCAGCCGATCCAATATCCACTTCATATGCGCCAGCGGGCTTTGGGTCTCGCCACGGCAGAGCACTACAAAGTCATCGGCATACCGCACCAAGCTCGCTTGTAGTTTCTTCCCTATATTGTGGCGATGCCAGATTCTATCCAGTAGATGTAAGTAAAGGTTCGATAGCAACGGAGAGATAACCCCGCCTTGCGGCGTGCCCTTGCGCTGCCCTTTTCCTCCACTGACCGTTGCCGCTTTTCCATTCTCACTTTTTCCAATCACCGGCGCTTTAAGCCATTGTTGAATCAAGGCCAGTACGGCCCCATCCACAATGCGCTCAGCTACCGTGGCCATCAGTTTAGCGTGAGGAATGCTGTCGAAATACTTCGACAAATCAGCATCAATGACTTGCGTTTTACCTTGCCACAAAGCTTCTGCAATGGCGTCTATCGCTTGATGTGCTGATTTCCTTGGGCGAAACCCATAGGAGTGCTCGCAAAAATCCGCCTCAAAGATAGGCTCCATCACCAGCTTGGTCGCCATCTGAACCACGCGATCTCGTATCGTCGGAATCCCGAGTGGACGCAAACTGCCATCCGCTTTGGGAATCATGACGCGCTTGATCGCCCCAGTCCGGTAGCTTTTATCTTGCAGTTCCTGACTAATTACCGACAAGTAGCAATCTACCCCTTCGCCGCTTTCTATGGCAGCAAAGTCAATCCCATCAGCCCCAGGACTGCCCTTGTTTGCCTTGACCAGTCGCCACGCTAACTTGAGGATGTCAGCACAGTAAATCTTGTCGTAGAGTGCGTAGAAACGATAGTTTGGTTCCTGCTTGGCTTTGATGTACAGCTTCCTCTGTAGCGTCCTGATCTCATTCGGAGTGATTAGCAACATGGCAATCTCCTGATCCTCAGCTCTTCAGTTGCATGAACAAAGCAGGGTCCCTTCCCTCGACTGGGGTTATGTTGTCCCTCAATCTCAAACGGTACTATGAACCCCTCCGACTTCCATCACGATACGCGCTGATTTCGTTTCCTTATACATTGCGCTTGGCAGTCTCCCTGCCACCGTGATGGATCTCCAGCACTGGGTAATTTAACTTCCAAAACATACCGCCCCTGCTACCCCGACAGCTCGCGGATGTGGCTTCCATTGCCAACACATCAGCACAACGGCCTTCCCTATACAGAAACGAGGTCGGCAACTGCAATGTTAACGAGGCTACTTCTAGGTTCACTTTCGTTACGGTCTGCCTCTTTGTCGTAAAGAACTCACGACCCTTGATTACTCAAACGCCGCTCTTTCGTACTACCGAGGCGTATGGACAATTCCTCGGGCGGGACTTTAACCCGCTAGCTAAATTACTGTTACTGCGAACTTCTGACCCCAGTTATTTTTGGTAGAGTAGAGAGCAGGTTTTCACCTGCCCTCCCTCATCAAACCGTGCATGCGATTTTCCCGCACACGGCTTTCCGATGTTCTTCACATCAAGCATGCGCTGATTTCCAACCTGCTGCTGTCGGTAATGAATACAAACCGTATCGCTCATTTAGCACCCGCCTTGGATAACGGAGCATGCTCGTTTTCCAATCGCTGACTTTGTGCCGTTTGCGAAGATGTATCCTTAGCCGTTCTTCTGAATGACGCTTCACTTTATAAAATTGCTTGGATGAATTCCGGTAATGGAAGTAACTCGACCAACCGCGTAATGCTTGATTTAAATCTCGCACCACCTCTTCAATTGGTCGCCATGTTTGGGTTCTTCCAGTAATTTCATTTAGTCGCGTCTTGATTTTCTCTACCGATTTAGCTGAGGCCTCAATATAGGGATAGCGAGTGCCTTTAGCGGATAGGTTCGTGCGCAAATCAAATCCCAGAAATAGAAATGACGCGGCTTTAGCATCAACAATTTTTGTCTTGCTTTCGTTAAGCGTCAATTCCAGCCGATCCAATATCCACTTCATATGCGCCAGCGGGCTTTGGGTCTCGCCACGGCAGAGCACTACAAAGTCATCGGCATACCGCACCAAGCTCGCTTGTAGTTTCTTCCCTATATTGTGGCGATGCCAGATTCTATCCAGTAGATGTAAGTAAAGGTTCGATAGCAACGGAGAAATCACCCCACCTTGCGGCGTGCCCTTGCGCTGCCCTTTTCCTCCACTGACCGTTGCCGCTTTTCCATTCTCACTTTTTCCAATAACCGGCGCTTTAAGCCATTGTTGAATCAAGGCCAGTACAGCCCCATCCACAATGCGCTCAGCTACCGTGGCCATCAGTTTAGCGTGAGGAATGCTGTCGAAATACTTCGACAAATCAGCATCGATGACCTGCGTTTTACCTTGCCACAAAGCTTCTGCAATGGCGTCTATTGCTTGATGTGCTGATTTCCTTGGGCGAAACCCATAGGAGTGCTCGCAAAAATCCGCCTCAAAGATAGGCTCCATCACCAGCTTGGTCGCCATCTGAACCACGCGATCTCGTATCGTCGGAATCCCGAGTGGACGCAAACTGCCATCCGCTTTGGGAATCATGACGCGCTTGATTGCCCCAGTCCGGTAGCTTTTATCTTGCAGTTCCTGACTAATTACCGACAAGTAGCAATCTACCCCTTCGCCGCTTTCTATGGCAGCAAAGTCAATCCCATCAACCCCAGGACTGCCCTTGTTTGCCTTGACCAGTCGCCACGCTAACTTGAGGATGTCAGCACAGTAAATCTTGTCGTAGAGTGCGTAGAAACGATAGTTTGGTTCCTGCTTGGCTTTGATGTACAGCTTCCTCTGTAGCGTCCTGATCTCATTCGGAGTGATTAGCAACATGGCAATCTCCTGATCCTCAGCTCTTCAGTTGCATGAACAAAGCAGGGTCCCTTCCCTCGACTGGGGTTATGTTGTCCCTCAATCTCAAACGGTACTATGAACCCCTCCGACTTCCATCACGATACGCGCTGATTTCGTTTCCTTATACATTGCGCTTGGCAGTCTCCCTGCCACCGTGATGGATCTCCAGCACTGGGTAATTTAACTTCCAAAACATACCGCCCCTGCTACCCCGACAGCTCGCGGATGTGGCTTCCATTGCCAACACATCAGCACAACGGCCTTCCCTATACAGAAACGAGGTCGGCAACTGCAATGTTAACGAGGCTACTTCTAGGTTCACTTTCGTTACGGTCTGCCTCTTTGTCGTAAAGAACTCACGACCCTTGATTACTCAAACGCCGCTCTTTCGTACTACCGAGGCGTATGGACAATTCCTCGGGCGGGACTTTAACCCGCTAGCTAAATTACTGTTACTGCGAACTTCTGACCCCAGTTATTTTGGTTATTTCCAGTTATTTCATAGGTTTAGTGTTAGAATTTATAGATATTAACTGATATTACGCACACATTATGAAAAATCAATGGGTTAGGGATTTCTCAATCAGCTGCAGAGCCCATTCCACCTAAAGCGATTAGGTAACATCAGATATTAATCTACTTAAATTTTTAACGGGGTTTTATGGATGCCGTCGTACCTAGTTTATTTGGACTAAAAAAAACAAATCGAGATTTCACAAATAAAGACTCATGGGGTAAGAATCAGTTTAACTCATCATTTCCAGCTGCTATGTGCTGTTATCTTTCTAGCAAAGACATAAGTTCAAACTATTTATCTATTAACAATGGTATTTTCTCTGTTAACTCAATAACAATTAAAGAAGCATTTGGAATAGACCCAAACGGAGATAACACTTTTTTTGCATTTGAAGCTCAACACTCTCCATATCAAAAATTTGTTATCGGGCAACTACCTAGAACCGATTTAGTTATTCAGGAAATACACTCAGGGGAGTGCTTATCTGGATTAGAAGTTAAGCTAACGGCTTTACCTGATAATTCAACACATAGCTTATCTGAAAATTTATATGGCAGTGAAATAGTTGTTCGCCCAGACTCTATTGTATATTTGGCCTGTAGTCTTGCAGCTAGTCTTGGTGATAACTTACATAAACTAATACCAGATATTAAAATTTCAGACTGGACAGATCCTAAGTTAGTTCTTGAAAAAATAGATATTATTGTTAGCTCTGTCCGTTCAATTTGCTTTAGCGATTTTTTGTCGCAAAAACCTTTCTTAATTCAACCAATCTGGAAAACAAAAGGTAAACAACCAGAACTTACTGAGAACTGTTTAGATATATTTATTTGGAGCGATGCAGGATTTAGTTATTTCTTAACAGAAATTGCATGTAGTAAGACTGATGCAAAAAGTATCACTCGACAAACAAGAACAGTAATCTGGTTATTTAAAATGTTGCGTGACATTAAAGCAAATGGTCACTTCAATGCAGAAGAAGTAATAGATAAGCTGTCATTCAACACAAAAAATGACAAAGCCTTTGCCTCAAATGGCAGTGTTACAAATAAATACATGAGATGTGATAGATTATCAACGCCTATAATAAAAAAAACTGAGATTAAAAATATAATTTTAGGTGGTGGTCAAGACTTATTAAGCCCAGAAAGGCGGTTTGATGCAATCTTATTCAATACACCAGGGCTTTTTTAAATACACATCCAGTCGAAAATTTAGCCGAACCAGATATGTATTAGTTTTACTTACCTATAAAATAATAATGTAGCACAATAGCTCTTTTTAACTGTCTTCTTACATTACCAGTTAATGATTTAAACTCTTCAGTATCAGAAAGTAAGAATATTAAATTATTAACTGGTGTTTTGTTATTAATATCCACAAATAATGATCTTCGTTTAAGTTTGCAAACAACATTTCTAGTTGACCGATCTTTAAAATCCTTATTCTAAAACCAACCAACTCTTAAACTCTTCATTCATTACTATTTTCCATTTTTATCTATATATTTTTTAATCGCATTTGCCACATATTTACCAAGCTCAACAGGAACGGCATTTCCAATCATTTGCTCCAAGTCAGTTTTTGTCCCAGACCACGAAAAATCAGAGGGGAATGTTTGCACTCTAGCTCTTTCCAAAGTTGTCAGTGGTCTAATTCCATCTAAACTAGATGTATCGCCATCATGCTTCACATAATTAGGTGGAACAGGTCGATTAACACCACGAATTGTAGGTGCAGGCTCATCCATCGAGAAAATACCCCTTCTACTATAATTTCGTGGGTGCCGATAGTAATGATCCAAGCCCAGTTCACTACCAAAATAATCTCTCATTGTCATAGCCTTTTCACTTAAACCAGACATTAAAAAATCATCCATAAATCCATCAATTTCACCTAGTTTTCCAATACAAAAAAATCTTTTTCTCTTCTGTGGTACACCACAAAGACTTGCATTAAGTACGTTCTCTGACAAACCATACCCTGCTAATTTTAAAATATCTCTAGCTTCTTTATATGCCGAACTGTTCTGTGCTCTATCAACATTTTCCATTACAAACCATTCAGGCCTTACTGTTGAAACGATAGTCGCAAATGATGATGTTAAGTTAGCCCTTGTCCCCTCACTTCTTTTTCCTGCATGGGAAAAATCTTGGCATGGTGGACCACCAATTATAATATTTGGATTCAACAACCCAATACTTTCAGATGCTTTATCACTATCAGACAAATCAAATTTATATACTGGATGAGAAAAATTATCTCGATAAATGGCTACTGCTTTTTCCCATGAATCGTATGATGCCTTAATATCAAAACCAGCAGACTGAAAGCCAAGAGAAAGCCCACCAACACCGCAAAACAAATCAACAATTTTCATTTCTTCACATCTTTAAGGGCAATGGCGTCAATTTATTGACGACGTTGAAACATGTCAAGTCTCACATTCCAAAAAAATGTTAAATAACAGGGGTCATTAAAAAATAACTGGGGTCAGAGTAAAGTTAAATTTGCTTCCTTAGGCTATGAGGGTATGAAACCTAGCAGGACTTATGTTTGCTCTGCACCTGTTACTACCTAAATAGGTGTTGCGTACCTTGCAACAATAGGCAAGCAATACGCAAATTATGCAAGCTTTTATAGGTGCATTTTTTACCATTTTGGGCCATATTTGGCGCGGCTTGAGCCTTCCTCATGCAGGTGCATAAAAAATAGTGTGTTAAGTGGGCAGGCGTGGCGGGGTCACGAGGGCGCGCGCTGGGGGCTGATGGCAGATTCTTCTTAAAATGCAGGCGTAAAAAAGCCCGCGCTTGCGGGCTTGCTGTTTGCTTGGGTTTGTTTACGCCAGTACGTAAGGTTTGAAGCGGATCACCTCCACCCCCAGCCAGTCGTTTAACTCTTTCATGCGCTCTTGCAATGGTTCAATCTCGTTATACGCAAACACGGTGGCGGCTTTCTCTACGTCACCTAAGCCGCCGGTGTTGTTGGGAATGATGCCCATCAGTTGTGCCGGTACACGATGGGCGCTGAGTTGATCGTCGCGGGTTACATTCTTGATGTTCCAGAAGTCATCCTTTGCCGCCACTTCCGAGATAGGCAAGATCTGCATGCCGTCTTTCTTGCCGCCTGGTGCGTACACCATTAAGTTTTTAAAATTCCCTGGGCCTTTGCTTTTTTGCAGGGCTTCGCGCAGGTCGTCGATATAGCTTTCGTTTTGGGCGGCGTCGGTCATGTACAGAATAAAACCGGCATGGCTGCCGTTTTCAAAATAGCGGCGGCGAAACAGCGTGGCGGATTCATTAAGCCAGGTTGAATTAAGCGCCGATAGGTATTCAGGCAAGCCGTAAATCTCTTGATTGATATCAGGCTCGAGCAGGTGTAATAACTGGGGTCAGAGTAATAATAACTGGGGTCAGAGTAATAATAACTGGGGTCAGAGTAAAATTAAATCCGCTTTCTTTGGCTCTAAGAGCATTAAGCATAGTAGGATTTAATTTTGTTCTCACCCCAGTTATAGTTCAGCCTCAAAACTGTAGCCAACGCAGCCGCGAATGAAACGGTCATCACGTCGTAGGCAACTGTACCTGCTGCTCATCTAATGCAGCACGCTGCTCCAAATGCAATGTAGCAATAGCGTGGTTTTCAGATACAAGCGGAACACTGGTATTAAAATAGTCCCCAGTTTTTTGAGTCTGCACTACATGATGGCTGATAACGACAAAGACATAAAAGCATAATTTGTAAGAATTTTTAGAGCTTAACAAGCAAAAAATTTCAATTATTGAAACAATAATCCAATAAATACATAAAAATTCAAACACACCCCATTAGCTAAAAAACATATGAAATAGAAATTTTGTTGTTTTTTTTAAGAAGAAATCTTCACAGTACAAAAATTTTCTTTAACAAAAAATAATATTGATTGTTTAAAAAAAACAACATTGCCCTGTCAATAAAACAACACCGACCCAGAAACTTAATAAAAAAGAGCAGGCTATACGCCTGCTCTTTTTCTACGCTCACCAACTTTATAATGCTAGCCATACAAAACAATGACGTATAAAAAAACCAAACATTCAGAGCATATTTTTATTTGCCAAGTTCATAACACAGCCCAATGACAGTGAGCTGTATTTAGTGGAGGCCTCTGATCATTACCGATCACTTTAGCAGTGGAGCCATTATAAATTTCAGATGATTTACTGTACGGGAATCGCTAGTGAAAATGGCCCACTATTCTATAAGTACGAATACACCTTTTCTTAGGTTATCTACAACGCTGTAATAAGAAAATTTATATCCCCAAATCTTTTCCCACCATTTTCATCAACAAGGGCTGAGCTTCTGCCTTAGGGTGCAACTGATCGGCCTGAAAAAGTGCCTCATTTTTAATAACAGGTGCCAGTAAAAATGGCGTTAAACTGCTACTGTACCTCTTGGCCAATCGCGGATAAATAGCGGCAAAGCCTTGGGTATAGGCCGCGCCATAATTAGGTGGCATTTGCATACCGATCAGATGCACTTTAGCCCCGCTGGCTTGGGCAAGTTTAATCATGCTGGCTAAGTTTTTTTCCATGGCATCTAGTGGTAAGCCGCGTAAGCCATCGTTGGCACCTAACTGCAGCACCACGATTTTAGCCTGATGTATTTTTAGTGCATGCGGGAACCTTGTTAGCCCGCCAGCAGTCGTCTCTCCTGACACACTGGCATTGATCACTCGCCAAGGTGTGCCACGCGTAACTAAGTCTTTATCTAACAGAGCTGGCCAAGCGCTACTTGCCGAAATGCCATAACCAGCCGATAAGCTGTCGCCAAACACCAGAATATTTGCCGCTTGCACTTGAGTACTCAACAAGCAGCAAAAACCTAATAAGAGAAAACGCATGACCCACTCCTCAGAAATAATGCTATCGGTAAGCGGCCTTGGTAAAACAGTCCTCACCGCAGTAGAAAAACTTGATCTCTTACATGATATTGAGTTTTCACTACCAGCGGGAGCCAGCCTTGCGATTGTTGGCAGTTCTGGCTCTGGAAAATCCACACTATTGGCGCTGTTAGCAGGGCTGGATGATGCATCGCGCGGGCAAATCATGCTGGCGGGAAAAGATTTGAGCCGCTTAAACGAAGACCAACGTGCCGAGCTACGCGGGCAGATTTCTGGCTTTGTGTTTCAATCGTTTCAGCTTTTGCCCGAGCTAACAGCTTTAGAAAATACCATGCTACCGCTGGAATTAGCCGGCCGCAAAGATGCCAGCGCACAGGCAAAAATCTGGCTAGAGCGCGTTGGCCTTAGCCACCGCTTAGCCCATACCCCTCGGCAATTATCCGGTGGCGAGCAGCAACGCGTCGCACTTGCCCGCGCCTTTGCCGCAAACCCAAAAATCTTATTTGCCGACGAACCCACCGGCAGCCTAGATGCTGCCACCGGTGAGGCGATTGCCGATCTCTTATTTCAGCTCAATACGGAAAGCAATGCCACGTTGGTGCTGGTCACCCACGACGAAAAACTCGCAGCCCGCTGCAGCTGGCGCCTACGGCTATCGGCAGGAACACAAGTTGAGTTTAGTGGCGAGGCCGCATGACCATCATCCGCCAATATATAGGATGGGCACCTGTGCCCACGCGCTTTCCACAAGGCTCTGCGCCTAGGCAGGATCAAGCATTTTTCCCGCCTCATCAGCATTCAAAAGTGACCCACTACCATGAATAAACTCAGCTGGCGTTTATTTTATCGCAGCTTTCAGGCTGGCGAATATCGAACTTTGTTGGCAGCACTGATTATTGCGATTGCGGCGCTGACGGCTGTTGGACTGTTGGCGGCCCGAATGGAGAAGCTGCTGGCGCTAGAAGCAAATGATTTGCTGGCAGCAGATGCCGTCATTAGCTCAGATCATCCACTGGCCATTAATTTTAAGCATGCTGCTGAGGCGCGGGGTTTAACAACGGCAGAAACAGCGGTTTTTCCGAGTATGGCAAGCTTTAACGGCCAGGTGATGCTGTCGTCGGTAAAGGCGGTCAGCCATGCCTATCCGCTGCGGGGCTTACTCAAGCTTGCCCCTGACGGCCATGCCTCTACAGCTCCGCAAGTTGGGACTGCCTTTGCCGATGCACGGCTGGCGGCCACTTTAAAACTACAAATCGGTGACACGCTAGAGCTTGGCCAACTCAAGCTTAAACTTGCTGGCTTGATTGAGCGCGAGCCCGATGCCGCGATGGATTTCTCTGGCATTCAGCCAAGGCTTATGATTAATCATCAAGATTTAGCCGCAAGTGGGTTATTAGGTTTTGGCAGCCGAGTAAAATATCGCCTACTCGTAGCTGGCCCCCCCGCCACCGTGGCCATATGGCATCAAGCGATGCAGCCTAACCTTGGCCGTGGCGAAAAACTAGAAAACGTTAAAGACGCCCGCCCCGAAGTAAAAACCGCTTTAGAGCGCGCCGAGCGTTTTTTACGCTTGACCTCTTTGCTGGCTGGCTGCTTAGCCGCCATGGCGATTTTACTGGCGGCACGGCGCTTTGCCAGCCGTCATTTTGATACCGTGGCACTGCTGCGCACGCTAGGAGCAAGCCGCGCCACAGTGCGCACTTTGCTGTTATCGCAACTTGCCCTGCTGACGCTGGCAGCCAGCCTGCTTGGTGGCCTGCTCGGCTGGGGCGCGCAAAGTTTGCTGGTGTTCAGTATTCAAGCTCGCCTGCCCGCGCCCTTGCCCGATGGCAATGTTTTGCCTTGGCTGATGGCGTCGCTACTGGGCTTGGTCCTGCTAATGGGCAGCGCTGGGCCGATGCTACTCGCGCTAGCCAACACGCCGCCACTACGGGTGCTGCGCCATGAGTTAGAGCCCAAAGCCAGCCTGATTTTGCAATGGGCTTTAACGCTACTCGCTCTCATGCTCTTGCTATGGTGGATTGCCAGCGAGGCCAAACTTGCGCTCATGGTGGGCGGCGGTATTGCCGCCACCTTACTGCTGGCGGGGGGATCTGGCCTAGCCCTGCTGTGGGTTTTACCGCGCATCCTGCCAGAGCACCCACTGCAACTTGCCCTGCGACAGCTACTGCGCCGCCCTGCTCTGGCCTTTACCCAGCTAGGTGCGCTAGCGATTGGGCTGCTAGGTATTTGGATACTCACCGTCATAGAAGGCGATTTACTTAAAGCTTGGGAAGATCGCGTACCTGCTAATGCGCCAAATCATTTTGCCGTTAATATTCAACCCGAGCAGGCTTTACGCTTTGAGCAAATATTTAGCCATAAGCACCTTGCTCCCCCCGCCCTACACAGCATGATTCGCGGCCGTTGGACAATGCAAAATAAAGCCACGGTTAAACCGCAATCGTTTAAAGAGGAAAATGCCCAACGCCTAGCCGAGCGCGAATTCAATCTATCTTGGGGTGAAAGCTTAAATGCCGACAACCGCATCACTGCGGGGAAACCATTAAATGACACGCAGCCCGGTTTTTCAGTAGAAGCAGGGCTGGCTAAAACCCTAAACATCAAGCTCGGTGATGTGCTGAGCTTTGATATTGCAGGCACCACCATCACCGCTCCAGTGATCAATTTGCGTGAGGTCAATTGGGATTCGTTTAAGGTAAATTTCTTTGTTGTGGCTAGCAAGGGGCTGGTTGCCGAGCTGCCCGCTAGCCTGATCAGCAGCTTTTATTTAAGCGAGACAGACAAAAATTTGGTACCAGAGCTAGTGCAGGCCCTTCCCAATGTCACCATTATCGACGTTGGCCAAGTGCTCGCCGAAGTACGGCGCATTTTAGATTTATCTGCGGCGGCATTGAGGCTGGTATTTATCTTCTGCATCGCCGCCGGCATCACGGTGCTATTTGCCGCGCTAGACACCACCGAAGCCGAACGCAGCCGCGAGGCCGCCATCTTGCGGGCACTGGGAGCAACGTCAAGAAAGCTACGTCATTTGTGGCTGACAGAAAGCCTGCTACTTGGCAGCATTGCAGGGTTGATTGCCGGATTAATGGCCAGTATCGGTGGTGTAGTGATCGGCCAAGAGTTACTAGAGCTCCCCGTAGCCTTCAACTACTGGCTGCCTTTTACCAGCCTGCTTGCAGGAGCCATGATCACCGGATTAGCCGTACTCAGACGCTTACATAAAATCAGCAGAACATCGCCTATGGTGCTGCTGAGAGATGCAGGATAAAGGCTGAATAAAAAGGCTTAGGGCGAGTTACGCTTATAAAAAACACTAAGCTAACCCGCCCTCATTAACATCAATTACTTCTTCGCAAAATCACCTGCATACACCACTGAAAGCGCTGTTGGATCGAGGTATTTCACCATCACCGCTTTGATTTTCTCTGGTGTTAGTGCGGCAATTTTCGCTTCAAACTCAGCGCTAAATTGCATGGTTCGGCCAAGGTATAAATTGCTGTTTAATGCACCCGCAAGGCTTCCATCCTGAGTACGGGATAATTGTAATTGCTGCAAGAAGCTCTCCTTGCCTAATTTTACCTCTTCGTCCTTAAAGCCTTCTTGGCGCGCTTTAGCGATTTCTTCACGCATCCCCGCCTCTAACTTGGCCCGATTTTCTGGGGCGTAAATAGCGTAAGTTATAAAGCTGCCCGATTCATCGGTGGCAGAGGCTTGCAATCTAGAGCCGCCACCATAGCTAATCCCATCTTTCTGGCGAATCCGTTCCAATATTCTGGAATTCATACTGCCGCCTAATAAGTAATTAGCTAACACTAAGGCAGGATAATCAGCGTGCTGATCACCAACCGGTAATGCTAAACGCCCCACAAAAAAGGCATTGGCTTTATCAGGGGTTTGCTGCTTGATATCGAGCGGTTTATTCCCCTGAAAAGGCCTGCTTAAACGAGCGTAATCTTGCTTAGCATTCCAATTGCCATATTGCTCAGCCAATTGTGCCTTAATCACCGCCTCGTCAAAATCCCCCACCACGGCAACTTCAGCGTGATTCGCACCGTAATACGCTTGCCAGAACGATTTAAGCTCGGCTAATTTAATGGTTTTCAATTGCACAATACGTTGCTCAATTGAAATATAAGCGCGTGGATCGCCAACTGGCCAAGTGTTTAAGTGGGAGCTCAATAAATCAGAAGCAATTGACTGCGGCTCCTTGCGTGAAGATTCTAGCTGAGCCAATTCTTGATTAATCAGCAGCGCAAATTCTGCGTCATCAAACGCAGGCTGGCGCAAAGCATCGTTAACTAAATCCAATACTCTCGGCAATTTATCTTTTATCGTTTCTACATAAATGGATAAACGATTGACATCACCACTGATTTGCAATTTGGCTTGCAGCTGATCTAATTGCTCAGCAAACTGCTTGCTAGTAAGCTTTTTAGTGCCGCGATCCAGTATTGCTGCGGTCAAGCCTGCCACCATGGCTTTATCTTTTAAATTAGTTTCATTGCCCATATTAAACGATAAGCTAGCCGAAACGGTATTGCCCCGCGTAGTTTTAGGTAAGAAAGCGTATTTCATGCCATTAGCAAATTGGCCATGATGTGTGCGCTTATTGATATTCTCTGGCGTAGCCACAAAGCGCTCGCCCGCAGCCACGGCAACACCCGGTTTAAATTGCTGCAATTGTGCGGCCAAATCTACTTTGGCGGGCTGAGGTGCACGCTGCGGATCGGCTTCTGGAATAAACTCGCCGGTGGTGCGATTACTGGCTTTTAACCAAGTTTGTGCTACGCGTTGTACATCGGCTTTAGTCAACGCTTTAATACGGTCTCTTAATAGCAGTAATAGACGCCAATCACCATTACCAATATGATCCGATAAAGCCACACCCAATTGCTCTGGGTTATTAAATACTTTGGCCATATCACTATCAATTTTTGCCTTAGCACGCGTTAACTCTTCATCACTAATAGGATTAGCCGCTAAATCTTCAATGGTATTGATTAATACTTTTTTAGCCATCACGATGGTTTGATCGTTTTTTAGCTCGGTTGCAAATGCAATATTTTGCTCACTGCGTAGCTCCGCGCCAAACATAATAAAACTGGGTTCTTCTAAATTAGCCGACCATGAAAACACGCCGGTTCCCAGTTTGCTTTCTACCAGCGATTTATATAACCGGCCATTTGGTGTATCACCCAAAATCACTTGCAACGCTTCAAAAGCCGCGTAATCAGGGTGAGCAGCAGGCACGGTATGGTAGGCCGCCGCCACAAACTGGCTATCTCCCACGCGGCGCACCACCACACTCCGTTCGCCGTCTTGAACGGGGTCTAGAGTGTAAGTGGCTTCAATAATGCGTTTTGGGCGCGGGATCACGCCAAATTTCTTTTCAATCAGCTTAAGTGTTTGGGCGGTATCAAACGAGCCCGCCACCACCAGCACCGCGTTATCGGGCTGATAATATTTGCGCCAAAAATCTTGCAAGCGTGGAATGCTGACGTTTTCTACGTCGGTACGTGCACCAATTGTGTCTTTACCATAGTTATGCCACTGATACGCTGCCGACAGCACCCGCTGAATGAGCACGCGTGAAGGTGAATTTTCGTTTTTTTCCATTTCATTACGGACGACAGAAAACTCAGTTTTTAGATCGTCGCCAGAAATACGTGAATTCACCATTCGATCTGCTTCCATCGAGATCGCCCACTCCAAGGTCTCAGGCTTTGCCGCGAAAGTTTCGTAGTAATTGGTGCGGTCTAGCCAAGTGGTGCCATTAAACTGAACGCCACGCTGGCTCATTTCTTCCCACAATCTTGGATGCGCCTTACTGCCCTTGAACATCAAATGTTCTAACAAATGGGCCATGCCCGTTTCACCGTAGTTTTCGTGCTTTGAACCAACCCGATAAGTGATATTCACCGTGGTCACTGGCTTACTTGCATCTGGCACCAGTAATACTTTCAGACCGTTATCTAATTGATACTCTTGAATCCCTTCAACAGTACGAATCAACTTAAGCCCTGCTACCGCTGCTTGCGCACTGGCTTGTGGCTTGGTTGCCGCAGGGCTGATTGTAGGGAAGAAGGCAAAAGTGAGAAGTAAGCTTAAAAGCGTAAGACGAGGTGGCTTCATAATTTCCATCGATAATTAGCAATTTATGACGTGGATATAACTTACTCAATTATGTCCATATTTAAGCATAAAGAGAAAGCATTTCATGTGAGGACGTAATATTTTTAATTCAACTCGAGTCAGTATATTTAAGAGTTTGAAATAAAACTTGGCAATAGTAAGGGGGCAATCACATAAAAATTAGCTGCCATGCTAACGATTAACTATGGGAGGTATATGAATCCGATCAGAACCCAATTAAGTATTGCCCTCGCCAGCGATCTCACACTACTGTCGCAACTATATCGCAGTGCCGTTGATCAATGTGCACATCGCCATGCTTTAACCTTAGCCAGCGCTTGGCCTTTAGTGTAGATAGGCCTCAGCTAAGCAGGCATTCGCCATGGTGTGCTAGCCGAAATGGTGGGCATTGAAGCGGCTTCTTTAATCCGTGTAGTTGATCGCCTCGTGGCCGATCCATTAGTTTTACGTAGCGAAGACACACAAGATAGGCGTGCCAAAAATTAGTCGTAGTATTGAAGCATCACAAACCGATAGCGAAGCCGCTAAAACCGCTTACGATTTAGTCTGCGTCTCGGTCGCTGGTGAAACCACCCGCGCCTTCACTGATATCTGCACTTGGCAAACAACTGCAAGTGGCTGGGCGTTCGGTTAGCTTGCAGCAGCAGCGCTTAGGCTTAGATGAAAAACGATTAAAAACAGGTAGGGGAACCACGCTGAATGTGGTGCGTTCACGCGGGCAACTCGCCCAATTGCAAGCCGCCCTACCGCCTTTAGAAGCCCAGCGTCGCATCGCCATGTACCGGCTTGCTGAGCTCACCGGCCATGTTCCTGAAGCCATAGAAAAAGTACTCCCCACCACTTACCAGCAATCAGATTGCGGTATTTATGGCGCTAGCAGCCTGTCGGACTTAAGCGATCGTAGCGAGGGAAAGACCGGTTTGAGACAGATTTCGCGGGTTTTTGAGGCGAATAGCTGGCTATTCAACGAGAAAATGCGTGAAATATGACCAAATCCAGCTTTTCCGCAGTAGATCAGTCTTAAGTCCGACAGGCTGCTAGGCGGATGGTGGGATGAATAAGCTGCATCAGGACGATGCAGCTTTATATATCAAAGACTGGGTTTGCTATCAACAGCGAGCAAACCCAATATTGCTTAACTACGCAATGCAATCACTTCAATTTCAACCATCGCATCTTTAGGCAAACGCGCTACTTCTACACAGCTACGTGCTGGGTAGCTGCCGGTGCCTTCAAAGAAGCGGCTATACGCTTCGTTAACTTCGCCAAAATTATTTAGGTCTTTTACATACACCGTGGTCTTAATAATGTGAGATGCATTCAAGCCCGCTTCCGCAAGAATAGCCGCCACATTAGCCAAGCACTGCGTGGTTTGATCGCCTGCCGCAGCAGGCATCTCACCCGTTGCTGCATTGATAGGGAGCTGGCCAGAAGTAAATACGAGCTGGCCGATATCTTTAGCCTGAACGTAAGGGCCGATGGCGGCAGGTGCTTGGCTGGTATGTATATCTTTCATGATGTGTCCTTATTAATGAAGAGCGATCATCGCTATAAGCAACGCCCCCCCTTTTAGGGCACAAAGCTGTGAGCTGGCAATGCTGATGACGATAAATCAGTCGGTAAGCGCAATGATACCCGAGTCTGCTCGGCTTATGCTTTACACAACTTTACACAAAGCACACAAACGCTTTACCTCCGGTGGCTATTCTGTAGGTGTTGCAAGCCTATTCATTCCCAAGGAAGCCATTATGTTTAATGCACTGAAAACTAAATTCCAACATCGTCATCGCCGTGCCGCCATTATTGCCGTGCTCGGTCTTTCACTCGGCGGCCTAGCCTATGCCGCAGCCCCCGAACATTGCGGCGGCCCTGGGATGCGCCACGGCAATCCTGAGCAAATGCAAAAAATGATGCAAAGCCGCTTAGAAAAAATGCTGCAAGAGATCAATGCAACTGAAGCGCAAAAAAGCCAGCTAAAACCACTAGCCGAGCAAGCCTTTGCCGAAATGAAAATCCAACGTAAAGCCATGGGCAATGATCACGATGAGCTGCGTAAATTATTTAGCCAAAACACCGTTGATGCCGCACAGCTTGAAACCTTGCGCGCCGCTAAAATTAAGGTCATGGACGATTCATCGCGTAAACTAACCGCACTTGTGGCGGAAGCAAGCCGTATCCTCACGCCAGAGCAAAGGCTTAAGCTGGTTGAAAAAATGGAAAAACGCCGCGGCCATCGTGGTGATAAAAATCTAACTAAATAAAGAGCTTAGCGCATGAACAAATCACTTTTATTGATCGACGACGATCAACGCCTCACCGCCATGCTGGCCGAATACTTACGCCAGCAAGGGTTTAGTGTGATGATTGCCGACGACGGTAAAAGTGGTTTGGCTGCCCTTGCCAGCCAGCATTTTTCGGCGCTAATTTTAGACTTAATGCTGCCAGACACCGATGGCTTAGATTTATGCCGGCAGATTCGCCAAACTCATCCGCTGCCCATACTGATGCTCACCGCCCGAGGCGATGTCACCGATAGAATCGTCGGCTTAGAGCTGGGCGCGGATGATTATTTGGCCAAGCCTTTTGATGCCAGAGAATTACTGGCAAGGCTGCGCGCTATCTTGCGCCGCCATAGCACACCCTCTGACGGCAGCTTACGTTTTAATGATATTGAGATAGACCCAGACGCCCGCAGCGTGCAGCTGGCTGGGCAAGATTGCAATATCACCAGCTATCAGTTTGATTTGCTGCTATGCCTCGCCCGTCAAGCTGGTAAGGTGATGAGCCGCGAGCAAATCATGGATCACGTTCGCGGTGAAGCGCTGGAAGCGTTTGATCGCAGTATCGATGTGCATATTTCCAAACTCCGCGCAGCGTTGGGTGATGATTCCAAATCGCCCAAACGCATCATCACCGTACGGGGTGTCGGCTATGTATTTGCTAAAAATGATGATTAAGCCTTAGAGCGCAATCCCCCAAACATAAAGCAAAACAAGGATGTATCGTGCGGCACAAGCTTTATTGGCAGATTTACCTTACAGTAGTCAGCAGCCTCGCTCTATTTGCCATCCTAGCAGGCTTGCTCTACCAATTGCATGACGATCCTCCCCCCA